>NZ_JAVZIN010000006.1:0-107315 GCF_038871235.1 Hadarchaeum sp. (SeqCode)
TCTGAGCCTCACGAGCTCGTAAACGCACCTCTCCCCCCTCAGCGCCTTTTTGAAGTTTTCTTCAAAGATCTTTCTATTTTCATCGTCGAGAAAGTCGGTCACGCGCCGGCCAATTACCTCCTCCCTTGAAACACCCATCATCTCACAGTACTTCTGGTTGACATACTGGATGACGCCGTTTTCGTCCACGTAAGCCAACCCATCGTTCATCGTCTCGACCAGCGTCCGGTAGCGCTCTTCGCTTCTTTTTAGTTCCAGTTCTGCCAATTCGCGCTTTCTTCTCTGCTCTGCCATCCTGATTATGTTCATCTTGACGTTTTCGACAAGTTCCCTAGTGATGTTGCCGCTCCTCATCGGCAGAAAATCAGCTGGAGGTATATAAATGTGATTTTCATAAATGGAGCCCTGCATGATAATCTTGGGATGTGTGTAAATAATCTCGAGCAATGTTTTTTGGTCGAATTTTTTCTCATTATATAGACAGATCGCCGAGACCTTGCTTTTTGGAAAGTAGTAGTTCAGCTTCGCCTCATACTCAACGAGCCTTTCGGCACCGGTAGGCTTTTTCAGGGCCCAAGTCATTTCCCCGGAAATCCTCAGCCCATGATAGCCTTCTTTGATGGCTTTGTTTTCGTTCTGTTTTAGCAGCTCTACCATTCGGTCAGGATCAAAATAACCCCCATGAAGATAGGTTTCCTCGCTCGAGAGCAATT
This sequence comes from Hadarchaeum sp. (SeqCode), assembly GCF_038871235.1. Classification (GTDB taxonomy): domain Archaea; phylum Hadarchaeota; class Hadarchaeia; order Hadarchaeales; family Hadarchaeaceae; genus Hadarchaeum. The sequence continues at coordinate 714 of NZ_JAVZIN010000006.1, forward strand.
CGAATTGTTTTGACCTGAGGTGCTTCTTGAGGTCGACGCCCGCTTTGTTGAATGCTTGAATGACTTCCTCCTTGCTGCTTTCATCTAGGATATAGATACATTTCTCGTGGTTTTGAAGGCCGGCGCGGAAGAATTGGGTGAGGATGGAGAATTTTTCGTCAGCGTCTTGATAAAATCCGCATAAGTGTTCACCGGGCTCGATTCTATCAAACCCACTCCCGGCAACCCGTTCAGGAATAACCTTGGGTTCTGTCTTTATTTTTCTCCTTTTTTGTTCCTTGTTTTTCAGCTTCGGCACAAAAGTACTCTTTCTTCAGCAATTTAAAATTTTCTTTTTTTGAACCCAAGGGGACTCGTTTTTTGCTCTTGAAACGTGTGGCTTGAGCAGTATCATTATCAGAATAGTTACTGCTCCCATTTCCAAAATTGCGATCATCATTCCGGCAGTCTCCTCACCCAAGGCCTCAACCGGTGGAAAAGTTTTCGATACGTGGTCTCCGAGCAAAATTCTCTTTTCTGTAGTTGTGCCCACCACTACAAAATCTCCCCAAGTTGTTGATACAGTGGAGGACGTAAACCTCTTCGATATTGTGTATCCTTAGCCACTTCGCTAACCAAAATGAAAATTAAGCGCAGGATTAAATTCTGGGAATACTGAGGGATAGAGGATGTGATTTACTTTACGCGTGTTGAAAACCTGAGGTTTGAAAGATTTTCGGCCGTTAACTAGTTTGTCGGATTATCTTTCTCATTTGGTGGAGCCGGGGGCCGGATTTGAACCGACGAATAGCGGGTTTCAGCGGATTTCACTGCAGCCCACCGCCTTAACCGCTTGGCTACCCCGGCACGCAAGATAATATAACGATGTTTATTTAATAAGTTTCGAGGTCCATGCCTAGGGAAAAAGTGGTCTGTCTGGTCTCCGGTGGCATCGACTCGCCGGTGGCGATGGCGCTGGCCGCGAGGAGGTATGAAGTCCTGCCGCTTCATTTCTGCCTTTATCCCTATACCTGCGAGGACACATTCATGGTCGCGATGAGGGTGCTTGAGGATCTGAAGAGAAAGGTCGATTTTGAGAAGCTCATCGTCTATCCTTGGGCGAAGATCCTGCGAAGGATAATGGGCGGTCAGGAGAGGAGCTACGCTTGCCTAGAGTGTCGGCGCGGCATGTTTCGGGTGGCCGAGATGGTTTGCCAGAAGGAGGGTGCCTCGGGAATTGTCACGGGGGAGGTGCTGGGTCAGAAGGCCTCGCAGACGCTGTCCAACCTCTGGGCCACCACGGCTGGGCTGAAGTTCCCGGTGCTACGCCCGCTGCTCGGCATGGACAAGGTCGAGATTGAACAGATCTCGAAGAGGCTCGGTATCTGGCACGAGGTCCACGCCGGCTGCTGCTATGCGACTCCAAAGCACCCGCGTACCCAAGCACAGCCCGCGAAGGTGGACTCCCTGTGGAAAATCCTGAAATTGGAGGAACTCATCAGGGAGCAGATGAACAACGTGTTAGAGGTGAGAACCTTCCAAGAGGACTTTAGGGCGTATTTGGAAAAGCTGGTTTAGTCGACGAGACTGTCAACTCCCCGATTGACAGCGGATCCTTTGGAAGCTTGAAAAAGACAATTCCCCACTCGACATTATTTGTGTATCCGATAGAAAAAATCAAACCGATCTCAATTCCCTCAGCATTTTAGAGTGGGTTTCGCAGAACTCGCTTTCCTTTGGCCCCAGCTGCGCCAAGATGACCTCCTCCTGCCAATGGGCGTTGTAGAGGCGGCAGGTCTTGATCTCGCAGAAGGGGTTGGAGGTCAGGTGGTAGAACAGCGCCTGCATAACGTAGCCCTTCATCACCTCGGTGAGCCTCTCATCATCGTAGTCGATGAAGCGGCCGCGGAACCTCTCCTTCAGCTCCTCGTAGGCGATGGCTCCCAGAGCTAGGTAATGTTGCCTCAGCGCGTAGAATTCCCTAGGCTTGGCCGGCGCCTCCACGATTCCGGTCGTCGATATCAGGCAGGGAAAGCTGTAGAGGCTCACCCGGGCGTGGTATCTCGCGTCGGCATCTTCCCAAGTTCCGAAGAGCCGGTTGGTGAAGATGAGGTGCAGGTGGTTTTGGGTCCTCTCCTCCTCGGGGATCAGCCTCAGAGCTAGGCTCTTGAGGGCAACACCGTCGTAGAGGAGCCCGAGGAGTCGCTGCTCCGGGTTCTGCAACAGCTTCAGCTCCAGGTTGATTTCTCCGGGAAGTGGTTCAAGGAAAGATTCTTTTTTCATCGGGTCGCGAATTCTTGCCCGCGCCATGGCTCGAGCTAGCTCTCTGAGGGCAACACCATCGCGTTGGAAAAAGAGCGGTTCCCTTATATCCACCGAGACATGACCCAACTTCTCGGCCAAGTACTCAGAGATCTCCCCAAGATTGAGGGTTTTCGAAGACCTGTCCTCATAGAGATGGATTCTGGGCAGAATTTTAGCCGCTTTCTCTGAGCTTCTCATAGGCGACATCGGCGGCCCGCTTTCCGCTCATCAGCATCGCACCGAAAGTTGGTCCCATTCTGGGCAGCCCGTAGGCGGTCGATACTGCCATCCCAGTGACAATCAGCCCCGGATAAACCTCGCCCGTGTGCTCGACAACAAGGTCCTCGGAGCGTTCGACCCACATGGCCCCGTAGCCCGGGACCTTGAGCAGCCCGCGCTTCTCCAGCATCCTCACCACAGCCGCGTCGTGACCAGTGGCGTCGATGACCAGCTTGCTCTCCAGCCCCACGGGATCGACGCAGGTTATCTCCCGGGGCAGCGCCGAGACTGGGGTCCAGTTGACGACCACACCACCGACGCGTCCCTTCTCCTTCAGGATGACGTCATCGATCAGCGTCATGTTCAGAATTTTGACCCCGGCGTCACAGGCGGCAGCGATGAGTCTGGAGCAGGCGTGGGGGCCGTCAGCCACATAGAGTCCCTTGGAAGATTCAGTGAAGGGCACTCCCAGCTCCTCGAGGATTTTCTGGGCCGGTGCCCGCACGGTGACCTTGTTCATCAAATAACCGCCAATCCAGAAACCGCCGCCGAGGTAGTTGTTGCGCTCAATCACCAACGTGGCCACACCGCGCCGCGCCAGTTCTCTGGCCGCCATGAGCCCGCTCGGTCCTCCGCCTACCACAATAATATCGCTCTCGGCATAGCGATGGAAGTCCCTCATGAAGCCCTCAACTATGGCTCGGGTGACTTCCTTTTCCCCAGATGGTTCAAAGGTCGGCATTTTCTCCCACCAAATAACGTCGTTCCTTACTTAAAGGTTTGCTCCACCCATTCTATAGCCGCCTCTGTCGATGGCAACGGTTGGATAGCCCATTGCCTTCAGAGCGGAGATTATCCTCTCCTCAAGCTCTTTGGCACGGTCCAGCTCCTCCTTACCCACCTCCACCCTCGCCCAGTTTCCGTGATCCCTGACCCTGACCACGCGGAAGCCCAGCGAGCGGAGGAACTCCTCGCCACGGGCTATTCGTTTAAGTTTTTCCGCGGTGATTTCTTGGCCGAAAGGTATTCTGGAGGCTAAGCAGGGGCTGGCTGGCTTTTCCGCGTTGGGCAGCCCATATCTCAAGGCCAGCTTTCGGACCTCATTTTTCGTTAGCCCGGCTTCCGCGAGCGGGCTGATCACTCCGAATTCCCTTAACGCACGTAATCCCGGTCGATAATCTCGGTGGTCATCGCGGTTGGTGCCGTCGAAGATATGTTTGAAACCGAGCTTCTTCCTGATTTTCTCCAGCCTTTCGAGGAGCTCCCGCTTGCAGTGGTAACAACGCTCGGGGGGGTTCCTGCAGAATTCAGGATTTTTCAGTTCATTTGTCTTGATCACCAGCAGCCTGATACCGATCCACTTCGCCACGGATCTGGCGCTCTCCAGCTCCCCAGGAGGATAGGTGGGTGAAATGGCCGTGATAGCCACTGCTCGGTCCCCCAAGACCTCGTGTGAAACCGCGCACACCAGAGAAGAGTCAACTCCTCCGGAGAAGGCGATGACCGCGCTCTCGCAGGCTTTGATGCATGACTTTAGCCGTTGTTCTTTATTTTCTATTGACATCGGTGCCGCCCCATTAACCATTGTTCGCATGCAGGTTAAACTGGTTTGTGCGGGCACCTGCTGCGAAAGACATATAAATGACTTTTATAACACTGTTATGGGTGTTCACATAAAAACCTTTACCCGAATGGAGCTGGGGTCTCCGCAGGAGCTCGTCTTCGGCCGGGCTAAGTATCCTTTGAGATATGGCTTGGGGTTGGAGGTGGGCAGTGGTTCAGTGATCCCAGAGCTGAAGTATTCTCCGCGACCAGGCAAAGAACAGAGCCTAACTTCGCTGAAAAAAGAGTACGAAACGATAACTAAGGATATCCTCGACCGGGCCATTGACGTCGGGCTACCTGCCGTGCAACTTGAGACGGAGCATGTGGTTCAGATGACGAGCAATCCGAAATGGGGCGCTGAGATAACCGCACTGCAGAAGGAACTGTTGGAGAAATATCATGAGGAGCACGGCATAAGGTGCGCACTGAGGCAGACCATTGCCGACATTAGGAAGACGGAGCTCGATATGAGGGAAGGAGCGGAGTTCAATAAGGTTATTGAGTCCTTCGAGCTTTGTGCCGAGTCAGGAGCAGATGTTCTGGCAATTGAATCGCTGGGCGGGAAGGAGGTTTTCGATTATGCGATAGCGAGACAAGATGTGAGGGGCATCCTTTTCTCGCTGGGGGTTCTCGCTTGCCAGGATATGCAGTTCCTCTGGGAAAATATTGTCGGCATAGCCAGAAAGAACAACGTCATACCCGGCGGCGACACCGACTGCGCGCGCTCCAACACGGCCATGTTCTTAGCCGGGGGCTACAGGAGCAATGAGTTACCCCACACCATCGCCGCGATCGTTAGGGCTGCCGGGGCATCTAGGTCGTTAGTGGCCTTCGAGTCGGGCGCAACCGGACCGGATAAGGATTGCGGTTATGAGGGAGTGATAATAAAAGCTGTTACCGGCCGGCCGATTTCCCAAGAAGGAAAGAGCTCGGCCTGCGCGCATTCGAGCCTCTTGGGCAACATCGCCGCTGTGGCTTGCGACCTTTGGTCCAACGAGGCCGTCCAATATGGTGATATGTTCGGCGGAAGCACACCCCAAGTCTTCACGGAGATACTGGGTTATGATGTTGCCCTCTTTAACGCCGCGTTGGCCACCGGCAACGAGTTGAAGCTCAGAGATCTGCTTGCCCTTTCGGACAGGTACCGTGATCCGCAGGCGCTCATTTTGGCCCCGGAAAATGCCTACCGCATAGGCAAAACCATCGTGGAAAATTCTAAGGACAGTTATCTGAGGACAAAGTCAGCCATGTTGGAGGCGACGAGAATAATCGAGGAAAATAAGGAGAAGCTCCAGCTTTCTGATCTGGAGCGCAGGTCTCTGGAAAAAGCAATTGTGGCGCTTTCCGAGTTTCCCGATGATGGGGATAAGTTTACCTCCGCTTGTCTTGATATTTACCGTAAACTGGTTCCGGGCTTCAATCCGAAGAATTATGGTCTTTGAGGTGATGTTATGAGCTTTACACCAAAGAAGCGGGTAATTTCGGCACTTCTGGGCGGAAGGGTTGACAGAATTCCGGCCACGGCGGTCTGTCAGACGGCCACGCACGACCAGATGCAGGCGATAGGTGTGGGCTGGCCGGAGGCCCACCTAGACGCGGATAAAATGGCGAAGCTCGCCAGCGCGGCATACACACTGACGGGTCTGGAGACGGCAAGGGTCCCGTTTGATCAAGCTGTTGAAGCCGAGGCCCTTGGCGGGAGGATGGAGATCAAGGCGGAGATCCCAGCCATCGTGGGGCACTTGAATGATTTCTCGGAGTTGAAGATACCTGAAAATTTCCTAGAACTGGGACGAGTGCCGGTGGTACTCGGAGCTGTCGAAAAGCTCTCTGAAAAATTTGGCGATGTCCTGCCGGTGATGGCAGGGATAATCGGTCCGTTTTCAATTGCGACACAGATCTTCGACCCCAGCGACATGTTGAAGTGGACCATCACCCGGCAGAGAGAGAGTTCGGAAGTCCTGTCGGCGCTGGTTGATCCGCTGGTCGAGTACGCGAACGAATTGACAAAGAGAGGGGCTGATATCATAATCATCGAGGACATGTTTTCCTCCCAGCTTGGCAGCAAGGCGTTCCGCGCCGTAGCCATGGAGCCGCTTAAAAAACTGGTGGAGAGGATCAAAAACATCGTGGTCATTCACATGTGCGGGAATATAACCAAAATGGTTTCCGATGTGGTCGAGGTCGGTGCCGATGGTCTGAGCATAGCTAAGGAGACGGATCTCGCTACTGCCATCCGCAGCGCCCGCGGTAAAACAGCAATCATTGGCAACATTGACCCTGTCAGCGATCTGATGTTAAAAGGAAGTTCGGCGGTGGAGGCGGCGGTGAGGGCAGCGATCGATGGCGGCGTGGATTTGGTTGCTCCCGGATGCAGTTTGGCGCCGGCAACGCCGATGGAAAATATAAAGCAGATGGTTCTTCAGGTGCAGCGCTACGGTGGAAGGGTGGAAGCAGTGGCGCCAAGGGAAGTTGATTTGGGAAAGATCTTCACTAAGTACGGGGTAGTGAGAGCAGGCCCACCGATATATGAGTCCTTGTTGCCAGTAGTTGCTGAGCTGGCCGATGTTGCCAAAGCGGTAGTTAGGGGCGATTCCGCAGCGGTTGAAGCCGCGGTCCGTGCTGCCTTGGAAAAGCTGGAGCCGCTGAGGGTCATTTCCGATGGATTGACCGCGGGGATGACCATCGTGAGCAAGATGTGGGAGGATGGTGTTTACTTCCTTCCTGAGGTGGTAAATGCCGCTGATGCCATGCAGGCAGGTATCTCGCTGTGCGAGAAAAAGATGGGACGGGCCGCGACTAGGAAGGCCAAGATCATCACCCACGTGGCGGAGGGTGATATCCATGACATCGGTAAGAATATTGTTTCGGCTCTTCTGAACGCGAACGGGTTTGAGGTCATTGACTTGGGGAGGGATGTCCCGGTGGAAAGGGTTGTCGAGGAGACCAAGAAAAATAAACCGCTTTTGGTGATGGGAACGGCTTTGATGACCACTACGATGACGGCCTTCCCGAAGCTGGTGGAAAGATTGAAGCAGGAAGGATTGAGCACAACGCTCGCCTGCGGCGGTGGAGCAGTTAACCAAGAATATGTGGAGACCTTTGAAAACAGCGTCTTCGGCGACAAAGCAGTAGACGCGGTGAAAATAGCCGAGCTGGCGCTAAAAGGGCTTTCTTGGCGCGAGATAAGGGGGAGAGTGCATAAGTAGGAATTGCTCCTCAGTTTTTGTGGCTTAAAATTCTTTTGATTTTAAAAACATAAGGTTCGAATTTCGGACTATCAAGTTATAAGCCGAATGCGCTTACTATTTTTACCCTATGGTAGTTAATTTTTGAAAAAGCCCGGATATTTTCTATCGAATTCCTAATTTTTTGGTTCGTTAACTAAAATATTTAAAAGAAAGTGGACGAGAATTTAAGCGAGGGTCGTTAGCTTGGCTAAGAAAAAGAAAACCAAGATTTTTGGTAAAAAGACCCCAGCAAGAAGACAGACACGTTCGGAGAGAAAGAATGAGATTGTCGTAGAGATGAAGGACATCGTGAAGAAATTTCCTGGCGTGGTTGCTAACGATCATGTGAATTTTGAGGTCAGGGCTGGAGAAATTCACGCCTTGCTAGGGGAAAATGGCGCTGGGAAAACGACATTGATGAATGTTTTATATGGTCTATATCAGCCAGATGAAGGGGAAATATACGTTCGTGGGAAAAAAGTGAACGTAACGTCTCCGAAGGACGCGATCGATTTAGGAATAGGGATGGTTCACCAGCACTTTATGCTCGTGCCTCCCATGAGCGTTGCTGAAAACATAATTTTGTGTTTGAAATCCTCGAAGGAACCATTTTTGGACCTAGAAACTGCGGAGAAAAAATAACCGAGCTGTACCGGTTCTGGCGGCAGGATCAAGAATTATATTCAATTAGGATTTTGTAACTTTTTGTCTCCCAATAGGCTTTAGCTATTTCCATAGCCTTATGGTTTATCTCACCACACGCCTTGTTTTCATCAAGACATTCAATAGCAAAAGCAACTTTAAGATCATACTCCTCCTTTGGAGTTGCGCAAATTCTTATTCCTTTTTTTGGCGTCAACCAAAGAATAAGGAGGCCAACTTGTCTGGTCTGTTTAAAATACTGTTATCGCCTCGATATTTTATCTCGCCTGCTGAAAGCACATAAACTCGATCACTTAACTTTGCTATGTCTCCTAAAACTTGCTCAACTGCAAGAAAACTATAGCCCTTTTTTTTCAACTGCTTTAATTCCTCTGCTATTAGACTTCGTTTACCTATATCCAGACCTAAGGAAGGTTCATCTAGTAAAATCAATTTAGCACCGGAAACAACAGCTCTGGCTATGTTCAGCATTTGTCTTTCTCCTCCGCTTAGAAAACCAGCTTTTTGTTTTTCTCTATCTTTTAATATTGGGAAAATTTCGTGAACTTTTTGAATATTCTGTTTAAATTCGGCTTTATTTTTCAAATAACGCCCAGCAATTTCCAAATTTTCCCTTACAGTCATGTCAGGAAATACCATAGCGCCTTGGGGGACGTAGAAAATTCCTGATTTTATTATATTACTCGGACTTAGCTTTTTTAAACTTTTTCCTTCAAAAATTATTTCACCTTCGTAAGGTTTTAATATGTTCATGATAGTTCTGAGAAGGGTAGTCTTACCCGCGCCGTTAGGGCCAATTACAAGCGTAAATTTGCCTCTTTCTGCTTTTAGGTTTATTCCATGAAGAACCTCGGAGCCTCCGTATCCGCTTCTGATGTTAGTAACTTCGAGCACCTAAAACCCCCTAAAGTAAACATCATGCAAAATTTTACTTGATTTTATCTCTCTTGGAGTTCCTTCTTCTACTTTCTTCCCTCCGTGAAGCACATACACATAGTCCGCTATAGAGAAGAGCTGATCTAGGTTATGTTCCACTACCAAAATAACTTTTCCGTACTGTTCATTAATATCCTTTATACAATTTAGCATCTTTTCTATACTTTTTGAATCCAAACCGCCCAAAGGCTCATCTAACAAAAGTATCCAAGCATCCGTTGCCATGGCTCTCGCTAATTCCAACATTTTCTTTTGCCCATAACCTAAATCTGAAGCTAATCTGTTCTTCACTGCCATTAGGTCGAACATTTGCAACAATTCGTTAAGTTTCTTAGTGTTTTCTAGCGAAGGATTGCTAACTAAGATATTGCTTTCTACAGATAATTTAGAAAACACTCTTGGAAACTGGAAAGTCCTGCCAACTCCCATCCGCGCGATCTCATGCGGTTTTAGCCCAATCGTGTTTTTACCTTTTATTTTGACTTGGCCTTCCTCTGGTTTAAGGAAACCGTTTATAACATTTAATAAGGTAGTTTTGCCAGACCCGTTCGGCCCTATTAAGCCAAATATTTTATTTTCTTTTATATCAATAGAAACTTTCGAAAGCGCGGTCACCCCAATGAATTTCTTTGTCACTGACTCTACATTTATAATACTCATCCCCCCATTCGTTGTTTACCTAATGCTTTCTTAATGGCCCCGAGCATGCCAGCAGGATAAATTTTTAAAACCAATATTACTAGAACCCCGTAAATAATGTATGTCCAAGGCAAACCAATCTTTATTGGCAAATACCTCATCAAAATACTTATTATGACCGAGCCAAGGATGCACCCAGCCAATTCATTGCTCCCCCCAACGACAACCATTGCTATCGGCAGGAATGAATTAGGAATTGAAAATATTGTGTAGTCTGCATGAGAGGTATAGAGCGCAAAACAAGTTCCTCCCAATCCTGCAAAAAATGAACTCACAAAGAAAATTAACACTTTAAAGTAAGTAACGTTTATCCCAAGCGATTCTGAAGCTAACCCGTCTTCTTTAATTGCCTTCAGTTTTATACCAATTCTGGAATTCTCCACGAAGAATATTGTCAACGTGCAAATCAAAAATATTACAAACACGATTGCATAAACCTGACCTACAGCTAAAATCTGTGTGCCGATGGAGATGCCTTCTTCACCGACTTGTAACAACGATATCCAAAAAGCAACTTGAGAGGCAATCAAAATAGCAATCCCTTGATATGCCGGCCTCAATCTGATAGTTGTTAAGCCAACTGTTCCGCCTATCACGGCCGCTAATATGGGAGCTAAAATTAATGCAACTATAGGAGGAAAATTGAACTTGGATAAAAAGATCATAAGACTAAAGGCACCTATTCCGAAAGGCAGGGCATGGCCCAAACTCAATTGCCCCGAATAGGTGTATAGGATGTACCAGCTTACACTAAGCACCAAGTAGGAAATTAAATACATAAAGGTATAACACAAATAGCTAAAACCTGTGAAAAAAGAGAATACAAAGATTATAGCCAACCCAAGAATTACGGATAAACTTAATTTCCCCTTATTTACATATGGTTTTAGCTTTTCAAACACGTTCAACCAGACCACCAAGTAATCCAGTAGGTTTGATTAGCAAAATACAATACATCACTAATAACACTATCACAATTGCATATGCTTGAATAAAAAACAATCCAACAGAGTAAACGAGTCCAAATATTAGCCCTCCGATTAGACTCCCAAATATATTTCCTATACCTCCCAAGGTAACTATCACAAAAGCTAACGGAAGCACGCTCCAACCGGCAGCCGAATTTACGCTGAAAACAGAAGCTAACAGTGCTCCACTAGCTGATGCAAGTGTGCAACCTATACCGAAAGTTATGCAAGCCAATAATCCGCCGCTAAGACCCAACGCCTCAGCTAGCTCCTGATTCTGAGCGAATGCATAAATTCCCTTTCCAAGCTTTGTGTATTTAAGAAATAGATAAAGTAAAAGGTAAATGAACAACGATACGATGGACACGAGAAGTAATTGATTAATTATAAATACGCCTGGGATCACTTCTAGCGAACCTAGTACTATGCTTGGAACTGCTACGGAGCTACCCCCAAATACAAAGAGCAGTAAATATTCTGTTATCGTCGCAAGAGCTAAAAAAGTTATCATTACCGTGTTTTGTCCATCTGGGTCTGTGGTCACCCTCAAATTAGTGGGGAGAACGTAATAAACTACCCCCGCCGCTATTGCAAAGGTCACTATGACCGTAAGCAATATAGAAATGAATAAGGGAAGATTAAAAAAATAAATAAAAGAAAAACAAAAAAAGCCACCTAGAATGTAGAATGCGCCGTGAGAAGTGTTTACTATTTTCATCACACCATAGATCAGAGAAAGCCCTGCCGCGATTAGACTTAATGTTAATCCGTAAGCTATGCCTGCAAGCAGAGACGAAATTAGTTCTGCAGAAATCATTTTGCAAACACCGTCTCAGTGGCTGGATTAATTGGGCTAGTTTCAGCAATTGCTGGTGGCCAAACCACTTTATATTTAATAGCTCCTCCCTCAACAAACACTTGGTAAATCGTGCCGCAGATATACTCTAATCCAACTTTTGGATTGTGATTGGATTCAAAAGCTCTTCTTCCTCCTACTCCAGACCAATCAGTTTTCATTAACGCAGCAGCTACAGCGTCTGGGTCCAGCGATCCAGCACTTTTTATGGCCTGAGCTAGCACCATCACTCCATCATATGCATCAGCAGAATAGTGGTTGTAGTCTATCCCATACTTGCTCTTTAATTTATCCCCAAATGATCTCACAGCCGCCCTGTTAGTCATTGTTGACGTCACGCCCACGAAAACATAATTCATGCCTCCAGGCATTGCGGCCTCAACTGAGGATGCTTGCCTCGAATCAATCAGCAACGTTTCAAAGTGAAGAACAGGAATTTTTGAAGCTTCCTTATTCATCGAATACTGTTTCTGAAAGTCTATTCCATTGACACCCTCCATTATGACAACAGTTGCATCAGGTTTAACGGCCACTACTTGATTGATAGGGACTGTATAATCTGTAGCGGTGCCAGGATAGTAACCCTCGAACACGCATTGAATGCCTGTTTGGGATGCAAATTCTTTAGCGAAATTCCCCACCTCATGAGCATATTTATAATCTTCTGCTAAGTACGAGTATGTTTTGGCACCTATTAGTTTTAACCATTCCACTATAGCTCTCGCGTAACCGCTGTCAGGTAGAGTTACTCTGAATAGATACGCGTTCTGCGGTGATACCATCAGCGCATCCATACTGGAAACTGTCAATATTTGGATAATCTTATTAGCACTTGTCAAAGGAAGTACAGCTGCAACGTCACCGCTCCAATAAGGCCCTATCAAAAATTTAACTTCTTCCTGTTGTACAAGCATTTGGGTAGCAGAAATAGCCGTATCTGTACTTTGTCCTTCATCTTGGACTATTAGGCGTAATTGTTTTCCTAACACCCCGCCGCTCGCATTTAACTCTTCCACAGCTAATTGGGCACCATTGACAGCCCATTTGCCAGCTTCGGCAAATGTCCCACTAATAGGGGCAACCATCCCAATAGGAATCTCACCTCTACTGGTAGTAATGAAGTAAAATCCGATTGAAATCAGTGCAACGACAATGATAACTACTGTAATAACAACTTTGGTTTTCCCTTTCGTTTTTAACCACCTCCAGATTTGTTTTATTAAGAATAACTTAAAATAGTAGAGGTAAACATATTAAGGTCTTGCAACAACCCCTTAATAGTTAATATCTGTGGCACTTTTGGTCTACGAAACGATAAAAAAGAAAGAAATAGGAAATTTAAATATAAACTGCCAGCTCATGGTATTTTTGCTTAACAACACCAATCCGCCATTGTTAAAGCAATAGTTTTAACCGCGGTGATGACGTCTTCTATGCTAACCCATTCGTCGGTCGCGTGCATTTGCGCGGTTTTGCCCGGGCCGAAGATCACGGTCGGCGTCATCCCGTATTTGATGAGAAAGCGCGTGTCTGCAGCCCCCTCTCTCCCGCTCACCATCGCCTCTTTGCCGGTTACGTCTTTAAACGCGGTAGCCAAGGTTCTGCAGATGGGATGATCGGCCGGAATTTCAGCCGGCTCAGCAAAATATCCCTTAAACCTCACCTCAGGGGGATTATTTCTTAGCCAGGGGTCTGTTTTAGCCATATTTTGAACCTGTTCGACAAGCTGCTTTTTCGCCTCCTCAGAGTCTTCACCAGGCAGGGTTGCCATGCTTCCCCTGAGCACGCACCTATCGGCCAAAGAGCTGGGAAATTCACCCGCGTCAAAGACCCCAACCGAGCATGGTAGCGCCCCGCGATTGTCGGGATATAAAGGATGTTTCAGCTCGTTTATTCTTATTTTTTCAAGGTCAAGTATCGCCTGAGTAACTTTGTAGCCTTTTTCAATGGCATCTACTCCCTCCCATCTCCTAGCTATTCCTGCCGGCTTACCCTTAACTATGATTTCAAACCAAATCCTGCCAATACATGCCGGCTGAATATTTAAATCACTACTCTCGCAGCAGATGCCGGCGTCGGCCCTATAGCCCTTCAGTACACATGCCAAAGTGCCGTGCCCGCTCCTCTCCTCGTCAACCACGTACTCCAGAATGATGTCGCCTTTAGGTCTTATCCCCGCTTTAAGCAGGCAATCTAAGGCCATTGTCATCGCAGCCAGACCGCTTTTCATGTCGGAGGCCCCCCTGCCGTAAAGCCTGTCTCCCACTATCTCGCCACGCCACGGGTCGTGCTTCCATGCGCTTGGATTAGCAGGGATGACGTCGACATGTCCGTTCAAAAGGAGAGATCTGCCACCGCGCCCTTTCAATACACCAACAACGTTAGGTCTGCCTTCATAACCTTGATCGACCTGCACGTAACCGGGATGTTTTTTCAGCTGCTCCCAATCAGGTTCCCAGACATCTATCTCTAGTCCCATTTCGCTGAGTCTACTCGCGATGAACTCCTGTATCCACTTTTCTTCACCAGTGACGCTTGGGAAAGAGATTAATTCCTGCAGAAAGGCAACTATTTCTTCCCTTCCCTGATCTATGGTGTCAAGGATTGCTTTTTTCATTTCTTCCTTAACCAAACAATACACCAAGATCTAAATAAGATCGATTGCCTCCACCGGACACCAAGCTTTGCAGAGGCCGCAGCCATCGCATAGCTCTTGGTTCGCTTTGGCGTTTCCTTCTACTACCTTAATTGCGTCATAGGAACAGACCCTCTCGCAGACACCACACCCAGTACACAGATCCTCATTCACGCTTGCATGCACGGGTTTTCTTTGCGCCAACTCTTCTACTGTAGTTAAATCTTTAAGCGCTATCCCTCTGAAGTCTTCAATTCTTTCGTAGCCCTTCCTCTCCATGAAAGATTTAAGACCGTCAGCGAGTTCCTTAAAAACTCCCAGCCCTCTCCACATAACAGCGGTACAAACTTGCACAGTCGTGGCCCCAACCATGATGTATTCTACAACATCCCTCCAGCTTGAGATGCCACCTATACCGCAAACCGGTATCTTGGTAGCCCTAGCCGCTTGGGCAACACATCTAAGCGTTATGGGTCGAATAGCTGGTCCCGAGTATCCACCGAACGCGGGTAAAACAAGTTTTCCTGTTTCAACGTCAACGCCGTAGAGTCCTTGAACGGAGTTCGTGGCAGTTATTGCGTCAGCACCCGCTTGTTCCGCCGCTTTGGCTAGTTCAGGTATGTAAGCGAAGTTTGGCGAAAGTTTGATGCTCACTGGCAAACTTATAGCTTCTTTGACTGCTTTTATCTGCTCGGCTACAAGTTTTGGATCTCTGCCAATGTGCATCCCGACCTTTTCAACCGGCATCGGGCATGAAACGTTCACCTCTATCATCGATGCATAGCCGGTGTCGACAACTTGTTTAGCAACCTTTGCTGTATTTGCGGGCTCAGGATCCGCCACTACACTCGCAATTATCGGAGCCCCGCCCTCAGCAGCTATCCTCAGCTCTTTTTCGATCCATTGCTCCAATGGTAGGGTTGAAAACAGCTCAAGGTTTATCATGCCTATCACTGTTTTGCCTACTTTTACAAGGGCCATCCTTCCCGTGCGGGGATGTTGCAGCCACCTCGCTGGCGGACCTATGGACTTTGGCACTAATCCACCTGCACCTGCCTTTGCGCACCTTTTAAGGTGCTCTCCATCCCATCCTGGCCCGCCCGAAGCCAGAATTATCGGGTTCGCAAGTTTCACCCCGGCAAAATCCACGCTTATGTCTGCCATGCAGTTCACTTACCTTTTCCTCCTGATGGTGGAAAGAGTATATAAACCACGTCATTTTCCTCAAGTTTTGCTTTGGGACCGGCTTCTTTTTCGTTTACAAGTATCTTTAGGTACGGGCTCAGTTGTTCTTTTTCATCGAGAATTGAGCGTTCAAATTTTTTTCCGTATTTTTTAATTAAGAGCTTTAAAAGCTCGTCTACGGTTCCCTCGCCATCTAGAACTATTTCCTCTTCCATCTTGCCTGTGATGTCTTTGAATGTTAGAAAATATTTTACCCTGACCTTCGGCATGTTCACCATCTACCCGAATAATTGGACGATGTCTCCGTCCTTTAGCTCCGTGTCCAAGCCCTTGAGCCACCAGCTCATCCTTCCGTTGACCAGAATTCTGACCGCCTTTTTACCCTCTGCCAGATCAGGTTCGTACCTTACATCGCCTGTCTTTGGATCTATGAGGGCGTCTATTATCTTTTGCCCGTATCGCTTTCTCAGTTCCTCGATGAAGTCCCTAACGGTTGGCCTTTCTTTTTCTATCTCAATTATCTCCTTCCACTTGTTGGTGTACCTGTAGAACATAAGCAGATATCTCGCTTCTATTTTCACCATATTTATCCCCTCACTCCGCAAGTTTACCCATTTTTTTCAGTTCTCCAGCGACATCGGACAATCCCAGTTCCTCAAGTTTTCCTCTCGTGGGGAAGCCCGTTTCTAAATCCCAGCCCCTCAATCTGTAGTAGTCGTCAAGCATTGGCTTCAAATTCACCACATGGCCGGCCGAGGGCCCGCTTTTGAATGGCTCTTTGAGGAACCTTTCTGGCTGCGTGTCATCTTTCCTCGTGAGCCCTTCTCTGACGTTAAATGCCCTTTCCAAGTTGACTATCCTCTCACCGATCTTCAAGACACCAGCTCTGTCAATTCCCCAGCCCGTGAGCACGTTTATGAGCTTGGCCATAATCTCCGGAAGAAGCAGCGCAGTTCTGGTGATGTACTTACAAATGTCCAAGGAATCAACAATTGCTCTCATCTCCTCGTGGAACTTTACCACTGGGGCCGCATACTTAATGGAAAACCTGTCCGCAGCTTCCTCACTGCCGAACAGCTCCTTCGCCTTGCCCGGTAAAGAGTAACCAAGTGCTGCAAGTGCCCTTAAGTGGTCTCCTCCTCTGCTCGCAACGGCATATCCCAGACCACCGTAGGTCATCATGCCTCTTGGATCCACTGCAGGGGTATCAAGACCTTTTATATGAATGGCGAACTTCTCTGATCCAGGGATTTTCTCCGACATTCTTTTTGTGCCTTCGGCGAGCAAATTTCCGAATTTCCCCTTTCTATAAGCCATTCGCCACAATGCTTCGATTATTGCATCTGCGTTCCCCCACTCGAGGATTAGCCCCTCGGTGCTTTTTTCATCCAGAAGTCCCTTCTCCCAGCACTCCATAGCAAAACCAATCGTCGCACCAGATGAAATGGTGTCCATCCCTAGCTTATCGGCAAGTGTGGAAGCATAAACAACTGACTCCAAGTTGTAATTGCCGCACCTTGAGCCATAGGCTGTAAGATTTTCATACTCGCAGCTTTCGCCCACGCATTTGTACGGACCGGAACCCACAGAATAAATCGCGCTGCAATGCAATGGACATGAAAAGCATGCGGAAACGTGTTTGACAACCTTTTCTAGGTAGACCTCTCCGTAAAGGGTGTTTTCAGTTTTTTGCACGTAGCCTTCTTTGCTGTTGTAGTGTGTCTGCGCCCCGAACTCATTGTAAATGGTCATTAGCCCAGGTGTTCCGTATTTTGCGTAGAGTTCGTAGAAAAGATCAGTTGAAATCAGGGCGTTCGCTTCTTTCCTAAATTCGAAGAGCCCCTCGGGATCCGCCACCTTGACGCCTTTGGTGCCTCTCACGGCTATCGCTTTTAGGTTTTTCGAGCCCATCACCGCACCCATACCAGTCCTGCCCGCCGCTCTAGTTTTTTCATTCATCACGCAGGCGCATCTGACTAGGTTCTCACCAGCTGGACCGATGCAGGCGACTTTTATTTCAGGATCACCAAGATCCTCAATTATCATGTCCTCGGTTTCCCAGGTGTCTTTCCCCCACAGCCGAGTCGCATCCCTAAATTCGACATCGTCATCGTCTATCCAGAGATAAACTGGCTTTTCCGCCCTGCCGTAGAAAACGAGGTTGCCGTAACCAGCGTACCTCAGATCAGCGGCCCAGTGACCGCCTGAGTTCGCGTCCCCGAAAAATCCGGTCAGTGGAGATTTCGCCGAGACATTGTACCTACCGGAGGCAGGCGCCAAGGTACCGTTTGCTGGGCCAATGCCAAAGACGAGTATATTTTCCGGGCTGAGCGGATCCACCCCGGCTTTTAGTTCGTCCCATAAGATTTTGGCATTTGCCCCTCTTCCTCCCAAGTAATTTCTGGCGAGTTCATCAGGCAAGTGTTGCTTAACAACCTTCTTTCTTGTTAGGTCGACTCTTAGAATGTTTTCCGGGACAGCATACCTCAAATAATCCCCTCCACCTCTTTTTCCTTCAGATAAGAGCATGCTACCTTTTCCGCGTGGGCAAGTCTCTTATGTCCCTCAACCTTTTCAAATGGCAATAACTGAATCGCCTTGTCTATGCAGTACTCAACGCACTTTGGATTGCCTCCGCACAGATCGCATTTTATAACCTGCTTTGTATCAGGGTCGCGCGTTATGGCCCCAAACGGGCACGCTCGGGCACATTCGCCGCATCCGATGCATTTTTCGTAATCTATGAGCACCGCCCAGGTCTTCTCGTCCCTGTAAATAGCATCAACAGGACATACCTTTGCGCAGGGCATGTTGGTACACTGCAAGCAGTGGACCGGAACAAAAACCCCCTCCATCTTCCTCCTTACTACCTTTATTCTGGATTTGAGGGGGTTGAACTCACCCGCGTGAGCAAGGGAGCACGCCATCTCACAAGTTCTGCATCCGCTACATTTGTCAAGGTCGACTCGTAGTAGTCCTTTCATTTTATCAATATGTAGTGCTTCAGATAATACAAAAAACTTTAAATTAACATGTTAACATAATAAAAGCGAAAAAAATGATAAAAGTGGCCATCCTTAGAATAAGGCACCGCGGCTGTCCCTTTTCAGATGTAACTGAGAAGTTTCCAAAAATAGAAGCATACACATTTTCCCAGTTAAGATTTCCCGATGAAAAAAACAAGTTTCTTTGTAAGATCGTTGGGGATGAAAAAGAAAGAAATAAGTATTTTCATGCTTTTAAAAGCCATCCCTTAACTCGCAAGTTAGAGATGATATCTAAAACCAAGGACACTACGGTCATGTCTGCGGTCGTCAACTATTCGAGAAAACTTAAGAGCGTGAAATCGATTATTGAGAATTTAGGTTGTCATCACGCAGATATAGTGCTCTTTAAAGAGGGATATGAGGAGTGGGTGGTATACAATAAGGAGGAAGCGGTGATCAAAGCTGTTATCGATAGACTGAACAATGAGGGATATGAAGTTAAGCTATTGAAGACCTATCCAGTTGAATCGTGGGAAGATAGTATCATGCAAATCAGTCTTAAAGAGGCAATAAACTCGCTGAGCGCGAAACAAAAGTATATTTTCAAGATCGCGTATTCGATGGGTTACTATGATGCAAAAAGGAAAGTTTCACTTGACCACATTGCGGATCAGTTAAATATAAGCAAACCTGCAGTCTGGAGACATCTCCACAGATTAGAAGAAAAAATAATGAAAGCTGTTTCAGAATTAATTTGATGGTGATTGGGCAAACCGTGTGGTAAATTACGCCTTCTTTTAACAGTATGTTAACCTTCCAATTTAAAAAAGTCCCGATTTCTAGTTACATACCCGGCACATTTCCGAATCTCGACGGAAATTGGGCTGACATCAAAAGATGATTTTTATCCGCTCAGGCAAAATATCGGCAGGCCTTTTACATCTTAATGGACATTTGTCTGTGAATCAGCAAATCAAATATGGTGGGCCCGGAGGGATTCGAACCCTCGACCTTCCGGTTATCAGCCGAACGCGCTAGCCATGCTGCGCCACGGGCCCCTTTTCACCTCTCGGAAATCCACTATTTTAGTCTGCCGTATAACGCTTGCTGTCTGGCCTCTGTTGTTCGATTTTTCCATTATATAAGCAACCGCGCCACAAAATCTCAGCGGGAAACACACGTTTTCGCTATCTCAAACTTTGAAACTTCGAGTTCTTAAATCGTGGCGAGCAGATAAAAAAGGAGGCTGATCGCCTGAGGGATCCGAGCGGGCTTCGGATCTTTTTAGCTACCATGATTTGTTTAGCTTTCACGCTGACGCTGATAGCTCCGGCAGCCGCTGAAGGCCTGAATCGCCGGGAGATTCAGTTCACCATCGAGAGAAATTTGACGGTCATTTGGGGCGAGGTTGTCGATGCCGACACAGGACGGCCGGTGGTGGGAGCTATTGTCGCCGCTGAGATGGACACTGGCTCAAAGTACCAAGCTAGAACCGATGCCAACGGTCAATTTATGATCATGGTGGCTGAGGACGGCGATCATAATTATACGTTAAATATAGCCGCTACCGGTTATGATCCGAAGGCCGTCAGCGGTTCTGTAAAATTTGGGGAGAACAAGCACCTGACCATTGAGCTAAAATACAACCCCTTTGACCTACAGCTTTCGGAAAGTTACGGAAGCCTGACCCGAGGCTACATGGCTTACAGTTACGCCGGCAGGCGATCGGTACCTTTTCTCGCCCAGCGCACCGTTCCGGTCTTGGACGAGAAGGGAAATCCAGTTTATGACGTAATCGAGGAAAGGACCGTCACCGGTTACACGTGGGAGGAGAGAATTACAGTTTACCGGACGGAGACCTATACGGTGCGGGTTTCGTATCCCGTCCCGATGTATAGAACTGAGACGTACGTTTCCGGATGGACGTGGGCTAAGTTTGGCTGGCTGTATCTGCCTGTTCCAGTGTATTCGACGCGACAGGTTTTCGTTGGTTACTCGGTGAGGTACACCACCCAGACTTTAACCAGACGTGTGCCCTATGAGACATGGGTGGTCAGATCTTCTTCAACCAAGCCTGATTTTCTTAATGATCCAGCCAAACTCCGGGAGGGAAATATAAGAAACGTGAAGGAGATCTACACAGTTACCCTGAGGCAGGTTCCCAGAACACGCGTCGAGACATATACTGCTTATAGAATATACAATTATGGGGGCACCTATTACACGTTTCTTCCTTGGGGAAGCAAACAGACCACGGTGATCGTCACTCCTAGGAACGGTTACACCGGAAGCGTCTTGCTTATCACCGAATCCAGCGGGCTGGAGGCTTTGTTGGGTACTACTGAGTTGGGTTTCTCTTCTGTGGCGACAACGACATTGACCTTGACCCCAAGATATGCCGCTACCCATGTGCTTAATTTAATGGCCCTTGATTCCGGCGGGCGCTTGGTCAGAACTTGCAGCTACAGGCTTGATGCTATGGAGACGCTGCCAAGCCCGGAGAGCTGGGAGCGATATGTCTGGACAGCTAGGGAGCCTGATTATATGCCTGCGACAATAGTTAACACTAGAATATACACCGAGGAAATAAACACGCAAATAAAAAGTGAGTCTGTAGAATTTGAAATATTGTTATCAAAGGGAGAGAAGTTTTTCAGCAAACTTGGTCCGATATATGATGGTGGCTCGGTTGGTGGACCTATGACCCAATTCTGGACGGTGAATATTCAACAACCAGTCAGACCCGACGGGACGCTAAATTATATCAATCAAAAAGCCTGGGAAATGGTGTACGGTATATTGCAGTTTGCGAATGATCAATAATTCAAGATTGTACCACGTTTAATAAGGGAACAGTCTCACGAATGAATCCCACACATTATCCAAGTGGCGACTGAATGTTTCAATTGGTTCGTAATTGTTACCATTGATTCTTCTTGATAATTGTGCCCAGAATGAAAGGTCAATTGCTGCTTTTCCATATTCACCTGATGGAAAGGTGCCTTTGTACCCTGCAATACTTCTCTTTTGGTTGTCACCGTAAACAATGAGTGATACTTTGCTGGCGTCCTTTATGGGTACATATACAAAAGCAGAAATCCAAAAAACTTCGCGTGGATATAGTCGGTCGATGTTTAAAAAATACATTGGACTAATATATGTAAGATCAATTCCATGGTTAATAACTCCTACAATTGTTTTTCTCA
Organism: Hadarchaeum sp. (SeqCode); assembly: GCF_038871235.1. Lineage (GTDB taxonomy): Archaea > Hadarchaeota > Hadarchaeia > Hadarchaeales > Hadarchaeaceae > Hadarchaeum. Next base: position 22,186 of record NZ_JAVZIN010000006.1, read on the forward strand.
TTCCCTTGAAATTATAGACTTGGGATTCGTCTGCTTGAAGGGTGAGAGAGTTATCATCCTCTAGATAATAAAGTATCCAAGAACCATAGGTTGTTAATGCCGCATTCTCCAAGTTTGGGCACGGAAATCCTATCAATACATTTTCAATGGGGAGATTATTTTCGCTCCCCCAATAGGTGAAACTAGCCTCCATCTTGAAGGTCACCATCTCTTCAGAGCGTAGATCCCATGGAACACCTGCGCTAACAGTAGTCGCGATTAATCCGATAGCCAACAACGTCGGAACCGCAACGCTCCATTTGTTTCCGGAGATTTTTCCCGCCAACCCCGCCGCAAAGAACCAAGCCACCCCAACCGTTATTACAAGAGTAAGTGGTGAGATCGGCCACCCTGTCACAAGATTAAAGGCGATAATGATTAGCGTGAAAACGATAATTGAGGCGGCAACGCTGACGAGAAACCTCGCCGGAAATTTTCTCATACTATCCACGTTTGTTTAATGTTTTGCCCTTAACACTTTTTCCTTTCAGAGCGAGAACTATAAAACTGATGAATGTGGTAAGATAGATACACCGAGCGCCGCCCGGGGTGGTTCTCTTGGATCAGGAGTTCACGTTTCTGGATGAGAAACAGCGCGAAAGGCTGAGCCGGCTCATGGCCTTTCACCTGCGCCACGACGCCACCATTGAAAGGACTCCGGAGGGATTTGTGAGCGTCCAGAAGCTCGCCGAGATCATTCGCAGGAAGATAAACTGGGTCAAGCCGCAGCACATCCGAGAGGTGGCCATCTTTGACACCAAAGGCAGATACGAACTTGACGGGCAACTGATCCGGGCCCGCTACGGGCACTCGGTGGATGTGAAGCTGGACTACCCTGAGGCGGACGTTGACTTTCTTTATTATGCCGTGGCTCCGGATGCGGTGCCCCAAGCCACCACCGAAGGTCTGAAGCCGCTGGCCAGAAAGATGGTTCACCTCTCCCCCACCGTGGACAAGGCTCTGGAAGCGGGAAAGATTCGCGCCGATAACCCCGTGGTGTTGGTCGTGGACGTGAGGCGGGCCAAGGAGATGGGCATCAAGATTTTAAAGGCTTCGGACAGGGTTTATCTGGCTCCGGAGGTCCCGCCACAGTGCATCAAACCGTTGGAAGGTAAGAGCCATTATTGATGGTTCATACCGCGGGTGTGTGAGATCCACCAGCTTTGAAAAACAAGTCTTTTTAGAAATTACTTGGTCCAGATGAGCAGCCCTTCCTTGGTAATGCCGAGCTTTTTCCTCGACGGCGTGGTGCAGTACCTTTTGTTCACGATGACGAGGCTCTTGGCCCTAAGCCCGGCCTTCTCCGCCAGCCCGCTTAAGGTCTGGCAAACGTCGACGGGTCCGCCGGGGAGGCATCCATCAGAAACCACTAGGCAGATGTTGGCTCCCTTCTTACAGACCCTTTGGATCTCCTTGATCACTTCGAACAGGTCCTTGAAGTAACCCCAGGTTTCCCTCGGCTTATTTCCAACCAAGTCCACCAATTGGGAGAAATCGCCACCCTCGCTGCCCCCGATCAAATCGCTTGGGTTCGGTCCCTCGATCCCCGCGACCCACTGTTCAATTCTGTAGGCGGAGAGGTACTCTTTTTTTCCGAGATATGGGGGGGAGGTGATCACGGCATCAACACTACCATCGGTGAGATTCATCTTTCTCGCGTCACAGAACTCGACCTTGACCTTGGACCCTTTCATCCTGAGTTTCTTGATGTCACTGCACATCCTCCGCAGCTGTCTGCCCAGCTCTTGAAGAAGCGGCGGTATCGGCCTCTTCACCACCTTGATCGCTGCCCCATCCTTGTGTGCCCAGCTGCATCTCATGGCCGCAATCGCCAGCCCTAGCAACATGAACTCACGAATCGCCTCATCTTCTAACTCTAGGATTTTTCGCCGGATTGAGGCGATCTCCTCTATGACCGCGCTGGGGAAGACCCTGGCGATAAATCCCGGGGCCTCAACCTTCTGTCCTTCAAATCTGTTTTTCAAAAAGGCCTCTATATTCTCCTTTAATTTGCCGGCGTCATAGTCGCGCAATTTGACCCTCGCCGCAAGTAGAAGAATTGGGTGAACGTCATAGCCGATGCAATCAAGCTCAAGCTCCCGGCAGGCGAGAGGTGTGGTGCCTGTTCCGCAAAAGGGATCAAGAACCAAATCACCTTCATCGAGCCCCCAAGTTTCCGCGAGCAGCAGCACCAGTTCCCGGGAAAAGGACTCCTTCATCGTAAACCAGTTGTAAACAGGGCGATGACGATCGGGCAGAGGCGTGGTGAGCTTTCCCAGCCACAGCTTTTCGGTTATTTTCAAGAATACCCCTCCACGATTTTTCCCTTCCAGAGCTGGCGGAGCTGTGAATGGCACATCCCATCCGGACTCCAGAACTCGGCCTCGTCCTCATCCGATCGCAGAACCCTTCCGATCTGCTGGACGAATTCCCTCGCCGAAATGTCGTGATAATAGTTGCGGAAGGCCTCAGGACCAAGCCGGCGCTCCATGCCTTTGAGCAGCGGGTCGGAGCGGTCGGGAAAGGGGAACTTAAGCAGGATAATGCTTTTGATCCCCTTGAGGTCCGCCCCTCGGTCCATTTTAGTCGTGAACATGATATCATCGAAGGTGTAGGAATCACCGCCCTGGCTTACCTTCTCCCTGAGCCCGGGCGGCAGATAGGTGTGGGCGTGGACGGGCACGAAGCTCGGCCGTTTCGCCCGCTTCATTATCCTCTCGAGCATTCCCCAATATTTTCTCCTGAACTTCTCATCGGCCCACTTCCGGTAGTTGATGACCTCCTCAGTGCCGAGCCTCCTCCTGATCAACCTTCCCGGGAATCTGGTTTCGCCTTCAATAAAGGTGGGCTCGATGCCGAAGACGTCCTTTAAAACTGTTTTATCTTGAACAGTGGCGGACATCAGCAGCCACTTGCCGCCGACCTTGTAGCGAATGCTCTCGAGAACTATCTTGGGATCGGGGACGAAATAGGTGATTCCCTTCTCCCAAATCTCCCACTCTGCGTGGCTCCGGTGCTCCAGCACCGATTCAAGCTTCCAAAGCAGATCCCCGGAGGTCTCGTCGGTCTCGTTTAATAGGTCGACCAGAGCCCGCACGAGCCTGAGCGGATTGCCCCCGCCCGCCAGGCACCGGGACCACTCGTCGCGCAGCTCCTCCATCATCTCCTTAAGCCCGGTTTCATCCTCCTCGGCAAACTCGAGGCTCCTCTTAACGACTTCCTGTAGCCAGCTGATGATGCGTTCGGTAACTGAAACCTTCACCGCCAGTGAGTCGAGCCAGTAGTCCGCCTCGTCAACAACGGTGAGTGGTACCTCAGGCAGCCTGCCAGCGTTGACCTCGGCCGCCCACTTGGCTGAATTCATGACGATGGCATCGGCGTCGACGTAAGCCTGAAATTGCTTCCAGTAGGGGCAGTCTCCCTTCATGCACCAGATCCAGCTGCCCCTTATCCCCGCGTAAGAGACCTTTTTTACCTCCTTTAATGATCTGGCCAGTTCAGGGCGGAAGATGAACCCCCAATGAGGACACTCTTGGATGGCATCGATCCGGCGTTCACCGCTCCTCCAGTCAACGGGCCTCTTGCAGGGAAGTGAGCTGCTGTCGCAGGAGACGCTGCGACCCTTGTCAGCCTGGAACTTGCAGCGGAAGTTCCTGCGCCCCTTGAGGATTCCTATCTTCAGCCGGGTGCCGTCTTCCTTGAGGAAGTACTTCTCCCCCTCGTAGGCGGCAGCGTACTGATCTGAGAGAACCTTGGTCGGGACCGAGACGATGCCGCGGCCGAACTCCATTATCGTCCTGAGCCCCACGGCCGACTTGCCGCTGCCCACGGTGGCCCGGAGGAAGACGATATCGTTGTCCTCGAAGGCCAAGATTATTTCCTTGATCAGGTCGGCCTGCGTCTTTCCTGAGGAGTAGCGGCGGGGCTCCAGCTGGCCCTCCCTCCCGTAGAGGCTGAACTTGATTTTCTCCGCAGGCATCGGTTTTCGCCCCGGAGATAACTTACGGGCACCGCGTCTATTTATCTCACGCAACCATCGCCAAAAATCTAAAAAGACTCCCGCCATCGCTTTGCGTATCGGTTCTATAAATGTGATTAGCGAATTCTCAGGATTTGGCAAGCAGCGTCTTAAGCACCTTTATATAGTTTCCCTGTGATATCACTCGGAGCCATCAGTTGTCCTATTGTCATGAGTGCGGTGCCGAAATCGGCGGCGGGGCGAAGTTCTGTCAAAACTGTGGCGCGCAGGTTTTTTCCAGATCGTCCTTGAGAGAGCTGAACCCTTCGGAAAAGTCCCAGGAAAATCTAAGGGAAACAGGAGCCGTCAGCAGGACAGAGAATTTACAAGTTTCATCGAAGCGGGCCATATCTGAGGGACGGCCTAAGCCTAGGAAAGGCAACGTGAGAGCCCGCAGAGTTTTAGTAGGCGTGATAGCGCTGGTCTTCGTCGCATTTTTAATTTATATGATTCCGACAATGGATGGAACCGAGCTAACAACAACCCAGGCAACGACCCAGTTCAGTTCCACCTCAACCTCATCCACGATTCAATCTACCACCCAGCCAGTGGTGCTGGGAGTGCTGGAAAGGGCCACAAATTACGTGGGCACCTATCCTGCGGCGGCGAATGTCAATTACATCGACTCCAGCGGCCGAGAGATGAGCGTGTTAGCATATCCCGGACAAATTCAGGTTTTCTTCGATCCGGCGACAACCTATGAAGATGCTGGGAAGATCATCAAATCAAATGGCGGCGTCATTATTGGGGCGATTCCTCAGGTCGGTTATTCTCTGGTTCAGATCAGCGTCGGCTTGGAATCCTCTTTCATTTCATCAATTCTGACCCACTCGCAGGTCATCGATGCCATGCCCAACTTGGCGCTGGAGCAGGAGGAGGATGGGATCTTTATCAGCGAGGAGTACCTCACCACCTCTAAGCCGGTGCCGCTGAACGTCCATGGTCCGGTTGCCGTCGACAGCGGACAGCACGGAAGGGATGTTGTCGGTACGGCGGCAGCCAATGGAGGCGAGATCACCGACATCGTTAACATAACCGGACTTGATGGTAGGACTCCAGGTGATAAGTGGATCTTGGCGCTGAACGCCATCGCCCAGGGGAACGCCATTTTTAACCCCGGGACAACTACCTACATTAACATCTCCCAAGGCGCCGGCTATCGTGACGATGCCCGGAGCGGCGACACCAATGGTAACGGCGAGCTGGGCGACTGGTCGGACTGGTCCAACCTTCCTCCGGAACTACAGCAGGAGGCCATTAACAATCGCATTGCCTTCATGAGCAACGTGCTCCGCGGGATTGAGTCGCTGCCCTATGATCTTTACAACGATACCTTCATCACCATGTCGGGAGGAAACAATGGCATGCCCCTAGAACCAGTGTTGGCCGCCCTGAGGTCGAATGCTGGGTGGGAGGCACTGCTCCGTGACACCATTGCCATCACTACCTGTTCGACTAGCCTCTACGGTCAGGCAAACCAGGGCCAGCCCGGTGACCCCAGCGTGGTGGTGATGTCCAATCCTCAAGCGGCCCACGGCACTTCGTTTGCCGCTCCGGCCGCTAATGCCATTATCCAGCATCTCACCAGAGGTGAGATCGTTAAGATCATGAATGACACTGGAGCTTCCTTTGCCCAGGTCGTGCAAGCAGCCGGGATGGCGAGAGACGCCAACGCCAGTGGCAGGGTGGTGGCGAGCGAGGTCCAAGCGATGGTCGGCATGGTGATGAATTCGGTGGGAAATCTGGAGGGAAGTTGGTCTGGGTCCTACAGCGCCAGTCACACCGAGTCGACAGATAGCTGGGTTCGACAGTCCGGGGGTGCAATGAGTTGGGAGATCTCCGGGAGCAACGGCACTTTTCAGGGCAGTCTATTTCTTGACGGGATCCAAGTTCTTGATGTGGACACAGGTGCGGTAATGTGGTACGCTTCCTGCACGGGAACTGTTTCCGGCACCTTTTCTTCCAGCGGGCTTCAGGGGTCCATAGACTTTACGGTTCCTAATACTCTTTCCCCGCCGAGAAGCTGGCCCTTCACGGCGACGTTGAGCGGTGACACCATTGAAGGCGGGGCGAACACCGGAAGGGTCTCTTGGTCCTTCACTCTGGCGCGCCAGTAAAGTCGTTGCGAGTTTCTCATGAAGCACAATGGTTAATTTGGCGGCGGCAGCTGTTAGATGGGTTGAAATGCCCGAGCTTCCCGAAGTTGAGACGATAAGAAGAGAGCTCTCTGCCAAGTTGCTGGGCAGGAGATTTTGTGATGTTGAGATACACGACGAAAAGCCACTCCGGGGTATTTCGCCGCGGGATTTCCGTCGGCGGTTGATTGGCCAGAGAATTGGGTCTATCAGCCGTTCCGGAAAGTATCTCCTCTTTCACCTCTCCAGCGGTGAAACGCTGATCATTCATCTTCGCATGACCGGAGTACTCTTGCTGAACCCAGCGGACCAAGAAAGGTTCATCCGAATCGTCTTCAAGTTTGATGATGACACACAACTCGTCTTCACGGATGTGCGGCGCTTTGGGGCCGTTTATCTAGTCAAGAACAAATCGGATGTGGTTGGAGCGCTCGGCGTGGAGCCACTTTCTGAGGAGTTCACTCCGGAAACGCTGGCTAGGCTGCTGGCGAAACGCAGGGCCCCGATAAAGGCGGTGCTCCTTGACCAGACCGTCATCGCCGGCATCGGCAACATGTATGCTGATGAGTCGCTGTTTTCTGCCAGAATTCATCCGCTGACTCCCGCTGGGAAGCTGAACCCAGACCAAATAAAGGCGCTACACAGGGCAATACAGAGGATTTTGCTTCGGGCGATTGGTAAAGGTGGGGCCAGCGTCAGCACTTACAGAAGACCCGGCGGTGAAATCGGCACGGCCCACTTTGATTTCAAAGTCGCCCATTGCGGTGGAAAAAAATGCCCTAGGTGCAGGGCCGAAATTCAAAGGGTCAAGGTTAGAAACCGCAGCAGCTACTACTGTCCCCGATGCCAACTAGTTGCATCCGTAGCTACCTGAGAAAACTCAGCTCGGGCTCGGTCAGCTCCAGTGCGGCGGCTATCGCCTCAGCGGTTTTTCTGTCGTTCTTGAACACGATCCTTAGGTAGGGGATGATTTCCCGTCTGGCAATTTTCGACGAGGTGTGGCAGTGCACCGCAATCTTCTTCGCCAGCGAGTCCCTCACGGCTCTGTCGGCACGCGTTCGGGAATAGCGCCTGATGTGGCTGGGGAGCTTTGGCTTGGCCGGCTTGAGAGCCCCACTCCGGCTCAGGCTGACCCCGGCGCTCATGAGGTCGCCGGCGTAGCTCCACATTCCATAGGCTTGCCCCCTCTTCGCCCGCCCGAGGTAGATGTCGGCCTTGGATATCGCGTCGTAGATCTTGGCCCTCGCCCCAGCCTCGCTGACCACCAGGGGGACGTTTTCGCTTATCCACGCCAGCACATCGTCCGGAGGCATGTCAAGCGACCAGAGCAGCTTTCTCGCCTCATCGGCGCTAGTCGCCTCCAGCAGCTTGGCCAAAAACTCCTCGATTTTGATTTCTTGGTCCCGGTGGTAGAGAACCACATCCTTGATGGTCAGCCGTTTTTTCCCGGTTGCCAGCGTCTGGAGGTCGGTTATGGCCGAGCGAAGGTCGCCCCGGGCGGTTTCCGCAATCACCTTGAGAACAATTTCATCGAACTCTATTTTTTCCAGACGAAGTATCCTCCCAAGTTCCCTGATGATGACTTCCTCGCTGATTTTCTCGAAGCCAACCATCAGACAGGCCGCCTTGATCTCCCAAGGGATGGCATCCTTGTCATTGGCGATGAGGACGATCGGGTTGCGCGTCTCGGCGATAATCTCCTTTATCGCGCTGTAGCCGCCCCGATCAGCGGTGCCATAGATGTTGTCGGCCTCATCGAGCACAATTAGCCTTTTTGCCGCCGTTCCGCCGAATAGGGTCCCCGTTGAAGCCGCCGTACCCGCGACGCGCTTCACCTCAGCCAAGGTGCGCTGGTCGCTGGCATTCATCTCGATCAGGTCCCAGCCGAAATCGCCGGCCAGTGCCGCGGCAGCAGCGCTCTTACCCGTTCCGGCCGGGCCGTAGAACAGGGCGGTGGTCTTTGCCGGCCTACCCCGTTCCCATGATTGAGCCCAGCGGGCGATGTCCGAAATCGCCTTGGGCTGCCCCACGATGTCCTTGAGCCTCTTCGGCCGGTACTTCTCGACCCAGGGGAGATTCATGATACCGATGAACTTTTCAGCAGATTTCGATTTAAGCCTGACCGATTTTTAGAACCGCTAAACCCAAGATGATTCGAGTTTCATGAAGTGACCACGAATAGCCCACATTGTAACTCCCCGGTTGACAGCTATCAATAGCGACCTTTGAATTCGATTCGGAAAGAGACGATTTTGGTGACCAGCGCTGGTGTCAACCCTCAGTTTACATTCCGCGCAGTTTTTATCCGAGCCAAGGTGAACTCCCCAGTTAACATTTTTCAGCCAGTTCATCTTGGTGGGAGAATTCAATTGATATGAAAAATTTGATGCCTCTTTTCTCCGTGGTTGGGTCTTCGTCTGAAAATCCACTTAAACAAGAAATGTGAAGAGAGATTGAGTGATCGGTTTGAAGCTGGCGGTGATCTCCGACCCCCACCTCGGCACCAAGTGGGGAAGTCCGCGGGAGCAGGATTCTTTCGATCAATTCCGCGAGGCGATTGAAAGGGCGATGGGGTACGGCGCCCAGCTGATTCTCATCTTAGGCGACATCTTTGACACCAGAATCCCAAGGCAGGAGATCTGGGCCCAGGCGCTGAGGATACTCTCGCTACCACTGGCCCACGGCAGGAACAGCGTCAGGTTGGTCAGGACTATCGATAAGGACACGAAGGAGATCTCCCCCGTGGCCCTGCGCGGGATTCCAGTGGTGGCCCTTCATGGCAACCACGAGCGGAGGACCAAAGGATTGACCAACCCCGTCGAGGCGCTTGAGGCCGCGGGGCTGGTGATCCACCTACACCACAACTCGCTCGTCTTTGAGGGGGGCGGCCGGTTAATAGCCATCCACGGCATGAGCAACGTCCCGGAACAGTATGCCTCCAAAGTGCTCAAGATGTGGAACCCGAAGCCCGTAGAGGGTGCCTTCAACGTCCTCGCCCTGCACCAATCCATCGGCCAATACGTGTATTCAGGAGAGGAAACGCCGACGCTCGACGTTTCCGACCTACCACCAGGCTTCGACCTTTATCTCTGCGGCCACATCCACTACCGCAACGAGGCCTCGGCCCACGGCAGGCCGCTCATCTTCCCCGGTAGCACCGAACGAACGCAGCTGATCAAGGTGGAGGCGGAGGTCCCCAAGGGCTTTTACATGCTGGAAATCGGCGAGGGATTGAGGCTTGAGTTCATCGAGCTGAAGAAGCAGCGCGACTTCTATTACGAGGAGATGAGGTTCGACGGCGCCACGATTTTCGAAATCGACAACGCGGTCAGAGTCAAGCTGAACGAGATTCTGCAGCGGCCCCGGAAGAATCCCAACAAGCTGCCGATGATCAGGCTGAGGTTGATGGGGACGCTGGCCAAGGAGGCTTCCCGGAGCGAGTTCGACGACAGGCTGATTTCGGAGGACTTCGCCGATCGAGCCATCGTCGTCATCGGTAAGGCCGACCTGCAGGCACCTGAGATCGGAGAAAAGGTGCAGATGCTGCGCGAACTCAGGGAACAGAGGCTGTCGATGGATGAAACCGCCATGCGCCTTCTCGAGGATAGCCTGCGTGATGCCGCTCAAGTGAGCATGTTCGATGTGAGATCTCTTTACAACCTGCTAGTCGCGGATAGGGTTGATGAGGCTCTTCAGAACGTGTACCGTGTTGTGGAGAGCCTAGTGAAAGCAGATGTGAAGGAGAAAAAGGATGATAACGTTTGTCAAACTTAAGAACTGGAAATCGCACCGCGAAACTGAACTTGTCTTCGGTGATGGTACCAATGTCTTAGTCGGCATCATGGGTTCAGGGAAGTCCTCGGTGATGGAAGGGATCACCTACGCTCTCTTTGGAACCCTGCCTGCGGTTCAGTCCCGCCGCATCAAGCTTGAGGATCTGATCACCAGCCGGCCCAAGCCACTTGACCGGGCCGAGGTTGAAGTTCACTTCTTGAGTCCTGAGGGTGAGGAGTACTCGGTCAGACGGGTTGTAGAGAGGGGCTCTGGGACGACGCTGGCTGAGCTAAGGAAGGTCAGCGGGGAGCTGATCGAGGGCCCGAACTCCTCCCGCGTTACCGAGGCCATCGGGTCAATTCTTGATTTGGATTACGACCTTTTTGAACGCGCGATCTATTCCGAGCAGAATCGCCTTGACTACTTTCTGACCCTGCCTCGCGGCAAAAGAATGGAGAGCATCGACGAGCTGCTGGGCATAAACAAGCTGGAGAAGGCGAGGAAGAGTCTGGGTTCGATGATTACACGAATCACCGAGCGAGCGGAGGAGCGGGAGATAGCGGCGCGGAACCTAGGACAGGACCCGGCGATACCGGCTCTGCCGGTTTACCTCCAGGAAATTGCCCAGCTTGAGTCTTCGCGGCAGGAGATCCAAGTCCAGCTAGGGCAACTGCGGACAGAGCTGGAATCGATCCGGGCCCAAGATCAGCGTTTCCGCGCCCTAGAGCAGCAGCTCAGGAGCCTGGAGCAATCGAAGCGGGCGCTGGAGAGCGCTGCGGAGATGTTGGGCAGGAGTATTGATGAGTTGCGGCAGAGGCTCGGAGCCCACGCAAGTTTACCGGTGGAAAGAATCAAGGCTGAGTCAGACGAGGTTGAGTCCTCACTCGCCGCTAAAACATCAAGGCTTAACTCGCTACTTTCCAGCCTCACCGAGGTCAGCTCGCAGCTGCAGGGGCTGGAGGCGAGGAAGGCCATGACCCGAGATGCCGCTGAGAAACTAAGGATCGAGATCGAGCATAAGCGTGCGGCGCGGGCCAAGCTTGAGGCGCTAAAACCTCTGCAGGCCGCCAATCCCGTCGATAAGATCCAGGAGGAGCTCAGGCGGGCAGACGATGCTCTGGCGGGCTATCGCGCCAGAATAAAAGATTTGGTCACTGCCTTGGACGAGCTGGAGGAAGCCGAGGCGATTTGTCCGGTCTGCGAGACTCCGCTCACCAAAATGAGAAAGGAGGAACTACTGGAGCAGCGTCGGAGGGAGCTGAGGGAGCTGGAAGGAAAAAGCCGTGAGGCTGAGTCCCTCTCCTCGGAACTGAAGGAAAAGCTACGCCGTGCTCGTGAGCTGCAACAGAGCATCCTGCTGCTGGAGAAGGAGGTGGAGCCGCTCCCCAGTTTAGAGAGGGAGCATTCGGAGACGCTGAGGCGGCTTTCCGAGCTTGAGGCCGCCGCTCCTGAGCTGCTGAAAAAAAGAGAAGCGCTGGTCGAAGAAGTCGAGCGAACCAGAAACGAAGTGGACGAGCTGAACAAGAAGCTCTCCACCTTGAGGCAGGTCCTTCAGAACAGAGCAGATTTAGACTCCCGGGTTCGTGAACATCAATTTAGACTGGTTGAGATTTCCCAAGTGGAGAAGAAGCTGGAGCAGCTCAGGATGGTCTATGATGAGGCTAAGGCTGAGAGCGTCCGCCGGCAGGCCGAACAGCTTGTGGGGTCCTTGGAGAGGCTTCGAGCAGAGCTGCAGGGCAAGGAGCAGCTCATGGCGGAGAAGAGACGGCTGGTAGAAACAGTGAAGGAGAAGCTGAGGTTGGTAAAGTGGTATGAGGCTGAGGCTAGGCGACTCCGGGAAGCGGCCATGGCCATGAGCACAATTCAGACAGCCCTAGCGAGAACCCAGACTACAATGAGGAAGATGTTCATCGAAGGGGTCAACATGGTCATGAACGACCTCTGGGAGAGTATCTACCCCTATGGCGACTTCGTGGGCATCAGGCTCGGCGTGGAGAACGGAGACCGGGGCGACTACGTCCTCCAGCTGCGGGACCGGTCGGGAAACTGGATTCCGGTTGATGGGATTGCCAGCGGTGGCGAGAGGACGGATGCCGCCTTGGCGCTCAGGATTTCCTTCTCCATGGTGCTGGCGCCGAAGCTGAACTGGATAGTCTTCGACGAGCCCACCCACAACCTAGACGCCGAGGGAATCCAAGAGCTGGCGAAGGTCCTGAGAGATCGCCTTCCCGATTTCGTCCGCCAGATCCTGCTGATAACCCATGAGGAAAGGCTGGAGAACGCGGTGAGCGGTTATCTCTACCGATTCACTAGAGACAAGCGGGAGGACGAGCCCACGAGAGTGGAGCAGGTGACGGCCCCGGAGCTTTACGATTGAGCCTTGGTATAGGGTTCGAGTTCCTTAACCACTTTATCCACTATCGCCGTGGCCCTGCCGAGATATCTACGGTAGTCGAGCAGTTCTCCGAGTTCTTCCTTCGGGATAAATTTAGTAATTGCCGGCTCGCGGGAGAGTATCTCAATCAGCGGCTGGTCGTTAGCAATGGCTCGAGCGCTGCATCGTCTCAGCAGGGAATGGGCCTCCTGCCGGTTCATCCCTCTCTGGGTCAGCTCGATCATCACCGCCTCGGCCATGTTCAGGCCCTTGGTCAGCTCTAGGTTCTTCTTCATCTGCTCGGGAAAAACGTTCAGCTTGCTGAGGACGAAAATCGCCGTATTGAGCATCTCATCCATCAGGAGAAAAGACTCCGGCAGCAAAACGCGTTCGCACGAGGAGTTGGTCAGGTCCCTTTCATGCTCCAGCACGATGTTTTCCATCGCGGCTTGGACATGGCCGCGGAGAATCCTCGCCAAGCCACAGATCTTCTCGCACCGGATCGGGTTGCGCTTGTGCGGCATGGTGCTGCTGCCTACCTGCTGCACGGCAAATGGCTCCGCGACCTCTCCTATCTCAGTGCGCTGGAGGTTCCTGATTTCCCGGGCCATCTTGTCCAGCGTTGAGGCCAGCAGGCCGAAGAACAAGATAAGCTCTGCTAAACGGTCACGCTGCAGGATCTGGTTGGTCGCCGTGGCTGGCGTTAACCTTAGTTCCTGCATGACCAAGCGCTGGACCTTCTCCGCGTGTTCTCCCCAAGCGGCTCCGGTTCCAACCGCCCCGCTCATCTTTCCGACGAAGACCCGCGGCTTGAGCTGCCCCAGCCTCTCCAGATGTCGACTGATTTCTGAGGCCCAGATGGCGAGCTTAAGACCCAGCGTCGTGGGCAGGGCGTGCTGGCCATGAGTTCGTCCCACCATGATGGTGTTTCTGTGCTCTAGGGCCCGGTGAAGCAATATCACCAGAAGATTGCGGAGTTGCCGTTCGATAATGTTCAGGCCGTCGCGGATCTGAAGCGCCATCGCCGTGTCTAGGATATCGTTGCTCGTCGCCCCGAGATGGACATAGCGTCCAGATTTGCCCGAGACCTCGGCGAGGGCCATGGCCACCGCCATCGTTTCGTGCTGGAACTCTTGCTCGAGTTTCCTTATTCTCTCGATCCTCACCTTCTTGATCGAGGCACAGCTGGCTATTTTTTTCGCGTCTTTCTTTGGCACCAGCCCGACGTTCGCCAAGGCTTTAGCTAGGGCGGCCTCGACGTCCAGCATCCTCTGCAGGCTCGATTCAACGTCAAAAATCGATCGCATCTCGTGGCTTCCGTATCTCCATTCGATAGGATGAACGGGCACCTTGACTCCCTAATCGAGGAGGGTCGGCAAAGGATAAAACGCTGTTGTTTTAGTGATTTTCAAAGCAGCCGGCGTAGCTCAGCCAGATTTCTAACGGTGAAATCTGCCCTCTCCACCACTTGCCAGTCCCTTCGCTTTACCAAGATCGTTTTCATGCCCGCGACTTTACCGCCCTCAATGTCAGTGAACGGCTTGTCGCCGACGAAGACGCACTCATCCGGCCTGACGCCAAGCCTCTCGGCGGCGATTAAAAAGGGTCCTGGGTCGGGTTTGGTTTTCGGCGTGTCCTCACCACTGATAATGATCACGTCAAACTTATCCATGAAATTAAACTGTTTGAGCCTCATCTCCTTGATGCCCTTGGTCCCGTCAGTGTCAGTGACCATTCCCAGCCGGTAACCCCTGCTTCTGAGGTACTCCAGCGTTGGCCCTGCGTCGGGATAAGGTCGGCTGTTCTCGGCAAAGGTCTTCCAGTAAGTCTGGGTCAGCTCCTCAAGGAGTTCCCGGGGCAGCTCGACTTTCAGCCCCATCTTTTCCAGCAGCATCGGCCACCAGTCGTTGCGGATGTACTTCCTCTCAAAATTCATCTTGTCATCCAGCTTGGTGATCTGCTGGAAGAGTTCCTCTTCGTCTGCCTCAACACCACGTTTCAGCAGAAAGTCTCTGAGCTTTTTTGCCACGGCGCGGTGGCACTTCTTCAGACCGGGAAGGTCATCGATGAGCGTTTCGTCCAAGTCGAAGAGCACCGCCTTGATTCCCACTATCATTCATCTCACCTCAGTACCACCGCAGAACCTGGTTATATACTCCACCGCGGTTTCCGCAGCCTCCACCAGCTTTTGCTCTTCCATTCCCGGAGCGCCGCAGATGAGGAGGCAGAGGTCCCTAGTTTCAAGCGTGACTTTTGTTTCTTCTGAGTCGCGGTGAGGATAAATTGCGATCAGCTTTTCCTCATCCGAGACCACCAGTTCCACGCCGTTCAGCACGATGGGTAGATCCATACCTATGCCCAGAAATTTCTCCCCCTTGTTAGCGAGTCTCAGTGTGAGGTCACCTCTGAGCTTTCCAGCGTCGAAGGCGCCAAGAGCCACCCCGGTCTGCATCGACGCCAGATTGTAGGAGTCAACCAAGGTGTTGATGGTGGGCAGTGGCTTTCCGGCGAGAATTCTCCTGATCAGGGCCTCTGCGGCCGGTCTGGTCTTAGTTGGGTCTATTCCGGCGCGCCAGAAGAAGTCGCGATAGGCCCTGAAGACTGGCTCGTCCTTCACCGTTTCCAGCCGGTATTTTCTTTTTATCTCCTCAGCGATTTTTTCCTTGAACAGCTGCAGCTGGTCGCTCTCTCTCTCCACCCTCAGGCCGGTGAGGCGGCGGAGCAGAACCTGCAGACCCGGAAAGCGCTGGAGAAGCAGCGGCTGGATGGTTATCTTCATGTTATTCCCTAGGCAGAAGTTTTCCTGAAGAGATAGCCACCGATGAGCACCATCGCTGTTGAGAAGCCCAACAGTACCCCGAAGTCCAACCAGAGCGACAGGTCGGAGATGCCGATTATTGCTCCTCTCAGCCCATCGACGCCATATCTCAGCGGGTTCACGTAGGCGATTGCCTTCATCCAGTCAGGAGCTGTGGCCAGCGGGAACAGCGCTCCCGAGAGGAAGAAGAGTGGCATGACGAGGAAGTTAGCCACCAGCGGGAAGGCGACCGGGTCGGACATCTTGGAGGCGAAGGCGAGACCGAGAGAGACGAAGGCAAGCGAGACGAAGAACATGAACACCAGCACCTGGGCGAAGGCGACCAGCGTGGGTGGCCAGACACCAACCAGCGACGCCGCCAGCAGGAGCAGCAGCCCCTGTAGCATCGAGGTGGTCACTCCTCCTAGGGCCTTCCCCAGCATGATGTGGGTTCGGGCAACCGGGGCCACCAGTATCTCCTTGAGAAAGCCGAACTGCTTGTCCCAGAGGACGGAAACGCCTGACATTATTGAGGAGAAGATCAGCGTCATCCCGATGATGCCAGGTGCCATGAACTCCAGGTAGCTCTGGCCACCGGGCAGCTTGAAGGCGGAGCTCATCCCGATCCCGATGATGGCCAGCCAGAGGAAGGGCTGCACCACCGACTGGACGATCCTTGTCTTGCCCCTGAGGAACCACTTCATCTCCCTCAACCAGAGGGTGTAAATGACCTGCGCGGCGCCCATCTCATCTCCTCCAGTGACCGGGCATCCTAAATCGGCTGGCTGCGTCGGGGCCCTCTTCCCTGATCGCCTTTCCAGTGAAGTTTATGAAGACATCCTCGAGTGACGGTCTCTTCAGGCTGACTTCGTGAACTTGGCCACCTTTCCTCCTCACCGTTTCGATTATCTTGGGGATGGTCTTGCTCCCGTTACTCACTTGGAGTTGCAGAGAGTCACTAGTGACTTTGACACCTTTCACCAGCCCGCTTCTTTGGAAGATTTGCAGGAACTTTTTCAAGTTATCGACCTTGAGGTAAACCACATCTCCCTCGAGCTTGTCCTTCAGCGCCTGCGGGGTATCAAGCGCCACAATTCTACCCATGTCGATGATGCCCACCCGATCGCAGAGGTAGTCGGCCTCCTCGATGTAGTGGGTGGTTAGAACGATGGTGATTTTCTCCGTTTGGTTCAGCTTTTCGATCTGTTCCCAGACCACGCGCCTGGTCTGTGCATCCAGCCCCAGCGTGGGCTCGTCCAAGAAGAGAATTTTGGGACGGTGCATCAGCCCTCGGGCTATTTCCAGCCGGCGTTTCATGCCGCCGGAGTAGGTCTTCACCAGAGAATTAGCACGGTTGGTTAGACCGACCAAGCTGAGCACCTCCTCGATTCTCGCTTTCCTCTCTTCACTGCTCATGCCGTACATTCTACCGTGGAAGTCTAGGTTTTCCCACCCGGTCAGGTTGCTGTCAAGCGATGGTTCTTGAAAGACAATTCCAATTGACGATCTGACTTCATCCGGCTCCTTGCAGACGTCATGGCCGACCACCTTGGCCGTCCCCGAGGTGGGGGGCAGGATGGTGCAGAGGATGTGCGTCAAAGTTGTCTTGCCCGCGCCATTGGGCCCGAGCAACCCGAAGATTTCACCGTACTTTATCCTCAGGCTGACGCTGTTTACTGCCACGATTTCTCCGAACTTTCTCGTCAGGCGTTCGGTTTCAATGGCGTAACCGTCGTGCATCTAATCGCCCTCCAGCAGCTCACGGACAAATTCCCTGAAACCGCTGATGTGTCGTTTCCACTCTAAAAGTATTTTCTCCTCGGCCTCCTTTCCCGCCGCCGTGATCCGGTAGTAGCGGCGGCTGGGCCCGGCGGTTCTGGAGCTCCACTCGCTTTTCACAAAACCCCTGCTCTCTAGCCGCCTCAGTACGGGATAGATGGTGCCCGCTTTGGGAATCCATTGCCCCTTGGTGGTCTTGGCGATGGTCTGGATGATCTCATACCCGTACATGGGCTCACCGTTCTTCCTGAGGATCCAAAGCAGCAGGACGCTTAACAATCCCCGTTTCATCTCCCTCCCGATGTTTTCCCGCCACCTTTGATCTTCGTTAAGCATCTGAATCTCATCCACCTATGCCATCCCCCCATATAAATATGTAGTGTGGCTACATATCTCTGGAACTCATTTTTCTCGTTTCAGGGGGAGATGATACCTTGCCCCGGCGGAATTTTGACGATGGGTGCCCCGTCAGCGTAGGAGCACCTGATGCCGTACTTCCTCACGCATTCGACGCAGAGGGCGGGATCGCAGAGCCTCGTGGAAAAATATTTTTCGCCGCCGTCGGGTGCCATAGCCACCATGACCCCCTTTTCGATCTCCACTGTTTTTTTTCTAGCGATGTGGAAGATGGCCCCCGAGCTGGGCCCGACAAAGAGCCCCTCCTGCAGGAAGAGCAGTCTGGTAGCCTCCTCCGCCTCTTGCGGGCTCACTGTGTATATCTCATCCACGTATTCTCTCCTCCAGATGGCCGGGACATACTGCGTCTGCAGGTTCTTCAGCCCGGGTATCATGGTGTTTGGCTCCGGCTGAACCGCGATTATTTTGATCTTTGGATTGTACTCCCGCAGTCTTTTGGATACCCCCATCAGGGTCCCGCTGGTCCCGATGCCGGCGATGAAGTGGGTGATCCTGCCGGCGGTGTCTCTCCAGATCTCCTCCGCGGTGGTCTCGTAGTGGGCCAGTACGTTGGCTGGGTTGGCGAACTGGTTGGGCATATAATATTTCTCCGGGTTTTTGCTGACGATTTCGCGCGCTAGGTCCTCAGCTCCATCCATTCCCTTTGCCTCGTCGCTCAACACGATCTTGGCCCCGAGGGAGACCAGCATCTGCCGCCTCTCCAAGGTCATGGTTTCAGGCATCACCAAGACTAAGTTGTAGCCCTTGGCCCGGCAGACCAGCGCCAGCCCAATGCCGGTGTTGCCGCTGGTGGCTTCGATGACCGTCTTGTCCTTGGTGAGCTGCCCGTTTTTCTCCGCCTGCTCGATCATGTATTTGGCGATTCGGTCCTTCACCGAGCCGCCAGGGTTGAACTTTTCCAGCTTGAGGTAGAGTTCAACGTTGGGGTTGGGGTTAAGCCGCTTCACCAGCACCAGCGGTGTGTTACCGATCAGATCGAGGACATCCTTTGCCAGCATCTCCTTCCCTCAATGCTATCATAACGCCCTTATATATTTCATGATGTCTGTCTTATCTATTAATTTTAATTGAGCCTAGGTCGATGATTGGTTGGATAACTTGTCACGGACATTGTCACTGGGCTGCGTGGAGTTCGCCGTGCCGGGCAGAACTCTTGAGGAGAAACTGGAAGTGCTAGAGTCCAGAGCGATGTGGCTGGAGCTAGTTAATGATGAGGCGCGCAGCCTTGAGTCAATACAGGCCGCGGTATCCAGCTTCAGCGTCCCGATTTTCTCGGTTCAGGCGAATAAGTTACATTATCTGAGTCTTCTAAGCGACGATTTAGGCGAGCGCAGAGCGGCCAGAGAGCACGTGGAGGAGACGATGAGCTGGGCGGCGGCGCTCGGGGCCGAGAATGTGGTAACCACGCTCGCCTTCGGGGATCCCGCTGCCAGAGAACCCTATTCGCTGGCACTGGAGACCTTCAGGGGATTCGGGACGCAGGCTGAGGAGCTGGGCATCACCGTGTCCATCGAGCCGCTGGGTAAGAACAGGACCTCGTTTCTGCCGGGCATGTCGGAAGTTCACGGCCTCATTAGCGAGCTGGGAATGGAGCACCTGCGACTGATGGCGGACACGATGCACATCCACGACAACGGTGACGATGTTGTTGAAGTAGTTGCAAGGTATGTTGATGAGATTTCCGAGCTGCAGCTCCGTGACACCGGGTCGAGGCCGCCGGGTCAGGGCGCCATCGATTTTTCATCACTGATGGACGTAGTGGTTAAAAAGTTCAAAGGGCTCCTCTGTCTGGAGTATAAGCCGGGGACCAACCTGAGAAAGGATTTTGATCACGCTTGTAAATTTGTTTTTGGCTTCATCGCTGCGGTTCGATAATTACCTTCAGTGAATCCTTAGCTTCGGCGACGAGCTTGAAGCCCAGTCCTGTTTGCTCCAGCGGCAGCCGATGAGTTATCATGTCCACAACGTTCAGCCTCTTCTTGGAGAGCAGGCCGAGCGCTTCTTCAAGATCTCTCGGTGCGCCGCCGTAAGAGGTCATGATGGTTACCTCGTTGCGCCAGAATTCAGCCAGAGGCATCGTGATCTCAACGCTCGGCTCGGGGACGGCGAAGAAGAGGATGGTTCCACCCCTATCCACGCACTTCAAAGCCTGCCTGCTGGCCGCGGTTGCCCCGGTGCACACGATCACTTTATCGGCCAGCCTCCCACCGTTGAGCTGGCGTAGCCTTTCAATCACATCGGAGTTGGCATTTATCGTGGCATCAGCGCCGAATTTCTTAGCCGCCCTCAGCCGGTAATCGCTGATGTCGGTGGTGAATATCCTCGCTGCCCCCTTCAGACGGGCCAGCTGCAGATGAAGCAGACCGGAGAGACCGCTACCCAAGATGAGGACAGTATCTCCATCACCGATTCCAGCCAGCCTCTGTGCCCGCACCACGCAGGCCACGGGCTCTATAAAGGTGCCCTCTTCAAAAGACATTCCTTGTGGTAGGGGGTAGATCCCTTTCTCCACGTTCAGCTTAGGGACTCGGATGAATTCAGCGAAGCCTCCCGGATCATAGTTGGTGGTGTGCAGAGTTTCGCAAGCGGTCTCGTGACCGCGGCTGCAGTAGTGGCAGGTTCCACAGGGGACATGATGGGAGATGAAGACCCTCTCCCCCATCTTGTATCGGCTGACGCCCTCTCCCACTTCAACTATTTCTCCAGTGGCTTCATGACCAAGCACCCGTGGGGCGGTTCTGATGCGATACCATTCAAGGACATCGCTGCCGCAGATCCCTGAAGCCATTACCTTCACCAGGATTTCACCGGGGCCGATTTCGGGCTTCGGCATCTCCTCAATCCTTATGTCGTTATTGCTGTAGTATCTTGCCACGCGCATGTGCTTCCCAAACAAACTATTGGATGTTAAGAAATACCTTTGCCGCACCCTAAGGCTCAAAGATTGGACCCAAAAATCTCCTGAAAAGCAAAGACTGTTTTTCCCTTTCCTCTCTTTTCAGCTTATACCCGTAGAGCAGCCCGGCGACGAGACCGACCAGATGGGCCACGTTGGCGACGGAACCGCCGACCTCAAAAACGACCAGAAGAATGGATAGGATTCCAAAGCCCAGCGTGGCCATCCAGAGCCTCAGCGGTATGATGAAAAAGAGCAGAACGGGCAAACGGGGGGCGAGCACGGTGAGCGCTCCCAGAACACCAAGGATGGCCCCACTGGCTCCCAGCAGGATGGCCTCGGGAGCCGTGAAGAGCAATTGTCCTGTGGCGGCCAGTATCCCTGAACAGAAAAATAAACCGAGGAACCTTTTGCCGCCTATTCTGATCTCCAAAACCGGACCAAACGAGAGCAGAACCAGACAATTGAACAGAAGATGCAGGAAGCCACCGTGAATGAAGATGGAAGTGATCAGCGTCCAGGGCCTTGAAACCACCGTGGCACCGGATGCGGCCAGATAATAGAGAAAGGTGCCGTGATCTCCGGGACGATAGTAGCCCGAGTTCAGAATAAACTGGGCCACGAGCTGAATTACGAAAACGGAGATGATTAATATCAGCAGGGTCAAGCTGGCGGCGGGATATGGAAGGCGTGGTCTCCTCCGCTTTTCAGGTGGCTTCAAAGTGTAGAAATCGTAGCGGAACTGAAATTGTGGCTGTTCCTGCCCTTTATCGGCTACAGGTTGTGTCGGGGTTTCAATCTTTTCTGTTTCCCTCTTTCCCTGGCAATCATGGTTTTCCGGGAGCCTGTGGTCGGTGCAGTAGTTTCCCCCGCAGTAGCTGCATCTGAAGGGCAGGGCCACTTCCCTTCCGCATTTGTCGCAGACGGCCATTTTTCCACCTATCGCTCAAAGAGCCGAGTGTCCGAGGCAATTTATCCTTTTCTGCTCCGCGACTTGGGAAGAATTTATTTTCTGAAAGAACTTTAATTGCAGGGGTAGGGAGATGGACGAGGCGGGCCTGATTTCCAAGGGCATAAGGGTCACCAAGATATCCATTCTTACTTTAGTTACCTTGGGATGTCTCATGATCATAGCCGGGTTTCTCTCCGGCAGCGTGGCCTTGAAGGGCAGCGGTGTGGACACCCTCGGTGATGCGTTAGGTTCCGTGATCGTGTTGATCGGGTTACGAATACTGAGCAGGCCACCCGACGAGAGGTTTCAATATGGATATTATAAGGTTGAGACTTTAGTTTCGATGATCGGAGCCATAATTTTATCCTTGATCGGGGTCTGGATTTTTTACGTTTCCGTCTTGGCCTTCTTCTCCCCGAAGGAGCTGGGATATCCCGCGGTGACGCTGGTTTTATCTGCCGTTTCCTCCGCGTCCTTCTTCCTGCTGGCGATTTACAAGGCAAGGACAGCTAGGGAGATCAACTCGCTGTCGCTGAAAACCGATGCGCTGGCCTCGGTGACCTCCGGGATGGCAGCCTCGATCGTCTTCGTCAGCTTGGCTCTTTCCTACCTAGGCATATATCACGCGGACGCGGTTGCGGGGATGATCATGGCTGCGTTGACCATGGTCCTGTCCTACACCGCGATCAAGGAATCTTCCCTGACGCTGTTGGACGTCTGTACCTGCACTGATGTTAGGGGTAGCATAAAGGAGATCGCCGCAAAAGTGTCCGGTGTTAAGGACGTTCGCGAGGTTTTGCTGCGGAAGTCAGGACCATTCATTATGGGTGAGATGTATCTCCGGGTGGATGGAAGGCTTTCAGTCGAGAGGGCGCATGAGATAGTTGAAGAGGTTGAAAAATCGGTGAGGAGACACGTACCAGCCTTGAAAAGGCTGACGATAAGAGTTGAGCCCGCTAAGAGGAGACGTTGACCAAGTTTTCGAGTTAATCGATTTTTTCCAGTTCAACATAGCGCAGCCAGAATCCTCCGCACATATGGTACTAAGTCTCGCTACTGCTCTTGACCGTGTTGAAAATTTCTTGGGCCTCTTTAGGTGTGGCGTTCTCATGGATGATTGCCCTTATCGCTCTGGCCATGGCAACGGGGTAATCGTGTTGCCAGATGTTCCTCCCTAGGTTGACACCCACGGCACCCTTCTGCAGCGCGTCGTAAACCCAGCTGAAGACCTCGAACTCGGAATCTACCTTGGGTCCGCCGGCGATGACGATTGGTACCGGACAGCCCTTCACGACCTTTTCAAAGCCCTCCTCACAGTAGTAGGTTTTGACCACGCGTGCGCCAAGCTCGGCGGCGATCCTGCAGGCCAGAGCAAGGTATCTGGCGTCGCGCTTGCCCAGCTCGGTGCCCACGGCGGTGACTGCCATCGTCGGTATCCCGTAATCCTCGCACTCGTTAACGAGATTAGCCAGGTTAAGCAAGGACTGGTGCTCGTGCTCGCTGCCCACGAAGATCGACATGGAGACGGCGCAGGCGTTGAGCCGTATCGCCTCTCTTACCGAGGTCGTGATGCCTTCTTGATCCAGTTCTTCCTTCCGGGCCATACTGGTGCCACCTGAGACCCTCAAAATGATCGGTTTCTGGATGGCGGGGTCGACGCAAGACCTCAGTATCCCACGGGTGAGCATGATGGCATCCACATAGGGCAGAAGCGGTGAAATGGTTTTGCCCGGTTCCTCGAGCCGGGTGGTCGGGCCTTGGAAGTAGCCGTGGTCGATGGGCAGAAACATGGCCCTGCCGTCGCGCTGGATGAGCTGGGAGAGCCTGTTTTTCATTCCCCAATCCACAAAATCACCGCCTTTATTTTCCGCCCGTTATTAAATAACCTTTTCCAAATGTCCCATTATTCGGATGGCGGAATGGGTTTATATAAACGGATTGATTTTATCTAATGAGGTTTGTGCATGAGCGACAGGATTAAAAGAATTCTTTCCCTGATAATCATCCTGCTCTTCCTGCTCTCGTCGGCGATAGCGGTGATCATCAGCCTGCTCAGCAAGTAGAAACTTAATTAAGCCGCAGTTAAATTTCATATGATGCGGCCGTGGTCCAGCCTGGTCTAAGCTTTTTAGCTGCCAAGAGGACTCAGGCCCTCCAAGCCTGTAGCCCGGGTTCAAATCCCGGCGGCCGCACCAACCCTTTTTCAGAAAAAGCGTTGGCGGAAAGAACTATTGTCGATTTGATTTCCCTTCAAGCTGGAGGATGGAAAATATAATCCGATTTGTGAATTTGATTAAAAATAAGGGATTAACTAAACGAAGCATAACTTAAAATTTTCTGCCATGCTTGTAAGGTTTATGAAATAATTTCGAAACCTTTCTCCTTTAGCTTGCTAATGACTTCGTTTAGATCTTTTCCCTGCCTTTTACAGCCTTGAGGTATCGTGGTTGCGCGACCAAGCGTTTTTCTAACGATTGGGTTTTTCACACCCAGAAATCCCAATTCATTTAAGATATCTATGAGTTCGGGGTATTCCTCTGTAAGCTCGTAAACGCTCTTGTTCAAATCAATTTTTTTCATCCATTAACCTTCTTTCCCCTTCTAATTTTTTGATTTCGGTTATATCCTGAACAACTTCCATTGTGCCCAAATAATTCCGGCTTTCATCCCTAACCGCAAAATATCTTATGTGGACAAATCTGCCTTTATAATTTATCCAGAATTCTGCGACGTTACGGCTTCCCTCCTTAAATGAGTTTAGGATGGCCTCAACTTTGTCTACACTTTGCGGCGGGTGGCACTGTTGCACTTTTCTCCCTAACACTGATTTCGTTCTGATGAAAATTTTAGACCCAGTGTTATTGAAGTATCTAACTTTATCATCCTTGTCTACAAAAGTCACGTCCACAGGCAAGGTATTCAACAGGCACATCAATTCTTTTAAAGTTAAATCACCGGTAGGAAAAGAAATAGTCCCCTTGTCCTTAACGAAGGGCTCCTCAACCAAGGCACTTTTCAATTCCTCTATTAAGGCAGAGGTCTCTTTGGGCTTTTCGATGTAAACATATCCCACCCCTTCGCTTTCCTTCAGTATCTCCACCCACTCCTCAGGCCTGAGCATTTCCACCGAAGAGGGGAAGAGTATGTTTTCCTCCTTAAAGATCATTCCCTCAACTTCACTGATCAAAGGGTTTAGAAATTTATCCACGTAATCCTCGCGCAGGCGCTCTTCCGTCGTTTCTATGCTAACGATCGCGTTTTTGAGCATATCTCTGATCTCGTTGTCCTTGCCCCACATCACCTTTGAGGGCCCGTAGAACCCATGGCGTTCAAGGTAAGGGAAAAGAACCTGTTCTTTTCTCTGGTAGTGCACATCCAAACCTTTAAGATCAGAAAGTTTTTCCCTGATTTTTTCCTTCCAATCCGAAAAGTTGTATTTTTGTCTATTTTTTATATACTCCTTTATCTCGGCGATGATCTTCTCCACCTCCCTGTTTTCCAATTTAAAGAGGTAAACCGGATGCGCTGGAGATTCCTCTTTAATCACCGCTTTCTTCAATGCCGACTCAAACAGCAAGGCATGGACGTTGCAGAATTTCTTTATTTCCTCCGGGGTTAATCCGTCATTTATCAGCGATTGCTCGATCTCTGCAATTTCCATAGAAGTTATACTTCCTATTTCTTTCTCAAACTTTTCCTTCGCTTCCTCCACAGATAGACCTCTGTGAAGATCTAGAATTATTTTTTTGATTATTTCCTTTTTCGCACTTTTTGACAAATTTTCGGTCATGTTTTTACCTAATTTATCTTTTTGCAGAGCTTATTAAGACCACTCTCACCTTTTTGTCGGATCTCTTAGATTGCGCACACGTGTGCATTATTGGGTGAGCCAAATCGTCGTGCTCGTACCATTTCAGCTCTGGGTTTTTGAAGTGTCAACAATTTTCTGATCGTGCAAGAACTCTTTTTGTCGAGGTAAACCAAACTACCAACTGGCACCAATTCTCCGAAGCTCCGCACGGATGTTTTTGAGCTACGTGTAGCTGGCATGCAAGAATAACTTCAATACCTCGCACAAGCCAAAAATATTCGGAAGTGGCAAAAGCATGCCCTAATGGCCGTTGGTCTGGAAAATGATAAAGGGGATATTTTTTAACTCTGGTAGCCAAGTTAACTTGATTTTATGAAAAGCTACGTCCCGGATACCAGCGCTCTCATGGACGCCCATCTCACCCGCTTGGTGAAGAGTGGCGAGCTTCAGGGTTGTCGAATCTTGGTGCCGAAAGTGGTAGTCGCACAGCTCGAACATGAGGCTAAGTTGGGGAAGGATTCTGGATTCAGTGGGCTCGCGGAACTAAGAAGGCTCAAGCAGTTTTCTGAGGAGGGCAAGATTGAACTGGAGCTGGTCGGTGACCGGCCAACAGCTGAGGTAATCGCCGCAACCGTTGGTGCCGGCGTTCGGGAGGTGGCCCGCGCTCAAGGAGCCGTGTTGATAACCAGCGACGAGGTTATGGCAGAGGTTGGACAGATTGAGGGCCTCGAAGTCTGGCTTATGCGCCCTGTGCTTGCTGAAAGGATGCCAAGGTTGCTAGGATATTTTCGGCCAGGCGTGATGTCAGTTCACCTCAAGGAAAAGGTGCGTCCAATGGCCAAGGTAGGTCGTCCGGATAATCTGAGGCTGGAGGTGCTGGATGAGAAACCACTGACTGAAACCCAACTCCGGGAGATGATCCATGAGATCATCGAGCGAGCCCGACAGGATCCAGAGGGCAGGGTTGAGATCGAGCGCTCTGGTGCCACGGTGGTGCAGTTCCACGAGTATCGCATAGCCATTGCCAGACCTCCGTTCAGTGATGGTCTGGAGATCACCGCCGTCAGGCCCATCGTCAAGGTAACTCTGGATGACTATCACCTTTCCGAGAAACTTAAGGAGCGATTGCGGAAGCGAGCTGAGGGGGTGTTGATCGCTGGACCGCCAGGGGCCGGTAAGACCACCTTTGCTCAGGCGCTCGCCGAGTTCTACCGCTCACAGGGAAAGATAGTCAAGACGATGGAATCGCCGCGGGATCTGCAGGTTAGCGACGAGATTACTCAGTACACAGCGCTGGAGGATGATATGGCGAAGACCGCGGACATCCTACTTATGGTGAGACCAGATTACACCATCTACGATGAGTTGCGCAAGACCTCTGATTTCCAGATATTCGCCGACATGCGGCTAGCTGGGGTTGGGATGGTGGGTGTGGTACATTCAACCAGAGCCATCGACGCGGTGCAAAGGTTGATCGGCCGGGTTGAGCTGGGAATGATCCCTATGATTGCCGACACGGTAATTTTCATAAAGGAGGGTCAGATAAAGGAGGTCTATTCCCTGAGCACGAGGGTTGGTGTCCCCCACGGCATGGTTGAGGCTGACCTTGCCCGCCCCATGGTTGAGGTCACCGACTTTGAAACCGGCGAGCCGGTTTACCAGATCTACTCCTTCGGCGAGGAAGTGGTGGTGATGCCCGTGAGGGGTGAACTATCTCGAAATGAAAAAAGGAAAGCTGAGATGATAAGGTCCGAGATCAGGCGCTTGGTCGGCGGCGATGTGGAGGTGAAGATGATTTCGGCGGACAGTGCGTTGGTGGTTGCCGACGAGGATGACATCTCCAGGATTATCGGACGTGGCGGTCGTACCGTTGAGAGGCTGGAGCGCAAGCTCGGCGTTCGCATCGAGGTCCGGAGCCGGGAGTCGGAGGAATGAGAGCTGTAAAATTTACTCGGTTAAGCTGAT
Organism: Hadarchaeum sp. (SeqCode); assembly: GCF_038871235.1. Taxonomy (GTDB): domain Archaea; phylum Hadarchaeota; class Hadarchaeia; order Hadarchaeales; family Hadarchaeaceae; genus Hadarchaeum. The sequence continues at coordinate 49,143 of NZ_JAVZIN010000006.1, forward strand.
TCTAGGGTTCAAATCCTCAATTTAACGCAAATCTTTTTAACAACGGTTGTTCAGTTAGAGACAATGGCGAGCCTTCTCATCAAAGATGCCAAATATGTGGTGACGGTTGATTCCAAGCGCCGGGTTATTCGCGATGGAGCAGTAGTCATTGATGGAATGAAAATAGTCGATGTTGGCAAGTCCTCGGAGCTCAAGCGCAAATACCCGCGAGCCGAGACAATTGATGCCAGAAACAAGATCATTATGCCAGGACTGTTTGACTGTCATGCCCATTCCTATCAGAACATGATTCGCGGCATGGCCTTTGTGCTGCCGAGGCGACAGCGTGGAGCTTTTCTTCTGGGACCAACGCTGCGTTTGCAGGGCGTTTACACTCCGGAGGATGCCAAAGCCTCGATGGCACTGAACTGTCTGGAGTACATCAAGTCCGGGGTCATCGGTTTCTGTGATTGGGGAATAAACCTGAGGTACAAGATCGACGGTCTCGCCGAGGTAGTTCGTGATTCCGGGATAAGAGGTGTGCTGGGTAAATCAGTCATGGAATTTCCCGATTATGGTTCATGCAAAAACGTGATTGATAAGGGATTGATCGAGGATAAGGATGAGTGCATTAGGGACACGATAAGGGCGATAAAAAAGTGGCATGGTAAAGCCGATGGAAGAATTCAGATCTGGTTTGGACCTAGAAGCGTCGGTGCCCTATCAGTGGAAACATACAAGGAGATTGCCCTTTTGGTCAAAAAGTACAAGGTCGGCATCACCTACCATCTCGCTGAACTGGGTGAGCTCGACACGGGTTTTATCTGGAACACCTATGGCATGTCGCCGGTGGAATTTATGAAATCGGTTGGCTGGGTCGGTCCAAACGTGAGCTTCAACCACTGCCTTTACCTAACCGGGATTGACTACAAGATCCTGATGGAAACGGGTACCAACGTCGTTCATTGTCCGGGAACCGGATTTGACACCCGGGTGCAGGACATGCTCCAGATGGGTATCAATGTGGCCCTCGGCTGCGATGGCGGACATGAGACCAACGACATCTTTTTGGCCATGAAGCTGGAAAAGGTGCTTCAGAACAGAACCCCGCGTCGGGATCTGACCATCCTATATCCGGAGAAGCTGATTGAGATGGCCACGATCAACGGTGCCAGAGCTCTGATGTGGGATAAGGAAACGGGATCTATCGAGAAGGGCAAAAAGGCCGACTTGATCTTGGTGGATCTCAACAGGCCGTCGCTGACGCCGATACTGAATCCCGTTAATGACATCCCCTCCCGCGTCCTCGGTAGCGACGTTGATACCGTCATCGTCAACGGTGAGATTCTGATGGAGAACCGAATCGTGAAGAGCATGGATGAGGCCAAGGTTATCGAAGAGGCAAAGAAACGGGCTGAGGAAGTTAGAGAAAGAGCAGGATATGAAATCGAGTGGCACTGGCCCGAGATTTGAGTAAGAGCGATTGATATTTTTGGCAGACCAGCAGATTGGCTAAGTTGGTTGGTCCATAAATTATGGAATGTTTTAAAAGAGTTGGGCTCAAAGGGGTATGGAGCTGAAAAGTATGAGGGACGTAGCCATTATTGGAGCCGGCATGACTAAATTCGGCCGATCTCCCGGCGATCTGATGGAGATTATGGCCGAGGCCTCGTTGCGTGCAATAAAACATGCCAACGTGGAAAAAGAGGAATTTGACGCCCTGTATGTTTCGAACATGATGGCAGGAGAAACCTCACACCAGACGGCAGTAGCTAGCTCCTTGGCAGACAGGATTGCCTTAGTACCAGCCGCAGCCGACAGAGTCGAGAATGGGCCTGCGTCGGGAGGTTCCGCGATTAAAAACGCCTTTCTGGCAGTTGCTTCAGGTTACCACGATTTAGTTCTGGTCACCGGGGGAGAAAAGATGACCACGGCCGACACCGATGTCGTAACCGATCTGGTGGCGACAATGACACACCCCACGGCTGAATACATCCATGGGGTTACCCTTCCCGCGATGGGAGGAATGCTTACTCGGCTTTACATGGAAAGATACGGTTTAACAGAGAAGCACTTGGCGATGGTTGCCGTGAAAAATCACGCCAACGCTCTCAAGAATCCTTATGCCCACATCCAGCGGGCCTGCACTATTGAGGGGGCCATGAGCTCAGGAGTTATAGCCGATCCGCTGCGTCTTTACTATGTTTGCCCAATCAGCGACGGGGCAGCGTCATTGGTGCTATGTCCGCTGGAGAAGGCCAAGAAATATACCGACAAGCCGGTGAGGATTGCGGGATTTGGTCAGGCAACCGATGTTCAAGCCCTGCAGGAAAGAGACGATCCAACGGTGCTGAAATCCGTTAGGATAGCTGCCCAGAGAGCTTTCAAGATGGCCGGGGTTACACCTGATGACATCGACGTTGTTGAGTTGCACGATGCCTTTGAGATACTGGAGATAGCCGAGAGCGAGGACATCGGCTTTTTTGAGAAGGGCAAAGGTCATTTGGCCGTAGAGAAAGGCACCACCGCCCTGGATGGTGATTTGCCCATCAATCCTTCAGGAGGACTAAAGGCGCGGGGGCATGCGGTTGGTGCTACCGGGGTTGCCCAAGTGGTTGAGCTGGTCTGGCAGCTGCGCGGAGAGGCCGGTGAGCGGCAGGTCAAGGAGCCGAAGAGGGCCCTGTCTTGCAACTTCGGTGGCTTCGGAAACAACACCGTGATACACATCTTTGAGAGGGGGTGGTGATGGTGGAGCAAAAGTTTGTAGCTTACAAGTGCCGGTCGTGTGGCCGAGTGATGAACCCCAAGCATGATCGATGTCTCACCTGCAAAGGTATGGAGTTTGACGAGATTGAGCTGCCCAAGGTTGGGAAGCTCGTCACTTACACCAAGCTTTATGCATTGCCGCAGGGAATTGAGGCGCTGCCGCCTTTGACACTCGGCATAGTTGATTTCGATGGTGTCAGGGTGCTCGGACAGCTTACCACCGACGAGCCAGCTATAGGGATGTCGCTGAGGCCCGTCTGGGGAAAGATCAGGAAACTAAATGACAAAGATATTTATGGGTTTAAGTTTGAACCTGTAAGCTGAGAATAAAAAAGGAGGTAAGATAATGGATTACGACTGGAGCAAAGTGATGAAGCCTTATCCGCCGCGGAGAATAATCCTGCCCAACGGGGACGAGATGATAGTGAAGAGCATGGAGAAGAGCGAGATCGAGGAAGTCTGCGATGCATTGATTCCAAATCTGAAGATACACAAGGAATGGTTTGACCTAGTTACAGCAGAGATGATAACTGAGTTCTATCTCTGGCGTGAGAATAGACCCATGTGGGGTTTGCCAGCTGAGAGTCATTTCAACCTTGTTGGTAGAGTCGATGGTGAGGTGGTCGGCGTCACCAACGGTGCCCTGAGAGACCCCAAGACAGGTTGCAGCCTGCACACAACCACGCTGAAACGAGGTCTGCAGATCGGTGCTTATCTCTGGCCTTGCAAACTTGAGATGTATTTTGATGTCTTAGGCGTTGATGTGGTGGAGGCAAGTGCGGAGAGCTTGATCGGTGGTCGAAAGCTGTTTCAGGCCTATGGTTTCACCCCACACCCAGACAAAAAGAGCCACTTTGGTACAATGTTACAAACAATGACAAAACAACAGTGGGACAGGATAAAGGCCGGTAAACTTGTAGGCGAGAGGATCTAGGTCTCAGCACATCTTGAAACTGGGCGGGCTTCTCTCGGGCCCGCCGTTGTCCCTTTTCACCTCAACAGTTTTTATTCAGAAAAATTGTCCAGTTGTATTGGCCGGGTTTTATAGATCATTAGGGGAGTTAATGTTGTTGAACGATTTTAGACTAGGGTCAATTTTTTCCAGATCCTCAGGTGCGATATAGATGACGTCGTCTAGAAGATTGATAGCATCAATCATCCGGAATTTATTCTTTTTTCTTGCCTCAATTATTGCGCCGGTCAGTTTCTTTGTTCGGTAGACAGCCTGAAGGGGCTCTATGTAGCCATTGGGCCATCTAAGAATAGCTCCATCGTGTCCCCTAGCGCGGAAATACAAAAATTCAACTACCTCTGGCTTGATCCAAGGACAATCACAGGCGAGGACGGCAACATACTCTGAGCTAACAACGGGGAGCGATGAAAACAAGCCGATCATTGGACCCTCTTCAGAACTTTTATCTACCACAACTTTGGCTTCGGGAAATGTCCTCGCGAGATCTTCCTGATATAGTTTGCAGGAGATGATTATTTCACCTGAAAGTTTCTTTATTTTCTCGAAGACGTGTTTGATCAAGGGTTGTCCATTAACTTCGTAGAAAGCTTTAGGGCAGCCCATTCTTTTGCTGTCGCCACCAGCCAGGATTAAGACGGCAAATTTTTCCCTGAAACCATAATTGTTCATGCTAACCGATTGGATATTTGTAATGTCTGTTTATGAGTTTAACCGTAAGTTTTCTGATTTATGGCCGCTATGGGTCAAATGATACAGATCATGGAATTTCATCAAAACTCTTTTAAAGAATCCATCTTAGGATAATAGGAACAAAATCAGAGGGCGAAAATTTGGAGACCATTGAGAAAAAAATCGATGAGGCTAACAGACTGTGTGTGGAAAGAATTATGGAATCACATCCTGTTCTGGTAGACATTGATCACGCGATAAATGTGATCCCAGGGATGGAAGAACGAATGGTTCTGCACAGCGGCCCCCCGCTTTCCAGAGGCTGGGATGAAATGGTTGGCCCCATGAGGGGTGCCGTTATTGGAGCCATGATTTATGAGGGTTGGGCAAAATCGGAGGCTGAAGCAATCGAACTCATCAGAAAAGGTGAAATAAAGTTTGATTCTACCTCCAACCATAGTGCTGCGGCCCCGATGGCGGGAATAGTGACACCTTCCATGCCCGCTTTCGTGGTCAAGAACAAAACCTATGGCAACTTTGCCTATTGCAATGTCAACGAGGGACTTGGTAAGGCCCTGAGGTTCGGCGCCAACGACGAGCAGGTGATAGCACGGCTTCACTGGATAGAGAAGACACTGATGCCGGCCCTGAAAGTGGTGTTGAGGGAGGGCGAAATTGACCTCAAGGAGCTGATCGAAGCCTCACTGCACCGAGGTGATGAATGTCACAACAGAAACAAGACGGTTTCCCTGTTGTTTTTGAGCGAAATTTTGCCCCGACTCCTTCGTTCCGATTTGGATAGGAATCAGGTTGCTGAGGTGGTCGATTTCATCCGGGGCAACCCTCACTTTTTCCTAAACCTCTCCATCCCGTCGAGCAAGTCTTCTCTGGACGCGGCCAACAACATTGAGTACAGCACTGTGGTTACCGGATTCTGCACTAACGGCGTCAACTTCGGCATGAGGGTCAGCGGCATCGGCGACAGGTGGATTACGGCACCATCCATTCACGCCAAGGGAAAGTACTTCAAGGGCTTTAAGGAGGGCGATGACGCTCCGGTGCTGGGTGACTCATATTACTCCGAACCTGCGGGCATTGGCGGCTTTGCCATGGCGGCAGCTCCGGCGATAGTCAGTTTTATCGGCGGGGAGCCAGACTTGGGAATTAAGACCACACTGGAGATGTACCAGATAACGGTGACCGAACACAAGTACTTTAAGATCGCCAATTTAGGATATCGGGGTACTCCGCTAGGCATCGACATCAGAAAGGTGCTGAGAACTGGAATCTTGCCTGTGATCAACACTGGCATGGCGCATAAGGATCCGGGAATCGGCCAGGTGGGAGCAGGAATAATCAGGGTCCCGATGGAGCTCTTCAGAAAGGCGCAGATTGAATTCGAAAGAAGATATGGAATAAAAATTGTTTGAAACTTCATTTGGAAAATCTAGGAATTTTGAAAATGTATATAAGCACCTCAGGTAAGTTGTATTCAAAAAGTGATTCTATGAAAAAAATGAAAGTGATTGACCTTACTCAACCTTGGGGAATGAACACGCCGCCGTGGCCGGGAGGAAAAGCGCCAACGATAAGATATGTGAACATGATCTCCACTGATGGCTACAGTCAGCAAGAGATCACCTTTACCACCCACATTGGAACCCACCTCGATGGCCCGCTGCACTTTGACCCAAAGGGCAGGGACCTAGCCAGTTTACCTATGGACAAGCTGGTCGGTGAGGGAGTCGTGGTGGATGTCAGCGAGGTTGGCCCCTTCGGGATTTACACGCCGAAGCACGTGACGAGCAAGGTTGACGTTAAGAAGGGGGACATACTGATTATCCACACCGGTTTCCACAAATACTACGCCAACGCTGAGGAGCCAGATGAGGTCGCCTATTTCTACAAGCATCCCGGGCCGCACAGGGAGTTCAGGGACTGGGTGGCGGAGATGAAGTTCAAGTGGATCGGAGTTGACTGCGGTTCAGCCGATCATCCAATGAACACTGGCCTTCAGAAGCTCAACCCGCTCGTCGCCAAGGAAGCGGAGAAAAAGCTGGGGAAGCCATTGAGCGAGATCTTCCCTCCAGAGATGGATCACATGATGCACAACACCCTATTCAAGCAACCCCATGAAATAATTCACGTGGAGAACATTGGCGGGGACATCGATAAGGTGCTGAACAAAAGGATGATAATTGGGTGCTTCCCGCTCAAGACAATCGGCGGTGAATCCACACCCTGCCGGGTTGTGGCATTCCTTTTTGAGTAAAAGAAAAGAGGTGGCAGCCCGAAGCTGCCACTGTTTTTTATTTTTCAACGCAGAGCGGCGATGCCATCGATCTCGATCAGCAGATCCTCCATAATGAGGTTCTTGACCGCGATCAGGGTGCTGGCTGGGGGATCCTTCTTAAAGTACTCCGACCTTATCTGCCTGAATTTAGCCAAGTTTTTGATGTCGGTTAGGTAGATCCTTATCTGAACGAGGTCGTCGAGGGTTCCACCCTCAGCGGCTAGGATGGTCCGCAGATTCTCGAAAACCTGTCTCACCTGCTTTTCAAAGTCACCCTTGCCGACAATTTCCCCCTTGGCGTTTTCAGCGATTTGTCCTGAAATAAAGAGAAGGTTGCCCACCCTGATTGCTGGAGAATATCCCGTAGGTTTGGGCAGACCTTCCGGAACGACTATTTTTTTCACTTGCTCACCTCCTAAGTGGAACTGTTTTTGTCGGTCTTACTCGCGGACCCATTTCAGCTCCCAGACTTCTGGGTTCTTCAGCCATGGCGCCGTGGGGATAATTTTCTCGCCTATCTTCTGTACCTTGTCGATTACCTTCTCCTCGTTGACGGTCTTAACCACTCCCTTCTCCATGATTATCTTCCCGTTGACCATCACGGTGTCGCAGGAGTCGCCCTTGCCGTTGTAGACGAAACTGTTTATCACGTTCTCCTTGGTCACCGGAACCCAGTAGATCTTTCTGAGATTCCACATGACGATGTCCGCCGCCTTTCCGACCTCAAGTGAGCCAATTTCCTTGTCCCACTTCAGCGCCTTGGCACCGTTCACCGTCGCCATCTCCAGCGCCTTGGGGCTGGGATCGGCGGTTCTCAACATGAAAAGGTCTGGGTCTGGGAATATCATCGGATGCCAGGCTTCGGCGTGCCCGACCGATACCGTCCAGATATCCCGCACCAAGTCATGCGCCGTGCCGGTGCTGGATTCATCGTTGCCCAGCGCCACGTTGATTCCCATCTTAACCATTATTGGGAACTTGCCTCGCATGGAAACTGCAGAATAAACGCCGTGCATGCTTGAGCCAGGAACGTGTACGACGTTGGAGTTGGTTTCCTTCAGCATCAGCAGTTCACCACCGTCAACCCAGGCCATGTGGGCCGCCATGAAGTCGGGGCCCAGGACTCCCTGATCGTAGAGGTATTCAATGTCCCTTCGGCCAAATCGCTTGCGGGTCATCTCAACCATGTCGTGTGAGACTCCGGCATGCGTTAATATGCCCACGTCGTATTTGTTCGCCAGTTCTCTGGTGGCCTTGCACAGCTCAGGGGACACATTGCAGACCTGCTGCAGGTCCATCCAGGCTTTGAGCCGGCCGTTGGCAGCACCGTTGTACTTCTTGATAAATTCCTCGCTGCGCTTGATACACTGGTCCGTGGTTTCTCTCAACCTGCTGCAGAGTTCAGTGAAGGCATCGTAAGAGGCATAGGATGATTTGGTCGCCTCGTGGATGTCCATCAAATCTCTGCCCAGAACCGCACGCACCCCAACATCAGTTACCGCCTTTGCCGCCGAGTCCTCCATTGTCTGAATGGTGCCGCAGTCGCAGAAAGTGGTTGTTCCAGTCTTGAGCCCCTCGATCAGGTTCTTAACTGCGGCGTAGTAGTAGTTCTCCTTGGTCAGGTTCATGTAGGTCCAGGAGAAATATCGCTCACACCAAGGTACAACCGGAACATCGTCCAACATGCTCTTGTCGTAGGCAGATTCCAAGTGGATGTGGCCGTTGATCAGTCCCGGGGTCACAAGATAGTTCTTGGCGTCGATTACGCGGTCCGCCCTATATTTCTTTTTCAGCGCCGCCGTGTTGCCGATGTCGATGATTTTTCCGTCGTCAACGGCAATGGCGGCATTCTCAAGAAGTCTTCTCTTCGGGTCCATGGTAAGGACAAATCTCGCATTCACGATAAGGGTATCCACCATGTGTCTCAGTATGCTTAAGAGCCGACCGTTAAAAAGATTTTTGGTCAAAATTCAATTTTACCTTTCCGATAATCGGCGTTGAGATTATTGATATATACGAAAAACGAACTTTTCAAAAATAGCTTACTAAATACATTAAAGTTGGGCTGGGTTCGGACTGTCTGGCTTATATTGAACTAACCCGATAATTTCATGATGCTTAAAGATAGAGTCAGGAGGTTAGCCCTAAAACTGGGGGCTGATTTGGTTGGATTTGGGCCCGCTGAGGCCATTGAGGAGGCGCCCGCCGGACATAGGGCGCAGGATTTTCTCCCTAGCGCCAAAACCGTCTTTTCAACGGCGGCACGCATAAATTATTCCGCTGTTGACGGCCTCCCCCTGACAAGACGGGAATATATCAATGCCAATGATAGCTCCCGTGCTCTACTCAACGGTGTCATCTGCGGAATCTCGAGATATCTTGAGGAAGAAGGCTATTCTGCGATACCCTTCCTCCAAGGGACAGATCGTAAGGTGTTGATGGGAGACCTTTCCCTGAAACACGCGGCAGTAGTGGCCGGTCTGGGTGAGTTCGGATTGAACAATCTACTTCTGACACCTCGTTTTGGACCTAGAGTGCTATTGGGTGCCGTGGTCACAGATGCTTTGATTGTTCCAGATCCACCACTAAGAGAGCAGCTCTGCGATCTATGTGGGGCTTGCTTGAAAGCCTGCCCTGTTGGTGCGATAAAGGAATTAAAGGATTTTGATAGAAAAAAAGGTGGAGCCATGGATAAGTACAAATGTTCTCATTATATAAACGAAATTTTGGAGCCAGAGTACGGCCACCACAGCTGCGGCCTTTGTATCAAAGCTTGCCACGTTGGAAAAGTGGAAAAGGTGCAAAAAAGTATACAGGCGAAGTTAAAATGAGGACATGAAGAATATTATGAGCGAGAACGCAAGGAAACTCTACCGAATTTAGCCGTTTAGTAAATTATTTTTTCTTTGGCTGGTACTGTTTTCTCCTCTCAAGAACCTCCGGAGTGATCTTCGTCGCTAGGTCGATGATTTTCTGCTCGTCAACATTTTTCAGGACACGATTTTCCATCACAATCTTTCCATCCACGAAAACAGTATCAACATCATCGCCGTGGCAGGCATAGACGAGGTGGGAAATCACATTGAAGAACTCCCCGAACAGGACGGGCGTGGTGCGCAGCTTATTCAGGTCGACTAGAATCAGGTCTGCTTTTTTGCCTACCTCTAAGGAACCGATTTCCTTGTCCCATCCCAAGGACTTGGCGCCCTTAATCGTGGCCATCTCGAGAACTTGGTAGGCTGGCAGCACGGTGGCGTCTAGCCTAGTGACTTTCTGTAGTAGCGAGGCGAACTTCATCACTTCAAACATATCAGCAGTGTTGTTTTCCTTCAGGCCATCTGTGCCCAAGCTTACGTTTGCTCCGTATTCTATCAGCTCCGGTACCGGACAGACACCGTCGGCAAGCTTCTGGTTGCTTACAGAGCAGTGGGCGATGTTGGTCTTGGTTTGACCCAGCAGCCGCCTTTCCCTTTCGGTGAGCCAGCAGGCATGGGCAATTAACGTGTTCTTGCCCAGCAGACCAAAGTCGGCAAAGGCCTCTATGGAGTGTTTACCGAACCTTTTCATTGCCAGTTCCCACTCGTCCTTCACCTCGCTGGAGTGAATGTGTATCCCTGTCTTGTATTTCCTGGCGCCCTCGACCACCTTGTGGATGTGATCATCAGAACTGTAGAATGCCCACTCCATCCCAAACCACACTCTCACCCTGCCTTGAGCATACCCGTTTCTGGACTTGACCAGTTTTTCATTATCCCCGTACGACTCATATTTGTGAACCGGTGAATCGGCAGCCATGGGGGCAAGGACAGCCCGGAGCCCGATTTCCCTTGCGGCGTCGGCGCACCGGTGCATGTATCGGAACATGTCCGCAACACAGGTTGTCCCCGACTTCAGGGCCTCGGAGTAGGTCAACATGGCAGCAGCATGAGCTATATCTGGAGTGACTACCCAATGCCATGGTGAGATGTAGTAGTCCAGCCACTCGATTAGGGGCATATCGTCTGCGGTGCCCCTGATCAGATCTGAGTGAATGTGGGTATTTACCAAACCAGGGATGACAGCTTTCTTTCTGGCGTCGATAACCCGATCAACTTTATACTTCTTTTTCATAATCTCGTAAGTCTTTCCCAAATCAACTATTCTGTCGTCCTTGATGAGTACGGTGCCATCTTCAAAAATTCTTCCGCGTTTGTCCATGGTGACGACGATACCGTTTTTTATTAGGGTAGTTTCTGACACAGTATCAACCTCAGGTTTCAACAAACATTACTGTTCACAAACTTTTATCGTTGACTCTGTCATAAATCAAACCACTCCCGTGTTGCACAGTTGTTTCATAAAAGTTTAATAGCTTCGCCACCCATCCTCAACAGAGGTGGATAGTATTAGCGAAATCGTGGCAATTGAGAATATAGGTAAGCTAGTTTCTGGAGACATAAATCAACCCATCTTGGATGCCGACACGATATTGATCAAAGATGGGAAAATAGCTGAGGTTGGATGGAAGGGAGAAGTTGACGTAGAAGCTGCCAAGACGCGCATCGACGCCATGGGACTGGTGGTGACGCCGGGTTTCATCGACCCACACACCCACATGGTCATCGGCGATTGGACCCCGATTCAGAAGGCGATCGGCTGGATGGAGGGTGCTCTTCTGGCCGGAGTTACGACGATGATCTCCCAGGGTGAAAACAATATCGGCGGTCTACCTATGGACCCAGCGGGCAACAAAGCGCTGGCAATTCTCGCTGCCAAGACCTACAAAAAGTACCGCCCCGGCGGTGCCCTGAAGGTCCACGGTGGGGCTTTGATGCTGGTCGAGGGGCTGACGGAGCAGGACTTCAAGGAGATGGCCGAGGCCGGCGTCTGGTTGATTGCCGAAATAGGCGGCTGTGGCCTCTATAAACCGAAAGATGTGGTGCCGATGGTGAAGTGGGCCAGGAAATATGGTTTCAAGGTATCGGCCCATCTGGGACCGGTTTCAATACCGCTGTCCGCGCCGCTGATGGCTGACGAGATAATTGAGATAAACCCGGATCTGGCCGTACACGTGAATGGCGGCTCAACCTCAGTTCCCTTCGCCGAGGTGAAAAAACTCGTTGACAACGCTGATTTTCATCTTGAGGCAGTCTTCAACGGAAACCCAAGAGCGGCCGTGGAAATGGTTGATTACATGAGAAAAAAGGATGCACTGGATAGGCTGGTTATAGGTTCTGACACACCCACTGGAAACGGCATGATCCCGGTGGCGATCCTTCGAATGGTGGTCCAGATAGCATCTCTGAATCGGCTGCCAGCCGCGGAGGTCATTGCTGCAGCCACGGGAAACACCGCCGATACTTTTGGTTTGAATGTGGGCAAAATTGAGGTCGGCCGGGAGGCGGACATAATAATACTGGATCGTCCGGCGGGGTCTCAAGGAAGAGACGCACTGGAGGCCATAGAGATAGGCGACATTCCAGGGACGACCTTGATAATGGTTGATGGTCAGATAGTTGCCCTCAGGGGGAGGGATACTAGGCAGACGGCGGGCTGCGTCAAGATCAACGGCGTCGAGAGAAAGATAACCACGATGGAGGATTACCTCTGGGGTCCATGGAAGTTTGCCATCGACAGGCTGATCTGAACGCAGTGAGTGCGCAAGCTATAAATCAAATGGGACTTAGAAAGGTTGTGGTGGAATGGCTGAGGTGAAGAGAACCATCTGTATGGGTTGCCACTGTGAGTGCGGCGTCTTGGTAACAGTTGAGAATGGAAAGGTAACTAAAATAATTGGTGATCCGGATCATCCCCAGAATGAAGGGGCCATTTGTGTAAGAGGAATGTCTTATCAGCAGCTTCTTTATCACCCCGACCGGCTGCGCCACCCGATGGAGCGTCAGCCCAACGGAGAATGGAAGAGGATCTCTTGGGACGAGGCGATGGATAAGATCGCCAGCAAGTTCAAGGAGCTGATTGACAAATACGGTCCGGAGTCGCTGGCCTTCGTTTTCTGCGACGGCGACCGGGATAACATAGTCTTCAACGTCGATTGGTTGACAGCGATCCAGAGCCCCCATCTGTTGGGAACCGACGCCCAGTACTGCATTCGGCCCAACTGGATTGCCGATGGCGTGACGTTTGGCCAGGCGCTGACTTGGGAAAAAGGGCCGGACTACAAGAACAGCAAATGCATCCTGATCTGGGGCGGAAACCCGCTTGAGACTCACCTCGGTTCCAAAGGACAGGAGATACTCCAAGCAAAATACAACAGAGGTGCCAAGCTCATAGTTGTCGACCCGCGATTCACCAATCTGGCTTCCAAAGCTGACATCTGGCTACAGGTGAGGCCGGCGACTGATGCGGCTCTTGCCTTGGGAATGCTCAACGTTATCATCAACGAGGAACTTTACGACAAGGACTTTGTCGCCGAGTGGACGGTGGGATTTGATAAACTTCGGGAGAGAGTTCAGGAATATCCTCCTGATAAGGTTGCTGAGATCACTTGGGTGCCGGAGGAGAAGATCAAGGAAGCGGCCCGGATGTATGCCACGAACAAGCCCGCTTCAGTACATCACAGAATGGGCGTCACCATGAACACCAACGGGCTCCAGACCTGCCGAGCCGTGGACATGTTGATAGCGATCACCGGCAACTTGGATATTCCTGGAGGCAACCTCCTGCCTTTTCCGTCACCCACCAGCAGGGTTAGGTCGGCCTATGTGGAGTTTCCCAAACTTTACGCGGAAAGATTGCCTAAGGAAGTGAAGCAGAGGAGATACGGGGTGAAGGAGTTTCCCTTCGGTTATGATAAGGCCAATCCCTGGAACGATTCCCATCCTGTGCTAGCTTTTGACTCAATTCCTCAGGGAGGAATAAGGGGTATGTTTATCGTCAACGATCCAGTAATGGGCATGCAGGGGAGCAAGCAGACGGCCAAGGACTTAGAACATCTGGAGTTTCTGGTGGTGATGGACTTCTGGATGACACCCACCGCCAGCTTTGCCAACATTGTCCTTCCGGCCGCGACTTGGCTGGAGAGGGACTTGGTTCATGAGCTGCACTACCCAAGCTACGTCGGCGTGGCACCCAAGGTAATTGACCCAATCCCCGAGTGCCGAGACGAAAGGGAGGTTTCGATCGAACTGAGAAAGAGGCTAGGTCTGAAGAGCGCCTATCCGGTGGAAAGTGTGAAGGAATGGAACGATTACCGCTTGGAAAGGCTGGGCGTGACCTTCGAGGAATTTTATCAGAAATATGGCACAGTTTTGAAGTTCCAGTTTGAGACTGAGAAATATAAGAAGTTCAAAAAGTTCCCGGGGACTCCCAGCGGAAAGGTCGAGCTGTATTCAAAGACGCTTGAGGAAAATGGAATAGATCCACTTCCCCACCACGAGGAGCCGCCAGTTGGTCCAGTAACCACGCCGGAGCTGATGGAAGAGTATCCTTTCATCTTCATCTCTGGAAGCAGAAAGGTGCTTTACTTCCACGGCTATGGGAGGCAACTGCCCTGGCTTCGCGAGATACAGCCGGATCCCGAAGTTGAGATAAACCCTGAGGCCGCCGAGAAGCTAGGAATCAAGGATGGCGATTGGGTCTGGATCGAGACCCCACAGGCCAAGGGAGAGCGGGTGAAGTTCAAGGCCAGGTTGACGTGGGGGATTCATCCCAAGGTAGTCAACGCCGATTCCCACTGGTGGTTCCCCGAGCGGAAGGACGATCCACATCGGGCCTGTTTTGAGTCCAACGTTAACGTGGTAGTGCCCAGATATCCACCCTATGACCCCGTCTTCGGCTGCCCGATCATTCGCGGGGCCATCTGCAAGATCACAAAGGTGGAGGCGTAAAGATGGCAAAATACAAACTGCAGGCCGACGTAAAGAAGTGTATCGGCTGTCATTCCTGTGAGATCGCCTGTAAGCAGGAGTTCAACCTGCCTGTGGGCCCAATGCCCATCCGCGTGGTTAAGATAGGGCCAAGGAAGATCGATGGCGGGCTCAGGACTGATTATGTGCCTGTTTTCTGCAAACATTGTGAGGACGCCCCGTGTATCAAAGCTTGTCCTGAGCACGCGCTGTACAAGAGACCTGATGGCATTGTTATGGTGGACAAGGAAAAATGCATCGGCTGTCAGCTTTGCATTGATGTCTGTCCGATAAACGCCCCCCAGTTTAATCCTGAGCTGGGGAAGATTGAGCTCTGTAATCTCTGCGCCCACAGAATTGACCGCGGCGAGAAACCTCTCTGCGTTTTGGTCTGTCCAGCCAGGTGTCTTTACTTCGGCGAAACAACGGAGATCAACAAAAAGATGCAGGAGATAAAGGTGAAGGACACCCTCGCCATTGAATAGTCAAGTGATTTAGACGGTCGGTTCA
Organism: Hadarchaeum sp. (SeqCode); assembly: GCF_038871235.1. Taxonomy (GTDB): domain Archaea; phylum Hadarchaeota; class Hadarchaeia; order Hadarchaeales; family Hadarchaeaceae; genus Hadarchaeum. Next base: position 64,177 of record NZ_JAVZIN010000006.1, read on the forward strand.
TTCCAATAAAAGCAGCACAAAGCTCTTGTAGGGTTCTCTATCCTTTATCACGTTGATTTCAAACCCTGCTTTTCTCGCCGTCTTATAAACATCGATTCCAACGGCTTCCATTGATGGCCTAGCTTTCCGCGGATACAGACAATCGGCCTTGCTCAATAGGCTGCGGTTCTCCGACTTTTCCGCCACACAAGGGTTGCAGTATCTGCACGGTCCTGAGACGAGCAGCAAAGCCCGGTAGAAGCCCATAAAGAAGGCTTCCCTCTCCAGCTCCAAGCTTTTTTCGTGGACCTGCCTCTGGTCTTCTTCATCTTTCATGTTTCTAAACTCCATGAGCAGACCATATTTGTAGCCCCTCAACCACTTTCTGGTTTCTTCAGGGGTTGGTGTGTGGGGCGGGCAGGTGAGGCGAATTCCGTACATCCTGCAACCGTACTGGCATTTTATTCTTACATAATCCTCGATGAAGACATTGTCAGTTGAGATCATTTTGACGGAGCTTGCCCCCGTTTCCTTTGCCCTTTCAATCAACACCTGCAATGGCTCTGTAACATCTGCCATATGGAATCTACCAGCTGCCAAAAATCATCATCGGCCCTTGATAAAAATCTTGTCCTGAAAGTGCTGGGAATTCATTGGTACTGTCTGGGGTAAAATCTTCCGAAGCCCTCCCTGCCCCAGAAACTTCCCTCTCTTGCCACTATTTCTCCTCTGAGCATAGTCAATCTGGGAATGCCCTTGACCTTGAAACCTTCGAACGGTGACCAGTCGGCCCTATGGTGTAGCTTCTCAGCCCTTATCGTCATTTCCTCGTTCAAATCGATTATCGTGAGGTCGGCGTCTGATCCTATCTGAATCGCACCTTTAGCGGGATAGAGTCCGAATATCTTCGCTGGCATGGTGGAGATTACTTCGACTATCCTCTCCAATGGTAGTTTTCTCCTGTGATAGCCCTCGCTGATCATCAGCATGACTCTAGTTTCAACTCCTGGGACTCCACCCTCGACCTCCCAGATGTTTTCCCAGCCCTTTTCTTTCTCTGCCTGCAGCGGTGCATAGTGATCCGTGACTAGCACGTCCAAAACTCCATCAGCCAATGCCTTCCACAGCGCTTCAGAATCGGCCTTGGTCCTTAGAGGCGGGTTTACCTGAAGATAGGGGCCGAATTTTTTCAGATCTTCTTGGTTAAAGATGAGATGGTGGGGGCAGGTTTCCCCGGACACCGGTAATCCCATTTTTTTAGCCCCTCTGATTAAGTCTGCCCCGGGACCAGACGAGACGTGGAAAATGTGGAGCGGCGTGCTCGTTTCCGAGGCCAGAAGTATTGCTCTAGAGATGGCCTCGACCTCAGCAATGATCGGTCTAGATAGTGCGTGTGCGATGGGATCGCTTCTTCCCAGTTTCTTGAGTTCATTCATCTGACGGAGTCTAATGCTTTCATTTTCGGCGTGAACGGTGGCCAATGATTTGGCTTCTCTGATTTTTCTGAAGGAATCAAACATAATCCCGCTGTCCAAGGGCTGCAGACCATCAGGGTTGGCCATGAAATGTTTGAAGGAAACGGCACCCATTTTTGAAACATCAGGTATTTCTTCGATGTGTTTTTCCAGACAAATGGCAGCGTGAAGGGCGAAATCTATTGCACACATTTTTTCCCCATCTGCTTTCATCTGGACAAATGTTTTTTCCAACTCGCCCTTTCTAGGTACGGCAAAATCGATGACCGTGGTAGTTCCCCCAATTGCGGCCGCTTTAGTACCGTTGGCAAAGTCTTCCCTGTGCAGGCTACCCGGTATGTGTAGATGAACGTGAGCATCCACGGCACCAGGGATTACTATGTTCCCTTTCGCGTCGATTTTCTCATCGGCTGGTGGTAGGCTGGGTTCCTTGGCTATCGAGATAATTTTGCCCGCGTCGATGGCTAGACCGGCTTCAAAGAAATTCCCTTGACTGAAGATTTTTCCATTGATCACAACGGTATCTACCGTCATCGTTGTAGCCTCTTTGATGATGCTACCCCAGCAAGCAGATATAATATGGTCCAAGTGGTGATCCAGTAAAGGGGCCAAGCAGGCAACTGGTAGGGCTGCCAAGCCGGGGTCGGGATCCACTCTACGTTGAAAGCGGTCACCATATTTTTGCCGACTTCATGGACGATTTTGAGCAGATCGGTTGTAGTGATTCCCAGTGGCTCATCAAGTCCTGGGGCGGCCCCGAGATCCAAGACGTCCAGATCCAAGTTGAGGAAGAGGTGATCAACTCCTGCCCCTGCTTTTTTAATAGCTTCTCCAGTGATAGCTATGATTCCATTTTTTTCTATTTCAGTGTAAGTATATACAGTAGCTCCCTTCTTACGGTACCATTCCATCTGTTCCCTGAAGTTCCTCGGCCCCCTCATACCGATCTGGATAAAATTTTTCATGTTCACTCCATCTAGCTCTGACACACGGGCTACCCAGCAGGCGAGAGACCATTTACTATTTTGGTGAGATTCCATGTTGTCAGCGTGGGCGTCCAGATGGATGATGCCTAAATTACCACCAAGCCGGCATATGGATTTTGCAACAAGGTACGGGTGTGCCCCGACTGTCAGCGGGATGCATCCGGCTTCCAAAATTTCGAAAATTCTCTTCTCCGCAAGTTGAAAGTATTCTTCGATGTCCACCTGGTCTAAGGGATAAAATCCGGTAACGTCGCCGCAATCGACAAGGTTAACCTGGCCGAGGACATCCATGTCAAGTTCGGGCAGATACCCTCCATATTTTATAGAGGCCTTTCTCAAGCGCATGGTGTCCATTATATTTACGCCAACTTCCCTACCGACCAGCATCTCGGCGCCTTGAGATGGCAAGCCTAAAAATGCCGCATCTGCACCCTTCAGCTCTCCCTTCTTCCTTGCTGCTGGAACCCCAAGAAAAGTTGGAACATCGCCGTAAATGGTGGGGATGAGCATTTTTTGAAATTTTTCCATGGATTTCCTATACTTGATTTTACTCACAAAACCACGCCTTAATTTTGGGCGGTTATCATAAAAGTTTTCAGTTTTAAGCCGAATGTTTAAAGATACCTTAGTTAGAGTTAATTCTCAGGAGTGAGATTTTTATGCAACAGATAGAGGTGTCAGTAGTTTACCTGTCTTTTTTCCAGGAGCTCACAGGGACAAGAGAGGAAAGAGTGAAGGTTCAGAAGGGGATGACGCTAAGAGAGTTTCTGGAACTACTGTGCGTCAGACACGGTGAAGTCTTTAGAAAAACCATTTTTGATCCGAAGACCGGTCGTGTTTTCAGTCATAACCACATAACTCTGAACGGGCAGCTGGCCCATCTCTTGGATAAAAACCTCGGAGTTAACCTGAGAGAGGGAGACCGCGTGGTTATAGCCCACGCTGTTTCTGGCGGCGAGTAGTCCCGGTTCAAAATGGAATTTTGCCCAGCTTTTCCAGCTCTTCAGCCACATAGTCCAAGGCGAGTTCTTCCAGCTTTTTCCGGGGGATAAAACCAGTTTTCGGATCCCATCCTCTCAGGTTATAGTATTCATCTAACATTTTATCCAGTTCTACCACGTGCCCTTTGCTTACACCCTCCGGGGCAGGCGTTTTCGTAAATCTTTCAGGCAGAGTGTCGTCCTCCTTGCTCAAACCTTCTCGGATATTGAAGGCCCTTTGGAGGTTGACTATCCTCTCGCCAATTCTTCTCAAATCCCCGCCGTTTACCTTCATCCCAGTAGCCAGCCTCAGGATTTTAGCCATATCTTCAAAATAAATCTGCCCCGTGTACAGCGGCAGGCAGGTTCCGGAGCTTTTGCATAGCGATAAACTGTCGCAGAGGGCGCAGAGTTCCTCGCCGTCTTTTACTTCGTAGGCCTTGTATTTAGGGCTCAGCGGCCGGGCCATCTCGGGAAGATATTTTTCGCCGAACCTTGCCTTGATTGGCTCCTCCCTGCCGAGTTCGTCCAGCAACGGAAAGGCCTTGAGATGATCGCCCCCACGATTGGCAACCGCGTGAGCCAGACCCATAGATTTCTGAGCCCTGCCATCCTGTGCGGCTATTTCCAGCTTTTTCACGGTCATCAGATATTTTTCCGAGCCACGGCCAATTTTTTGTGCCGCCCGGTAACTGCCCTCGGCTAGAAGGGCGCCAAATCCTTCCCTATGAGCAATTTTAGGAATCAACTTAATCACTGCCTCGTAGTTACCCCAATTCAGCTCTATGCCATCGGTGTCCTCTTTGGTGAGAATGCCATTTTCGTAGCATTCCATGGCCCAAGATATAGTTCCTCCAGTGGAGATGGTATCTAAGCCCAGCTCATCGCAAAGCTCGTTAGCATAGATAATCGCATCCAAGTTTTTGATCCCCAACCTAGCGCCCAATGCTGATAGGGTTTCATACTCTGGCTGTTTACCATATATTCCAGCGTAAGGCGGGTTTTTGACACGAACCGGTTTTTCACAGGTGGCCCAGCAACCGAACCCGCCCCGATCCTTTATCCGGTACTCCTTTCTGATCCTTTCCCCGCCGATTTCCTTGGCGAAGGGAAATACACCGGTTTGAAAGTTCCTTACAGGCCACCGAGCGATCTCGTTCATCAGCTCCACAAGAATGGGAGTGCCGAATTTTATTCTGTCGAGAATGTAAAAGTCGTTCTTATAAACTTCGATAATACTTTTCATGAATTCATAAAACTCTACTGGATTTTCCGTTTTCACATCTTTTGTGCCTCTAACCGCAACGGCTTTTAAGTTCTTAGATCCCATCACAGTGCCGAGCCCGCAACGAGCCGCGGCCCTTCTCTGGCTGATAATTGAGGCATACTTGACCAGATTTTCGCCAGCGGGTCCGCAGCAAGCAACTTGAATTCTGTAGTCACCAAGGTCCTTTCTTATTATCTCCTCAGCTTCGCCGGTGGTCTTGTTCCAGATATCTTCAGCGTCCATGATCTTGACGTTGTCATCGTCAATCCAGAGATAAACAGGGCTACTGGCTTTCCCTTGAAAGACGATGGCGTCGTAACCAGCAAACTTTAGTTCCGGACCCCAGTGGCCGCAGCAGCTGGAGTCGCCGTAAATCCCGGTAAGCGGGGACTTGGCGCCGACCTCAAATCTGCAGCTGACTGGCCAGCCCGTGCCGCAAAGCGGTCCCACGGCAAAGATGAGCCGATTTTCAGGGGAGAGTGGATCGATAGCTGGGCCGACTTCATCCCACAAAATCTTGGTGACGAATCCCGCACCACCGAGAAAGCTTTCGGCAAGTCCAGCATCCAAAGGCTGCTTGGTGACCACTTTGTTCGTCAGGTCCACCCGGATTATTTTTCCCCCATAGGCTTTGTACTTAAAGCTCATTTTTTTCCTCCGTTATCTCCTTAAGTTTCAACGCACGTTTTATTCCTGTTTCATAGGCAATGTCGTTAGGATCAACAAATCTCAACTTCCCCGGGGGGCAGTGTTTCACGCAGTTTCCGCACTGATCGCACTTTATCGCTGTTCCCTTGTCCGGGTGAAGCCAGATGGCACCGAAGGGACATTCTTGAACACAGACGCCGCAGCCGATACACTTTTGGGAGTCGACCACCCACACCCGGCCTCTTCTTTCTATGGCGTCCACCGGGCAGCTTTGGGCGCAGGGCGCGTTCTCACATTGCCGGCAGACGATCGGGTTGTCGTAGGCGGCGCCGATTCTGACGACGCGTATTCTGGATTTCTGAGGATTCATCAGACCTTCCTTGATGTAGCTGCAGGCTATCTCGCAGTTTCTGCATCCGGTGCATTCGAGCGGGTCTATATACAATATTCTCCTTGACATTTTCAATCAACTCAAATTTATCGCGTTGACTGGGCAAAGCGTGGCGCAGAGACCGCAGCCGAAGCAGGCAGTTTCATCCACCCTCGCCACGCCACCTTGCACTTTTATCGCCGCATAGGCACAAGCCCGTTGGCAGAGACCGCAACCGTTGCACAGATCGTGATTAATGCTTGGAATTATTCGGGAAAATAACGGTTCTTCATTGAGAAGTTTCAATGATAAGCCTCGAATTTCCTCCAAACTATTATAACCAAGCGCTTTGATTACCTCACTAATTTCTTCTACTATTTTTGAGAAAACCCCCAATCCTCTGAGGATTGCCGCGGTGTGAAGGTGAATGCAGGTGGCTCCCGCCATCAGGAATTCGATTGCGTCCTTACCGTTGCTGATGCCCCCACCCCCGACAACAGGTATTCTTACACTTTTGGCCATTTCAGCGACGCATCTCAGCGCCAGCGGTTTTATGGCTGGTCCGGAGAGATAGCCGTACCCGAATTTTGAGCCCAGCAATGGTCTGCCCGTCCTCGCGTCGATGGCCAGCACCGGCCCCAGCGTGTTGATTCCGGAGATATAGTCTGCCCCAGCTCTTTCAATCCCCTTAGCGTATCGCGGGATGTCTGATATATTTGGGCCAATTTTGACTCCGAGGGGGATGACAACCGCTTCCTTGATTTTGCGGATGTTTTCCTGTAGCTGTTCAAGCGAGGGGTTGCTGATGGGCAATTCCAGCATGTCGGCGCCGGCCTCTTCCAGAAGCTTGGCCATTCTCACTTCCTCATCAATGTCACCAAGAATGCTGACTATTACCGGCTTCTTTCCCTCTTTGGCGATCTTCATCTGTCTGCAAATCTGTTCGGCGCTGAGGGCGGACCAATCGTGATTGATCATGGTACCTCCTTGGAGAGCAATCATGCAAGGTCGGGGGGTATCCTCCTCTCTTGGATACACAGTTTTAGCCACGATTGCTCCGATGCCATAATGTTCCGCGGCCCTCTTGATCGCAGGACCATCCTTGCTCAAAGGTCCCGGTGCCAGAACGGTTGGGAATTCCAGCCTTAGGTCCGCGAGTTTTACCGTAAGATCCAGCGTTTTTTCACCCTCAGCGCTCGGGCAGTGTCCAGACGGGATTTATCGGCGTTTCGATGGCGCGCCTCTGATACTTCTCTGCTTGGCGCTGTGCTCTTTCGAGCAGTTTTTCCTCATCGACGGTTAGAATCTTTTTGTTGTCCACCACAATTTTACCATCCACGATGACGGTATCAACATCAGAACCTCGGCAACTAAAAGCTAAAACTTCAAGCTTGTTCAGAGCCGGAGTCAGTTTTGCCTTACCAGAAAAATCAACGATAATTATGTCGGCTTTCTTGTTAGGTTCCAAGGATCCGATTTCCTTCTCCCGGCCCAGAACCTTGGCGCCGCCCATAGTGGCCAGATGGAGGGCTTGTGTAGCTGGCAAGAGCCCGTCGTCGAGGTAGTAAAGACGGAGCATGGCCATCGAGAAGGTCATCAGCTCAAACATGTCATAGATGTTGACGCCGTCTATACCGAGGCCGACTTTGCCGTTCCTTTTGATCAGCTCCACAGCCGGGGCCAGCCCATTGGCGTAAAAGGCATTACTTTTGATGTTGAAGGACAGGCCAACGTTGTTTCGCCGCCAGATCTCCAGTTCATTCTTAGAAATGTAGATTCCGTGGGCGGCATCAACGTCCGAACCCAGAAAGCCGATTGAGTCGAGAAACTCAACTGAGCCACCAACTTGGTATTTCTTTTTTATCATCTCAACCTCATAGGTGCTCTGGGCGATGTGAATCTGGATACCACAGTTGTGCTTATCAGCTATCTCCCGCGCTTTTTTCAGCGTTTCCGGAGTGCAGGAGAAGCAGGTGTGTACCCCCATCATTCCTTGGACGCGGGCGTCTTTCTTGTAATTTCTTTTTTTGATGAAATTTTCATTTTCCTTGAGTCCCATTTTCCCTTTGGCGAGACTTACCCGGTCGGTGGTTTCAAAGGAAAGGAAGGCTCGAATTCCGGCTTCGTCGCAGGCCCTGCCCGCCGAGTCAAGCGCCCCAGGAAGAAGATTCTGTCCTTCTTGAAGATCCGCGGTGCAGGTAATTCCATTTTTCAGCATCTCCACCGAGGCGAGGAGGATTCCGGTGTAGACATCCTCCTTGGTGCATGTATCCTCAATTTTAGGCCACCACCAGCGCGTGAGAAGGCTGCCGAAATCAGAAGCTATCTCTGGTGGTAAAGGGATATTCATGTAACGGGTTAAAGAGTTATACATGTGGTTGTGAGGTGTTACGAAACCGGGCATTATTGCTTTACCCTTGGCGTCAATAATTTCTTCAGCATGATATTTTTTCTTGATCTCCGAAGTCGTACCCACGGCCAAGATTCGGTTTCCCTCAACGACCAAAGCGCCGTCTTCTATAACCCTGTTCATCTGATCCATGGTGACCAAAAATCCATGCTCTATGATGAAATCTGCCATAGTTCCTGTTGAATATAAGCAAAATTCAATAAAAACTTTTTGAAAATCAGCATCTATGAATAATTGGTCAGAACCTGTGTTGTATCGAAAGATAGTGTTCAAACAAAAAAGTAAAAAAATCCTCTAGAGGTTAGAATTTTCTCTAGAGGGTGATGCTCTGGACTAGTTCTTTTACATTTATTTTGCCGGATATGATGTCCTGTTTTGCCTGTTCCATTTCATCCAGAACGGTTTGTGGTATTTTGTCCTTGAGGGCATAGAACGGAGTCAACGTGACACCACCTGTCTTTAGATCAGCCGGGTAAATCGACTTGAATTGACCTGCTTTGATATCGAGCATTATTGTCTTGTAGTGTGAGTATGAGTCCCATATTGCGCTGGTCACGATAATGTTGGGGTTGATTGAGTGGGTGTCTCCTTCACAGCCAAAGACATAAGCCTTACCAGTTTCTTGCGCGGCCATGATGGCTCCCAGCACCGGACCGTCGGTCATGGGGGCGAGAAAGTCCGCACCTGATTCGATCTGCGCCATTGCTGCTTCCTTACCCAGAGTTGCGTCCATGAAGCTACCGGTGACTGCATAGAGGACGGTAGCGTGCGGGTTCACGCTTAGGACCCCTGCCTTAAACCCTTTAGACCATTCGACGATTCCCGGAACTTCAAGTGGACAAAGGGTGCCGACAATATTGGTCTTGGTCATTCTGCCTGCTAGAATTCCAAGCAGGTAGTAGGCCTCTTCCAAGTATGACCAGACAACCGAAGCATTTGACGGGAAATCCGGAGCCAGCAAAGCCGTGGTGACAAAGTACGAATTGGGGTATTTTTGGGCAGCTTCTCTAGTGGTGTCAACAAACTGAGCGCCATGTTGGATTATCAGATCATAGCCTTCCGCAGCATATCCGCTTGCAATTCTCACGGCGTCTGGTACCGCAACCTGTTCCGTGTAGGAGAATTTGTCAGCTACTCCCTCGGCCACCAGCCTCGAAACGGCCTGGTAAGCAGGACCGTTCCAGGTAAGATCGGTTATCACGTCCGGCAGCAGTAGGGCTATTTTCCACTGCTTGGTCGGTTGCGAAGTTGTGGTAGTAGTGCCTCCGGGCTGGGTTGCAACGTAAGCGGCTGCCACTGCGATAATTGCTATCACTAAAATAACTCCGGCAATCATTCCAGTTTTTGGCATTCTTAACCTCCACCTGGAAACTTAAAGTTAAGTCAATATAAATGTTTGGCTAATTTTTAATTTCAGCAACATGGGTTAGTTAAGTTGGTCTATTTGCAAGTAGCTTTTGAGCTGGGATTAGACTAGAAAGTAATCGTTTATTAGCATGTGGAAGAGTAGATAGGGGGTGAATCGTGTTCAAAAATATGGTTCTCTGCATAACCGAAGCGACACCGGAGGAAGTGGTCCAGGTTGCCATAAAGCTCTCTTCAAAGGAAACTAAAGTTTACGCGTTACATGTGGTGCGGCTCCTGACTGAGTTCTCCAAAAAGGAGGCCCTTGAAAGATTTTCTTGGGTCATCGATGCCTTTGAGAAGAAGGGATTGAAGAGCCAGCTGGAAATTATTGAGTCCACGGACGTTGGCCGGGCCATCGTTTCCTTTGCCAAGAAAAACTCATGTGACGTGATCGTTACCGGTACCATTCCAAAGAGAGGGCTGCTCGGCGCTTTTTCCGAGAGCATTTCGGATTATATAGTAAAGTATGCTCCCTGCACTGTGATATTAGTGAGAAAAGCAAGCCTCCCGGTATAGTTATAACTTGATGATGACCAACAGCAGGTAATCTTATGAACTTGCTTTCGATAGCGCCCATCTTAGTCTTTGCTGCAACAATTTTTCTTGTCTTCAAACATCCCATTGTCAGAATTCCCTTTACTCGGAGGCATATCCACATAGATTATGGTTTGGCCCCGCTGCTGGGTGTGCTTGTTTTATTGGTGGTTGGTTCCATCAATCTCGATACCATTTCTCGAGGAATATTTGGCTCGGATATGGTGACTCCGTATGCGATAATAATACTGATCATCACGCTGTCCTACATCTGCGTTTCCTTGGACTATACCGGGCTTTTTGAATACGTTTCGCTTCACTTCGCTCGCGCTTCAAAGGGATACGGAAGGAGGCTCTTCATCTATTTTTTCCTCCTCAGCAGTTTGCTCACCTTGGTAACCGACAATGATATAGTGATACTGACAATGACGCCGATAATATTTTACTACAGCCAGCGCGCAAGAGTGAATCCGGTTCCCTATCTCATCGCTCAGTTCTTTGCCGCGAACATCCTGAGCATGACTTTATACATCGGCAACCCGGCCAACATCATAGCAGCCGATTCCGTAGGGGTGACCTTCTTGGAGTTTTCAAAATGGATGCTGATTCCTTCGGTTGTGGCGATGATTACCTGCTTGGCTTTCCTGGTCTTGGTTTTCTGGAAGAATCTACCGGTGAAGACGGAGATGCCCGATGTAGACCCAAAGTTGGCCATAAAGAACAAGTGGGGAGCAATTTTTGGCACGGTTCTGTTTATCACCACCATTGTTTTGATGAGCATCCCTACCAGTATTCTTAGGATGCCGCTGTGGGTATTAACTTCTATCTCAGCAGGAATAATGGTTCTCTTTGACATTTTGTACTATCATTTCGTTGGACCTAATATGGCTGGGCATCGATCCAGCATTTCCATCATAGGTTCAAGGATGCCTTGGAAGACGATACCATTTGTCCTAGGCCTGTTCATAATTGTTGAGGATCTGGTTTCAAAAGGGTGGACAGATTTCCTCGCCTCACAGTTTACTCCGTTCACCGGAAACCTGTTTGCTTCAGTAGTGGGGTTCATGTTTTTGACATCCTTTGCCGCGAGCTTCATGAACAATCATCCGATGACCATATTTTTTGTAAGGATATTCCAGAGTTCTTCATTCAACGGTTCAGCCGTGGCGCGGATGGGGTCAACCTTAGCATTGATAGCCGGGGCCAATTTTGGTGCCAATTTGACGTTGGTGGGGGCGCTCGCAGGAATCATGTGGGTCAGCATTTTATCTGAAAAGGGCATCCAGATTTCATTTTCACAGTTCTCCAAATACGGTGTTTTGGTGATGCCATTTGTCATCTTTTCAGCAGGATTGGCCCTGGCTCTTGAACTAATGTTGTGGACTTGATTATCATCGGTGTGCTAGCGGTAGCAGGGCATCACGAAGCAGGGTAATATTTTATATACTATTTCGCAATTTGGCAGTTGAAAATTTGCCTTGTTTTAAACACGTGTTGTTCAAATTTTTGGCGGGTGTGATGTCCTCTGGTTTGGCAGCGTCCGATGTTGTAAGGGCAATGATGCGAGCCGGTTATCAGCGAGGGGAAATATACGATTTGTTGGTTGAAACTGGTTTAAAAGGGGAACAGGCCCAGCTCTTGATAGAAAGGGTAGCGGTTGAGCTTCATCAAACAAACATAGAATCTAGGCCATCACGCATCGCAGCGGAGGTAAGCAAGTTGTTTTTGGATTCATTTAATAACTTTGTCCAAGAAACACGATCTCGGGATGACTTATTTTCACTAAAGCAGGACATAATAAAAAATGAGTTAGAGAAACTGGAGCAAGCCTTAACCCAGCTAGCGCAACGAGCGCGGAAGAAAAATCGAAAGAGAACGAAAAAACCAGCGAAAAGATAACAGGAGCCATGTTTATAGGACAATTATCAGAAAAGGTTCGGGACTGACGATGGTGATGACGGTGGTAAACTTCTTTTCTGAGAATACCCAGCGATAAGCGAGTGGAAGGTGGGCACAAAAACTACCGTAAATAACGGGGATGGTTGGGTAATCAAAGTCGAATATTTCCTCGATCGGTTCTTCCTCGGTTTCAAGGGTAATTTCCCATTGGCCCCACCAGACAGTGGCTCCAGAGGTTCCCAGAGGAATTGGCGTGGCGGTGGGCAAGCCCATCAATCCTGCAGGGTCTTGGCGTTGAAAGATAATGTCCTTGGACCTGAGGTCGCGGTAAACCGATATTCCTGGAATTTCTTTCAACGGAGCAGGTGGTAAGAGTTCGTAGATATTTTCACGGCAAAGGATTCCAAAATTATCACCACGCCCCGCCGACGAATCGATGCCAGTCAGGATTTCAGTGAACACCGTTGCCCAGTAGTCGGTTGATCCAAAGGTTTCGAGTTCTTGAATGGCCCAAGCGGCTTCAAACGCCGTTTTGGTTTTGGAGCGGTCAAGTACTACTTTTTTAGATAAGATTAAATCAGTCAAAACTTTGGAGTACTCCAGCGTTGTCCAGAGTCCAATGAGGTTTCCTTTTTTCTTGACAAATTCATCCATCTTTCGTGCCAAAAGAAAATATCTTGAGTCCACCAGAAGATCAACATTATCAAATGGAATTGAAATCTTGGCGTTGCTGTCCCACGTAGTAATTTTTATCCTCGCCTCTTTGGGCAGAGAGACCGTGGCGTGCACGAAGCCACCAGCGGCCTCTGAAATTTTTACCAGAGACCGCTCCGCTTCTTCAGGGACAATGAGTTCAATTCTGGCGTCATGTTCACTGAATTTAATCTCCGATATTAGTGTGTGAAAATATTTTGTCGCCCGGATTTCGATTTCCTGCAGCCTGTTTTCGGGGTAATCACTGGCTACCTTGCTTACCTCCCATAGGGCTTGATAAACCGCACGTTTGGCAATCAATTGCAGATTGCCGTGAATCTCCGCGGCAGTCGTAACAAGGAAGGACAGCGAGGAGTCATAGGCGATGCCCAGCGATTCTTGATGCCGGAAAAACTCTGCCTGAGCAACTACAGCGATGATGACAATCACTATGATTGCCCCAGCAGCGCTGAAGGGGACGAAGCCCTTTTCTTTCATCAGGACCAAAGCTCCAGTTTAACTTCGATGGTGGTGTCCGTTTCCAGCGGCAATGATAAGGTGAACCCAACCCTATTCCTGAGTAGATTCATCAGCTCAGCCCCTGAAACGGGCAGTGAAAGCAGCACGGTTTCGGAGCATAGTCTGACCCCAGATGGGGAGAGGTTCTCGATAGTGAGGTTAAAATCAAGCCCGAAAAGATAAGCTTCTGCTGGCTTGGCTGCTGCCGAAAATCGATATCCAAATCTCTTGCCCACGATGTTGTCGAGCGTAGATTTAAGAAAAGCGGTCAGCAGCTGGTGCATACCTTCGTTGGACCAAATGGTGACAGTAGTTTTATCACCGATTCTCAGTTGCATGTTTAGCATGACATCTTCGATTAGCAATTGGCCGATGCTTTTGTGGCGAAATTTTTTCAGGATTAAATGTTGGATCATCGGTAGCTCCGGTTCCGGGTGCTGGAAACCGGCACGGTAGCTGAATCCTCCGAATTGATCAGCGGTACAATTCAGCAGGGCGAGAAGAGTATTTCGGGCAAAGCTGGCAGCATATCTTTCTGTAATTATTCCAGCATCCGCTTGGTTGAAGTTTAATAGGATCACAAAGGACAATGAGACCAAAATCGCGAATATTAACAAGTCGGCGGTATATCCCAGTCCCTGCTCTTTCAGGTTATTCCCTCCTGAAGTGAACAACCATTTCGCAGAGCTGCACTGATTCATTATCGCAGTAAAGGGCAACTGGAATACTTACATTTAGTTTGAAATTTCCGTTCAGTCCTTGGGATTGATGCTTTTTGGGATAGAGCAATTCACCAGTAAGTGAGCGGATCTCGACCTGTATCTCTACACCTCTTGAAGATAAAATTTTTGAAAAGTTTTCTAGGCGTTCTGGTAAAACTGCGATTAGGCCGGGGCTGTTTTCAGGTGCAGCCAGAACGCTGCTGATGAGCGTTTCCGCCGTGTTCAGCGCCAGTTCGAAGTCTTCAATTTCTTGCCTTTTTTCCGAATAGTTTTGATATGAATTGATCATCGCTGTCGTCAGCATTAGCAGCAACATGGTGGTGAAAAGGGTGGAGATTAAATCCTCATCCACCTGAAGGGTCATCCAACCAACTCTAGCTCCACCACATCAGATTTTCGGATGATAATCCCCTGAGGGCTTCGCATCGAGAGATGAAAGTTCCCATTGTTGACGGTTGAGCTTAGGACAAGTGAGCGCTCAATTTTATCCACTGAGATGAGTTGAACGGAGATCATTTGGAGACCGTCGATTAGCTCTCCAGTAATTGAAACTTCAACTTCTTTCGCAACTTGGGGAAGTTCTCGGTAACACTCCGTCTCGCCGGGAAAATCAGCTATTTTTTCTATAGTGTTAGTCAAGGTTTTTGCGATCAACTCCAGATCTTCCCTGTCAGTCAATCGACCGGCAGCCGAGCCTATCGCGAGGGCAAAACCGATGAAAGCGATGGCGGCAAAACCGATGCCCACCTTACCTAGAAGAAAGACGACCGATGATCCATTCCTTTCCATTTCAGACCGCCTCAATTTTTATAAAGAAAACTCCGTTCTGTTGACAAATTCTTAAAAGGTAACTGCCGCTCCTGAGTTCATTTTCTCCCCCAAATATTGGGAGCGGTAGCAGCTCGGTCCTGACCGTTCCTTCAATGAAAAGCTGAACCAGATTTCCCTTTAGCGCGATTTTTCCATCCCCCAGTTCTATTTCAACCAACCTTGAGTCACTCAGTCCGCCAGCGCAGAGGAGACGGCATTGTTCCACGAAGAGATCGAAGCTTTCAACTGCCCGCTGGAAGTGAGATATGCGTTGCGCCCTGCTAATTGTCTCAATTCCAAGAGCAACAGTGCCTGCGGCCATGATGGCCCCGAGCATCACAACCACCGGCAGAGATTCCACACCACGACTCTCTTTCCCATGATGGATCATCTTACCGCGACCTGACCTTGCCAAGGAATGTAACCGTTTCTGGTGACCTGGACCGTGACGAGGACGACCTTAGCGCCGTTCATCGGGATGGTGAAGGTGTATTGGTTGGTTTCCTTTCCCAGTGTGCGGGCGTCAGTTCCTCCGGGATACTTCAACACAATCGTCACACCGCCCAGCGCATCACCGCTGGCTGCATCGTAGACCTTCACCGTGAGCTTTTTGCCGGAAATTGAGAATCGGACATCCATGTCACGGAACACGTTTCGTTCCGCCGTGCCGACGAACTGCATCAGGATACTCATCGTCATCGCTCCGATTACGAGCGCCATAATCAATTTGATCGGGACGCCCATCAGCTGACCTTTTTCCTCCACCTAACCCGCCGGTCAGTTGCGGGCAGCTTCTTTATATCAAAATAAAAATCGTGGCTCAAAATCACAGCGGAGGTCGCAATTGGGGTTTGTTTTTATAAGGAGGTAATTTTGTTTTTAGAAGTGAGCACGATGGCAAAGACATACTATGTGTATATACTGCGGAGCCTGAAGGACGATAACTTCTACACGGGACACACCGCCGACCTCAAGGAGCGATTGGCCCAGCACAACCGTGGCGATGTCCGATCGACTAAGGCGAGAAGGCCGCTGGTCCTGATCTACTGGGAATCTTTCAAGACGCGCAGCGAGGCGATGAAACGGGAGCGCAAGATAAAGTCGATGTGCCGTGAAGCCAAGTTGAGGCTGATCGAGAATTTCAAGAAATTGGAATAGTCTTTTTAGTATCTTTATTATAGCTTTATTGGGATTTAATGCGAGATGGAGCGCTGAAGTGGTCGTTGAGGCTGCTAGGAATCGCTCTGGTGGTGGTCCCGATACTCGTGGCCTTTTCTGCCAGCAATTGGGACCCTAAGGAGGCGGTGCTGCCCAGCGAGCAGGAACTAAACCAGATTTCAGGAAGAGTAGGTGAAATCTTCGGCGGCGGATTCTCTGAGGATACCATAGTTCTTGGTCAACCTACTTTTAGCGGAAATAGCGTCAGCGTCCCAGCGACTTTCAAATCTCCCTTCAAAGTGCCGGTTAAGCTTGAGGAGTTCACCCTGACAGTTTCTGATCAGGGTATGCAGCCCATTAAGCTTCAGATGGAGGAGGACGAGTTGGAGATCCCAGCGAACGGGACGGTTACTTTCACGCTGGTTGGGGCCATTCCAACGACTCCGCCAAGTAATCCACGAGTGACTGCCGTCAGCGTTACCCTTGAGATTTATGGAGTCATTATAAACTTTAGCCGAGGTTCGGGAGGCCAGCTATGAAGCCCAGCAGTACTTCAGCCACGCGTTCCATGAATTTCATCGGCCTAGCTGCCGGGGTTCTGATGGTGGCTCTTCCTTTTCTCGGTCCATGGTGGATGGCCACCGTGGGAACAGGGGCGATGGAGATAGCCCTTTCTCCATTTGATTTATCGATATCGGTACTGGGACAGCCCATTCACTCGCAGCTGGTGGACCTCTTTCTGCTGGCGAGCAAGATAGCTATGATAATCGCTGGGGCCTTCTTGGTCTTGGGGTCGCTGTTTCCGAACAGCTGGTGGTCCAGTCGCCTGGTGAGGTTTGGAGTGATGAAGCCTTTCTGGGCGGTTGTAGGAATAGTTGTTGTGCTGATTGTGGGGTCGTTTTTAGTTAATAATGTTCTGCCCCACCTGCTGGCCAACATCATCCCTGATGGAGCCTCAGTGGAGATAATGGTTCCTTACCTAGTTGGCTCAGCAAGTGCTACAATTCAGATAGGTTCGCAGGCATCAATAGTTGCCCCCATCAATCTATCGTTAACGCCTGCTTTCTGGGTAGCCATTGTCGCCGCGGTGCTAGGCATCGCGGCTAGGATCAGTTACCGTCGCTTCAAAAAGCATAGAGAGCAGCAGTGAATAACGGCCCCCCACGGCTTTTACTGTGGATTTTTGTGGTGCTAGTTTAAGTCCGGCTAGTTGATTATTTCAGGTTTTAAATCGATTTCGCTGTGTAAGAAGATTTTATTGTAGTAGATTCAGTGTGAAATCTTCTTCAGATTTCAACCGAATCGAATTCACAAGTTATTTAAATAGAATATAGTAAGAAAATCTGTATGACTAAAATTTCTCAGGAAGCTGAACAAGAGCGCTGCGTGGTACAAGAGAATTCAACTAAAAATTTATTTAACTTTCATATCAAAATTCCCAATCCATTTTTAAGACATGATAAAAGCGGTGAGGGTGGAGATGGCAAGGGCAGATTTCGGATAGTTAGTTCTCGTAGATCAAGAATCGTTTTCCCCGTGTTATCAGTAGTGGGCGCACTTCTATTGGGAGCATTTTTCATCGCTCTGTCGGGCCATGATCCGGTGGCGGCCTACGCCTCGCTGTTCATGGAGGCCTTTGGGAGCGTAAATGGTATAACCGACACATTGGTTAAAGCAGCCCCGCTGTTGTTGGCCGGAGTTGGTCTGGTAGTGGCCTATAAATCGTCCATCTGGACTATAGGTGCCGAGGGTCAGATTTTATTTGGAGCGCTTGCGGCCGTCTGGTTAGGCCTGAACTTTAAAGGAGTTCCGAGTTTTCTGCTGATTCCCACTATCATGGTGGCCAGTTTTTTGGCGGGAGCGGGGTTGGCTATGATAGCCGGAGTGCTCAAGGCAAAGATAGGTGTTAACGAAATTATCACCACGCTCATGTTGAACAACATCGCTTCTTACTTCATCCTTTACTTGGTCAGCGGTCCAATGAAGACTCCGGAAGTCGGTTACAACCAGACCCGGATTATCACCTCCGAGGCCTTTTTGCCGATATTAGTTCAGGACACGAGGCTACATGCAGGAGTCTTGCTGGCAATTCTGGCTGCTATCTTTGTTTACATTCTGGTAGAAAAGACATCTTTGGGTTACAAGATTAAGGCCGTCGGACACAGCCCCAAGGCAGCCAAGTATGCAGGGATTAGCATGTCGCGGAATATCTTAATAGTAATGTTTGTGAGCGGAGGTCTCGCCGGCCTAGCAGGCATGGGCGAGGTCTTGGGCGTCCACCACCTGCTGATGCTCGACATCTCTCCTGGCTATGGTTACACCGCCATTCTGGTGGCCCTGCTGGCTAGGTTGAACCCCATCGCAACCATTGCCTCGGCCTTTCTCTTTGCCGGGCTGCTGAACGGCTCGGTGGCCATGCAGCGTGGGGCTGGGGTACCGTCTTCTCTGGTACTGATTATTCAGGCCCTAGTCGTCGTATTTGTGCTGGCGAGCGAATATGCGACTCGGGAGAAAAGGTGAGGTGGGCAGATGGTCACTGAGGCAGAAATCATCACCGGGCTCTTGTCGAGCGCGGTGAAGCTGGCCGTACCCCTGCTGCTGGCAGCCATTGGTGAAATTTTCTCCGAGCGTTCCGGTGTCCTTAATCTCGGGATGGAGGGGATGATGCTGGGTGGAGCCTCGGCCGCCTTCATCGGAGCCTATTTCTTCAACTTGTGGGTCGGTCTGCTGCTGGGGATGCTGGTCGGCGGAATCATCGGAGTGATCATGGCTTTCATGAGCGTAATCCTGAGGCGGAACCAGATTGTGGTCGGCGTGGTGCTGACGATTTTCGGCGCTGGGTTGAGTTCTTTCTTGTTTCGAATGTGTTTTGGTACCGCGACTTCCTATCCTACCATAAGCGGCTTTCAGGGAGTGGAGATACCGGTTCTGGGCCAGATACCTTGGCTGGGCCCGATTCTCTTCCAGAACAACATCTTGGTTTACCTGGCCCTTTTAGCGGTGCCCGTGGCGGGAATTTTCCTTTACAAGACGACGCACGGCTTGAGGATCAGGGCGGTTGGTGAGAACCCGAGGGCCGCCGATTCCCTCGGCGTGAACGTGGTTCGGATCCGCTTCATTTGCGTCGTCTTCGCCGGCGTGATGGGCGGGTTGGCTGGGGCTTATCTCTCCATAGGGCACATGAATATATTTCGGGAGGGAATGACCGCGGGCAGGGGCTACATCGTCCTCGCCCTGGTCATCTTTGGAACTTGGTCTCCCTACCGGGTTTTGGCGGGCTCACTGCTCTTCGGAGGAATAGATGCGCTGGGCTCACGCTTTCAGATTTTCAAAGTGGGTATTCCCTACCAGTTTGTGCTGATGTTGCCCTATGTGTTCACCATCATCGTTCTCATTCTCGTCTCGTTGAGAAAGGGCCTGACCAGAGGTGCACCGGCGGCCCTAGGAACTCCCTACGAACGTTGAGGGAAAGTTTTATTGTAATGGATGATTTCCGGTATCTATAGATTGGCATGCTTTTTCTCATACCTTATCTCTCCACATACCTCGATCTTGATAATTCTATGATAGGGGATGTAGGTCTCGCCTTCGGGCATCATTACTTTCATGAATCCGGAGCCCAGCTCTATGATGTTCTTTCCGTGAATTTCACGCCTGTTTTCGGGTGCGCCGCGGTGGATGATTGTTATCCTGACATCACCGAGTTTTTCCTTACCAGCCCATTTGATTTTATTTAGAACTTCTCTGGCCCCCATAGGATCACCCGGGCACTGCTAGTTTCAAATCAATTCAATAGCTGAAAGGATCACTTCGTGGGCACCGTCATCCGCGGACGGGCCGTGTCCTGGATAGAGACTTTTTGGTCTTAGCTCGGCCAGCTTTTTCAGAGACTTGGCGAGGGCACGGTAATCCCCTGTGGGCAGGTCGGTTCTACCCACATCTCCGTAGAAGACGGTGTCTCCGGAGAAAAGTGCGCCGAGGCGGGGCTCGTATAAGCAGATGCTGCCCTGCGTGTGGCCGGGAGTGTGGATAACCTCGAGCACAGAGCTTCCCAGTTCTATCCTATCACCATCGTGGAGTTCCCGCGCTACCTCCAGTGGTTCGGGATGGACGCCAAAAAAGTGAGCCATTGTGACATGCCGGTCCCCCTTCCGAAGCAAAGCGGCTTCGGATTCATAGATGGCTATCTCGCATCCCGCCTTGAGGAAATCCACATCCCCTCCAGTATGATCAAAATGACAGTGGGTATTGATCAGGAGCTCGATATCGCTCGGCTTCAATCCCAGTTTCTCCAGATTTTGGCGGACGATTTTAAAGTTCTGTCCCGTCCCGGCATCTATTAAGGTGACGACATCATCGATAATCAGGTACATGTTGGAGTCATAACCTAGGCCGCCAATTTGATGCAACATCATAGAAATCATCTTTGATCATCGCCAGTAAAAATAAACTCCACGAGATAAAAAATCAATCGGGCAGCAAGTTGATGAGATCGTGGGACTTGCAGAGAGGACAAAAACGAGGGGCAGGTAATCCACATCTCTATGAGTGATAGCTGTATCTTCTGCGGTCTTCCTCTAAATGTAGCCCAAAAACAAGGCAAATAGAGAGGATTGCGACTAAGTGATCACGTTTTTCAGACCAACTTCTTCGGCAATTCCCAGCGCTTTGGAGAATTCTTCCCGCGTCAGATGTCTGTTTATTTCTTCAAACTGATCAGCACGGTAGCAAGGTCGATATTGATCCATGATATTGACTCTGACCATGGAGCCCAAGTTGTCGGCGATCCATTTTAAAACTGGCCGGGTGCAGCATTCGAGATGGTTGGGTAGCACGAGGTGGCGGATGATTAACTCCGCATCCTTAAAGGCCAGCCGGTGATTGCGTGCCACGATTTCAAAGTAGCGAGGAACTTTTGAGTAGCGTTGGGCACATTTATCGTTGCCATACTTGAAATCTGCTAAATAAATGTCCTGGGTCCCGGAGAGAAGTTCCATTGATTCAAGGGAGAGATACATGTTTGAGTTCCACACGCTCGGGATATTAGCTTGGCAAAGTTTCAGCGCCTCTAAGATGGTGGGTAGGTTTGGGGTTGGTTCTCCTCCTACAAAGTTTACGTTTCTGGCTCCCTCTTCAGCGGCATTTTCGATCAGCCTAGCTACAGAAGTTGGCGAAACCGGTACTCCCTCCTCCGGATACTGTGAGATGTCCCAGTTCTGGCAGTACTGGCATTTGAAGGTACAACCGTTAAAGAAGATGGTGTAGCTTGGTACAAGCTCCGGCTCCTCACCATGGTGCATGAATTCTGAGGAGATTCGAGAAGTTTCACCGACACCACAGGTTCCCTTTTCCCCAGCAACTCTATTGGCCTCGCATCTTCGCTCGCAGAATCTGCAGGATTTCAGAATTCTGCGGGCCAGCTCTATTTTTAGGTCCAGAAGTGAAATCTTCGGCTTGTTCAGAGTTTCCAATTCCAGCTGGTTTGAGTCTAACTTGGACAGGATAGCACGCAGTTCCTTCAATCCTTGGGCGTGGGCCTGCCAGAGATCATCCGTGTCTGAGGAGAGATCCACGCCAACATCCACGTGTTTACAAACTTGGAACCTAGCGGGAAGCTTTTTTTCCATCACGGCAAAATAGCGGTGCAGCGCTGACCTCGCTCTCTCGTCCTTGAGCACCTCGACAGCATCAGGTCGAAGAATGCGCCACAAAGGAGCCACCAATTAGCATTAAATAAGCTACAGTGTTAAAGAATTTCGCAGAGGATGATATGATCGTCATATCCGGTTCTGCCTCGCCAAAGCTCTCGGCAAAGGTGGCGGACCTGCTCGGCGCCGAGTTGGTCAGTGCTGAGGTTAGACGTTTTCCTGATGGAGAAATTTACGTTAGGGTGGATGCGGAGCTGAGGAGAAAGCCGGTAGCGGTCATCCAGTCGACCTGCCCACCCCAGAACGATAATTTGATTGAACTGCTGCTTCTGCTGGACGCTGCTAAGGATCTCGGAGCGAAGAGGATCATAGCGGTCGTGCCCTACCTCGCCTATTCCCGTCAGGACAAACGGTTCAAGCCCGGGGAGGCCATAAGCCTGCGCACGGTGAGCAAGTTAATTAGCCAGTCTGGAGCGGAGGAATTGATCACCGTGGATATTCACCAGGAGGAGACGCTCGGCAATTTCTCCATTCCGGCGTTCAACCAGAGCGCCATGCCCTTGATTGGACGTTACCTGAGGGGTCTGAATCTCAAGAACCCACTCATCATCGGTGCCGACCAGGGATCCATAAAGCGTGCTACTAAAGTTGCGCTTGAGCTGGGGGCCGAGCATTATTTCCTAGAGAAGCGGAGGATCTCGCCAGAGAATGTGGTGGTTTATCCCAAGAATCTGGAAGTTCAGGGACGTGATGTCGTGATGGTCGACGATATTGTCAGCACTGGCGGAACCATAATCGGCGCGGCCAAGATTCTCCAAGAACAAGGAGCCCGAGATGTTTACGTTGCCTGCGCGCACCCGGTCTTGGCTGGAAATGCTGCGCAGAGGTTGAGGGAGGCCGGCATTAAGCAGATAATCGCCACCGACACCATAGAGAAGGATGTGAGCGTGGTTTCGGTTGCGCCCTTGATCGCAGAGCTTTTGAAGTAGGGTTTTTGGATGTCAAGACTAATGTTCGTGCTCTCCGGTGAGCATAGGACGTTGCCGGCGGCGGAGGTTGAGGCAGCCATCAAGGCCGAGCGCAGGTCTTTCAAGGAGGTGGAGCAGCTTGATCAGGTCCTCGTGCTGGAAACGAAGGCAAAGCCGGAAATCTTGGCGTCGCGTTTGGCCCTGTGTCGCGAGATCTGCTACCACCTTTGCACCTCTGGAGCCGCCGAGAAGGAGATACTGGAGGCGGTGGGTAGCTCTGACATAGTCGACCTCCTTCCCCATGGAAAGAGCTTCGCGGTCAGGATTGAGCGGGTGAAGCGAAGTGCCCCATCAATTGACACAGTTGAGCTGGCAAAAAAAGTTGCTGGCATGATTGCTGCGGAGATTGATTTCAAGGTTGATCTACTCAACCCTCAGCTGGAGCTACTTGGTGTGTTAACCGAGGATTCCTGTGTTTTCGGAATTACTGTAGCGGCGGTGGATAGGAGACAGTTCACCAAGAGAAAACCCACGGCAAGGCCAGCTTTTCATCCAGGCACGCTAAAGCCAGCGTTGGCTAGATGCATGGTGAACCTAGCCCGTACACCCAGAGGCGGAACCTTTTTGGATCCCTTTTGCGGTGTTGGCGGCATATTGCTTGAGGCAGGCATCATCGGCGCTAGGCCCATTGGTGTGGATATTGATGGAGAGATGGTCAATGGGGCTAGGGCCAACCTTGAGTCCATGGGCATCAAGGATTTTCAGCTCATGGTTGGTGATGCCCGCAAGCTGCCGGCACTGGAGGCGGATGCTGTCGCGACCGATCCTCCATACGGTCGTCAGTCAAGCACCGCCGGGATGAAGCTTGAGGAGCTCTACCGCGAGGCGCTGCCATCGATCGCCGGGGCGCTGAAGGAGCGTGGATACTTATGCATAACCTCGCCTGCCGGACTTGAGCTGAATGATCTAGCTGCAAGCGCTGGTTTGGTTGAAGTGGAGCAGCATGAGCAGAGAGTACACCGTAGCCTGACGCGGCAGATTTATGTTTTCAGAAGAAAGTAGCCGTACCTATTTAGCCCTATGCCGCGCTTTAATTTTCAGGTAGCCATGAAGTTAATCTTTTTGGGAACCAGCGGTAGCATCCCGACTTCGAGGCGCAACATTCCATCGATAGCTTTGAAGATGAACGGAGAACTGTTGCTTTTCGACGTTGCCGAGGGAACGCAGCGCCAGATGGCCATTGCCCATCTCAGCCCCATGAAGGTATCCTCAATTTTCATTACACACCTTCACGGCGATCACTTCCTTGGACTGGCTGGCTTGGTGCAGACGATGGCACTACTCTTTCGTAGCGATCCGTTAGAGGTCTATTGTCCAGCGGGAGAGCGGGAGAGACTGGAGACTTACCTGAGCATACCACACTATACCCTTACTTTCGATGTTATCGTTCGGGAGCTTAACCCGGGTGATGAAATCCGCCGCAGAGGCTACCGGATACTGACCTCCGAAGTCGACCATCCTGTGCCTTCCTTGGCTTATGCGGTAGTCGAGGATGACCGCCCTGGCCACATTGATGTTAAAAAGGCAGAGGCGTTGGGGCTGAAACCCGGCCCGGATTTTGCGCGTCTGAAGGCGGGACAGAGCGTTAGGTTGAAGGACGGAACAGTAGTGAAACCGGAACAGGTGGTGGGACCACCCCGTCCCGGCAGGAAAATCGTGTATACTGGAGACACTAAACCGACCGAACGAATAGTCAATTTAGCTAGGGGGGCCGATGTTCTCATTCATGACTGCACTTTGGACGATGAACTCGCGGACAAAGCCGAGGAGAATTCCCACTCGACTCCGAGCCGCGCGGCCGAGGTGGCCAAGCGCGCTGGAGTCAAGCTGCTAATTTTGATGCACATCAGCCCGCGGTATGAGGATGATTCTACCTTGCAGGAGCAGGCAAAAAAGATCTTTCCGAATACATTGGTGGCACGTGATCTAATGGTTATTGAAGTCCCGTTTCACAACAATACTTAGGCAACCTCGTTTTTAGGGACAATTTTTTCAATGGGGTAACTTTATATGCTGGCAGCTTAAATAAAATGAGAAGTTCTAGGATGTTGCGGGAAAAGTTTTTGGAGGGCCTTTCTACCGTTTTTGATTTTCTAGAACTTGGTGAGAAGTATGAAAAGCAGAAGAACAGGGGGCACAGGCAAGCAGTCCGGTTTACCTTTAGTTCTGAATCTCATAAAGACTACGCCGCTGTCCATCGTAGTCCATGATCCCAAAGGGAAAATCGTGGCATGGAGCCGGGGAGCTGAAAAGCTTTTGGGTTACTCGGCAAATGAAATGGTTGGCACCAGTTTTTACAACCTTCTCTCCAGCGATGCTGGAGTGAAAGAAGAAAAGATTGTCGCTAAGATGTCATGTGGCGAACTGGGTCGCTGTGAGTCTCGATTGGTTACAAAGGATGGCCGCATTCTTGACGTATGGACAATAGTTTCACCTTGGTGCGACGTTTCAGGTCAAGTGATTGCTATCTTTAGGTTTATCGAGGACATCAGCGAGCGCAAGGAAATTGAGAGTAAAATTATGATGTCCGAGAAGGAAAAACGTTTGATTCTAGACGGAATTCAAGAACTGATTGCTTACCAAGATCTGGATAACCGCGTTCTTTGGGTAAACGCGGCGGCGGCTAGATCGGTTAGCCAGACGTCAGAAGAATTGGTGGGAAGGTTCTGTTACGAGATATGGCACCAGCGAAAGGCGCCCTGTGAGGGCTGTCCTGTGGTGATGGCCAGAGTAACAGGACGGCCACAGGAGGCCGAAATAGCTTCTCCCGATGGTAGGTTTTGGCACATCCGTGGCTATCCGGTTCAGGATAAAAGCGGCCAAGTTTCTGGAGTGATTGAAATTACATCGGAAATCACCGAGCGCAAGCTGGCTGAAAGGGAACGTCACGAATTTGAGAAAAGGTATCGGGACATCATTAACGGCACTTCAGATGTCGTGTTACAGATAGATTTGGAGGGCAACTTTATCTACATGAATAAAAGCTTCGAAACGGAAACCGGTTATTCCTTTGAGGAGATTAGAGGCAGAAATATCAAAGAGTTCCTCGTTGGGGAATCTTATCAAAAAGCGATGGAAAGATTGGAGAAGAGGAAAAAGGGAGAGAAGTCTTTGCCTCCATTTGAAGTGCAGGTAAAGGCCAAAGACGGCAGGATAATATTTTTCGAATTAAACACCTCACCAATATTTAAGGAAAAAAAGCTTGTTGCTATAAATATCGTAGCCAGAAATATCACTATGCGCAAAGAGATGGAGGAAATGTTGCGCGTGAGCGAAGAGAAATACCACTCTTTGATCGAATCGTCAGGCGATCCGATATTTCTGCTCGACAGGGAGCTAAAATTTCTTTACGCCAACAAAGCATTTTTGGCTCGTTTGGGCCTTTCGTGGGACGAAGTAGTAGGCAGATCCTTTGCTGACCTTTACCCAGCCCAAGCGGTGGAAAGACTTAGTGAGGCCGTAAACAATATCTTGGAAACGGGAAAGCTGGTACAACAGGAGTTTTGGAGCGAGAAACTTCAAGGAGTTTTCCTCCGGACGATTAGTCCGGTTAAGAATCCAATGACGGACGAAATCACAGCATTTACCGTTGTTTCTAAGGACATAACAGCACTCAAGACGATGGAGGCTTCCCTGCGCGAGTACGGGGAAAAATTGAGAGCGATAGTCGATTTCTCCCCTGATGGCATTCTGATCACTGATTTAAGGCATAAGATAATTGATTGCAACCGAGCCGCGCTCAAAATGCTTGGAATTACAAATAGGGATGAGCTGATCGGTAAGGATATTCTGGACATGATCTCACCAGAGACAAAAAATAAGATGGAAGGCGATATTGAGGAAACCAAAAAATTGGGAATTAAACGAGATATGAGGTATGGTTTAATGAACGGCATTGAAATCCCTGCCGAGATTTCCATTTCCACTATCCCCGATTCAACAGGCAAACCGCAGTCCCTATTGTTCGTGATAAAGGACATCACGGAACGGCTGAGAATGGAGGAGAGGATGAGGGAGTTTATCTACAAGGTGAACAACATCTTGCCCGGAGATCTTTGCCTTCACAGCTCCCATAGAGCGACCTACAACATCTTCACGCAATTAGTGATGCATGGAATCGCTGGGCTCTGTTTTACTAGAGAGAAACCTGATGAATTAGTCAACTATGGCATCCCTAAGGATAAGATCATAGTTATCTCGACGATTCCTGTGCAAGGGTATGAGAACGTTGATGGACTTCAGCAGGTTAGTCTGAGGATTTCTGAATTTCTCAAGGAACATGAAAATTCCGTGGTCTTGCTAGATGGCCTTGAGTACTTGGTTAGTAGGTCGGGATTTGATTTGGTTTATCGGTTCCTACAGGAAAAGCGCTTCAACTTCCTAGAGAGCAAATCAGTAATGCTCATTCCTGTTAACCTATCCGTTTTCACCGACAAGGAACGTGCTCTCATTTCTGCCGAGGCCAACATAATCGGATAGAAGAAACATGAAGTACTGGGCGGGCTCAGGCTGAAGTTTCCGTTCATTATTTTCACGTAACCCTCTTTTCTTCATCGCCCATTGTTATTGAAACTTAGTTATTTTTTAGCATTTTGATCAATTTTCTTGGCGGTTTACTCTGGATAAGGGATTCAGATAAAGCGTTAATGTTTGGCTCTTCCTCTTTTTCTTAGACTGCCACCCTTGGAGAGGTAATCATCGATGGCCCTTGCGGCCCTCTTCCCATCGCCTATGGCGGAGATTACCGTCGCGGAGCCCCTGATGATGTCGCCACCGGCAAAGATTCCCTCGCGGCTGGTCGCGCAGGTTTTTTCATCGACCTCAAAGTAGCCCCACTTGTTGGTCTTAACTCCGGTTGCGCTCCTAGCCACCAGCGGGTTGGCCGTGGTTCCGATGGCGTCTATCACCATGTCGACCTTGATAATGAAATTGGAGTTCTCGATGGGGATCGGCTTCCTCCTTCCCGACTCGTCCGGCTCGCCCAGCTTCATTCTGATGCACTCCATCCCTGTCACGTTGCCTTTCTCATCACCTAGAATTCTCACCGGCAGCGTGAGAAAGTCTAAGATCACGCCTTCCTCCTCAGCGTGGACGATTTCCTCCTTTCTTGCTGGCGCCTCTTCTCTGGTTCTCCTGTAGACGATGCGCACCTCCTTGGCCCCGAGCCTGAGCGCGGTCCTGGCGGCATCCATGGCCACATTGCCCGCGCCGATGACCGCTACCTTTTCTCCAATTTTTATGGGAGTATCGTATTCCGGAAAGAGGTAGGATTTCATCAGGTTCGATCGGGTCAGAAATTCGTTCGCGGAGTAGACATCGTTCAGGTTTTCTCCTGGAATCTGGAGGAACTTTGGCGCCCCGGCCCCGTTAGCGAGGAAGATGGCGTCAAACTCCTCAGCGAGTTCATCAACACTTTTTGTCAGCCCCACCACGAAGTTGGTGACGAATTGAATGCCTAGGTCCTTTGCCTTGTTAATTTCCCATTCTACGATCTCCTTAGGCAACCTGAACTCAGGGATACCATACATCAAGACCCCACCCAGTTTGTGCAGGGCCTCGAAGATCGTTACCTCGTAGCCCTTCTTGGCCAGGTCG
Source organism: Hadarchaeum sp. (SeqCode) (assembly GCF_038871235.1). Lineage (GTDB taxonomy): Archaea > Hadarchaeota > Hadarchaeia > Hadarchaeales > Hadarchaeaceae > Hadarchaeum. Next base: position 92,305 of record NZ_JAVZIN010000006.1, read on the forward strand.
GAGGCGCAGGTGAAGCCCGCGGGACCCGAGCCCACAATTGCCACCCGCTTTCCATTTTTGATCTCAGGCGGCCTTTCCTTGATGTTGTTTTTTCTCGCCCAGTCCGCCACAAATCGTTCCAGCTTCCCAATGTAGATGGGTTTTCCCTGTTTGGCATAGACGCAGGTCATCTGGCATTGTTCCTCCTGAGGACAGACCCTTCCGCACACCGCCGGCAAGCTGTTTGTTTTCAGTATTTCGAGGTAGGCGCCAGCGAAGTCCTCCTCAACTATCTTTTGAATAAATCCCGGGATGTTGACCTCAGCGGGACAACCTTCCACACAGCTCGGTCGTTTACACTGCAAGCACCTCTGGGCCTCGTAAATGGCATCCTCCGGAGAATAGCCCAGTGGCACCTCATTGAAATTTTTGATTCTTTCCTCAGGCGGCTGTTCAGGCATCGGCCGTGGTGACCTCTTCATTCGTTCTGGGAGGGGAATAGGTTGGGCCATGTTTATTCACCGAAACTCTTTTTGTAGAGATCGTAGGCGATCTTCTCCTGCTGTTTGTATCGGGAAAGACGATTGATGAACTCGGCCCAGTCAACCAGGTGCCCGTTAAATTCTGGCCCGTCGACGCAGGCAAACTTCGTCTGGCCGCCGACGGTAACTCGGCAGGTGCCGCACATCCCCGTTCCGTCCAGCATGGTCGCGTTAAGGCTGGTGATGGTTTCCACACCATAGGGTCTGGTTACCTCGCAAACGGCTTTCATCATTACTGCCGGACCTATGGCCCAAATCCTTTTTACGGGTTCGCCGCTGCGAAGCACCTCGCCGAGCGGACCGGTTACAAATCCTTTCTGTCCATAACTGCCGTCGTCGGTGGTGACCAGCAGCTTGTCCGTGACTTTTCTCATTTCATCCTCCATTATCAACAGTCCCTTTGTCCTAGCGCCGATGATCCCAATTACCCGATTACCTGCCGCCTTCAGCTCCCGGGCAATCGGATAAACCGGAGCCACGCCGATGCCTCCACCGACGACCACAACGGTTCCATAGTTTTCTATTTCCGAAGGTATGCCCAAAGGACCAACCAAGGAGAAAAGTTCCTCACCCTCCTTCACCTTTGACAGCATTGCGGTTGTCTTTCCTACCACCTCAAAGACCATCCTGATGGTTCCCCTCTCCCGATCGTAGTCGGCGATTGTCAGCGGTATGCGTTCTCCCTTTTCATGCACCATTAAAATTAAAAACTGTCCTGGCTTGGCCTTCTTTGCGATCAACGGTGCCTCGATCAACAATGAATAGATGTGGGGGGCAATTTCCTTTTTCGAGATTATTTTGGCCATGTTCAGCACCATTGTTGGTAATTAAAAGTAAACGATGCACGAGATGCTTTAAATTTTATGCTTGCGGTGGGGCCCGAGTTTTATTAGTGGATATCTCCGCTGTTTAGCTCCTGGACTGGCTTTCCTTCGCGAGTGCGCGGGGCGAGATAATCGATGAGCCGTTCAATGTCCGAAGCTTCGAGGTGAACTTTGATGGGTCCAAGGGGCGACTCCCCGTCGGTAAAGCTGATTTTGCCGACAAAGGCGACCTGTTTGTTCAGCAGGAATTCAGTGGTATTGTCCTTTCTGTTTGCAAACATGGTTGCTCTGGCCGTGTCTAGTATGGCTTGCTGTCTCAGCAGCTGGTGGAGCTTGGAGAGGGCCGTGACGTCGGTGGATTCTCCTATCAGTTTTCGCCCGACCAGCTCTAACTTCAGGGTCGGAAATATGTTTTTTACTGCAGCTTCAACCTTTTCGCGTGACTCGGTTGCCCTGACCTCGGTCTCCACCCGAAGTTTCACAGGCTTTCCCCCAAGATCTTTTTTAATAATTCTTCTGCTTTTTTCTGCAGCTCTTGGAGGCTGCCTTCATTCACGATGAGGAAGTCAGCCAGAGCGAGGGCATCGCCTAAGCCCCAGCCCAATTCTCGTTTATCCTTCTGGTGAAAACTTTTGATGTCGACGGTGTCGTCCTCTCTTCCTCGGGACGATGTTCTCAGATATCTGGTCCTTTGGCTTGACCAGCAACCGATGAGATGAAAATTTTTACCGAAGGATTTTCGAAATACCTCAACCTCAGCCATGCCTCTAATACCGTCAACGATGACTGCCCGCTGATCCTTTCCTATTCTTTTGATGACGGGAATACAGCGCTTGGCGATAGTTCCCATGCCTTCCCTCTTACGCAGCTCGTTGGAGAGCCTAGCAACGTTCCGCTCAGTTATCCTTTTTCCGCGGTTCCTCAATTCCTCCCAAACGACATCCCCCATCCTAACACTGGGAACGCCGAGTTTGGCAAACACCTTGGCAACTTCAGTCTTACCTGATCCTGGCAGGCCGACAATGCCGATTACTTGCGGAGCCATTACAATTCGACCACGATCAGCGTAGTGGTATTAGTAACACCAGGGATGCTTCGGATGTCACCGAAGATGGCCTTCGTCAGCTTTTCCAGCGAGTCGACTTCAATCCTAGCCACAATGTCGTAGGGGCCGGCGACGGCTTCGGCCTTCTTCACCCCTTCAATGAGCTTTACCTTTTTGAAAACTTCGGCAGTCTTTCCAGGCTCCGCCGAGATCAGGCTGTATGCGTTTACCATTTCGATACCTCCAATTTATATCTTCACATTTTCCTTAAAAAAGCCAAGGGAAAATTTCCATCTATGCTTTCAGGTATTCTTTGATCTTTTTCAGTACGATTTCCCTAAGCCTCTCCAGTTCCGCTTCGTCGCGTCCCTCAACAACCAAGCGCGCCTTGGGCTCGGTCCCAGAGGTTCTGACGAGGATCCAGCTGCCGTTTTTCCTGTTGATCCTGACCCCGTCAACTTCCACGACTTCATGAATTTCGTCCACGCTGGACAAAAGGTAATCGCGCATCTCATGCATGAATTCATCCTTAATCTCGTCGGGGCATTCGAAGTCGTTGTAGTATGTTGGGTAATTAGGGACTCTTTCCGCGATTATCTCCGACAACGGCTTCGACTCGGTAGACAGCAATTCCAGTAGCTTGGCAGCGCTAAAGACACCATCCGCCCATGGCCCAAGCTCCAGAAAGACAAGCTTCCCGGGCTCGGCGGCAAAGCAGGCGTGGCGCTCCAGCATGGCTTCGGTGAAATCACCTAGCCCAGTTCTATAGACCTTACCACCCGCCCTCGCCACCACCTCGTCAATGGCCACGGAGGTATTGATGCTCGTCACCACCGTTCCACCGTTTGATCGCGCCACGGCAAGTTCTGCAAAAAGGGCGATAATCGTGTCAGCTTTCACAAAGTTTCCCTGTTCATCAACTACAGCAATCCTGTCAGCATCACCATCGTGCGCCAAGCCGATGTCGGCATTAGCCTCACGCACCGTGGCCATGAGGTCGGTCAGGTTCCATGGCTGCGGCTCCGGAGGCCTGCCTGGGAAGTGACCGTCCGGATGGGCGTTGAGCGTAACAACCTTGCAGCCCAGCTCGCGCAAAAGCCGCGGCGTTACCAGAGAACCAGCCCCGTTAGCGCAGTCAACTACCACCTTAAGACCGGGCCTCACTTTCACCAATTTTTTGATGGCGTTGAGGTAGGGGGTAATCGGCTCGTATCTTCGCACAGTGCCAAGTTCATCCCACTTGGAAATCTTACCCCCACTCCCGAAGAATATCCGCTCTAGGGAGACCTCGTCTTCGGTTAGAAATTCGGTTCCGTCCGAGCGGTAGAAGGCGATGCCGTTGTCCTCGGGCGGGTTGTGGGAGGCGGTGATGATGGCACCGGCTCCAGCTCCCAGAGATCTGGTGGTGAAGGCTAGGCAGGGCGAAGGAACAGTGCCAATTTCAATGACATTCGATCCACCCGAGATGAGGCCGGCGGTGAAGGCACGGGTCAACATCTCGCCAGAGGTCCGCGTGTCCCATCCGACCACCACCTCTCCACCGTTAACGTATTCCGCTAGGGCGCAGCCAAGCCTCAGCATGAGTTCCGGGGTTACCTTTGTTGATAGCGGCCCACGGATGCCCCTAGTGCCGAAGAGCTTTTTCCCGATCATGGTTCGTCCTACAAACCTTCTGCAACCTTAGTTATTCTTTCTTTCGTTTTACATTATATAGCTCCAGGCGACCATGTGTTATGGGCAAAGATCTTGAGCGGCCGGGTTGTGAACGCAATTCTTTTTAAAAGCAAATCCTGCTCAGCAAAGCGGAAAGGAAAATTATCTCTGAGATTATGGGCTGGGATGAGGAACTGAAACAGATAAGGGAGAAAAAACTTAAGAAACTGATGGGAAGGGCGGGCAAGGGTGGACAGAAGGCGATGCCGGGTAAACCGATGGAACTTAACGCGACTTCTTTCAGGGAACTGATTAGGGCTCACCCTATTGTGGTGGTAGATTGCTGGGCCTCCTAATGCACCCCGTGTCGCTTGATCGCATCAATTGTTGAGGAATTGGTCCAGAAGTAGGGAGAATAACCTTCGGGAAATTCAACGTGGATGAGAATCCAGAGATCGCCTGAGTTCCAGATAATGGGAATCTCCATACTATTGGTGTTTAATCAGGGTAAGCTGGTCGATCGCATCGTCGGGGCCATGCCAAAGAATGCCTTGGAAGTTAGGATTGTCCGCCTGCTCTGAAGCGGTCCTTCAGCTCCGGTAGTGGTAGGGCCTTTTGATATAGCCGAAAGCGTCAATAGTGGCTATGATCGCCTGACCCACCGCCACGCCAACCTGCTTAACCGGTGCCGCGGTCACATCACCGGCAGCATAAACGCCAGGGATATTGGTCCTCTGCCGGCTGTCGACGATAATGTAACCGTGTTCGTCAACCTTAACTCCCGCTTCCTTGGCTATCTGGCTGTTTGGGATCTCCCCTACTTGAATGAAAACGCCATCAATTTTCAACTCGCTGGTCTCGCCGGTTTTGTTGTTGAACAGAACCACGCTTCGGACTGAGGTGTCTCCTTTTATCTCCTTTACCTCAGTATTCCACAGTATTTCCACGTTTTTGTTCAGCAGATCTCTCACGTAGGCTTCCTCAGCCCTCAGCCTGTCCCGCCGGTGGGCCAGCTTGACGTTAGCGGCGATGTTTGATAGGTAGAGGGCGGAAACAGCTGCCGAGTTGCCTCCACCCACGACCAAGACGTTTTTTCCACGGAAGAAAGCGCCATCGCAGAGGGGACAATAGCTCACACCCTTACCACGGAACTCACTTTCCCCCGGCACACCGAGTTCTCGAAGGCTGCAGCCCGAGGCGACGACGACGGCCTTGGCCTCGTATTCTCCACTTTCAGTCTTAATCCGCTTTTTTTCACCCGCCAAGTCAAGCGCAATAACCTTTTCAAACTGTTTGATGGGAACGCCAAATTTTTGGCAGTGTTCCGTCATCCGGGCCATCAGCTCCTGACCGCTGATGGAGGGGAAGCCCGGGTAGTTTTCTATCAACGGAGATTCAGCGGCAGTGCCTCCAGGAATTTTCTCCTCTATGACCAGTGTTTTAAGCCCGCTGCGAACCCCGTAGAGGCCGGCGGTCAACCCAGCTGGCCCGGCGCCTATTATCACCAGCTCCCATTGCTCCATTTTTATCACTTTAATCTCACATTATCTCGTCATGAATGTTGAACAGATTCATTTATTTTATTAGCGCCTCAGCCAGGATGAGCACCCCGATAATTAGAAACACCGCACTGGTGATTATTTTAAGATATCTCTTCGGCATGAACTTCATCAGCCTGTAGCCTATCAATACCCCCAATCCCATGAGAAGGGCAAATGCGGCCGCCATCCCCACAAAAATGAACAATGGGGTGTTGTATTTGATGGCCAGCGCGATCACCGAGAATTGTGTTTTATCACCAAGCTCCAGCAGAGCCAGCATCGAGAATGAGGTCAGCAATGCCGGCTTGCTTTTTTTAACATCTATTTTTTCCTCGTCGTTCGGGATTAGATTTTTTATGCCGAACGAAATGAAGATGGCCGCGCTGATCAGTTTCAAAAGCTGAAGGGGAAGCAACCCTGCCAGCGCTGTGCCTATCAGTATGCTTATTCCATCTATGGCGATAACGGCCAGCATGGCGCCGACAAAAACCGACAGGGGGCGATATCTGCAGGACAGCGTTATGACGGCGAGCTGGGTCTTGTCGCCCAATTCTGCCAGCGCTATTATGCCAAAGGTTGTTACTAATGGTGTTAGGTCCATTTAAATCTCAATAATATACACACAACGGCAATAAAACCGTTTAATCTCTTCTTGTACACGAAATATTTTAATGATTGACCTCGTTCTTATTCTTTCAGCTCGTTTTGGATTTCCTCAATGGATTTGTCGATCCCGAATGTGCGCAGCAGACTGTTCATCTCTTGGTTCGCTTTTTCTCTGGCGGATTTTTCGTCAACTCCGGAGTTGATGAGTTCCTCTTCAATCAGGTCGCGGTAGATGGCAACGTTGGCCATGAAGTCCTCAGGGCTAATGCTACCGATGGCGATCCCAGCGTGGATCATGACCAGCTGTCCCGGAGAAATGCCCTCAAAGCCGACCAATACACCCCTCCTCACGCCGCCGAGGTCCACTGTGGCTATCTGGCCACTTACGCTGATCACTTTAGCAGGTACTCCCCAGCACATGTTAGCCACCTCTTCCCTGCCTAGCCCAGACGTTGCAGGTGCCTTCTGAGGATACCATACATGGGCCCCATGGCTTGGTCGGTGAACAGCCCTTCATGAACATCGGACACTCCACTGGCTTTGAGATGCCGACAACTACCTCGCCGCACCTGCACCCAGCTGGTAGATCATCCCCGGTTCCATCGGGGACATTCGACTTTAGTTTTAGTTCGGGTAGGCCGAAGTATCTTATTGCATCAAACCTGTCGAAGAATTCACCTTTTAGCCTCAGCCCGCTCTGCGGTATGGTTCCTAGCCCCCTCCACAAGGCATCAGTTTTTTCAAAGACAGACTCGATGGCGTCTTTAGCGTAGAGGTTCCCTTCCCACTTAACCAGCCTTTTGTACTCTATCCTTGTTTCCGCGCGCTTTTCTTTAATCATGAGCAATAGCTGGGCCACGGCCATGAGCACATCGATGGGTTCAAATCCGGCCACAACGGTAGGTAAGTGGTGTTCCTTCGGAAGAAAATCCCATGCGGAGGCCCCTGTTATTGCTGAGACATGTCCGGGCGCAATTATCCCGCGGATGGGGAGCAATCCTCTATTCTGGTGGAGCTTAATGGTATATTTCATGGCCGGAGGTGTCAGCCTGATGGCATTGAGAAATTTTAGGTTTTCCGGGACCAAACCCTCCTTGAAGGACAACGCATAGCTCGGAGCAGTGGTTTCGAACCCGATCGCGAAGAAGATGCTGTCCCTGCCGCTTTTACCTGCGTCGGCAACGGCATCGAGGTAGCTGTAAACGACCTTGACCTCGCCGCCGCAGGATTTGGCTTCCTCCAGACTGCTTGGATATCCAGAACTAGGTCCCCGAAGCTTCAGGACGTCCCCATAGGTGTAGACTCTCACCCCTTCCATCGCCAGTTTAATAGCGGCCTCAACATAGTGGGCAGGGGTCACGCAGACGGGGCAACCCGGTCCAGCCACTAGGTCCAAATAGGGCGGCAATAGTGACCTAATTCCATACCTCGTGGTGGTCCACTCGTGAGTACCGCAGAAATTCATTATTTTTATCGATTCAACATTTTCCCTTGTTTTGATTTCCCGGGCATGGGCATGTATGGTTTCCTTGAGCTTTTCAGCTAAGGACAGGTTTTGTCTGAATATCTGTCTTATCCGATCTTGGTTAAAGGACGAAACCATGCCGCAGCACCATCTGGCTTATCTAGGCAGCGGTTAATAAAAGAGCACACCCATTGTATCTCGTGGCAGATGAGTCATTTTTCCTTTTTTTAAATTTGATGGCAAGGTTTAAATTCACTCGTTCATTAGTCTGAAAGAAGTGGACCTGTCTTGGTGGTGAAAGTTTGGAAAAATACCTGGTGGCAAAGACGAGCTTCCTCAAACGAATAGACCAAGAGATCAGGGAGGGCAATGAAGTTGTGGCACCGGTGAGGCAGGAGAACCAGGCTAATTTCAGGAGGTTAAAGTCAACCGAAGAAATTCTCTGGGGAGGCCCGCAGACGGTTATTTCGGCCAAGTCGTTTGTTTTTCCCCAGAAGGAGGAGTTACTCAGGTATGAGATGAATGATGAGATTAAGGTTCAGCCCAAGGTTGAGGCGAGACCGCTGATCCTGCTGGGCGTGCATCCCTGTGACATCAATGGGATCTCGCTTTTGGATAAGGTTTTCACGGAGAAGAATTTGGATGAGAATTATATTAAGAAGCGAGAAAATCTGACTATCATCGGTGTCGAATGCTTGGAACCCTGTAGTCCGGAATCTTTCTGCTACCGCAAGGGTTCCGTGGTTCCATCGGATGGTTTTGATCTCTTTCTGACGGATATGGGTAGGAACTTTTTCGTTGAAGTTGGTTCCTCAAGAGGAGAATCATTTATCTCTGGCTTGGGAAAGAAAGCCACGCAGGCCGATTTGGAGAAGGTTAAAAAGATCAGAAGGGAAAGGGACGCGCTGTTTGACCGAGAACAGCGGAAATTAAAGCCCAAGCTTTCGGAATTACCCCTGTTGCTGAAGGAAAACTACGATTCAGCTGTGTGGGCCGAGCGCGGGGTCAGATGCTTTGGATGCGGCTCTTGCAACATGGTCTGTCCCACCTGCTATTGTTTTGACGTTAGGGACTGCGTCGAGCTAGATCTGAGACACGGCAGCCGTTTGAGGTGGTGGGATGGGTGCATGCTCACCGATTTCACTAGGGTGGCCACCGGCGAAATCTTCCGGGAGGATCGGGGGGCAAGACTTCGCCACCGAACTTATCGCAAGGATTGTTATCTGTTTGAAAAGTGGGGGAGAAGCTTTTGTACCGGGTGTGGCAGGTGCGGGAAGGCCTGCCTGACAAAGATCGTTGATCCCTTGGACATCGCCAACGAGATCTATGAGAGGAGCCGATCAAGATGACGATATACAAACCAGAAATTGCTGTGATAAAAAAGGTGGCGACGCTGACCGAGACGGAAAAGCTGTTTGATCTGGAGATGCTCTCAGGAAAAGGTCTGAACCACAGGCCGGGCCAGTTCATAGAGTTGTCCGTCTTTGGCGTCGGTGAGGCCCCGATTTCCATCTCCTCAGCTCCCTCTGAGGCCCCGACCTTTCAACTCTGCGTCAGGAAAATTGGGAATGTGACCACGGCCATGCACGGAAAGAAGCCCGGCGACAAGGTCGGGATTCGAGGACCTTTCGGCAACGGCTTTGATTTAGAGGAGTTCAAGGGTTGGGATGTGATGTTGATCGGAGCTGGTCTCGGCTTGGCCCCGCTACGTTCGCTCATCTGGGCGGTTCTGAATTCAAGGAAGGACTTTGGCAATGTTTATATCATTCATGGTGCTAGGAGCCCCCAGCTGCTTCTCTTTAAGGATGAGCTGAAGGAATGGGAGGAGAGGAGCGACGTTGAGTTTTACTCAACGGTTGATGTGGCTGATGAAACTTGGCAGGGTCACGTCGGAGTCATCAGCACAATTATACCTCAGGTGAAATTCGATCCCGAGAACACCCAAGCCGTGATTGTGGGCCCTCCCGTGGTCTACAAATTCATCATTAAAGAACTGAAGAACCGAGGCATGGCGGATAAAAATATCTGGGTGGATCTCGAGAGAAAGATGAAATGTGGGGTTGGCAAGTGTGGGCACTGTCAGATAAACAACCTCTACGTCTGTCAGGACGGTCCAGTTTTTCGATACGACCGGATTAGAAACCTACCGGAGGCGATATGATGGTGAAACCAAAGGTCGCTTTCTTTGACTTTACCTGCTGTGAGGGATGCCAGCTGACCGTGTTGTCTATTGGTGATAAGCTTCTGGACCTCTTTGAGTCGGTTGAGGTGGTGAACTTTAGGGAAGCTTCCAGTTACAAAGGACAGGATTATGACATCGCCTTCGTTGAGGGGTCGATTGCCACCCCGAAGGACATCGAGAGGATCAAGGAGATCAGAAAGAAGGCTAAGGTGGTGGTCGCTCTTGGCGCCTGCGCCCACATCGCTGGCGTCAACGCGATCAGAAATTTCCACAACCAGCAGGAGATCAAAAAGATGGTCTATGGGGACAAGGCCTGGGTCTTCGATTCAATATTGGCCCAGCCGATTGACGCCATCATTAAGGTTGACTATTATATCCCTGAATGCCCGATCGACAAGGAGGAGTTCATCCGATTCGTCTCCCAGCTCCTGAACAACATGAAGCCATTTATCCCGGATTATCCCGTCTGCGTTGAATGCAAGATGAAGGGAAATGTCTGCAATTATCACAAGTCGAATCCAATCATCTGTATGGGCCCGGTGACAAGGGGAGGTTGCGGAGCAATCTGTCCCTCGGCTGGTAATGCCTGCGAGGGCTGCCGGGGTTTAGTCCCGGATGCCAATCTGGAGGCGATGGAATGGCTCCTGAATGAATACGGTATTTCCGTGGAGGACAAATTCAGGTTCTATCGTATGTACAACGGCCTGATGGGGATGAAAAAATGAGCGACAAAGACCTAGACATATATGTCCATCATATCACCAGGGTGGAAGGGCACGGTAACATCGTGGTAGACGTGAAGAAAGGAGAGTTGAAGGAAGTTAAGCTGGAGATCATAGAGTCACCAAGGTTCTTTGAGGCAATGCTGGTCGGCCGGCGCTTCCCTGAGGCGGTCCACATCGCTTGCAGAATTTGCGGTATCTGCTCCATCTCACACACGGCTGCCTCGATAAAGGCAGTTGAGGATGCACTGGGAATTAAGCCGACTTGGCAAACGGAGACACTAAGAAAAATACTGATGGATGCCGAGATGCTGGACTCACACGCCTTGCATGTCTTCTTCCTCGCCGCCCCTGATTTCTTCGGAGTTCCCTCAGTTATCCCGATGGCCTCTACCCATCCCGATATCATTAAAACCGCGATTAACCTCAAGAAGCTGGCCCATGATATTTGTGATGTTATAGTGGGCCGGCATACTCACCCGATTTCAATGGTGGTTGACGGCTTTACCAATCTGGTGACTGAGGAACAGATGGAGGAGTTGCTGGCGAAGATAAAACAGGCGCAGAGGGAAGATGTCCCTCGGATGCTGGATTTCTTCTCTAAGCTGAAGTTTCCTGATTTCCAGAGAAAGACCAACTATAACTGTTTGGTCAGCCACGAGGAGTATCCATTTTATGATGGGATGATAAAATCCTCCGAGGCTGGTGTCTACAAGCCCCGGGATTACAAACAAAAAATTGCCGAGCGCGTTGTGGAGCACTCCACGGCCAAGCATGCCTTTGGTCCGGTGAAACCGTACATGGTCGGAGCACTGGCTAGGTTTAACACCAATTACAAACAGTTGCTACCGGAGGCTCAGAAGGCCGCCAATCTCTTAGGGCTGGAGGCACCGAGCTATAACCCATACCACATAACCTTGGCCCAAGTGGTTGAGATCGTTCACGCTTTGGAGTCGATGTCTTGCCTCATCGAGCAGCTTTTATCCCGTGGTATCAAGGATGAGAGAACCGAGAGGCCGCCGCTCGCGGGCTGGTCGGCTAAGCTCCCCGCTGTTAAGAGGAGCTGGGGCGTTGGAGTGGTCGAGGCACCGAGGGGCTTATTGATTCATGAGTACCGGATCAACGGAAACGGCGCAATCGATGCAGCTAACTGCATCATACCCACAGCCCAGAACTTGGCTAACATCGAGGCTGACATGAGGGAATTGGTGCCTCAGATCCTCGATCGGCCAAAGGATGAAATCGTCAAGCTTCTGGAGATGTTGGTCAGGTCCTATGATCCCTGCATTTCCTGTTCTTGTCACCTGTTAAAGGTAGATTTTGTTGGTTGAGAGGAAACTCGTCGTCGGTCTGGGGAACATCCTTCTTAAGGATGATGGTGTTGGGGTGAGATGCGTCGAGTATCTGAGGAGCCAAGGACTGGTCAGGGACTTTAAAGTGATTGAGGGAGCCACGCTGGGGTTTGATCTTCTGGAGGAGATGAAAGAATTTGATCGCGTGGTTTTGGTCGACGCCGTGGATATGGGCAAGGAACCGGGATACATAGCCAGCTTCGGGGCCGAGGAGCTGCTAAAAATTGTCGGCGAAAAAAAATTTTCTTTGCACGAGTTCAGTCTGGTTGATGTAATCCAGCTGGGCAAGCAGCTGGGCTATCGCTTGGATAAGGTGAGGATCGTCGGCATTCAACCCAAGGAGATCGGTCACGGCGATCGTTTGAGCAAGACAGTTGAGGAGAAATTGTCCGAGCTGGCAGGTAGAGTTTTAAGCGAGATAAAAGATTAAAATTTGGTGGCTAAATGGCGGTAAAGCCGGAAGTCCTGAAGGGAATGGATATTTTTGAGTTTTTGAAGCGCGATGAGCTGAAGGACATCGCCGAGATGACGGAAGTAGAAGAGTTTGAGCAGGGTGACCTCATCTTTAAGGAAGGAGATCAGGCCGAGAAGATCTACATGGTGTTGGAAGGAAGGGTTTCGATTGAGCTGGAGGCTGGAGCTGGCAAGAGGATTTCAGTTTACACGTTGACTAAGGGCAGATTTTTCGGCTACCCGGCGCTGCTCCGCACCAAGAGGTACACCACCTATGCCCGCTGTTTGGATAAGGTCAAAGTCGCCGCCATAGTCGCCGATGAACTGGTCAACAAAGTCTTTAAGAAGGACTGCAGGCGGGGCTACCTCGTTATCAAGAAGGTGGCTGAGATAATTGCCAACGAGTTGTCCGACACCCGCGTACAGCTCTTATTCTTGGCCCAGCTCTGAAAGGCTAGGGAAAAGGATAATATTACAAATGTTTTGATTTGTGGTGGAGGCATGGCGAGGGATCCTGTCTGCGGGATGTTTGTGGATGAAAAAAAGGCAAAGTTTAAGTCGAGCCATGAGGGCAAGGAGTACTTTTTCTGTTCATTTGGATGTAAGAACAACTTTGACAAAAACCCGGACAGGTATCTAAAGGGTACTCTGGCTGGTTGTTGTAGGGACTAAGCAGTAAGGTAAAATAGCAGTTGAGCCGATTCATCAAAATATGGTGTAATCATGAGGATCGGCGTCATCGGTCTTCAAGGTGCGGTCAGCGAGCACATCGAAGCGGTCAAGCGAGCCCTTGCCGGGAGCGGTCTACGAGGAGAGGCCATCTGGGTGGCCCGGCCCCAGCAGCTTGAAGGGGTAGACGGCATTATCATCCCCGGCGGCGAGAGCACCACCATCGGTAAGCTCATGAAGATCACAGAGATCTTCGACATCGTGAAAAGGTTGGCCGAGTCCGGGGTGCCGGTGCTGGGGACCTGTGCCGGGATGGTAGTTCTGGCCAAGCGCGGTGATGAGCAGGTAATGAGAACTAAACAACCGCTGTTGGGTCTAATGGATATTTCTGTCGTGAGAAACGCCTTTGGTCGACAGCGCGAGTCCTTTGAGGCAGATATTCAAATCCGGATCTTGGATGAAAGACCATTTCCCGGGGTTTTCATCAGGGCGCCTGCGGTCAAGGAGGTCTGGGGGGATGCCGAGGTCATTGCCGAGTTTATGGGTAAGATAGTGGGGGTTAAACAGAAGAACATTATCGCGGTGGCTTTTCATCCCGAGCTGACATCGGATACTAGACTCCATGAATATTTTTTGAGAATGTGTTATGAATAGCCCTTGGGGAGGTGCAAAATTCGTCTGTTTTCTGCCACTAATGGTCGCTCATGCAGGAAGCGGTCGAATTGGCAAGGCCAGTTAACAATAAGACCGTCGTATCCGAGTGAAGGAGAAGTTGAAGAGGTTACGGTGCGCGGTCGATCGGCACCTACGCAAAACAGCTTAGGCTTTTGATACCTATTTAATTTTGCACACCTCTATATATTAAGAAATTTAACATAATTACCTATCAAAATAGTCGCGTTTTATAAAATGAGGAAGAGAGCAAATACTTTCGGTGACCCCTTTGGCAAAATCGCTTAAAGACATCAGAAGATTTTCATTTAAATCCTATGAAAAGGCTAAATGCTACTCAAATTAGTGAGGTTATTAAAGGTGCACAAACAGGCGCTTCATTGAGTCAATTAAGCACAAAGTTTGGGCTCCGCAAGACAACGATCTACTATCATGTCAGAGGCTACTGCCGCAAAATGGGAAAATTTGACGGAAGCCGATTGTCTGAGTGGGAAAAGGGATATCTCGTCGGGGTTTTCGTCGGCGATGGCTGTTTTAACTTTAGACAAAAGTACTATTCATACATGACTAAACTCACCTTAAACGCTAAAAGCGAACAACCAATCGTGGATTTATTAATTACTATTTTACGAAAAGCAAACACGAAACCATGGATTACTATAAATGAGAATAGATTTGAAGTTCGCGTATCCTCAAAGGGTTTTTGCTCATTTTTAAAAGGATATGCTGGTTACGGAAGTGAAAAAGGCAAATTGCGCAAGCGGCTTTTCTTAAGAGAGGGCCACGCAGAAAATTTTTTGTTCGGTGTTTTGGCTGGCCTGATAGATAGTGACGGGTGCGTCGCATTTGATAGGAAAAAGTACCTTCGTGCCATGATATCAACTAAGTCAAAAGTCCTAGCCACCACCATGCTTCAATTGGTAAATATATTAGAAATCCACGCTACAGTTCATAGATCCTCGGGTTTCACTGTCCGTATTTCAGCACCGTTCTTAAAGACGAATGCGCAAAATATACGGTCATTGAAGTTGAAACAAAAATTTAATTGGGGGTCGCACCAAGTAGGAATGGTGGGCCCATAGCTCAGCGGCAGATTGAATGCTAAAACATTCAAGCCGAAAGCGTTCGCTTCGCATGGGCGACCTGAAAGGGCGAAAGGTCGCGGGTTCAAATCCCGCTGGGTCCACCAGAATTTTATACTTCAAAACTTGATTTTCAAATAGTAGTGATAGTGATCGTGGTAGGGGCAGCAGTTTGGATTGTAGGTCAACCGTCACCAGCGGCAGAGAAACCATCGAGCATTATC
>NZ_JAVZIN010000007.1:0-86403 GCF_038871235.1 Hadarchaeum sp. (SeqCode)
GAAGCGGTGGCGACAGTTTCTTCAGTCCGGGGCGGAGATTATCGGCACAGATGACCCCGCCGCCGACGCTGAGGTAGCCGCTCTGACCAGCCACATCATGGAGGATCTCGGTTTTGCCGATTTTGAGCTAAGGCTGGGGCACATCCGCCTTCTCCGCGAACTCCTCTCCCACGCCGGTGTTAAGAATGAGGCCCAAGACCCCATCCTCAGAGCTGTGGACTCTAAGGAGGAGAGCCGCATCAGCGAGGAGGTCAGAAGGGCCGGGATAAAGCCCGCCGAGGAAAAGCTGCTGCGGGAACTCATTGCCCTGCGGGGTGAGGTTTCAATTCTAGGGAAGGCAACGCCTCTCCTGCGCGGAATTCCGAGAGCTACGGCGGCGCTGAGAAATCTCCAAGCCATCATAGATTATCTGCCCTCGCTAGGCGTCAAGAACTTCTCACTTGACCTCGGCATTGCCCGCGGCCTTGACTACTACACCGATTTTGTCTTTGAGGTCTACCTTGGCGGCGTCCAGGTCGCCGGCGGCGGTCGCTATGATGGGCTGGTGGAGCAGCTGGGCGGGGAGCCGACGCCCGCGGTTGGAGTTGCCTTCGGGATCGACAGAATTGCCCAAACGCTGTTGGAGCGCAAAATGGTGCCGCTCAAGGATCGTTTGAATTGCCTGGTTCTGCCGGTTGACGCGAGCGTCCGTGCCGAGGCGATGGAGGTAGTCACCGAGCTGCGCCGGGCAGGATTGGCGGCGGACATCGATCTCATGGGGCGAAAGTTCGGCAAGGCCATGGAATATGCCAACGCCATCGGAGTAAAACGGGTGGTCGTCATCGGTCCCAAGGAATTGAAGAAGGGACAGGTCATTGTTAGGGATATGGTCACGGGGAAGCAGGAGGCGGTGGCCCGGCAGGATTTGCCCCGGGCGTTAAAACCGGTAGCCTAACTTCTCAAACTTTTTCTTCAAAATCAGCGAATCTTGTTCCAGAACCGGTGATTCAGAGATTATGGTGATGTTTAGGTTTCTCCTGATGACTTCCCTGACCAGCGGGTCCACCGGCGGCTGGTCGAAGGAAATCGGCAGATGGCGTCGCTCGTTCCCCGTCCCGGGTACTTTAGCCGGCGTCCACTCCATGCTGGTGAAGTGAGTGTGCAGATGTTTTAACTTCAGCGGCTCCAGCTGGTCGAAGATCTTTCCATAATCTATTTTCCCCGCGCTTCTGGCCCAGAGGTGGGCGAAGTCGACGACGGGCTCGCAGCCGCGGACTTCTTGGCAGAGCCTCACCAGCTCCTCGAGCGACCCGAAGGCGCTTATCTTGCCTGTGGTCTCGTGGCCCAGCACCACCCCTTTCACACCCATCGCCTTCATTCTGTCCAGCATGTCAAGGTCGGCCTCCTTCACCACCTGGTAAGCAGCTTCTGGGGTCAGCGAGCCGTAGAAGCCGGGATGAAAGACGGCGATCCGGGCACCCATATGGTAGCAGCGCTCCACGGAATCGAGAATTCTCTTCTTTGAGGCCTCAAGCTTCTTCTTGTCCGTGGAGCAGAGGTTGATGAAGTAGGGGCAGTGAACGGAGAGCTCGATCTTCAGCTCCCGGGCCAGCCTGCCGACCTCCTCGGCGGTCTGGTTGCTCATCGCCACGCCGCGGACGAACTCGATCTCCATCGCGTTCAGCTTCAGCGCTGCAACCTGCTTTAGGCCGCCGAGGGTAGTGTGGTCCTTGCTGGAGATGGGGACTCCGGCGGGGCCTAAATATATCATGGTCTCCAAAACCCTTATGGCGGCGGAGAAAAAAGCTTCCGCTGGTGGAAGTTGACATGTTGAGCCGGGTCCGCGAGAGGGTTAAGGACTTGATAGCGCCGGTGGCCCAACTTTTTGCTAGGAGTGGGTTGAGCCCGAACGCGCTCACCTTGCTAGGGTTGGTTTTCGGCATCATCGCGGCTCTTCTCTTTGCCCTGGGGGAGCAGCTCCTCGCTGGAATGGTCCTGCTGGTGGCGGGATTTTTTGACATCATCGACGGAGCCGTTGCCCGGCTGCTTCAGAAGGAAACGGCCTTCGGCGGGGTGTTGGACTCCGTCGTCGATCGCTACGTGGATTTCCTTTTGTATGCCGGCATCATCTACGCGCTTATCCACCACCGGATTGCCGAGCCCGAGATTATGCTGGGCTGGGGGTGGCTCTGGGGATTGCTGGCAATTGCGGGTAGCTTCATGGTGAGCTACACTCGGGCCAGAGCTGAGGCCGCTGGTTCTGGACGGCTGGACGTAGGATTTGCCGAGCGGGCCGAGAGGTTAATAATTTTGGCGATCGGGGCCCTGCTGAGCCTGACACTCTACGCGGTGGTCATTATCGCCGTGATTGCAAATCTAACTGCCGTGCAGAGGATGTTGGTAACCAGACAGAGGTTGCACTAAGCGGCGAGCTTGGTGTAGGTTTCCTTAAAATAATCTATCGCTTCCTGCAGTAGGTCTTCTCCCTTCTTGGTTATCTTGTAATACTTCCTCGCCGGCTTGCCCCGCTGCTCCTTCCAGGAAACCGTGACGTAGCCCCCTTTCTCGAGACTGTAGAGAACGAGATAAGAGGTCACCGTGGGCGGTTTCCAGCCGAATCGTTTCTGGGTCTCTTGGCGCAGCTCGTATCCATACATGGGTCGCTCCTGGAGCAGCTTCAGGAAGTAGGGCCAGATCATCTCGGTCGTGGTCTTCCGTTTTATCCTTGCCATGGCCATAGAAAACCAAAATTAAGTGGTTAGCAAGCCTTAAATAGTTAATTTTTAGATATATTTCATAGGTTGAAATATGGTTGTAACAAGTTTACATTGTGAGAACTGCGGCTACGAGTGGAGGCCGCGCGGGGTCCCTCGGAGGTGCCCCTCCTGCCGTTCCCAGCTCGGGGAGACAAGGGCCCGCCAGTGGAGGCTCGCGGAAAGGCGACTAGCACAACTGCTGGCGGCCCGCGGCTGGAGTGCCGTCTTCCCTGCGGGAAGGCCGATAGACGTTCGTGTTGAAAAGGGCGGAAAAAAACTGTTTCTGGATGTTAAGTCAGGGCAGGACTATCTCCTCAGAGGGTCGCAGCTGGAGGAGCTGCTGCAGCACCGCAAGGACGGAGCTGAGGTGGGCTTTGCGCTGGAAAGGAAGGGAAAGTTCTACCTCTTCAAGTTGGTGGATGTGCTGGGGTGATGGTGTGGCTGAAATCAGATTGGCAATCGTTGGTGTCGGTAACTGCGCCTCATCGCTGATTCAGGGCTTGGAGTACTATAAGGAGGCGCGGGAGGATCAGTTTGTTCCCGGACTGATGCACGTCAACTTCGGCGGCTACCACATTCGCGACATCAAGCCTGTCGCCGCCTTTGATGTCGACGCTAACAAGGTTGGTCGAGATTTATCCGAGGCCATCTTCGCTCCGCCCAACTGCACCAAGAAGTTCTGCGAGGTGCCGAGGCTGGGCGTGGAGGTCAAGAGAGGTCCGATTTTAGACGGCCTCGGCAAGTACCTCAAGCCGGTTATCCCCGTTGACCCCACGCAGCAGCCGGTGGACGTGGCGGAGGAACTCAGAAAAGCAAAGGCCGACATCTTGGTGAGCTATCTTCCCGTGGGCAGCTATGAGGCCTCGCGCTTCTACGCCCAGCAGGCGATCGAGGCGGGCTGCGGTTACATCAACTGCATACCTGAGTTCATTGTCTCAGGAAAGGAGTGGGGGGAGCGCTTTAAAAAGGCCGGGTTGCCCTGCGCTGGCGACGACATCAAGTCACAGGTGGGCGCGACGATACTGCACCGGACGCTAGCCAAGCTTCTGATCGACCGAGGCGTCAAGCTGGAGGAGAGCTACCAGCTGAACATCGGCGGCAACAGCGTAACCGGTGATGAGGAAATTCTGCTTGAGGTGGATGGAGTTTTGACTAGGGTGAGAATCGGTGATTTCATAGATCAGATGATGGCAAAGTACCCTGTAAGCCTCAGGGATGGAAAAGAGGTGCTAGAAACTTCGACCATGAAGGAGGAGATAAGATGTTTCACTATCACTGACGATTATCAGCAGGTTCTAGCACCGGTGACGAAGCTGATCCGCCACAAGATCTCAGAACCTATTTTGGAAGTTACCTTGGCCGAGGGACATAAGATCAGGATAACGCGGGACCATAACCTTTTCACCATAGGCGACGACGGGAGATTGAAGCCGCTTCCAGGGAGAGAACTCAAACCTGGCAAGACTTTCGTGGTCGTACCGGCCAAGCTTGTGGACGATAGGGAGGAAGTGGACGCGAGAGATCTCACCCCCTACTTCGATGGCGCCTGGGCGGTGAAAGCAGAGGAAGAATTTCTTTCTGTTCACAATCACCCTGAAATTAGCATCCCAGTGAACTTTCCTATCACTGACGAGTTTCTGCAGGTAGTCGGGCTCTGGCTGGCGGATGGGTCATTTGATAGAAAAGATTCAGCTGCCAATCTAGAAATTGGCGTGGGTAATGATCCTGAATGTTTGGAGGTAATAAATAGATGGGCCAAAAACTTTAATGTCCAGTACGAGATCCGCGGTGACAAAAAAGTTGCGGTGAGAATTAGGTCTAAAACTATAGGGACGATAATGAAAAGGGCCTTTGGCTTAGACGGTAACTGTTACACAAAAAAGGTACCTGATTTTGTCTTCGACCTGCCGGAGAAGCAAGTGGCTCAGGTTTTGAAGGGCTACTTCAGCGGTGATGGTTGTCTCGTGGGAAAACAGGTAAGATGCACCTCTGTGTCGCAGCCTCTCATCCAGGACATCCAAACATTGCTTTTGAGGGTCGGCATTTATTCGGCTGTGTTTAGCGAGGACGGTGGAGAAAGCAGCTGGGGACCTTCCTACCAGTCCGCTAGATTGTGGCACTGTGTCATTTCCTCCCGTGAAATGCTCAAACGCTTTGTGGAGAAGATAGGGTTCATTCAGCGCCAGAAAAATGAAGCTATCAGAAAGGTTGTGGCCAGCAGAAGTTTTGATAAATTTTTCATACCCAAGATCCGTTTAATAGAAGAAGCTGGAATTAAACCGACGACGCCATATCGACTGCCAGCGGTAGAGGGCCGGATAGTCCTCTCGCAGCTCGACCGCGTTAAAGATGGGAGAGTTCGGGAACAACTGAGAAAACTTTGCCAGGGAGACATAAGGTTCGTGAAGGTGAAAGAGGTCAGGGAACTTCCCGCCGAGCCACGGCACGTCTATGATTTAAGCGTTCCTAGATATGAGAGATTCGTTTGCTCTAACATCTTAGTGCATAACACCGACTTCCTAAATATGCTTGAGGAGGAGCGGCTGAGTTCAAAGCGGGTGAGCAAGACCGAGGCGGTTTCCAGCCAGGTGCCCTATGAAGTCCCGCTCAGGATTGGCCCTAGTGATTACGTTCCTTTCCTTAAGGACAATAAGGTCTGCTACATTTACCTGCGGGGCCGCAAGTTCGGCGACATCCCGTTGACGATCGACGTCAAGCTTTCAGTTGAGGACTCGCCCAACTCCGCCGGCGTGGTCATCGATGCCGTCAGGGCGGTGAAGCTGGCCCTCGACCGTGGCATCGCCGGGCCGCTGATTGGAGTCTCCGCTTACTTCTTCAAACATCCACCGGTTCAGATACCGGATGACCAAGCGAGGCAGGCAGTGGAGGACTTCATAGCTGGAAGGAGGGACAACTGATGGCGCCGGATGTCGTTGTCATCGGGCACGTGGCGTTGGACATCAACGTCTTTCCTTGGGGAGTGGTGGAAAATGTCCTTGGCGGCGCACCCACCTACTCAGGGCTGCAGTTTGCCGCCCTGAAGCAGGAGGTGGGCATTGTGGCTAAGGTGGGCGTCGACTTCACCGAGAAGTTCCCGCCCATTTACAGCAGACTCGGGCTCGACACCGAGGGGATCTACGTCGCCGGCGAGTACACAACCACCTTTGAGAACATCTATGACGAGCAGGGGAACCGGACCCAGGTCTGCAAGCACGTGGCGCCAAGGATAACTCCCGAGGACATCCCGAGCCGCTACTTGGACGCGAGGGCTTTTTATGTTTCACCGATTGCCAACGAGATCACGCCGGAGCTGCTGAAGTTTGTCAAGAGGGAGTCTAACCTGGTGATGCTGGACCCGCAGGGAATTCTGAGAGTTATCAGTGCTGATGGCAGGGTCGGGATTAGAGCTAGAGATCTTTCGGGGTTCCTCAGCCATGTTGATATCGTCAAGCTGGGGAGGGAGGAGGCGATTGTCCTCGGCGGTGACGTTGAGGAGGGTATGCGCGGCCTTCAGAGGATGGGTCCGAGGGTGGTCATCGTCACTAGGGGCGGCGAGCCGACGACGGTTTTGAGCGAGGGAGGGTTGGTCAGGATCAATCCTCTTAAGGTTGAGGCTAAGGACATGACCGGAGCTGGCGATGTCTTCGGGGCGGCCTTTCTCACCAGATACTTGGCGACGCGGGATGTCTTGAGATCGGCGAAATTTGCCGTGGCCGCTGCAGGTTTGAAGGTCAGATACAAAGGACCGACGGGATTCCCGACCGAGCCGGAGATCCTAGAAGCCGTTCAGCGCTTGACTTGATTAACCGGTTTCCTGTTAAATCCGATTCTCCTCGTTTGGAACACCAAGCCCACAGCTTCGGGCGAGATCGGCCAGTTATAGAGCCTCCAATCGTTGCGGTACTTAACTCCGCGGGATAGAAACAGCTCCCCTCTGTTTATCTTTCTGTGGAGCCTTCTAGGCGCTGATTTCGTTCTTGGTTTATCCCACATTCTAAGATATCTGGTTTTATGAAGAAAGGCCGCCCGTGACATTGGCTGAGTTTTGTAAATCAAAGTGGTGAACAATGGTTGGTGGGTTGATTTGCAGACTTCTGCTACTAATGAGCTGTAAAAAAGAGTTTGGGTTAGAGACGTGTATCCGTCCACATGCTGTGATCTTAATAAGTCTTGGCCAAGAGCGCGTTTACCGTCGCCTGCCGAGAACAGATGGGGCATTTAGCGGTTTGCGTGGGCGCGCTGTCGATTTCCTCTCCGAGCATTTCTCCCTCAGTCTTCTCCGCTATCTGTTTGCCGCAGGATTCCTGACCGCACCAGGGAATTCTAACAATACCCCCCCGTTTTTTCAGCAACTCCTTGGCTGACTTCAGATCTGTGGTCGAGTTTACAAAGCCTTGGAACGATTTTTTAGCCCTCTCGCGAAGGTGATTGGTGATCTGCTCCAGAACTTGGACCAGCTGGGTTTTCAGGGATTTTCTGGCGATGGTGAGCTTCTCGCCAGTATCACGACGCACGGCCGTGATCTGCTCCCTTTCCACATCCTTGGGGCCGATCTCAATCCTGAGCGGCACCCCTCTTCGCTCCCAATAATAAAATTTGTTGCCCGGGCGCAGGTCGCGGTTATCAAGATGGGCCCTGATGCCAGCAGCAGTGAGTTCCTCCTTTACCTCACCAGCGACCTTTTCCACCGGAGTTTCCCTTTCCTTAAACGGGATCGGGATAATCACCACTTGGACCGGGGCAACCTGAGGCGGCAGACAGAGTCCGTCGTCATCCCCGTGAGCCATGATCGCCGCCGCCACCGCCCGCTCGGAAATCCCGTAGCAGGTCTGATAGACAAGGTGGTGCTTGCCATCCACTCCTTCGTACCTCAGCCCGTAAACCTTGGCGAAATTCTGTCCCAAGTTGTGGATGGTGCCGATCTGCAGCGCCTTTCCGTCTGGGGTGATGGTGTCAAAGGCGATGGAGTAAACCGCGCCCGCGAAGGTGTCCCAAGGCGGGCGTTTGCTGACGATGTAGGGCACGCCGAGTTCATCGTAAAATTTCTGGTAAATTTTGATGGCCTCCTTGACCTGCGACTCCGCCTCATCCTTGGTGGCATGAGCAGTGTGAGCCTCCTTGAACGTGGTGACCTCACGCAACCTGATCATGGGCTTGGTCATCTTAGTTTCATAGCGGAAGACGTTGACGACTTGGTAGACCTTGATCGGCAGGTCGGCGTGAGTCCTGATCCACAGGGCGAACATGGGATACATGGAGGTTTCCGAGGTTGGGCGCAGGGCTAGCCTGATGTTCAGCTTCTGATTTCCACCGTGAGTCACCCAGTAAACTTGTCCACCGAAACCCCTGATATGTTCGGCCTCCTTCTGAAACAAGGTCTCAGGTATCAGTAGCGGGAAGAGCACTTCATGGTGACCCGAACTCTCATGAAGCTGCCTCAGGATCGAAAAAACCAGATTGCGGAGCTTCATCCCATACGGTCTCCAGACATACAATCCCTTCACTGGGTAGCGGGTGTCCATGATGTCAGCTTCCTGGAGCATGTCGCTGAACCATCCGCTGAAATCCTGTCGCCATCGCTCCCTTTTAACCAAGCCACCACCTTCCGATAATCGCCGTCTGAGGTTTAAGTAATTATTGAGGCCGGTGGTATCTTGAAAAGTTTAGTCCACATCCCAGCCGATGATGGCTAGGTCAAAGTTGGTGATCAGTCCAACCAAGTTTCCGTCTCTGTCGATGACCGGTATTCTCCGCAGCCTTTTGTTTTTCATCAGCTTAACCACGTCCAGCACCGTGGCGTCATTGTAGCAGGTCACCACCGATTTAGTCATCACATCCTTGGCCTTCATCTTCTTGGGATCCTTCCCCTCATAGACGACTTTTCTGATGACATCACGGAATGTTATCAGCCCCTTCAGCTTTCCAGCCTTGGTCACGGGGAGACACTCGACGTTTTTGTTTAT
Source organism: Hadarchaeum sp. (SeqCode) (assembly GCF_038871235.1). Classification (GTDB taxonomy): domain Archaea; phylum Hadarchaeota; class Hadarchaeia; order Hadarchaeales; family Hadarchaeaceae; genus Hadarchaeum. The sequence goes on from NZ_JAVZIN010000007.1 coordinate 8,699, forward strand.
CATCTTCTTGACCATGCTGAACACGGGTTCCTCGGTTTCAACGGTGATGACATTTTTAGTCATGATCTCCTCAACGGTTAGATTTGAGACGGTTGAACCCCTAATGGAATCAGATACTTCTTTCATCTCACCACCTCCAGCTCAGAAACATCTCGTGTTATATGGGGTTATAATTACTTAAACCCGCCCCTTATAGTACTCTAAAAATGTTCGTAACGATCGATCGTAGATTCGCTCGACCTCTGGCGGGAAAAGGCAGGCGGGCAGCTCTCCCATTTCCCAGTGGTACCTGAGGCACTCGCAGCAGATGCCCTTTCTCGGGCAGGGCTCGTAGGTGCAGTTGCATTTCTGTCTGTTTTTCTCAAGGTTGCAGGTTCTTTTCATGGCACTCATAAAGAAAACGACCCGCTTGGTTTAAAAATTTTGTCAGCGAGTCAGCGCCGCGTAGCCGTCTCTTTTCACCGCCACCGTATCTTCCCAGCGAGCTCCCCCAACACCCGGGATGTAAACACCTGGCTCCACGGTGAGTACCATCCCACGGCGAAGGGTGTCCCGCGATAGTGGATATAGGTTCGGGGCCTCGTGAATCTCAAGCCCCACCCCATGGCCGCCGCCGTGGTTGAAGAATTTTCCGAATCCCGCCCGCCCGATAAACCTTCTGGCGGCGGCATCCACAATTCTTGCTTCTACCCCATCTTTTATCCTTTCCAGGGCAGCATGCTGTGCCTCCTTGACCACTTGAAGAATCCTGAGCTGTTTCCTGCTTGGCGAGAGAGCAAACGTCCGCGTCATGTCAGAGGCGTAACCGTTGAATATCGCGCCCAGGTCAACGACGACGAGCTCTTCCTTTCCCAGCTTTCTCGAGGTCGCGGTTGAGTGTGGCAACCAAGAATTGTTACCCGAGGCGACGATGGTTGGGAACGGGGTCCCTTCCGATCCCGCCTTTCTCATTTCATACTCGATCTCAGCAGCAATCTCAAGCTCAGTTCTACCAGGTTCGATGAGTTCCGCCGCCAGCTTCATCCCGAGCACCGCTATTTTTGCCGATCTTCGCAGCAGGTTCAGCTCTTCAGATGATTTTATCATCCGCAGGTTTTGCACGACTTCCGGTGACAGCAGATAGCCGGCTTCATGCAGGCCGCGGATTTTTCTGATGAAGTTCCTGTCTCCACCATCATATCCAACCGAGCGGGAGCCGATTTCCTCGAGTACCTTGGCGATGAGCTGCCAGAGCTCCATGAAAAAGACCCTTTCACCTCGTTGCAGCGGGGCCTTCCAGCTGGAAAAGCCCCTGATGTCCTTAATCTTGCTCTCCCTCTTGGCCCGCTCCAGCTCCAGTCGGCTGCAGATCAAAATAGGTTCACCGTCGACCGGTACAATTACTGCCTTGGCCGCGGTGGTTTCGGCCAAGTAGCGGGTGTTCCTGAGGGAGAGGTAAGCATCTAGGCCGCGCCTTTCGAGTTCTCCTTTCAACCTCTTAATTTTTTTCAAGCCGAACCCACTATCTTTTGCCTTCCCGGTAAAATAAGGGTGAAGTCGGCGATTGATCGCTTATAAATAACCAGCACAAAAATTGTCGTTGGGTCATCTTGGTGTTGGTTCAGTCGGTGTTCGACAACGATGTCCGTCTCAATTTTTCCACACTCAGAATCACCCTCGCCCGACATCCGGAGATGGTCAAGATGAAGCGGCTGGATCAAGAGGTGGTCACCGCAGTCTCGGAACCTGATTTTGTCCTCGCAGGCAAGTATGGAGAGAACATCGCCGTCAAGAGGATCGTGGCCGGTTACTTTTCAGGTAAGTGGCTGCTGGTCCCATATCAGGAGGGTGGGGACGTGAGTACGGTTTCAGCAACATCGCAAATAGAAAAAATGGTGGGAGGAAGGCTGATCCTGTGGAAGCGGTAATAAAAAATGTTGAGGACATCGATGCCTTTTATGACCGCGTTCATGACGTCCTTTACCTCAGTTTTGGCGGGGTTTATCCCGCCGAAGATTCTGAGCTGACCAGTAAGGATGTGATAGTCAGATACCGAGGACGCCGTATCGTTGGCATTACAATACTGGAGTTCTTCAAGCGCGTTTGCCGGTCAACGTGATTTTTTAGCTTTCAGTCCCGAAGAGCCTGTGATATTTATTTAGCGGGACTATCATTATTGGGGATAATTTTTGAGGGCAGCATTGATCGTTATTGATATGATTAACGACTTCGTGACGGGTAAGTTCGGTTTCAAGGGTGCTCTGGAAATCGTGCCCCGGATTCAGCAGCTACTCACAGCCGCCAGAGTCAAGGGAGTTACGGTGATTCATGCCTGCGATGCCCACACCCCAGCCGATCCCGAGTTACGGGTCTGGGGCGAGCACGCCATGGCCGGCACTAGGGGGGCTGAAGTAATCCCAGAGCTGAGCCCCCTCAAGGGCGAGGCAGTGATCTCCAAGCGCACCTATGATATTTTTCAGGTGCCCAGATTGGTGAGACTTCTCAAGAAAAAGGGCATCGAGGAGCTTGTGCTGGTCGGGGTCGTAACTGAGATATGCATCCAACACTCAGCGGCCGGGGCTTTCTTCAACGGCTACCGGGTGGTGATTCCGAAGGACTGTGTGGCCTCCCCGGACGAAAGGGACAAGGAGCGCGCTTTGGAATATATGAGGAGAATTTACGGCGCGCAAATCACAAATTCTAAGGAAATAATCAAAGGGTGGGGAAAATGAGAACCTTCAACGTTGCCTCCGATGAGGAGATAAAAAAGGGCGCCACCACCGATATCTACTTCGTCCGGACAAGCCAAGTCCTGAAGGCGAAGGGGCTTGATGGAAAAAGAGTGATTGCGGAGGTGACTGCAGGAGGGCTCCCGGAGGGCTGGCCCTGGGGGGTCCTCTGCGGCTTGGATGAGGTGGCCACCCTCTTTGAGGGCTATCCGGTCGATGTCTACGCAATCCCTGAGGGAACCATTTTCCGCCCGCAGGATCATTTTGGAAACAGGTTGCCCGTCATTGTCATCGCGGGACCTTATGGTAGTTTCTGCGAGCTAGAAACACCAATGCTGGGGCTGATCTGTCAAGCATCGGGCGTGGCCACGATGGCGGCTAGGTTGAGAAAGCTGGCCTGGGAGAAGCTGCTGGTCTCCTTCGGCATCAGGCGCGTCCACCCGGCCCTTTCCCCGATGATTGACCGGGCGGCCTACATTGGCGGGTTTAATGGGGTTTCCAGCCTCTCTGGTGCAAAGAAGATTGGAAAGGAGCCGATGGGGACAATGCCCCACGCCCTGATCGTTGTCTTCGGTGATCAGGTGAAAGCTTGGAAGGCATTCGACCAAGTGATCCCGCGGCAGGTGAACAGGGTGGCGCTGGTTGACACCTACTTTGACGAGAAGGCGGAGGCCATCATGGCAGCCGAGGCCCTTGGTAAAAATCTCTGGGGAGTCAGACTGGACACGCCGAGTTCGAGGAGGGGGAACTTCGTCGAGATAATCAAAGAGATTAGATGGGAACTAGACATCCGTGGCCATCGTCAGGTGAAGATAGTGGTCTCAGGGGGGATAAACGACCAGAACATAACCGAGCTGGTCAATGCAGGAGTGGACGGCTTTGGGATCGGGACCTCTCTGAGCAATGCCCCCACGATTGATTTTGCCATGGATATAGTCGAGATGGATGGAAAGCCCGTGGCCAAGCGAGGAAAACTCGGGGGAAGAAAGCAGGTCTGGAGATGTCGAAGGTGTCTGAAGGATGTGGTGACGCCGTTTGGGGAGCGAGCGCCGCGATGTCCTGCCTGTCGCGGAGGAACCGCACCGCTGTTACAGCCATTGATAAAAGGTGGAAAAATCGTGGCGGAGGAGAAGTCCGTGGACAGGATAAGGTCTTATGTGCTGTCGCAGTTAAAGAGAATTCCAATGGTGGCCTAGATGGACCAACAGACGGTGAGGAAACAGCTAGCTAAGGCGAAGAGGATTGTGGTTAAGATAGGCACCAGCAGCATCACCGATGAGAACCATCGCCTTGACCCGGAGAAGATCGGCAGGCTGGTATCCAACGTGATGGGGCTGCGGTCGCGGGGCAAGGAGGTCATCTTGGTTTCTTCGGGAGCCATTGGGGCAGGTATTGGCCGTCTCAACCTTGACGGCAGACCCAAGGACATCCCCGCCTTGCAGGCGACAGCTGCGGTGGGCCAAGGCATGCTGATGCAGGTTTACTCCAAGTATTTTGGCGAGTATCAACAGCCGGTGGCGCAGATCTTGCTAACGGCGGAGGACTTCAGCAACCCCCGGCGCTACCGGAACTTCAGGAATATGCTTGCCACGTTAATGAAGTGGGGTGTGGTCCCGGTAGTCAATGAGAACGACAGCGTGGCCTCAGATGAGATAAGGCTGGGCGACAATGACATCCTCTCCGCTTATGTTTCCATAGGTGCTTCGGCCGATCTCCTCGTGATCTTGACCGATGTCGATGGTCTTTATATGGGCTATTCCAAACGGGGAAACCGTGGTAAGTTGATTAAGACGGTTGATGGGTCGCTGAACGTGGAACGGTACGTGGATAAGGCCTCCCGGGGTTTTGGTGGCATGCTCACCAAGATTAAGGCGGCCCGGATGGTGACGGAGAAAGGTATCCCAGTGGTGATAGCCAGCAGCAGCGAGGAGAAGGTTCTGGAGAGAATTTTGGACGGAGAGGAAATCGGTACCTTGTTTCTTCCGGTGAGATTAAGATGAGCGAGGTCCTTGAAAAGGCGGCTGCGGCTAGGAAGGCGGCCCTGAAACTGGCCACCATCACCACCGAGGTCAAGAATTCGGCCCTACTGAAGGTCGCCTCGGCCATCCTAGAGAATAAAGAGGCACTTTTGAGGGCCAATGCTGAGGACCTGAAGGCAGCCGAAGGACTCTTAAAGAGGGGTAGAATTTCCTCTCCACTATTTCAGAGGCTCAAGCTTTCCGAGGACAAGCTGAAGGAGATCGCCAAGATGGTTCGAAGTGTTGCGGAGCTTGAGGACCCCGTGGGACGGACTCTGTATGCCGTGGAGCTTGATCGGGGCCTTGAGCTTTACAAGGTTTCCTGCCCCATCGGAGTTATCGGCGCGATATTCGAGGCCCGCCCCGACGTCCTGCCACAGATATCAGTGCTCTGTTTAAAGTCGGGAAACGCGGTGGTGCTCAAAGGGGGCAGCGAGGCCCGGCGCTCCAATGAGGCCTTCTTCAACGTGATTAAAGCAGCCAGTGAGGCGACTGGAATTCCGCCCGGGTGGATCCAGCTGATCGAGGCCAGAAGGGAGGTCAGGGAATTGCTGAGACTGGACGAATATATTGATCTGCTGGTTCCCAGAGGAAGCAAGGAATTCGTTAAGTTCATTCAGGCGAACACCAACATCCCAGTCCTCGGGCACGCTGAAGGGCTCTGTCACATCTACGTGGACGCCGACGCCGACATCGAGAAGGCGTTAAAGATCTGCTACGATGCCAAGGTACAGTATCCGGCCGTCTGTAACGCTGTGGAGACGATCTTGGTGCACAGCAGAATCGCTGAGCAATTTTTAAAGCCGCTGGGAAAACTTTACGCTGAAGCCGGTGTTGAAATTAGGGGCGACGAAAGGGTGAGGAAAATCATTCCCGAAGCCAAACGGGCCACGGAGAAGGACTGGCGCACCGAGTATTTGGATCTGATCATCTCAATCAAGGTGGTCGACAGCATTCAAGAAGCCATAGACCACATCAACACATACGGCTCCAAACACACCGATGCCATTGTAACCGAGAACGGAAGGAACGCCCGGCTCTTTCTCACCGAGGTCGACTCATCCAGCGTGATGCTCAATGCTTCCACTAGGTTCAGTGATGGCTACCGCTATGGACTTGGGGCCGAGGTCGGCATTTCCACAGGCAAGATCCACGCCCGCGGCCCGGTTGGTCTTGAAGGGCTGACCACCTCAAAATACTACTTGCTCGGAGACGGACATGTTGTGGCCGACTACTTGGGACCGGAGGCCAAACCTTTTACCCACGTCCCGCTGAAAAAAAGATGGTCTGAGGTTGAAAGGGAACTCTAGAGGTCGGTGGTGGTTTGAAGTTCCGGAAGGTTGTGGTCGGCGGCACTTTTGATTACCTGCACAATGGACACCTTGCCATTATCTCCAGGGCCTATGAGATTGGGGAACGGGTTACCATAGGCATCTGCTCTGACGAGATGCAGCAGCTCCTTATGAAGGACTCCGCCGGCATCCAACCTTTACCCATCAGATTATGGAGGCTTCTGAATGAGCTGCACAACCGGGGCTGGCTAGGGCGCACGGAACTAAATGTTTTATCGGATCCTTACGGGACCGCGGTCAGCGACAGGAACATCGATGCGATAGTTGTCAGCCCGGAGACAAGAGCGAGGGCTGAGGAGATAAACAGGATCCGGATTTCAAAGGGCCTGAATCCTCTGGAAATCGTGGAAATCCCGTTTGTCCTGGCCGAGGACGGCAAGCCGATCTCCTCAATAAGAATTCGGTATGGCGAGATCGACGTCCACGGTAAAAAACTGAACCAATCTAGGATTTAGCGACTAAGCTTTAAATTACGGACCAAACAACGTTTAAGCGCGATGGAAAGCCCATGGTGAATTTATGCATCCGTCAAAGGATATACAGGGCACGAGTGGTTCAGAACTAAGCGGCCGCAAGATTGCCCTCTGTATCACGGGTAGCGTTGCCGCGGTCAAGTGTCCTGAGCTGGCAAGGGAACTCATGCGCCAGGGGGCCGAGGTGCGCACCTGCATGTCCCAGCAGGCCACCCAGCTGATAACGCCGGAACTGATGCACTGGGCCACCGGTAACGAGGTCGTCGTCAGGCTCACCGGCAGGTTGGAGCACGTGGAGCTGGCGGAGTGGTCCGACTTAGTTCTGGTGGCACCGGCCACCGCTAACACGATTGCTAAAATATCCTGCGCTATTGATGACACCCCGGTGACCTCCGTCGTCTCGGTTGCCCTCGGGCTCAAAAAGCCCGTGGTGGTGGTTCCAGCGATGCATGCGTCGATGTTTGCCCATGAACTCTTTCAGCAGCACTTGACGAGGCTCCGCTCGGTCGGTATCCAAGTCATAGGGCCGAAAATTGAGGAGGGTAGGGCCAAGATAGCCGAGGTTGGAGAGATAGTTCAAGTTGTCATCAGGACACTGGGTCCTAAAGACATGGCTGGTCGCCGGGTTCTGGTCACGGCTGGCCCCACCATCGAGCCGATAGATCCAGTCAAGATAATCACCAATCGGAGTTCGGGAAAGATGGGTCTGGCCATAGCCCGCGCGGCTGCGGCCAGAGGCGCCGAGGTATCTTTGATTTATGGTCCCGGCACCGAGATCCCACCAACTGGGGTGAAGGTGATCAGAGTGCAGACGACACAGGAGATGCGAGATGCCTTTGTGAAGGAGCTGGAGTTGCGACCCGACATAGTTGTTGCTGCAGCGGCTCCTCAGGATTTCGTTGTGGAAAGACCATCTGAGTGTAAACTCAGACATACGGAACCGGTGACGCTCAGGTTGATTCCTGCTCCCCGTGTTCTTTCAGGAGTGCGCGAGTTCTCCCCAAGTTCCTTCGTGATCGGTTTTAAGACAGAATGTGGGGTTAGCGATGAGGAACTCTTTCACGCCGCAGAAGCCAAGTTGAATGAGGGTCTCGATATGGTGGTGGCAAATGACGTGAGTCGGCCAGGAGCAGGATTTGGCACCGACACCAACGAGGTTCTGATCGTCACGAGATCAGGCTGGAGAAAAATGAGGGCCACTAAGACAGAGATTGCAGGAGTGATCTTGGATTTGGCTGTGGCTAAAGCTTAAGATGCTGGTGGTCAGGCTGGCGGAATCGTTGAAATTGCGAAAACAGCCTTCAAGCGCAGCAGCGTTTGTTCCAGCCCACATCTCCGGTTTTTTTCAACCCTGTGAAGCCAGCACACCTGAGAGGACGGGATCAAGGAACTGTGGGCCATGCTTGAATTTTGGTGTAAGAACGGAGGTTAATGTTGAAAGTTCCGACCGCAACAGGGTGGAGGTGTTTATTAATGGCAAGCCGGCACCCGAGGCTAAGACGACGTTGACGGTAGCGGAGCAAATTTTGAGCCAGGTGGAAGAGACTTTTCGGTTGAGAGTAGATCATTTCTGTGAGGTACCGGTGGGCGCCGGATACGGAGCAAGCGGGGCCGGGGCTTTGGGCACGGCTTTTTCCCTAGCCAAGGCGTTGGGCCTGCGCCTGTCAAGACGCCAACTGGTGACAGCGGCCCACGTGGCTGAAGTGCGTTGCTGCACTGGGCTGGGTGACGTGGGCGCCCAAGCTCACGGTGGTCTTGTCATTGGTTTGGAGCCCGGTGCACCACCATACGGAAGATGGAAGGGGATAAGAGTGCCCCGGGAGGTTAAAATTATCTGCGCCACTTTGGGTCCCATTCCTTCGAAGAAACTTTTGAGCGAAGCGGATTTCAGGAGGCGCGCCGGAGAAGTGGGGACCTTGGCTTTCAAAAAAATGATGGAACGGCCGGACGTCTATAACTTCATCACCGCCTCGAAGGAGTTTGCGGAGAATTTGGGACTTTTCGACGACGAGCTGAAGGAGCTGGCCAGAGCGGCTGAGAGGTCCGGGGCCATTGGCGCCAGCCAGGTCATGATCGGGCGCGCGGTTTTTGCCATTGCCTGTGGGGAAAGCATCGCCCGTGTTCAAAGGACCTTTCTGGAGATGCTGGATGCTGAGTCGCTCTTGGTCGCCGACATTTATCGGGGCGGATGAGCCATCGTTGGAGAATTTTCTTTAAAAGGTTTCCAGATGTATTCTTTCCTTCAACGGTGTCCGGGGAGTGGGCTTTGGCTTTTCGCGTGGCTTGCCAATCGGAATCATTATCAGCGGCCTAATTCCCTCGGGCGCCTTTATGGCTTCAGCGACAGCTTTTTCATCGAAGGCTCCAACCCAGCAGGTGCCATAGCCTAGGGCGTAGGCCGCGAGGTGGATATTTTGTGCCACGGCTGCTGTGTCCTGAATGCAGTAGAGGTTTCTCCCTCGATCACCATAGCGGCTGGCGGTTCGGTTAATGTCCGCGCAGATTACAATAACGACTGGGGCCTCGGCCAAGAAGCTCTGGCCCCGGGCCGCCTGAACCAGCTTTTGCTTGTTCTTCAGGTCCTTAACAATGACAAATTCCCAAGGCTGGCAATTCCCCGCGCTGGGGGCGGCTATTCCCGCCTCCAGAATTTTATCCAGATCGGCGTTTTTAATGGGTTCAGGGATAAAGCCGCGGATGCTCCTCCGTCCCTTGATCGCCTCGAAGACATCCATTCAATCGCCGAAGTAATTTTATAAAAGAGTGTTAAAAGTTCTTTTGGTGGATTCGGTGATTGAGTCCTCAGAACTGGACTGGATAGTCCAGAAGACGGCGGAATTCCTCGCCGACAAGGTCAAGGACGGCCCCCTGACCGATCGGGACATCAACCTAGCTTTCGAAATCTTTGCTAGACCGCGTCTGGAGAGCTTAAGTTCATCGTTCGAGAGCGATCTGGAGCGCATCCAAGCGCGCGATTTAATCATGATGAAGCTGAACGACCGGGCCAAGCAGCTCAATGCTGAATTTTGGAAAAAGACAGAATAATTGCCTTTAGCCTGTTAATCGTTGACGTTCCATAGCTTGGGAAGTACGGGGCAAAGAATTGAGGGGAACCGTCCTTGTTCGGTTTTAGATCAGGAGAGGCTTGCCCGTCCAGATCCAGAAGATAATCAACAGGCAAATTATGGCAACCAAGATTAATCCCACGCCCCACTTTCTCGCTTGAGCCTTGATGCAGATGTAACCGAAAATCCCGGTGGCGCCTATGATCACAATCAACACGATGGTAAGGATGATCTGGGCAATCAGCTTAACCCAGCCCCCACCGAGGAAAAATCCAAGGAGAGGCAGCACGATGACGAGGAAGACGATGATTCCCAGCAGGTACGCCGTCCTCATCTTTCCACCAATGCCCATTACGTGTGGTTCTTTTAAAAGTTAGTGTAATACCAGTAGGGATTGGCCATGCCTAGACTCGCGGTAATACGGCAAGATTTCTGTCAGCCGAAAAGATGTTCATTAGAGTGCCATCGCTTTTGTCCCGGCGTCAGAACCGGTGATGAGACGATAGTAGTTGACGAAAAGACGGGCAGGCCGGTGATATCGGAGCAGCTGTGCAGCGGTTGTGGGATCTGTGTGCATAAGTGCCCCCTGAAGGCGATTTGCATCATTAACCTTCCCAGCCAGCTCGAGGGCCGCTGTGTTCACCGCTATCAACCCAACGGCTTCGCCCTCTTTGAGTTACCTATTCCGCGCGCCGGTAGCGTCACCGGGCTGGTGGGTCCGAATGGGGTGGGAAAGACGACGGCGCTTCAGATCCTAGCCGGACGCTTGAAACCCAATTTAGGTAAGGAGGAGGCGACCCGGAAGGAGTTGATCGAATTTTTTAAGGGCTCGGAGCTTCAGAACCACTTCAAAAAAATCGATGAGATCAAGATAGTTTACAAGCCGCAGGCAGTCGATGACCTGCCCAAGGCCGTCAAGGGAAAACCCCTGAAATTACTTGAAAAAATTGACCAGCGCGGCGTGGTGAAGGAACTGATTCGCTCCCTAGCGCTCGAGGAGTTTCTTGATAGAGAGATAAGGATGTTGAGCGGTGGGGAAATGCAGCGTTTGGCCATAGCGGCGGCGGTTGCCCGGGAGGCCGACATTTACTTTTTCGATGAGCCCAGCTCACACCTCGATGTTCATCAGCGCTTGAACGCGGCGGCGGTGATCAGGTCGCTGGCAGCCGCGGGCAAGGCAGTCATGGTTGTGGAGCACGACTTGGCGATGCTGGACTATGTTTCCGACTATGTGCACGTCCTCTATGGTAAACCGGGAGTTTATGGAGTTGTCTCTTCTCCACGAGGCGTCAGAGGCGGGATAAACGTTTTTCTCGATGGTTATCTTCCTGAGGAAAATATCATGTTCCGGAGGGAGCCCATAAAATTTGAGTTGAGGCCGCTTTCAAAGGTCGGGTCGGGTGGGAAACCACTTTTGAGTTATCCCCGGTTGGTCAAGGCCTTCAAGGATTTCCGGCTGGAGGTTTCACCGGGCGAGGTTTTTGCCGGTGAGGTGGTTGGAGTTGTAGGCCCGAATGCTGTGGGAAAAACCACCTTCGTCCGCATACTGGCCGGCGAAGTTAAGCCCACCTCTGGCAAAATTGATTTTAATTTTTCCGTGTCGCATAAGCCACAGTATCTGAAGGCTGATTTTGATGGCACAGTTGAGAAATGGTTGCATGAACAGCTGGGTGATTTTGACCCCTCCTTTGTCCCGGATATTCTACAACCGCTCGAGATAGAACCGCTGATGGAAAGGGAACTGAGGAGCCTAAGCGGCGGTGAGTTGCAGCGCGTCTCAATAGCCGCTTGTCTGGGGCGCCGAGCCGACCTTTATCTGCTTGACGAGCCTAGTGCCTATCTAGATGTGGAGCAGCGGTTGAATATGTCCAAGTGCATCAGGAGAACCATGGAGAAGAAGGAAGCCGCAGCCTTCGTGGTAGATCATGATGTGCTCAGCATCGATTACATCTCGGATCGATTGCTGGTTTTTACCGGTGAACCCAGCAAGGAGGGCAGGACACATGGCCCCTTGGGGATGCGCGATGGCATGAACCTCTTTTTGAAGGAGGTGGGCGTGACCTTCCGGAGGGACCCCCAGACCGGACGCCCGAGGGCCAACAAGCCCAACAGCGCCCTGGATAGGGAGCAGAAGGCGAGGGGTGAGTACTTTTATCTTCACTGATAAAGTTAAGGTGATAGCATGGGAGTCGCCGAGGATATTAACTGGCTGAAGGCCGACGAGGCTGGGGTTGGTAAGGTCTTTACCATCATCGCCAAACAAGGCGGTTTAAAGCTGCGTGAGCTCAAGGAGCTTTATGGTTCCGAGGACTGGTGGCCGGTAAAGGCACACCTCAGCGCCCTCATTGCCAGAGGACTAGTGACTGAGTTTGAGGGAATTTACAAGCTAACCGAGGATGGCAAAAAGGTGCTGGAGAGCTTTAAGGCGATGGAGGTTGTCAAGGCAATTTAAGTTGAAATATCCGTGACGTTTCCGCCCTTGAGCAGGACGAATCGGTGTTTTATCGGTCCTTTTTCCGTTAGCTCCTCAGTGTTCTCTAAGATCATGTTCATATGTTCATCGTAACTCGTCAGCTTACCCCGGAATTTTCTACCGTCCTTTACCGTTACCAAAATAACTGAGTTGAGCAGTTTCTCGATTCCGGCGATGGTTTCGACATCCTGAGATTCAATTTCCACTTCCATGCAGATCCAGAAGTAATGATGTAATTACTGCCTAAAATATTGTCTCCCGGTCTTCGAACAATAGTTTCGGCTACCCCCCTCCTCAAAAAACGCTTGAATAGTCACGGGAAGAGGTCAGATGGGGAATGATGAGATGGTTGAACTTGAGGAACTTGAGGGAGTAGGTCCAGCAATTGCCGAGAAACTGCGCGCGGCCGGTTATGATTCTATTGAAAGCATCGCCGTGGCTACTGCTGGTGACCTGATGGAGGCCGCCGAGATTGGATTGAGGGTAGCGATGAAAGTGATAAACTCGGCGCGGGATGCTTCGAAGATGGGTTATGAGAAGGCCATAGAGGTCTTGGAGAGAAGAAAACACCTTGGTCGCGTTACTACAGGCAGCCAAGGCTTGGATAAAATATTGGGCGGAGGAATTGAGACTCAAGGCGTAACTGAGTTCTTTGGCGAGTTTGGTTCCGGTAAATCACAGATAGCTCACCAGCTCTGTGTTAATGTACAGCTTCCGCCTGAGCAGGGTGGTCTGGTCGGGAAGGCGGTTTACATAGATACTGAGAACACCTTTAGACCGGAGAGGATTTCCCAGATGGCGATAGCTCTGGGCGAGGATCCTCAGAAGATACTCGATGGAATCTACGTGGCTAGGGCGCACACAACAGACCACCAGATGCTGCTGGCCGAGAAGGCTGCTGAGATTGCCAAGGAGGACGGTGTCAAGCTGTTGGTGATAGATTCTCTGACGGCGCTTTTCCGCACCGAATATTGCGGGAGGGGTGCCCTCGCGGAGCGACAGCAGAAGCTGGGGCGCCACATCGCTGAGTTGCACAAGCTGGCAGAACTCAACGACATCGCCGTCTTCGTCACCAACCAGGTGCAGGCGAGGCCGGATATTTTCTTTGGTGACCCAACGAAACCTGTGGGTGGCCACGTGCTGGGCCATGCGGTCACCGCTCGCATATATCTTAGAAAGGGCAAGGCCAACACTAGAACGGCGCAGCTAATAGATCACCCGGGATTGCCTCCTGAAAGTGCAACTTTTCAGATAACTGAGGCTGGCATAAGGGACTGAGGTTATTAGGCCGAGTTTTGCCATTCTAGCCCGGAGATAGGCTAGGCGATTAGAGCAGGTGCTGATAAACCGGTTCCATTATCTTTTTGAAAGGAGCCACGCCTATGCTATTGGTGATGTTCTGGGTTTCAAGCTCGAGGCGCAGGGGCTGGAAATCGAGATCGGAATCAAGCCCGTCGGCGGGGTCTACATCCATGAGGAGATAATTCCAAGGATGCTGGACCAACTTATTTTAGACATGAAGCAAAACGCTGAGGTGAGAAACCCCATTGTGGTTGACCGAAATACCTCTGTAGTGCTCGACGGCATGCATCGTGTAGCCGCCATCAAGAAGCTGGGATGCCGCTATCTGCCCGCGTGTTTGGTCGACTACCGCAGCCCAAGGATTCAGGTCGGCTGCTGGTACCGCGTGGTTCAGGACTGGGTGAGCGATGCAAGGCTTTTGAATATTTTCATTTCTCTAGGGTTGAGCGTTGAACCTTCTTCCTTTGATTCGGCTTTAAATGAGCTTGAGGCTAGAAGGGCCACCGCTGCCCTCTTCACGGCAAGAAATTGCCATTTGATCCGGGCGCCGAAAACCGATATCGTTGAAAGCTACCGGTGGGTAAAACGTTTTGAATCCATCGCTGAAGAGCAAGGCCTCCACATCGGTTATGAGATGGAGCACGATGCCGAGTGGCAAGTTCGGTCAGGGAAATGCTCTGCTGCCCTCTTGGTGCCCAGGACGACCAAAGAAGAGGTGATCAGGACAGCTTTGTCAGGCATGGTCTTCACCCACAAGACGACCCGCCACATCTTGCCCGCCCGCCCAGTTAATGTCAACGTTCCCCTTGACTGGCTGATGGGGGAAAAGCCCATGGAGGAGGTGGAGAGGCTTTTGGTGGAATACCTTTCGGGAAAAAAAGTGATGAGGCTTTCCAAGGGCAGTTTTTACGATGGCAGGCGCTACGATGAGGAGCTTCTGGTTTTCAGGTGAACCAATTGGTGGATAGAAAGTTCGTGATAGTTGTCGGGGATGGCATGGCTGACTATCAGGTGGAGGAACTCGGCGGAAGGACGCCGCTGGAAGTGGCAGACAAGCCCAATATGGATTATTTGGCCAGCGAGGGAAGGATGGGCCAGGTTAGCACCATCCCGCATGGAATGGCAAAGGATTCCGCCGTCGCCGCTCTTTCCATCCTCGGCTACGATCCTAAAAAATACTTCACCGGACGTGGCCCTCTCGAAGCCGGTTCCATGGGCATCGACCTAGGCCCAAAAGATGTTGCTTTCAGGTGTAACTTGGTTACGGAGAGGGACGGTAAGCTCGTCGATTATTCCGGTGGCTGCGTCACCACCGAGGAGGCCGCGCAACTGCTTGCCGAGTTGCAGAGGCAGGGGCTGGGTGAGTTTCACCTCGGCGTTAGCTATCGGCACATTTTTGTCCTGCGGAATGCCGAGATCAGCAAAGGGTGTTCTCCCCCCCATGAGATCGTTGGTGAGCCGATATCTGAGCACCTCATCAAATCCAAGGATAAGGTCTCTCAATCTCTGAACAGGCTCATTTTGGCGTCAAGGGACATATTGGGCAGCCACCCCGTCAACCTGAGGCGGATAAAACAAGGTAAGAATCCCGCCAACATGGTCTGGCTCTGGGGCCCGGGCAAGCGTCCCAATCTGGAGCCCTTTGAGAGGAGGTACGGGGTCAAGGGAGCCATAATTTCGGCGGTGAACGTGATCAACGGCATTGGGGCTTGGGCTGGCATGGAGATCATTAAAGTTCCCGGCGCCACGGGATACTATGACACCAATTACGAGGGTAAGGCCGATTATGCGCTGAAGGCTCTAAGGCGCAGGGACCTTGTCCTCATCCATGTGGAGGCGCCGGACGAGGCAGGTCATGCAGGTGATGCTGAGATGAAGATAAAAGCTATAGAAGATTTGGATCGGCGTCTCCTAGGCAGGATCATCAAAAAAGGCAGAGAAAATGTCATTTCGGTTCTGCCTGATCATCCCACGCCGATTAAGGTCAGAGCACACACGTCCGATCCGGTGCCTTTTATGATATTTGTCCCGGGCGCAAAGGGCGACGGGCTCAGGTTTACCGAGGCCGATGCTGAGAAGGGCTCACTGGGTTTGATAAAGGGATCGGAGTTCATGAAGCTGGTCCTGTCATTGGGCTCAGCCGATGGCTCCTGAGCGTTTTTCTCAGCAGGATCATCGCCGCAGCCTGAGCCGAGATGGAAAATAAGACAGCAATTTGAGCCAAGTTGTTATCCATGAGAAAACCAAAAATGGCACCGCTGACGAGAAAACCAAACCCGTAAAAAGTGTGGAAGACCCCGTAGGCCGATCCCCTTACCTCTATCGGCGTGAGATCAGTCACGGCGGCCCTGTAGATTGACTCGTGCATTCCAAAAATTATTCCGAAGAAGATTGCCGACAGAATGACGAATTCCAGCCCGGGCATGAAGATCAGGGTCGAGGGGAAAACGGAGAGCGCGAAGGGAAGGTAAAGCAGCTTTCGGCCTATCCGGTCGTAGAGATAGCCGGCCAATGGCGCCGCCGCCGCGTCCACGGTTTGGGCGAGCAAATAAATGAGGGCCACCAACCAGGGCAAGGTTTCCGGTGAAGCCCGGTAGAGGATTAAGCCAATTGATACCAAACCCATCGCGTTTAGCGACACTGAGATCGCGTAGATAATAAATTCACTTGGAAGTTCCTTAAAAGTGGATCTTTTTTCACTGACGGTCGGTATCGTGATGAGTGGCCTGATCCTGAGATAGATAAGAAAGAGCATGATAATCATAAGGAGGTAGGGAATGAAAAGGGCCGAGAAGGCAGCGCTGAAGTTCTCCCCGGTCGCGAATAGGGTCGCAGCGACAATCGCCGGCCCTGTTATTGCCCCGATCTGATCCAGCAGCTCGTGAATGCCGAAGGCCTTACCGCTGCCTATACCTTTGGTAGCGTAGGAGAAGACGGTGTCCCGAGCTGGAGACCTCACCGCTTTAGATAGTCTTTCTATTAGGACAAGAACCATGGCTAGAGGCCAGCTGCCCGCCAGCGCCAGCAGCGGGACGGCTATCAGCAGCGAATACCCGATGATGAAGATCGTCCAGTAGGATCTTGTCTTGTCGGAGAGGATGCCGAAGATCATCCTCAGGGCGTAGCCGAAGAACTCACCCAAACCTAAGATCAGACCAACGATAAAGGCAGAGGCACCGAAGCTGAGGAGGAAGGGTGAAATGACGCTCCTCGAACCCTCGTAGATGATGTCCCCAAGTAGGCTGACGAGGCCAAATGTGAGGATGCTTAAAGCGGCGACTCGCCTAGGCTGCATGTTCATCCGCCGAAGAAGATCGGGCGCAGCGATAACAATCGGTTCATGGCGAGGGGCCTGAAGGGCATCCCTTTGGTCAGTTGCTTAATTTCAGCGGAGAGCTCCTCCATGGTCAGTAATTTAAGTCCCTTCTCTCCTCGTACCCTGACTGGAATTTTTTCCGATCCTAATTCCTTGTCACCGATGACGATAATGTAGGGCACCCACTCTCGCTCGGCATCCCTCACCTTCTTTGAGACAGATTCCTCTCTGTCGTCGATGTCAACTCTTATCTGGTTCTTCTCAAGAGCCTCAGCGATTTTATTGCAGAAGTCAAGGTGACGGCTGGCAAGCGGCACGATTCTTACCTGAGTCGGCGCGAGCCAGAGGGGCAAGCAAGGTACTCCGCCCGCCATTTGGGCCTTGGCAGCCTCCTCCAAAATCGCGTAGATCCACCTCTCGATAGAACCGATGGAGGAATGCAATATCACGCAGTTCCGTTTTTCACCTCTTTCATCAACATAGCGAATATCATAGCGTTCCGAGTCCTCGAGGTCAAGCTGGATGGTGGAAAGCTGGGCATTTCCACCCACCGAGTCGATCATCTGAAATTCATGTTTTAGGATCCAGTAGTGTTTTCGTTCGGTGAGAAGCTCAATCAGGGCCGGGCGCTTGACCAGTTGCAGCAGACGGACGATGAAATCTTTGTTCTGGCGATAGAAATCCTCGACCACACGAAAGACCACCACATATTCAACTCCCATTGAACCTACCATCTTAACATAGACTTCAAAGAGCCGTTCATATTCCTCCAATCCCTGCTTCAAGTCAAGGCAAAAGCAGTGGATGTCGGGCATGGTGAAAGCCCTGAGCCTCTTCAGCCCCACGGTTTCACCGCTCTGCTCAAGCCGGTAGGACGGGGAAAGCTCGAAAACCCGCACCGGCATCTGCTTGTAGGTCATTAGGGTGTTCTTCATCATCTTGAAAAGTCCAAAGTCTCCGGAGAACCTCAGGATGAGTGTTCGGTTGGGTAGTCTGATCTTGTAGTCCTTTTGCAGGAACTTGGCCGCTTGCTCGGCTATGTCCGGTTCATCGGCGCGGTAGAGTACTGGAGTTTCTATCCTGACAGCACCGATTTCTGCAGCGATTTGCGAGGCGAAGTCCTCCAGCAGACCCTTGATGAGGGCGCCGTTGGGATAGAAACGGAAGTGTCCGGTATCGCTCGCTGGCTCGTAGTCCACCAGCTCCAGCCGCCGCATCAGCTTGATGTGGGCCGGTTCTCCTCCCGGCTTTTGTCCCAGTTCCTCGCTCAAGAGGTATTGCTTGAGCAGCGGGTTTTTCATCAGCGGCTGGCAAGATTCGATCTCGGCTAGGTTTAACTCTTGTTCACCACCTTCGGGTGTGAGGAGGATCCATTTACCCGGTGCGGCCCTAGCGACCAATTCTGCGGCTACAGGGGCTTCCGAGGTAATGGTACGGGATAGCTCTGAAAGAGGATGTCCCTTGCAGCTGATGGTGAATGCCTTGTACCAGCCAAAGGGCAGCCGATGGACTTCAAGACCGTGTCCTCGGAGTTCCTCGGCGGTGGCATCGAGCAGTTTGATGGCTGTTTTAGGTGAGGCAAGCGAGGAACTCAGGTGAGCATAGGGATAGATAGCGACCCTTTGCGCCTCCACTTTCTTTGCGATGTTGAAGATCTCCACAGCGGCATTTTTAGCCACTTGTTTGATGTTGTTTTCGTCGGCTTCTTCAGCGGCCGAGAAGACAACGAGCACATCATCGATTTGTCCCGAGCACTGCTCAGGTCTGATTTCCTCAGCTGCGGGTGTACGTTGCTTTACCTCGAACTTGAGGTAGTCGGCATGTATCAGCAGGATTTGCAAACCAGCACCGCGGGAACTTGATTTTGTAAATTTAATAACTTATCGTTTCAAAGGCACCGAAACAGCGTTTAATTCAAAGGGCAGAATGGAATTGGTGCTGATGAGAAGATTTTGCTATAAATGTGGGGCATTCGAGGACGATGCCGGACCGTTGTTGCAGGGGCTCTGCCAACGCTGTTTTTCCGACCTACCGCTAATGGAAGTCCCCGCCGAGATTGAGGTGGTTCTCTGTAGGGATTGTGGGGCTATCAAGATCGGAGGAAGGTGGCAATCTCAGTTCTCCGGAGAGCCGGTGAAAGAGGCGGCGCGGCAGGCGTTGCTCCATTCCGTCCGCGTGTTGAGTTATACTGATTCCGAAAAGCGCCTTCTTAGAGCCGCTGAAGCGCCGGGCCTTCGGTTTGAGGTGGAGCCGCGGTTGGAAGAAAGCTTGGTGGTGGTCAGGGCTTCGGGCAAGCTTCACCCACTACAGAAAATTCCCAAAATTGAGGAGCACGCCTTGAAATTGGACTTGAAATATACTACCTGTGATGTTTGCAGGTTGAAAAGGGCCAAGCATCATGAGGCGATTTTGCAATTGCGTGATTTTTCTTCGACTGAAAAGCGACTTCAGATTCAAAGAGAAGTGGAAAAGATAGTCGCCCAATTAGGGAAAAGTGAGCCTAGGAATTTTATCGCCAACTTCAAGGAACAGCATGGTGGCTTGGACTATTACCTCAGTTCAGTGAATTTGGGAAGGAAGATAGCGGCCTTGCTGAAGGAGAGGTTTGGAGCTACCGTTATCGAAAGCGCGAAGCTCATCGGACGAACAAGAGACGGGCGGAAAAAATATCGTGTTTCAATTTTGGCTAGATTTATGTAGTTGTTTATAAAAAGTTGAAATAATAACTTTATAGCTGATGCCAATGGTCGAGATGACTGGAGCGAAGGCGCTTTTCGAGGCTCTGAAGGCAGAGGGCGTGCGGAACATCTTCGGGATACCTGGAGGTGCTATTATCCCTGTCTACGATGCGCTTTACGATGAAACCGAAATTCGCCACATACTCACTAGGCATGAGCAGGCAGCAGCGCATGCGGCTGATGGTTATGCTCGCGCCACGGGTAGACCGGGCGTTTGCCTTACCACCTCAGGCCCGGGTGCGACCAATCTGACCACCGGAATCCTCAACGCCTACATGGATAGCTCGCCGGTGGTTGCCATCTCGGGGCAGATGCCGAACTCCGTGCTGGGCAGTGACGCTTTTCAGGAAGCCGACATGCTGAGCATCATGCTGCCGATAACTAAGCACAACTTTATCATCCGCAATGTCGCCGATCTCCCCGCCATAATCAGGCTCGCATTTAAAACAGCCACCATCGGGAGGCCGGGCCCGGTGCACATAGATCTGCCTAAGGATGTTCAAGTAAGCAAAGCCGACCTAAAGATTCCTGCCGAAGTGAATTATCAGAAGGTGATAAAGTATGACCCCAACCCTGAGGACATCCGGAAGGCGGTTAAAATGCTGGTTGATGCCGAGCAACCAGTGATATATGCCGGCGGCGGCGTCATCATCTCCTCAGCTTCAGCCGAGGTCGTCACTCTGGCTGAGATGCTGGGTGCTCCGGTGGTGACTTCTTTGATGGGCAAAGGCGTGATTCCAGAGGACCACCCCCTCGCGCTCGGCATGCTCGGCATGCACGGACGCATGGCGGCCAACCTTGCGGTGAGTGAGTGTGATGTTCTGCTGGGAGTGGGGGTCAGGTTCAGCGATCGGGCCACCGGAGACGTTCGTCACTTTGCTTCACGAGCTAAGATCATTCACATTGACATCGATCAAGTGGAGCTAGGTAAGAATGTTCGAGTGGATCTACCGATAATCGGTGATGCCAAGCGGGCTCTCACCGAGATAATAAACGGGCTTAAGCTGCAGGTGAAGCAGGATAGAACCAGCGCTTGGCTGCGGAGGGTGAAGAAGATGAGGGAGGAGCTAGCCCCGAGGATGGATTACGATGAGGTTCCCACCAAGCCGCAGCGCGTGATTAAAGAGATAATGAGCGTGCTTAACGATGACGCGATCATCGTGACTGAAGTGGGACAGTGCCAAATGTGGGCAGCTCACTTTTACGTGGTCAGAAAACCCAGACATTTCATCTCCTCGGGTGGCTTGGGGACGATGGGGTTTGGATTCCCAGCTTCGATGGGCGTCAAAGTGGCCCGGCCCGAGTGTGATGTGGTCGATATAGCTGGAGATGGCAGTTTTCTCATGAATTCCCAGGAGCTGGCCACGGTGGTGGAAAACAAGATAAATGTGGTTTCCTGTATCTTTAACAACGGTTACCTCGGCATGGTCAAGCAGTGGCAGGACCTCTTTTATCAGAAAAGACGTTCAGGGGTCTACTTGGGCAAGGCACCTGATTTCGTGAAACTTGCCGAGGCCTACGGCGCCTGGGGCGATCGTGCCTCGAGGCCAAGTGAGATAGCGCCTAAGCTGAGGGAGGCGCTGAAATGTGGAAAGCCTGCGATACTCGATATACCAATTGACCCCGACGAACATGTGTTACCGATGGTGCCATCCGGAGGGAGGCTGGATGAGCCAATACTCACGTAGGTGTTGAGATGAAAACGCGAATGTTTTCTGTGCTCTGCCAGAATGTTCCTGGAGTCATGATGAGGATATCCAGATCTTTCACTAGGCGTCAGATCAACTTGGACTCGATCACGGTGGGCATCGAGCCCAGCGGTCTGGCCCGGGTTATCCTAACCTTCAAGGCCGACGATCGTCTAGCGGAGTTCATGCGCAGGGTACTTGCCCGAGCCGAGCCGATAATAGATGTCGAGGTCATTGATCCGGAACGTAGCATTGCTAGGGAGATTGCGCTGTTGAAGACCAAGAAGCTTGATGAGGAGCAGCTTTGGAAAGTGGTGCAGAAAGTCGAAAGCGCTGGCGGCAAGGTTTTGGAGGACAAGGGGAACGTTTTGATCATCGAACTCAGTGGCAGCCATGAGCACATAGAAAAGGTGGTCGCGGAGCTGGGTCCGGATATTCTCAGGGAGGTCGCCCGCTCGGGTCAGGTTCTTATATCCCGAGAGACAACATAAAAAAGATAACATGGCGAAGATATATTATGATAAGGATGCGGACATTGCCCCCTTGCAGGGAAAGACAATTGCCATCATAGGTTACGGAAATCAGGGGCAGGCCCAAGCCAAGAATCTCAGGGATTCTGGATGCAAGGTGATCATCGGCAATATAAAGGATGCCAGTTATGAACAGGCGAAGCGGGATGGTTTTGAGGTTTACGACATCCCGGAGGCCGCTAGGCGTGCTGATATTATCCACATTTTGATTCCGGATGAACACCAGGCCGACGTTTATCGGGAGCAGATTCAGCAGCATCTCACCGCGGGCAAGGTCCTCTGCTTTAGTCATGGATTTAACATCCATTTCAAGCAAATAGTGCCACCTAAGGATGTGGACGTTATCATGATAGCTCCGAAGGCGCCCGGGGCCATGTTGCGACAGATGTATGAGCGCGGTTCCGGAACGCCGGGATTACTGGCGGTTGAACAGAATGCCAGTGGGAGGGCTAAGGAGATAGCGCTAGCGATGGCGAAGGGAGTTGGGTTGACTAGGATCGGGGTTGTTGAGACCACTTTTAAGGAAGAGGTGGAAACCGACCTGTTTGGCGAGCAGGCGGTGCTGGTGGGTGGAGTTTCCGAGCTGATGATCGCCGGGTTTGAAACTTTGGTCGAGGCGGGCTATCAGCCGGAGATAGCTTACTTCGAGTGCATCAACGAGCTGAAGCTGATCATCGATTTGGTCTATGAGCACGGCATCGAGGGGATGATGAAGGCCGTTAGCAACACGGCCGAGTATGGTGGTCGCACTAGGGGCAAATGGATAGTCGATCGTAGAACGAGAGAAACAATGAAGCGGATGCTGGAGGACATCAAGAGCGGAAAGTTTGCCAAGGAATGGATAGAGGAGAGCAAGGCGAACCTGCCAAACCTGCGCAGGATGCGCGAGGAAGGGAAGAAGCACTTGGTTGAGCGGGTCGGAAGGGAGCTGCGCAAGTGGGCCGGAATCGAAAAGTGATAATTTCCCTCTACCGCCAGAATTTTATATTTATAACGTGATGCCTTCTCGGAGGCAGGACCGATGAAGCTTCGCAGCCGAGAGGTAGTGGTTGGGCTAGAGAGCCTTCCCCGCCGAGCTCTGTTGAGAGCCGATGGCCTGACCGATGCTGATATCGAGAGGCCGTTTGTGGCCATAGCCAACTCCTACAATAACATTGTGCCGGGACATTTACATCTGCGGCAGCTGGGCGAGGCGGTTGCGGCGGGTGTTCGGGAGTCCGGTGGCACACCTTTTGAGTTTAACACTATTGGTATCTGCGACGGCATCTCGATGGGAACCCGAGGAATGTGTTACTCGCTGCCCTCCCGGGAAGTCATCGCCGACAGCGTCGAGTTGATGCTTGAGGCTCATAGATTCGATGCCGTAGTTTGCGTGGCTAGCTGCGATAAGATCGTCCCAGGGATGCTGATGGCCATGGCGCGGGTGAACATTCCCGGGATAATGGTCACTGGCGGGCCGATGATGCCTGGAGAATGGGGCGGGCAGAAGTTGGATGTGATCAGCGCCTTTGAGGCCGTTGGTGCGGTTAAGTCGGGCAAGATGAGCGAGAGAGAAGCACGGATTATCGAGGAGCGCTGTTGTCCCGGCTGCGGCTCATGTGCGGGACTGTTCACGGCCAACACCATGGCCTGTCTCACCGAGGCTATGGGAATGTCACTACCAGGGATGGCGACCGCTCACGCTGTTGATTCTAAAAAAGTAGCTCTAGCCAAGCGGAGTGGCTCTCAGGTTCTGAAGTTGCTTCGTCTGGGGATAACAACTAGAAGGATAATGACGCGACCTGCCTTTGAAAATGCGGTGATAGTAGACATGGCCATTGGGGGCTCGACGAACACCGTGCTGCATCTTCCGGCAATCGCCCACGAAGCCGGGATCAAGTTGGATCTGGATATATTTGATAGGTTGAGCCGAAGGACGCCGCATCTCTGCAGCTTGAGGCCTGGAGGTTCACACACGATGCTTGATTTAGACAGGGCTGGTGGAATACCTGCTGTCATGAAGCGGCTGAGTGGGCTAATTCGGGGCACACCTCTTACCGTCACTGGCAGACGGGTTCGGGACAACTTGAAGTTCGTCAAGATACCGGAAAACGATGTCATCAGGCCGCTCAATCGACCGTACCATCGCGAGGGCGGCATCGCGATTTTATATGGTAATTTGGCCCCGAAGGGAGCTGTGGTAAAATACGCTGGCGTTAGTCCTCGGATGATTCGGCACAGAGGGCCGGCAAGGGTTTTCGACCGTGAGGATGACGCGGTGAAGGCGATATTAGGTGGCAAGATCAAACGTGGTGATGTAATTGTCATCAGATACGAGGGACCCAAAGGAGGCCCTGGGATGCGTGAGATGTTAGCGGCTACTTCTGCCTTGGCTGGCGTGGGGTTAATCGATTCCGTGGCTTTGGTGACTGATGGGAGGTTCTCCGGCGGGACGAGAGGTGCAGCAGTGGGCCATGTTTCGCCCGAGGCCGCGGAGAAGGGACCCATCGCCGCCGTTGTCGAGGGAGATAAAATATTGATTGACATTCCCGGACGCAGGCTGGAGGTAATGGTTCCGGAGCAGGTGCTTGAGGAGAGGCTGGCGAAGGTGAAACCGCTTCCACCGAAAATAAAAACTGGTTATCTGGGATTATATTCTAAAATGGTTAGCTCGGCTGCAGAGGGAGCCATAAGACTTTGACCAGTTTTCCAGAAAGTGCGGAAATTGTACTCATTCGGCACGATTTCAAGGGTCTAAAATTTGACTGTTTGAGAAACGACAGCCTCGAATAAAAACACAAGATATAGCCATGTCACAGGTTTACCTTGCTCAACAAATTTCAATCGTTTTATTTGGCATGAGATAGCTGTGTCATCCAGTGGCTTAAATCCCAAGCGAGGCACAATAGCCAAATGTTTACTGGCAATCACAATAAAACTTAAAGATTGGGCCACTTAATCAGGTTGGAAGTTCATGCCGATGACGATTGCGGAGAAAATACTGGCCCGGGCGTCGGGGCGCCAGAGCGTGTCTCCTGGCGAGATAGTTGAGGCCCGAGTTGATGTTGCCATGATTAATGACATCACCGGCCCGATCACGGTGGAGGCTTTGGAGCAGATCGGCGTTAAAAGAGTCTGGAATCCCTCGAGGGTGGTAATCGTCTTGGACCATCAGGCACCAGCCACATCGATCGAGGCCTCTCGAGAGCACATTGGGTTACGCAGGTTCGCGGCTCGGAACGGGGTTCAGAATTTTTTTGAGGTGGGCGAGGGAGTATGTCATGAGGTGCTTCCCGAAAACGGTTTTGCTCTTCCCGGCGAGCTCATCGTCGGAGCCGATTCCCATACCTGCACCTATGGGGCCTTCGGCTGTTTTGCCACCGGTATTGGTTCCACAGATATGGCGGCTGTCTTCGCCACCGGAAAGCTGTGGTTCCGTGTGCCTGAGAGCATGCTGGTGAGAATCGAGGGGACGCTGAGAAGCCGGGTCTCACCGAAGGACCTGATTTTAAAAATCGTGGGCGAGGTCGGAGCCGATGGTGCCACTTACCGTGCCATCGAGTTCTCCGGCAGCGGTCTGAGTAGGATAAGCGTTGGGGGTAGAATGACGATGTGCAACATGGGGGTCGAGATGGGGGCAAAGACAGCTATTGTCCCCCCCGACAGAACCACCTTTAGATATTTAAGGGGAAGGGCCAGATGGGGTTACCAACCAGTTTACAGTGATGCCGGTGCGAGTTACGTCGACGTAATGGAACTTGATCTGTCAAAACTTGAGCCTCAGGTAGCTCTGCCCCACAATGTGGACAGGGTGCGACCGGTGCGTGAGGTTGCCGGGGTAAAAATCGACCAAGCCTTTTTGGGCAGTTGCACGAACGGCAGGCTTGAGGACTTGATTGAAGCGGCCAAAGTGTTGAAGGGTAAAAAAGTAGCCCCAGGAGTAAGGATGCTGGTTGTTCCGGCGTCACGAGAGGTTTACTTGGAGGCGCTCAGAAAAAAGGTACTGCAGAAATTCGTGGAGGCTGGTGCAATGGTGGGATCGCCATCATGTGCGGCCTGCATGGGGGGGCACATCGGAATCATCGGACCGGGAGAGGTCTGCATCTCCTCGTCCAACCGGAACTTCAGAGGGCGCATGGGCAGCCCGGAGGCCAAGGTTTATCTGGGCTCTCCAGCTACGGTTGCCGCTTCAGCCCTGAGAGGAGAGATCACTGATCCGAGGGACGTGTAATGGCTAAGGCTTGGGTCTTTGGAAATAACATCTCAACCGATGACATCATCGCCGGGCGTTATCTGGTCCAGAGAGATCCGAAGCAGCTGGCCAAACATGTGATGGAGGCGGTGGATCCGAGTTTTGCCGCCAAGGTGAGGGCTGGAGATGTCATCGTGGCGGGAAAAAACTTCGGCTGCGGTTCAAGCCGGGAACATGCACCGATGGCTTTGAAGGGAGCAGGAATTGCCGCGGTGGTGGCTGAATCGTTTGCTAGGATATTTTTCCGAAACGCGATAAACCAAGGGTTACCTGTGTTGATCTCCAAGGAGGCAAGGCGTGGATTCAGGACCGGTGATGGTATCCGGGTGGATATCAGCAGGGGCGAGGTGCTCAACACCAGCACGGGCAAGAAATTTGATGCTGAACCGCTTCCAGATTTCCTGATGGAGATCTTGCGAGCCGGTGGACTGCTGCCTTATCTCAAGAGGATGGGTCGGAAAAGTGGTTTCTTGAGGGAAAAAACCGCTGTTTAAGCTTAAGAGCCCTGATGTCAAGATTGTTCAGGTGATAGTTTGACAAGGTACAAAATAGCAGTCATCCCGGGTGACGGCGTCGGCCCGGAGGTTATTCGAGAGGGCGTCAAGGTCCTTCGTGCTGCGGCGGATGTGGCGGGCGGAATTGATCTGGATTTTGCGGAGTTCCCTTATGGCGCCGAGCACTACCTCAAAACAAATGAGCTGATCCCAGAAGAAGTGTTAAAAGAACTGTCCCGTATGGATGCGATTTACCTCGGAGCCTTGGGCGATCCCAGAGTACCTACTGGAATCCTGGAGCAGGGAATACTGCTCAGGTTGCGTTTTTACTTTGATCAGTACGTAAATTTGCGTCCCGTTAAGCTCTACCCGGGCGTACCATGCCCCCTGGCTGGAAAAGGACCGGAGCACGTGAACTTCTTCGTGGTCAGAGAGAACACGGAGGACTTTTACGTGGCACTGGGTGGAAGGGCTAGAGGCAAGCAAAAAGCCAATTTAGATCTCATCAGAGCGCTGTATGAGGCGAAGTTTAACCTAGACATCGATGTCGATAGGGATGAAATAGCCTATCAGCTTGGGGTCATAAGCAGAAGGGGAGCCGAGAGGGTCATTCGCTATGCGTTTGAGCTGGCCCGGAGGAAGGGAAAAAAGCGCCTGACCTCCGTGGATAAAGCCAATGTCCTCACTCATGTCTACGGGCTCTGGCGAGAGGTCTTTGAGTCGGTGGCTAGAGAGTATCCTGAAATTGAAACAGAATATGCCTTTGTGGATGCCGTTGCTATGTGGTTCGTGAAGAATCCCGAGTGGTATCAGGTGGTGGTGACGCCGAACATGTTTGGGGACATCATCACCGATCTCGGCGCCATGATTCAGGGAGGTTTAGGTCTGGCACCGGGTGGCAACATCAACCCAGATGGCGTGAGCATGTTTGAGCCCATTCATGGATCAGCGCCAAAGCATGCGGGAAAAAATGTGGCTAATCCAATAGCCACAATCTTGGCCGGTCAGATGATGTTAGAGGAACTGGGTGAACAGGAGGTTGCTGACATCATCGAGGCGGCCGTCGTTGAGGTGCTTCGAGAGAGGAGGGTCAGGACTTATGATTTGGGCGGAAGATCGAGCACCTCGGAAGTTGGCGATGAAGTGGTTAGAAAGATAGAGAACAGGTAGCGGGAGGAAGACTTCGGTTCAACGGGGATATATTAGTTCAGTAAAGATATTAGTTGGGAAAACATGAGGCTGGTTGTCGCCATAACCGGAGCGAGCGGTGCTCCATACGGGCTGAGATTTCTCGAAGCGTGTCAACGGCTGGGGATAGAAACAGAGCTCATCGTCTCAAAAAGCGCGGAGAAAATCTTGATGCTGGAGCTGGGAAAAGCCGCCGCTGATCTTCGCAGGCTGGCCACGCGGAGCTACTCTCCCGATGATTTGGAGGCGCCACCATCCAGCGGGTCTTATCCTGTTGACGGCATGGTGGTGATTCCCTGCAGCATGAAAACGCTGGGTGAGATCGCAAACGGCATCTCTCATGATCTGATAACCCGGGCGGCTGATGTGATCCTTAAGCAGAACCGCACGCTGGTGCTAGTGCCGCGCGAAACTCCACTTAGCTTGATTCATCTGGAAAACATGACCAAACTCAGGCGAGCCGGAGCCATAATTTTACCCGCCGCCCCGGCGTTTTACATAAAGCCTGAAAAAGTAGCGGACCTGGTGGACTTCATCGTGGGACGGGTTTTGGAGATGTTTGGCATCGATCACGGCCTTTATCCCCGTTGGTCCGGCGCGGGTGAGTGATCGGTGCTGGCCGAGGCGATAGGATGGGGTTAAATCTGCCCCCGATCAAGAAGTTTGAGTGCACGGAATGCAAGTATGCTGATTATAGGATTTCCGCCCGTGAGATAGGTGAGACGATACCCGGGGGCTGTCCGAGATGTGGAGGAAATCTGCGGGTCGCGGCCGAAGAGGTGCCAGATTGGCTGAAGAGGCCGCTTGAAACAGTTGCAAAAAAATTTGAGATTTTGGATTTAGTGGCGCGAAGGGATAGAATTGAGCTTGAGGTTTCTTCGCGAAACGTTCGCAGCGCCTTTCGCTATGCGTTAAAGGTCCTCGAAAAGGAGGATTACCTCCCAGTGATGCGGGAGCATGAGGGCGAGCTGAGGCTTACTCTGGTGAAGCGTCCGGCTATTCGGGAAGGTAGGATCCTGACTAATGTGGCACTTTTTGCTGCCACAGTGGCTTCAACATTCATCGCCGGATATTACCTCTTTGACAGCTCATTTACCAGTGCCGCGCTTTTTTCCGCGTCGCTTTTGACAATGTTGGTGGCTCACGAATTAGGCCATAAGCTGTCGGCTCGGCGCAATCGAGTGGCTTCCACGCTCCCCTACTTCATCCCTGCTCCCCCGCCATTTCCCTTGGGGACGTTTGGGGCGGTTATCAACATAAAGAGCCCCATACCCACCAAGGAGGCCCTTGTCGAGATGGGCGCCTCCGGACCAATCACCGGGTTTGTTCTTTCAGTGATAATAACCTTCATCGGCCTTTCGCTTTCAGTCCCGAGTCAGCTGGAGAACCCGCTGCCGTTTGTACCTTTAATGTTCGGTTTGCTGCAGCTGATAAGTTTGGGCAGGGTCACCAGCGCTTTTGAGTTAAACCCGTTGACATTCTCCGGCTGGGTGGTGATGCTCCTGACCATGTTCAACATGATTCCGGTGGGGCAGCTTGATGGCGGACATATCGCTAGGGCGGTTCTAGGGCGCGACCGCCACTTTTTGCTGACTAGGATGTTGGGGTTTTTGTTGATGCTCTTAGGGTTGGCTTTTCCAGACATGCCGATTTTCTTTGTTTGGGGCCTTTTGATCTTAGTTTTCTTCAGAGGTTATCATCCCGGGGCATTGGATGACATTTCACCGCTTTCCTTGCGCCATAAATTTTTAGCGGCAGCAGCACTGGCGGTGTTTGTGCTCTGTTTGCCTCTTCCTCTCGGGTAGACGATAGATAAATAGGCAGGGTGGAAAAACTCAGCTATGGTGCCCGGGTGAGGGGAAAATTCATCTGCATTGAGGGATTAGATGGGAGCGGGAAGAGCACTCAAGTGAGATTGCTCGCTAATTGGTTGCGAAATTTGGGTTATAAGGTAGTTGTTACCGAGGAACCAACAGGAGGTCCGATCGGTAAAATAATAAAGTTGGCTTTGGCGGGAAAGCTTAGGATACCGGTGGCAGCTGAGGCACTTCTTTTTGCCGCTGATAGGTTGCAGCACGTGGAACAGGTGGTAGCTCCGTCGCTCAATTCAGGCAAGTTCGTTATTTCAGATAGATACACGGCCTCCTCCCTTGCCTACCAGTCGGCCCGTGGGCTTCCCCTCAAATGGGTAATGAAGGTAAATGAGATGGCACCGGAGCCGGATCTGATGATATTGATAGACGTTCCTGCAGAGGTTTCGGCTCAGAGAATAAATCGTTCGCGCAAACTTGATGAATTCGAAAAGAGCCTTGAACTTCAGCGAAAGGTTAGACAAGTATATTTGAGCATTGCCAAGTTATGCAAGATGAAGGTGGTCGATGGCAATCGTTCGATCGACGAGGTTCAGGCGGAAATTCAACAGCTGGTGAAAAAGCAGCTGTAATCTCTTTGGTTTTGCGTCTGGCTTGTTTTGACGGTAGTTCTCAGCGGACTACATGTTTATCTGGGCTGAAAATGGTAGCGTTTTGAAGACTTCACTGGCGGCCTTTTCAACGTTGGTTCTTTGTTTTGAGCTGGTATAGACTCGGATAATATCAACATATCCTTTCAAAACGTTAATTAAGCGTGAGTACCTAGAGAGCTGCACGAGTTCCTTGTTTCCGCCGCTGTAGGTGAAGACCGGGATTTCCATGGGATCAATTTCTCGAGGGTAGTATGGAATAGAATCCAGTGTTGGAACATCCACCACGACGTCATCGCTGTCAACTCCGGCTAGCCTAGCGATCTCCTGCTCTTTCTGCTGTCTTACGTTTTTGTCGCTCAGTAATTTTGCCACGTAGGCATCTTTGACGTGAACATCTCTCTGGTAAGCGACCTTGAGGAGTTCTCTGTTGTCTAGCATTTTCATTATCTCTTTGGCTTTTTCCGCCCGTCTCCGCTTTTCAGGATCGTTGAAGTCAGGGGGGTTAAGCTCCCTTAATTTGGTCGCCACATAACCATCGTCCATTTTCAGGAACTCGTTCACGCTGGCGAAGGAAGTCAGGCCGATGAGTTCGTCGGCATATTCCATCGCCTTATGGAGAAGAATTTCCGCGGATCTGACCGCGTGGTGGTAGTAAACCGCCAAGAACATCTCATATCTGGCTATCATGAAGGCTTCAAGTGCGTAGAGCGCCTTAAGATCGATGGCGATGTCATTTCCATAGACATCCATCGCCTGAATCAACCTGTTGATGTCGATGCGGCCGTATTCGACTCCAGTATAGTAGGAATCCCGGACCAGAAAGTCAAGTTTGTCGGAGTCAACTTGGCTGGCCGTGATCTGGTGCAGATAGTTCCTGCCCCTGCTATCTTTTCCAAAGGCAAGTTTGACGATTTCATCCGGCCCGTAGCCACACTCCTTTAATGCATCGGCAAGCTCGCTCTCCTTTACAATCTTGGCACCCATCTGCTCGTGGTTGATGCCGCGCTTTTCCACGATCAGTTCCTCATAAGAGTGGGAGAAGGGGCCATGGCCGACATCGTGCAGAAGGCTGGCGAGCCTGACGAGCTGCCACTCGTTTTCAGATATCTCAACACTTTTTCTCAAGGATTCGGCGATTTGCCCAGCCACATGCATGGCGCCCAGCGCATGTGAGAATCTAGTGTGTTCGCCGCCGGGATATACCAGCGACGCGATTGAAAGCTGCTTTATTCCACGAAGGCGCTGGACCGGCCAGGTGTCGATTATCCGGCGTTCCACGTCAGTTATGCCGATATAGCCATGGATGGGATCGCGAATGTATTTGATCATCATACGCAATCTTCTCTGTTGCTGGGGCTATTTAGCTGTCGCTGGGAAACAAATCAGGAAAAGTTGGAGTGGTTTAAATTTAATCGGGTCTTTCGGTTGGACTCTCTGGAGACCATCATTTAGCGATAGATTGGCTTCTTGTTTTTGCGGGATTTTTATTCAATTTCCAGTAATTCTATCCTCTTTCCCCATATTTCTCGAAAACAGAGATGAAGATGAGATCCTTGTCACTGATGTTATGTACCCGATGAAATTCTCCCGGGGCGATTGTCACCACGTCTTTTTCCCTGACACGCCGTCTGCCCCCGTTCATTTCTATTTCCCCCTCCCCCTCTATGAAGAAGTAGACCTCACCCACAGGATGAGAATGACCGGTCGTTTGTTTTCCTACATGTAAAATGGTGATGGAGAGTACTAGGTTGCCCCCGATCGTCCTGTCGCAGACGATGTAGCGTTCGTCGTTTTTTACCACCCTTGCCTCGCGGAAGGCCTGAAGGTAGCTCTTGTGCGAAACATCGTACCACTCGCCGCTGAACAAGTAGCCCTTGACCTTTTCTCCAAGTTGCATCAGATGCTGGATGAAGAATCCTGGAGCGTCCTGCTTAGAACTCCTGCAGAACTTGCCGAGAAGGGGAAAGATGCGTTTGGGAAAGATGTAGACTCCGGTGCTGACGTAACTGCTGAGAGGGGGACGGACCTTTTCCTTAAAATCGGTGAAGAAGAAGCTGGTGGCAGGAGGAGGATAATCGTCGCTACCATCAAATTTCACCGTGGCCATTTCCTCGGGCTTCATCTCGGGATTCTGCCCCACGTAGTATATGCCCACGAGCGGCTCTCCGGTGTAGCTTGAGACGAAGTCCTCAAAACCTGAGGAAAAATAGTTGTCGGCGCATACTACCATGAGATCCTCCTCAATTTTTTTCGCGTTGATGGCGTTCCAAATTGCCGAGACAGCCCCTAATTTCTGCTCCTCGGCCATGGCTTCCTCGACGATGAGGTTTTGGTAACCGGAGAAGAACCCCTCAAACTTTTTGTTAGTGGAGATGATCGGTTCCAAATTCACGGCGCGAAGCTTTTTGATCAGGTTGTTAAGGACGGTGTCTCCCTTTTCCATGATCATAGCCTTGGGCATCAGCTCCCCAATTGTACCTAGCCTTTTGGCAAAGCCGCCGGCGAGGATTAAGGCCTTCATGCCATCACTGGGAAACACTTAGTTACTATGTTTATTTATCTTTCATGAGAGAAGTTAGAGAAGTGAGCCGATGGTTCTGGAGCAGCTGGGAAGGGCCCTCCATGGTGCCCTGCAGAAGATAACTCGCGCAGCCCACGTTGACGAGCGGGCCGTGAAGGAGCTGGTCAGGGAGATCCAGAGGGCCCTGCTTCAGGCCGATGTCAACGTTGAACTTGTGTTGAACCTCACCAAACGGATAGAAAAGAGAGCGCTGGAGGAAAAATTACCTCCGGGGATGAGCCGCAAGGAACATGTCATCAAGATAGTTTACGAAGAGCTTTCCGGTTTTCTGGGGAAACCGGCGCCGCTTCAGCTCGAGGCGGGGAAATCAAAGGTCCTTCTCATGGTTGGACTTCAGGGCAGCGGTAAGACCACATCCGTTGCCAAGCTTGCCGCCCACTTCAAGAAGCGCGGTTACAAGCCGGCCATCGTGTGCGCTGATACCTACCGCCCGGGAGCTTATGAACAGCTGAGCCAGCTGGGGCAGCAGATAGGCGTTGAGGTCTTCGGTGATCCGGGCTCTTCCGATTCGATAAACTTGGCCAAAGAGGGGGTTAAGCGCTTCAAAAAGGAGCGTGCTGAACTCATCATCGTCGATACTGCGGGCAGACATCGCCGGGAGGAGGCTCTGATGAAGGAGATGCAGGAGATAGCCAAAGCAGTAGAGCCCGATGAAATCATGCTGGTCATCGACGGAACGATAGGCCAGCAGGCGAAGGAGCAGGCGACGGCGTTCAAACAGACCACACCTATAGGGTCTATTCTCGTCACCAAGCTGGATGGCACGGCCAAGGGCGGCGGTGCCCTCTCCGCCGTGGCGGCCACCGGGGCGCCGATTAAGTTCATCGGGGTCGGGGAGCACATAGAGGACCTAGAACCGTTTGTGCCGGAGAAGTTCGTGGCTAGGTTGCTCGGGATGGGCGACATCGAAACCCTACTGCAGAAGATTGAGGAGGTGGCGAAAGAGGAGAAGCTGAAGCCCGCTGATATGAAGGCGATGATGGCGGGCAAGATAACACTCCGTGATGTTTACGATCAGCTTGAAGCTCTTAGCAAGATGGGACCGCTGAGGAAGATCATGCAGATGATTCCTGGCGTCGGGGTTTCCCTGCCTGAGGAACAGATGAGGGTTGGCGAGGAGAAGCTGAAAAAGTTTAAATACATCATGCAGTCGATGACCCCGCAGGAGCTTGAGGACCCCAAGATAATGAATTCCTCACGCATCCGTAGGGTGGCTAGGGGATCGGGCACCACAGAAGCCGAGGTCAGGGAGTTATTGAAGCAGTATGAGATGATGAAGAGATTCATCAAGACGTTTGCAAAGGGAAGAGGCCCTAAGTTGGGCCAGCTGGGGAAGATGTTTCGGGAAGTCCCTAGGGGCGGGGATAAGGGCCCTAGAAAAGGCTCTTAAACGAGGGAAACTATCAACTTAATTAGACAGTGAAAAATTTGGTGTGATTATAATGTCCGGACGTTCCAAAGGCTTGAGGAGCAAGAGTCGGAAGAAACTGACCAAGCACCCTCGTCAGAGGGGACTCACTCCCGTCAGCAGAGCAGTTCAGGATCTTACCGTGGGTGCTGAGGTTTCAATCATCTTGGACCCCAGCGTGGTCAAGGGACAGCCCCATCACCGCTACCATGGTAGAACTGGGGTTATTAGAGAGAGGCGGGGGCGAGCCTATGTTGTGGAAGTCCGCGATGGTGGCGCAATAAAAAAGATTATTTCCCGTCCCGAACACCTGAAGGTGGTGGAGGCATGATCGGCAAGCGCGTTGTTAAGGAGAAACCTGTGCCCCTTGCGGAGGTTCTCGGCATTTTGGAGAAGGTCAAGAAGGAGGGAGAGCTGGAGTACTGGCAAAGACTGACTTATGACTATGCGCAAAAGTTTGCCAAGGTCAAGCCGAAGGAGGCGCAGGAGTTGATGGAGGAACTCCTCAAGATGGATAAGATTAAGGAACACTTGGCCGTGGCGATCATCGATCTCATGCCGGAGACCAAAGAGGATCTGGAACTCATTTTCTCGAAGGAGAGGGTTAAACTCGAAGAGGATGAAGCGAACAAGGTTCTCGAGCTAGTTAAAAAATATAGCGGCTGAGACAGCAGGCTCGGGAGCGTGTTTTAGTGGAGAAAAAGTATGAGGACCGGGGAATAGTACTTGATTTTCTCCCCCAGGGGCACCCGAACGATCCTAGGCCCATCCATCTGAGGGAGCCCATAGCCCAGATACTTGGCGATACCTTCTTTACTCTGTTGGAGGTGGTCCCAATTAAAGGAATGACCTTTGTGCCGCATGAAAGGGTTTCCATCGGCAAGGGGGAAAGGGACAAGGTCGAGAGGATAAAACGACGGATTGGTTACGAGGATTTAACTGCCGCTGCCAAGGCCGAGCTACAGCCGGCGGTGGAGAGCTTGGTCAACGAAAATCCGGAGCGTTTTGTTGAGTTCTTTAACAGGGCGGCGCCGTTGACAACACGCTTCCACCAGCTCGAGCTGATCCCGGGCATAGGCAAGAAGCTGATGTGGGCGATAATTGAAGAGAGGAAGAAAAGCCCCTTCGTTGATTTTGCTGATATAGAGAATCGGGTGAAGGGGTTGGTGAACGTAAAGTCGCTCGTCGCCAAGAGAATTGTGATGGAGCTGCAGGGAGTTGACAAATACCGGATATTTGTCCGTCCTCCGGCTAAGAGGGCAATGCTTGAGGAGT
Organism: Hadarchaeum sp. (SeqCode); assembly: GCF_038871235.1. GTDB lineage: Archaea > Hadarchaeota > Hadarchaeia > Hadarchaeales > Hadarchaeaceae > Hadarchaeum. The sequence goes on from NZ_JAVZIN010000007.1 coordinate 44,003, forward strand.
AGTGAGTTTTGCCTTTTTAGCTTTCAGAGTTTTTAGCGCAAAGCTCGTTCAGGACGTCGATCCAAGCGGTATCGAAACCTCGTTCGTCAGCCGGTCTGAACTTCTGCGCGGTTCTGGTCTTGGCCTCGTTTAAGATTTCAGCTATTTGTTCACCGTAGTTTTTTTCAAGTACCTTGTTGATGGTGGAGAGTTCCCCTCCAGATTCCATTGCTGAGACCATACCCTGTAACGCCAGCAGGTAGCCCTTCGTAAACTCGTCGCCGGAGTTAGTTTTACTTCGGGTTGCTTCCAGCCACTCCTTGGCACCCTTGACGTCTTTCTTTTTCATAAGTTTTATCAGGGGCTTTAGATCGATTTCCATAGCTAACCAGACCCCTCAGGCAGCAATCACCTCATGGTTTTTCGCAGGTGCAGACAAGGGTTTTCAACTTTCATCCTCACTCTCGAATTGTCTCCAGAATGCTGATGGCGTTCCAGATCAGGGTGCGGGTGTGAACGGGCATGTTGGGATCGTTGCTTATCTCATCCAAGATTGAAATGGCAGTTGAGGCCCTGACCATGGCGTCGTGACTCTTGTTCAGGAGGGCGTTCTTGGCCTCGCCGGCTGCCCTGCGGATGTTCCGCGGAACTGTGGTGTCCTCTGCCATGCGCGACATCATCTCTGCAACCTGCTTCAGCTTTTCCTCTGAGGACACGGACATCACCCCGCCACATGCGCAATCATCTAATTTTAATCTTGGGTCCCAATAAAGGGTTTTGGGGTGGGCATGAGGGAAGAGGACATACCCAAGGTTGTGGAGATGTTGATGGCGGGGGGCAAGATGTTGGCGGTACATTGCGGCAGCTGTATGAGTCCTCTCTTTGAATATCAGGGAAAGGTCGTCTGCCCCGTTTGCGGTGGTCAGGCGAAGAAGTCAAAGCCCGAGGCCAAACCGTCATCGCTTGACAAGATCAGGGAAACGCTGCAGGCTAAGATTGACACCCTCGCCGAGCAGCTTGCCAAGGAAACCGATCACGCTAAGACTTTAGAGCTACTGGATAGAATAAAATCAGCCCTAGAGGTGCTGGAGAGGCTTAAGGAGAGGTGAGGGTTTGAAGAGGGATTTGATTTTGAAGGCCCTGAAGGAGGCAGGGACGCCGGTTACCACTGAGGAGTTGGCAAGGATGACAGGCATTGATATCGTGAGGCTGCGCGTAGATCTCTATCATCTTACTGAAGAGGGAAAGGTGGAGAGAAGGCTGCGTGGGAACACTCCGGTGTGGACGATAAAGCTGGGTATGTTTCCGGAGCAGCGCTGAATAGGCAACCGCGTGATTTTTTGTACTGGTTGGATCTGGTCAGGATTGTCGGTGCTGGGGTGGTTCTCGGAGTCATCATGGGCCGAATAATCGTGAGGAGACCTTATCATCTGGAGAGGCTGCACCCTAGGACCTGGTTACCCTTGGTCAAAAGAATGGGCCCTAGGCGTTGGCTGGTTCTCCTCGCCATCTCGCTTTCAATAGCTTTTCTCTCCCTTGTTTTCTCGATGGCGACGGGATCTATCTTACAGCATTCGGGGATAGAGACGGTTTCTCCCGAGGAATATCCTTTTGTTTCAATTGAGCGGAATTACCCTTGGCTGACGCTGCTCTTGGTCAACATCCTTCCGATTTTTGAGGAATGGATTTTCCGTGGCGTGATAATGGATGAGTTAATCCGCTGGCGCAGGTCCAAGCTTCTCGCGGTCCTGACCTCAGCCCTTCTCTTTTCGGCCTTTCACCTTTCCAATCCGGGAACCTATCCGGCGATCGTCATTTCCATGCTACCGGCCAGCCTGCTGCTTTCCGTATGCTACCTCTACACCGGCCTAGGCGGTGTTATTTTGGCCCACAACTCATACAACACAATTCTGGTTGTGATTGGGATTCTGGCGGGATAGTATCTTACTCGGTCTTTTATTTTAAAGGCTCAGTAATGGTTGGGGAGCGGTTGGCGATTAGAGTTGTTAAATCCAACGGTCAGATCGAGGATTTCCGCCCTGAGAAGATATTGCGCACGCTCCGGAGGGCGGGTGCCAACAGAAAGCTGGCTGAAGAGATAGTCAAAAAAATTGAGGCCAGTGTTTACGATGGGATAACCACCAAGGAAATTTTAAGACTCGTTAAGGACATGATCTCCGAGCGGCAGCCTCCGGTGGCGATGCGCTACGACCTCAAGGATGCGATAATGCGCCTTGGCCCTGCAGGTTTCAACTTTGAAAACTTTGTTGCTGAACTGCTCCAGTGCTATGGGTACCAGACTAAGCTGAGGAGCATCGTTAAGGGGAGATGTGTGCAGCATGAAGTTGATGTGATAGCGGAGAAGACGGATGGTGATTTTATTCGTGCCATGATTGAGTGCAAGTACCACAACTTGCCCGGCGGCGCAGTGGGGCTGAAGGATGTTATGTACACCTACGCGCGCTTTTTGGACCTGAATGAGGCCGCCGAGCGTGGGGAAGGCAAATGGTTTGACGAGGTCTGGTTAGTTTCGAACACCAAGGCCTCTAGCGATGCCACCAAGTATGCTGAGTGTCGCGGAATAAAGCTCATATGTTGGAGATATCCTCGGGGCTGTGGTTTGGAGAAGATGATCGAGCGGGAGGAGCTATATCCCGTTACAGTTTTGCGTTCTGTCGATAGAGCAACCTTGGAAAAATTGAGTTCCGCGGGGATCATTTTGGTTAAACAGTTGCTCACCTCCGAGCCGCGTCAGCTGGCTAGGACTGGACTGGGGAAGAAGCGTTTGAGCGCGTTGGTTTCGGAGGCTGAACAACTGTTGGGTAAGAAAAACGGGGTTGATCGCGCGGTCTCCAGATGTGCTATAGTTTAAACTTCATCTGAGAGGCGGCCACCGCTTGTCCCACCGAGAGGCAGCCGTCACCCGGTGGTAGAAGTTCATGGCGGATGAATTTTAATCCAGCCTTTTCCACCTCTTTTCTCAAGGCAACGGTAATCGCCCGGTTACAGAAGACTCCGCCAGAAGCCCCGATAACCTCGATTCCTTCGGATCTTGCCACTTCAAGGGCAATCTGGCCCAGCCCACGGGCAATTGCCAGCTGAGCCGCGGCAGCGATGTGCTTTCTCGGGATGTGTTTTTTCATGGCAGAAATGATATCGAGTAACAATTTAGAAGTGTTTAAGATCAATTTTCCATCAACTTTTTCGATATGGGGTTCTATTTTGGCCTCGCCGGGCTCACCACCTCCTGCGGCAGCCTCCAGTTTTATAGCGGGCTCGCCCTCATAGGTCCGCTGGCAGCATATTCCCAGCAGACAGGAGATGGCGTCCAAAACCCGGCCGCAACTGCTGCTCAGGAAAATGTTGAATTTTCTTTTCAATTGATGAAGGACCACTTCCCGTTCCTTTTCTCCGTGCTTAAAGCCGTTCGGGCAGTATTCCCTGAGGAGACGGTCAAGCTCATCTTCCCTGATATGATCCCAGAGAATTCCAGCCACCATTCTGGCCGGGTATACCGCCGCCAGATCACCGCCTGGCATCATTTGTTTCATCAGGCCCCCTCGATGCTCGTAAGAGTCGAGTCTGGCCACCATGATCTCTCCACCCCAGGCCGTCCCGTCCGGCCCATAACCGACGCCGTCCGCAGCAACGCCGATGAGTTCGTCGAGCCCGTGTTCAGCCATGAGTGCGCAGAGGTGAGCGTGATGGTGCTGGACGGAGATGGTGCTGGCTTGGAAAGCCTCCGCCAGCTTAGGGGCAACGCGGGAAGTTGAGTAGCTAGGGTGCAGGTCGTGGGCCACAAGATCAACTTTTTTCAGGCCCAGCAGGTGCATCAGTCTACCGATGGCCTCCTGTAAGTAGTCAAGGGTTTCGAGCTTGGAGGTGTCCCCGATGTGCTGGCTGGGAAAACATCTGTTGCCGATTAAAATTGAGGCAGTGACGTTAAGGTCTCCCCCAAGCGCGAGCACGGCTGTCCGGCTGTTGAAGGACAACTGAATGGGCTCGGGGACGAATCCGCGCGATCGCCTTAGGAAAGCAGGTTTACCCTCAATCATTTTGACTACTGAGTCGTCGCACCTGTTGACGATGACTCGGTTGTGCAGCAGCAGGTAATCAACGACATTTCGGAGTTTCTCTAGGGCTGCGCCATTGTCCACGATCATGGGGAGGCCGGTCACGTTGGCGCTCGTCATCACATAGGCGGGATCCTTGCCCATAGCTAGGAGCAAGTGGTGGATTCCGGAGTAAGGGAGCATTACCCCGACGGTATCGAGTCCTGGAGCCACCAGCTCGGACAGGTAGTAATTGTGGGAGCGTTTCAGGATGACGATGGGCCGGCGGTAGGAGGTGAGCATTTCCGCCTCTTCCGGCGAGACTTCAGCAAACGTTCTCACCCTCTCCAGATTTCTCGCCATCACTGCGAATGGCTGCTGGGGGTGGTCGAACTCCCTTCTGAGCCGTTGCAGCACACCGTCGTCGGTGGTCTTAGCTGCGATGTGAATGCCTCCTATTCCCTTCACGGCAACTAAATATCCCTCATCAAGCAGGCGCGCGGCTTCAGCAATCGGGTCTTCACTAACAACGATTTCACCGTTGGAGTGATACAGCTTCATGCGCGGCCCGCAGCTAGGACAGGCGATGGGCTCGGCGTGATATCTCCTATCGGCTGGATTCTGATACTCGCGCAGGCAGTCCGGACACAACGGGAAGAATTTCATCGAAGTTCTGACCCGGTCGTAGGGAAGCTCTTCAATAATAGTGAATCTTGGGCCACAGTTGACGCAAGTAATGAACGGGTAGTTATGCCTTCGGTCATTTTTATCGAACATTTCGCTAAGGCAATCCTCGCAGAGGGCAAGGTCTGGAGGGATAACTGAAGGAAGGCCCAATATCTTTTTTTCGCTTGGTTGGACCTGAAAATCTTGAAATTGCTTGGATGGCGGTTGCCAGAAAATAGCTAGCGATTCAATCCTTGAAAGCGGAGGTTTTTCAGACCGGAGCGCTTGAATGAATTCCAAAATTTTTCCTTTGTCTCCCTCAACTACTATCTGAACTCCAGCATCGCCCATATTGCGAACGAATCCCAGAAGGCGATGTTTAATTGCCAGCCGGTAGACGAACGGCCTGAATCCCACGCCTTGGACGATGCCGCTGACCTGAATTTCAGCCCTTTCCATCTCTCTCCCTTTAATTCCAGTTTTTCAGATAATAAATTGAACGTGACGCTAATCGCGTTTAATTGAACCAAATCTAGTCGGTAGATATTTTATTGGATATTGAGATCGGTTCGGTATCATCGATTTTTTTCGATTCTGAGGTTTATGGTATCCCGAATTTTTGGCACTGTTCGTCAACCATTCTTTGGATCTGAGCTATTTCCTCGTCGGTCAGGTGCCTGAATCTTCCCTGCATTTTCAGGTAATCGGCGATAGGCCTTCTTTTGGTGGGCTTGAAAGTGACGTTTATCTTGCCGGCTTCATATTCGTAGAGGACCCAAGCCCCAGTGAGCACAGCTAGGCGAGCCACCTCTATTGACTTGCTGCTTTCTATCCTCCAACCAGGAACGCAGGGCGCGTGAACATGTACGTAAGTCGGCCCCTTGATTGACGCTGCTTTTTTTAACTTTTTCTGAAAGTCAATTGGATAGGCAACAGAAGCCGTGGCCACGTAAGGGGCTCCGTGAGCAATTATTATCGCAGGTATATCTTTTTTCGGCCGATCCTCACCTTTTTTCACCTTTCCGACCGGTGTTGTGGTAGTCCAAGCCCCGAAGGGAGTGGCCCCGCTGCGCTGTATTCCAGTGTTCATGTAAGCCTCATTGTCATAGCAGATGTAGAGCATGTCTTCCCAGCGCTCCACAGCACCCGAGAGGGCCTGCAGGCCTATGTCCGCAGTCCCACCGTCGCCTGCTATAGCCACTGCTTTAACGTCGTTTTTGCCCAGCACCTTCAGCGCGCGAGAAACACCGGAAGCCACGGCAGCAGCATTTTCAAAGGCAACGTGAATCCAAGGGACCCTCCAAGCAGTTTGGGGATAGGGGCTGGTGACTATCTCCATGCAGCCGGTGGCCTCACTGATGATGACGTTTTTGCCCAGCGCCTTCAGCGCGTGCCGCAGCGAGAGCACACAGGCGCAACCAGCACAAGCCCTGTGTCCCGGAGCCAGCAGCTCCAGATCTGAGATGTCTTTCATTCCATCACTCCTCGACAAGTTTTTCCTGAAGGCCCAGCCATCTGACTTTTTCTTTCACCTCTCCCGTTTCAGCGGCTTTCTGAGTTTCTCTGACCGCCTGCTCGATCTGGGCCGAGGTAACATCCCGTCCCGCTAGGCCACAGATGAAGTTGATCATCAATGGAGCTTGTTTAGTATTGGCGAAAGCCGCCGCCGTGTCGATGAAAAGGCCTCCAGCATATCCCAGTGAGATGTCCTTTTCTAGCACCGCGACCGCTTTGGACTGCCCTAACGTTTCTACTATTTCATCGGTTGGGAAGGGACGGAATGATTTTAGCTTGACCAACCCCACCTTCTCTCCCTTGCTTCTTAAGTTGTCCACAACGTCCCTTGCGCTGCTGCTGAGCGAGCCCATGGTCAGTATCATCACCTCGGCATCATCGCAGCAGTATTTTTCCATAATCCCATAACCTCGGCCGAAGCGTTTCTTAAACTCTTCGTCAACTTTAAGGATCTTGGCCTTGGCTCCCTGAACGGCTTTCTGGAGCAGATACCTGAACTCCATGTAGTATTCTGGCACGCCGACGGCGCCCATCGTAACTGGCTTATCTGGATCGAGCGCGTAGGGATAGTGATAAGGTGGTAGAAAGGCATCAACTTCCGTCTGCTCCGGGCAGTCCACTGGTTCGAGAGTATGGGAGAGGATATAGCCGTCGTAGCAGATCATGACCGGAAGTAAAAGTTCCTCGGCTATGCGGAAGGCCTGAATGGTGGTGTCAAGGATCTCTTGGTTGTTTTCACAATAAAGTTGAATCCAGCCAGAGTCCCGCACCGTCATCGAGTCCTGTTGGTCACACCAGATGCTAAGAGGCGCGGAAACCGAACGATTGGCGTTGGTCATAACTATAGGAAGCCTGAGACCTGAGGCGACGTAGAGCATCTCGTTCATGAGAAGAAGTCCTTGGGATGATGTGGCCGTGAAAGCACGGACACCTGTGGCCGCAGCGCCGATGCAGGCGCTCATGGCGCTGTGCTCGGATTCCACCTTTATGAATTCGGCGTCCAATTCTCCGTTTGAAACGTATTCCGCTAGCTTCTCAACAACTGTGGTCTGAGGCGTAATCGGATAGGCCGAGATGACTTTTACCCGGGACAGCTTAGCGGCAAGCGCAACCGCCTCGTTTCCATCCATTATCTGCTTCATGTCTTACATTCCTCCTTCATGGTTATGGCTTTTACCGGGCATTCGTTGGCGCAGATACCGCAGCCCTTGCAATACCTGAGATCTATCTTGGGTGGTTTTCCCTTGGATATCGCCATTTCCGGGCAGAAGAGCCAGCAGATGCCACAGCCGGTGCATTTGGCTGGGTCTATGCTAGGACAGAAAACCCTCCATTCACCTGTCTCATAACTTTCGGCGTTTCCGGGTTCAGTTATTATGGCTCCGGGTTTAAGCTTCATACTACCACCGTCTCTTCGTATGCTTGCCTAGCTGCGTTAATGTTCTTCTCAGCCATTTTTCCAAATCTCTTTTCAATCACTTTCTGTATGGACTCCAACGAGACCACACCGGTAGCTTTTGCTAGAGCGCCGAGCATGGTGGTGTTGGTTATCGGCACACCAATGGCTTCAATTGAGATTTTAGTGGCATCAACAACGGCGACCTTTACTCCCTTGAGATTTTTTGGGACCTCCTTGGAGTTCAGAATCACGACTCCGTTCGGTTTTAAACCCGCAGCCACGTCTATGGAACCGATAAGAGTTGGGTCTAGCACCACCACATAGTCCGGCCTGTAGACCTGTTCATGGGTGCGGATGGGTTGTTTATTTATTCTGGTGAAGGCCACGACTGGTGCCCCTCGTCTTTCCGCTCCAAAGAAGGGAAAAGCCTGACAATAGTTTCCCTCAAGGAAAGAGGCCTCCGCCAATAGCCGCGCCGCGGTGACGGCGCCCTGCCCGCCCCTGCCGTGAAATCTTATCTCTATCGTGATAATCCCCACGCTCAGCTTTTACCAAACTCTGCTTACCTTTATAAATTTTAATCGGTGGGGTGAATATAATTTAAAATTAATCTTTAGCAGAAAATTTTCGAAAGTGATAAATAAAATAGGGTAAACCTTTATAGGGATTTTCAATGGCTAAAAAGGGCGAAAAATATCGTTGTGAAAAATGTGGGGCAGTCGTCGTAATAGACGAAGAGTGCGGCTGTGCAGCCTGCGATTTGATCTGTTGCGGCGTGCCGATGAAGAAAGTCACAAAACCGGCTAAAAAGGCCAAGTAGGTTCCTTTCTAGTTATCTTTTTCTTTTTTTTGGCACTACTTACATTTTTAAAGCTAGGGATTTTGGAGTTTTTTGGGCGGCTGGGAATCGAAAAAGGTAAAAGTTTTAAAAACAACTTAAATTAGGTGAAAAATGAAAGTGTCAAAGGAATTGTTAGATCTTTTAAACGATGCTATTGCTAGAGAACTTCAAGTCGCAATTCAGTACATGTGGCAACACGTAATGTGGGGCGGAGTGAAAGGTTTCGCAGTTAAGGATGAACTGAAGAAGATAGCGATAGTCGAGATGAAACACGCGGAGAAGATTGCGGAGCGGCTTTACTATCTTGGTGGAGTGCCAACTACCAAGCCCTCTCCGATAGTGGTGGGCAAGAACCTCAAGGAGATGATCGCCCAGGACATCAAGGATGAAGAAAACGCGATTTCTATGTACAAAAAGATAATCGAGCTGGCCAGAAAAGAAGGCGACGAAGTGACCAACTTAATCTTTAGGCACATCCTTGAGGATGAGGAAGAACATCACGACACCTTTACGACGTTGATGGAAGAAATATAAGTTTGGTTCTAATCCGGTAGAAAATATAAAAATATTTTTTTGTTTTTTAAATCAGCGATGGTGCTAGGTAATTTTCGAGCTAAGAAAAGATTTTAAGTTTTCCGTGAATTAAATTTTGAGGAATTCAAACGCAGATGAACCATGTCGAGGGAAAGAAAAGGGGGCGCATATTTCTTTTTGCCCTGAGCACGTGCGTCTGGTGCGCCAAAACAAAGAAGCTTTTAGACGACCTAGGTGTGGATTATTACTACGTGGATGTAGATCTTCTTAAGGGTGAAAGCAGAGAAGAGGCGCTGAAGGAGATGGAGCGCTGGAATCCCAAGAGATCTTTCCCCACGCTGGTGATAAACGACCGGCACATCGTTGGCTTTGATGAGAAGAAGATAAAAGAGGCGCTAGCTGCGTGAAAGAGATCGCAGTTTCCCCAGAGGAAGTGAATAGGCTTTACGAGAAGTTAAAAAGAGAGGGCGAGGCCGCGGGTTATTACCTGAATGGTGATGTTGAGTTCGCGAAAAAACTGGTGAAGGGTTTGTTGATAAATGAGCAGAGATACGGTTACTGGTCCTGTCCGTGTAGGCTGGCTTCAGGTAAAAAGGAGGAAGACTTGGATATTATTTGTCCCTGTGATTATAGAGATGCAGATCTAGTTGAATACGGATCCTGTTATTGCGGATTGTATGTCTCAAAGGAAGTGTTGGATGGTAACAAGGAGTTAAAATCAATACCGGAGAGAAGGCCTCCACCGGAAAAAAGAAAAATGTCAGAGGCAACCGTTGAGGGCCCCTTTTTACTCCCGCTCCCGGTCTGGAGATGCACCGTCTGCGGTTATCTTTGTGCAAGGGAATCACCGCCGGAGATTTGTCCCATCTGCAAAGCAAAAAAGGATCGCTTTAAGAGGTTCATTTGAGAACGTCGGTGTGTCGCTACCAGTTCAATTCTCATCGATCACATGAGCTGCAGAAGCGCCTGTTTTATTGAATTTGCTGGGTTTTCATCGGCAAGGATCCTGTCGCCCAGCAACTGTTTTTCATAGATTTGTTTTTCGACACGGTAGAAGATTCCCAGCGGCATTCTGTCTGTCTCCCCCGCCTTGCTCCATGCGGCTGAGAAGTTGGTATCATCATGTCCCTCTTTGTTTAGATCGTACATTTTGGGCAGATATTTTTCCCGAACAGGATTGAAAGTAACGCATTCCTGGATCACGTCGATAAAGCTGAAGCCGCGATGCCTTACTGCTTCCAGCATCATCCCTTTCAGGTGTTTTGAATCTCCGGAGAAGCCTCGAGCCACAAAGGTTGCGCCACAGGCGAGCATGAGTTGCAGAGGATTGAGCGGGGTCTCGAAGCTACCCTTAGGCGCTGATTTTGTCCTAAAGCCAACTTTTGTCGTTGGAGTCACCTGCGAGGTCGTCAGGGCGAAGACCTCGTTGTCGTGCACGATGAGGGTAACGTCCAGATTTCTTCTGGCGGCGTGAACGACGTGGCTGATGCCCTCGGCGTAGGCATCGCCATCGCCGGCAAAGGCGATGACTTTCAAACGTTGGTTAGCGACTTTTATCCCCATGGCCGGAGGCAGAACCCTCCCGTGGAGGCAGTAGAAGCTGTTGACGCGGAGATAATCTGAGATTTTACCGTGACAACCAACACCTGAGAGTACCACCACCTCCTCTGGCTTGACCTCTCCGGAGTTCACCAGTTCTGCTAGCACCTGTTTGGCCGTCACCAGTATGCCGAAGTTATTGCAGCCAGGGCACCAGGTGTTCTTGGTCGGTGTGTCAAAATCCTTCATCTCCATCCGAACGCCTCCTTAATCCTCTCCGCCAGCAGGATTTGGTCAAATGGTCTGCCATCATTTTTGAGCACCGTGTTTTCGATTCTGAAGCCAGTATGTTCAGCGATCAGTGAGCCAAGTTGCCCCGTCATGTTGCCCTCGACCAATAGAACTTTTTTCGCCAGCTTCAAGTGCTTGTTGATCTCCCAACCCGGAAAGGGACTCAGGTACAAAACCTGTATGAATTTCAACGGTTTTTTTATCAGCTCCATGACCTCTAGCACTGCTCCTTTAGTGGACCCCCAGGCTACCACAAGGTTTTCGGCAGATGTGTCGCCGTATATCTTAACTGTTTCTCTTTCCTTCAAATCTTGGATCAGGGACGAAAGCTTACGCATTCTTTTTTCCTGCATTTTCTGAATGCCCTCGGGGCTTTCCTCAGCATAACCATATTCATTGTGTTCGTAGCTGGTGACTTTGACAACCTTTCCGGCCCAACCCGGGAATGCTAACGGTGAAATCCCACTTTCAGTAAATCTATACCTACGGTAATCTCCGCTATCTTCTTCCGCGATCTCGGCTGGTTCCACCTTCACTTTGTTCTCCTCAATATAGATGCTCATGTAGCTCTCCAGAAGATGTTTGTCTACAAGCACAATGGCAGGCGACTGATATTTCCAAGCTAAGTTTATGGCTTCCCCCGTCTTAATGAAAGCCTCTTCAGGATCTCCCGGAGCAACAACGATTCGCGGAAATTCACCATGTCCGGCGCCGACGGCGAATTTAAGATCTGCCTGCGCCGTGTAGGTGGGCGCTCCTACGGCCGGCGCAACCCTTTGTCCCACGACGAAAACCACCGGTATCTCGGCTTGACCAGCCATGCTGAAAGCTTCCTGCATTAGGGCGAAGCCTCCGCCTGCGGTGCCGACCATTGTCCTCACACCCGCATAGGCAGCTCCAAGTGCCATATTCGCCGCGCCGATTTCATTTTCAGGATGCACCAACACTACTCCTAGCGACTCTTGGTTGGGACCGATATAGTTCAGTATTGCGGTTGAGGGAGTCATCGGATAGGTCACATAAAGTTTCATGCCCGCCTTAACAGCCCCCAGTGCCACAGCTTCAGCGCCTGAGATAAAAGGAGTCTGTTCGCGTGAAATTGGTTTAATTGTCAGGATTTTCTCGAAGTTTTTCTCAGCATAGTCATAGCCAGCCCTTGCTAGCTCAATATTTTTGGTGGCCTTGTCCCCATAGGCCTGCATGAGGATATCATTAGCTAGACTTGGGGGGATGCCGTAAAGGTAAGCTATGGCTCCTATCAGGACAGAGTTCCTCATTATGGGTGAACCGCCAGCTTGTTTTACCATGTCAGTGAGGGGTATTGGCAGGCTTTCGTGAGATCCCTTGTATTGGGAAACGTCGCTGTCATAGAGGATGCGGCCGCCGTCGACAAGCTCCTTTTCATGCTTGGCGATGGTATCTTGATTGACGGCGGCGATGAGGTCGATCGATTCTCGGTGAAGCCAGAGTTGTCTCTCTGAAATCCTGATTTTGCAGAAGTTGTGGCCGCCGCGAATTAATGATCCGTAGTCATTTATTACAAAGACGTAAAGTCCCATTCGGTTGAAGATCCTTCCGATGAGTTCAGCCGTACGCATTACACCATCGCCGGCTTGCCCTCCAACGAGCAAAGAAACGTCCGTCATGATATCCTAGTCGCATTTATTTAGTTTGAATTAGTAAAAAAGCCTTTTACCACTTAGCGGCACTTCTTTAGATCGGCTTTAATTTTTTCTAGAAAATCGTTTTAATTAGGTTCGCCTAAGGTTTTTATTAAGTTAGGTCTACCTAATTTTTGAGCACCATGGCCCATCGCATGTTTAGAAAGAACTCCAAGCTTTCGGCCTCTGAGGAGGAGTACCTCGAGGCCATCTATAAGGAACAGACCGAATCCAAGGAACGAGTTAAGGTGAAAGATTTGGCCAAGGACCTTGGGGTTAAGGATCCCAGCGTGGTTGAGATGCTTTCAAGACTAAGCGATAAGGGCCTGATAACTAGAGATCGCTCTGGGGCCGCTCTTACCGACAGAGGCTTGAATGAAGCTATGAGAGTGGTGCGGCGCCACAAGCTCGCGGAGCGTTTGCTATGTGATGTCTTTGGCCATGAATTGCCCGGAGTTCATGAGCACGCTTGTGAGTTCGAACACGTCTTCGACGACGAGCTGACGGAAAAAATCGACGACCTCCTCAAAAGACCAGCAACTTGCCCTCACGGAGGCCCCATCCCGCGATTGAGTGGAGAGTCAGTACAGCCAGCAAAGCCCCTCTCAGACCTAGCCTGCGGCGAATCTTGTACTGTGGTCACAATACCTGAAGAGAGGGAATCGGTAGAGCGTCTGCTGGCATTGAACATACTTCCAGGTTCTAGGGTGAAGGTGGTGGAAAAGCTGCCCCGCGGGGCCATTATGCTTCAGTGCGGTAAAATGCAGGTCGCGCTCAGTCGCGATATAGCTTCCAAAATTTTGGTGAAACGGCCGGAGATGGGGAGGGTTCGGCACCGAGCGCGCCACGGTCAGCGTTGATTTTTTGGTGACTACCATGTCGGCGGTAAAGAAATCTGAGATAGTGGTGGCGCTTGCTGGGACCCCCAACGTAGGCAAGAGTGCCATTTTTCACCAGATCACCGGCGCCGATGTGATAGTTTCCAATTATCCGGGAACAACTGTGGAGCTGATGGAGGGCTGGGTGAAGCGCGGCGATTATGATATCAGAGTTATCGATCTTCCCGGCGTTTATTCGCTTGGCGCGGTTTCCCAAGATGAGCTGGTTGCCCGGCGTGCTATTCTGGAACAGGAACCTGATGTGATCGTGAATATACTCGATGCTTCGAACCTGGAACGGAGCCTTTTCTTGACCCTGCAGCTGATGGAGCTTGGCCGCCCGATGCTGGTGATTATGAATATGTATGATGTGGCACTGGCGAGGGGCCTCCATCCGAATGCTGAAGCACTCTCGAGCAAGCTCGGCCTGCCGGTGGTGACCACTGTTGCCACACGCGGGGAAAACGTTGCTAGGGCCTTTGATAAGGCCATAGAAGTTGCCTTGGCGAGGAATAGACCCGAGAAGGTTTTACCTTTGACCCGGGATACTGAGAGGGCGATAAAGGGGCTTGCAGGAGAGATAGTCAGATCTCTAGGTAAAACACCGTTTGGACTCTCTGCACGGACCCTTGCCATAAAACTTCTGGAAGGCGATGAACACCTCATAAAGGCAGTGGCCGATCTTCCTGGCAGCGAGCGCGTTCTGATGAAGGCAAGGAAGTTGGCTAGGGAAATGGTGACCAAATATGGTGAACCGTCTGCTTACAGAATTGCCCGTGAGCGCCATGGCATCGCGGCCATGATCTCGCGAGAAGTGACTGAAAGGGCCCCAGCCAAACTGAAGTGGGCCCATCGTTTGGACGACATAACTTCAAGCGTACGAACTGGTGTGCCGATAATGGTGGCTGTTTTCGCGGCTCTGATTCTCTTGTTGATCTACGTGGGTGGATTTCTGGAGGGTTTGCTGGTCGAGGGTTGGGAAATTTTCGTCTCGCCGCTGCTTCGCGGTTTTTTTAACACATTGGGTGATCTGGGTCGGATTCTAGATATTGGAATCAACCAAGGCATCATCGGGATCTTGGCGGTCATGATTCCTTACATTCTGGTCTTTTTTCTCGTCTTCGCCCTGCTCGAGGACATCGGTTATCTGCCGCGCATGGCCTTTGTGATGGATTCGGCTATGCACCGGATAGGACTTCACGGACGTGCAGTAGTTCCGATGCTGGGCGGTTTCGGTTGCAATGTCCCCGCAATCATGGCCACGAGGGTACTGATAACGAGACGGGAGAGACTGATCGCCAACTTTCTTATCACCATGGTTCCCTGCTCAGCGCGTACTGCTGTAATTCTTGGCACGGTTGGATATTTTTTGGGCGTCCAATATGCGCTTTTGATTTACGGCATCATCTTAATTCTAATCTTCATCGTCGGACTGGTTCTCAACCGATTCTTACGCGGTCGGGTTTCTGGGATGATCATGGAGATGCCACCGCTACGCTTGCCCATACTCAGGCCGCTGTTAAGCAAGACATGGATGAGGATGAAGCACTTCGTCTATTTTGCCACTCCTGTGCTTATCGTCGGCAGCCTAGTGATAGGTGCTCTGCATGTTTTCGAATTGTTGGCCGCGATAGTCGCGCCGCTCTCCCCACTCACCTCGGGCTGGCTAGGCCTGCCTGCCGTGACCATCATCTCGCTTCTCTATGGCTTCATCAGAAAAGAAGGGGCGCTTGTTCTGCTGGTGACCATAGCAGGTACATCGAACCTGTTGAATTTCATGACCCCCCTGCAGTTGTTTGTCTTTGCTCTTGTCGTCTCAATCTACGTGCCTTGTGCAGCCACCGTAGCGGCTCTTAAGCAGGAACTAGGCTGGAAGGACGCGATCATGATAAGCGCGAGTACTTTTCTTATTGCGCTGCTAGTAGGTGGTATTTTCAATCACCTGAACCCCATTGGGCTTTGAAGGCAATCTTATTACGTGCGAATGAACATAAACTATTGATACCATGCCGCGACGATGGTGCTGGCGGAGAGGTGGGCCGGGTAGGCCGATGAAGCCGCGATTTCTCAGTTCTGTGCCATCACCAACCATGTTTGTTCCTTGGGTTCCAGGTGGCGGCCCCATGCCCACTAAAGAGCCGATTTACCTCTCCTACGATGAGTACGAGTCCCTGCGTTTGACTTACATAGAGGGTTTGAATCAGGAGGAGGTCGCCGAGCGAATGAAGATATCGCGTGGCACCGTCTGGCGTTGTCTGGAGAGCGCCAGAAATAAGCTCGTCCGGATGATGGTCGAGCGGAGACCTCTGATCATCGCCGATAAACCACCTCAGCCACCGGAGGGGCCGAGCACTTGAACTCAGTAGATGGGCTGAGGCTTACGGTATTGGTCGAGGACACCAAGAAAAGGCCCGATCTTGCAGCCAAACACGGTCTATCATTTTTCATCGAGGTTGAATCAGCAGGTAGTATTACCACGTTGCTACTGGATGCCGGGCCCTCGGCGGAACTGGTGCTGGGCAATGCTCGAAAGCTGGGCATTGATCTGGGGAAATTGGATTACATTGTTATCAGTCATGGACATTACGATCACACCGGCGGGCTTTTAGGAGTCCTGAAATTCGTCAACAAGAAGGTACCCGTGGTTCTTCATCCGCAGGCGCTTGTGCCAAAATTTGTGGTGAAACAGGGAAGGCTCAAGAAGATAGGCATTACAAGCACGGTTGCGGAGCTTGAGGGTGCCGGTGGCTTTCTGGCTCGAAATCGGAAGACCCACTCGTTAATGCCGGGCGTATGGGTTAGCGGTGAAATCAAAAGGACAAATCAGTATGAACTGGTTAAGGGGTTCAAGACTGAGATTGGGGGAAAAGTTGTTAAGGATAACTTGCCCGACGATCAGGCACTTTTCGTGAAGTTGAAGAATGAAGGGCTGTTGGTGATTACTGGTTGCGCCCATGCCGGGATAATTAACACAATTGAACACGCTCAAAAGGCAACTGGTTTGAGCCGTTTGCGTGCGGTCATCGGAGGATTTCACTTGTTCGGATCAAGCGCGAGAAGGATAAATTGGACAACCGAGGAACTCCAGAAACAGGGAGTAGAATTGCTGATGCCTTGCCATTGTACAGGAAGAAGGGCCATCGCGAAGTTCGTTAAGCTTTACGGTAAAAATTGCCACAGGCTCAGGACTGGTGATGCAGTTGTTTTCTGATAAATTAAAATGTTTTCATTCCCAAACTTCTCATCAAGAATTCACAATTTGGCACCATCTGGATGATGATTCTTTTCTCTCTTTACGATCGTGATCACAACTTTTAAATTTAGGTAAAACCTAAAATTTTTTGTTAAGAATGAAAACGAAATTAATCGTTACCGAAAATGAGGCCAGGTATTTAATGTTAATTTATAGAAGACAGGTAGAAAACTTTTCCGATTTTGGGACCACGGACATAGCAAGAATTCTTAAGGTTCGGCCCGCCACAGTTACGGAAGCGATACAAAACCTTGCCAAAAAGAAACTTGTCAAGCACAGACCCTATCATGGCGTCCAATTAACCAAGAGGGGAGTAAGGGAAGCCCAAAAACTTTTGAGAAGGCATCGAATTCTTGAACTTTTTCTTTCAGATTTCCTAAAATATGATGTTAGAAAGTCGTGCCTTGAGGCCTCAAAAATTGATTATCATGTTTCGAGTTCTCTCATCAACGACATTTGCAGGCTTTATGGACATCCGCGCACCTGTCCGTGTAAAAAGAATATTTTTACTGACCCCGGCTGTTTAAAGGAAAGGGTAAAAGCGAAGTGAGTTGGATGGAGGGAATGGTTTCGATTCTGTTGGCAACGTTTTTGGTAAGTTTGATTTCATTTGTCGGGGCAATGACTCTGGTAGTTTCAGAAAGATTACTCAAGTATATCCTGCTGGCACTGGTCGGTTTATCGGCCGGGGCTCTAATCGGCGGGGCCTTTTTACATCTTTTACCGGAGGCGATAGAAGAAACTGCGGGCGTGGAAATCGGCAACGTTTTTCAGGCAGTAATCGTCGGCTTCGTGATATTTTTCATCTTGGAAAAGTTACTCTGGCGGCACTGTCACGAAAAGTCTTGTCCGATTCACACGTTTGCCTATCTTAATCTTGTTGGTGACGGAGTTCATAATTTCATCGATGGCTTGATAATTGCCTCCGGATTCCTAGCCAGTCCACAGCTCGGTTTGGTCACGGCTTTAGCGGTTGCAGCCCACGAGGTTCCCCAAGAACTCGGTGATTTTGGGGTAATTGTCTACGGTGGTATGAAACCCCGGGTGGCTCTTTTATTAAATTTTGTAACTGCTCTTACTGCCGTTGCTGGTGGTCTGTTTGGCTATTATTTCTTTTCACATCTGGAGCACGCGATGACTTTTCTCTTGCCTTTTGCCGCCGGTGGATTCCTTTACATTGCCGCCGCTGATCTAATACCGGAGCTGCATAAGGAGAGCGATCGGGCAAAGACGGTGCTATCATTTTTGATGTTCATGGTAGGAATAGCCTTGATGTTGGTTATTAAGATATTACTCGGGGGTTAATTTTCTAACTGAGAGCACGATAATCCGTTGGTGCTGGTTGTGGCAATAGTTTATGGTCCGGTTTCTTCTTGGCGGTTAGGAAGATCGTTGGGCGTGGATCCAATTTGCCAAAGGGGAAAGATCTGCTCGTTTGACTGCATCTACTGTTCGCTCGGTCCAACCACCGCGAAGTCGGTTGAACGGAGGATTTTTGTCACCGAAGACCAAGTCGCGCGCGCCCTCAGGCGAGCCATCAAGAGGGTTAACGCTGATGTGGTGACTTTCTCCGGTACCGGCGAACCAACGCTGGCTCAGAACTTGGGGGCACTTATAGAGACCGCTCGGGAGATTTCAGGGTTACCCGTGGCGGTTCTGACCAACTCTTCACTTAAGAGCAGGAAGGATGTTAGAGAGGATCTGGTCAAGGCAGATGTGGTGAAGGGCAAGTTGGATGTTTTCAACGATCAGCTGCTACGGATGATAAATCGACCTCATCAGAGCTTGAGTTTTCAGAAAATTGTTGAGGGGTTGAAGAAATTCCGTGCCGGTTTCAGAGGCAAGTTCCAATTGGAGGTCATGTTCGTCCCGGAGAATATGGGTTTTTCTCGCGAGATCGCCGAAATTGTCAGATCAGTAGGTCCCGACGAGGTTCAGATCAACACACCTCTTAGGCCCAGCCCAACCAGACCGCTGACGCCGCAGGAGTTAGAGCGTGTTCAGAAGGATTTTGAGGGAATGAATTTACGATCGGTTTATCTTGCAGCGAAGCCTAGAGTGGGCATGACTGTAGGTAAAGGGAAGATGAGAAGGCTCAAGAGGTCTGATTAAAATAAATTCGGTGAGGGCAAATTTACCTTAAAATTAGTTCTTGATGAAAAAGGACTAAAATCTAAAATATCAAAGATCCATGGCTAATTGACATTCATGAGTACTCAGCCTTTGAATGCTGAAGTTAAAGACGCCGCCGTTGCCGCGCAGAGGGAGGAGATCAATGGTCACCTCATTTACAAGAGGCTGGCAACGGTTGCAAGAGATCCGCGCACTAAGGAGATTTTGGAACGGATGGCCACAGATGAACTCAGACACTACAACTTCTGGAAAGAGCACACCCAGATCAACGTGAAACCCAGCAGGATGTTGGTTTGGTTTTACGTTTTCGTCTCGAGAATTTTTGGCATAACTTTTGGTTTGAAATTGATGGAAAATAGCGAGGAGCGAGCTCAAGAAATCTACGATAAATTGTCCAAGTTTGTGGCGGGGGCTGAGGAAATCCTGCGGGACGAGGAGATTCACGAGGACCAACTTATCGGTTCTGTTAAGGAGGAAAGGCTTGATTATGTTAGCTCCATGGTGCTGGGGTTGAATGACGCGCTGGTAGAGTTAACCGGGGCGTTGGCTGGATTCAGCTTAGCCTTTCAGAACAGTCTAGTTGTCGCAGTGGCAGGCTTGATCACAGGGATCGCGGCTTCTCTTTCCATGGCCACTTCCGCGTACCTTTCGACGAAGGCGGAGGGGTCTTCGAAACTTCCGCTCAAGGCCGCGCTTTACACGGGAAGTGCTTATCTGATTACGGTGATGCTACTAATAGCGCCATTTCTCTTATTTCAGGAGACCATTCTTTCGCTGGGAGTAACGATAACGTTTGCCATCCTCATCATTTTTGTTTTCACCTACTACATTTCCGTGGCTAAGGATCTTCCCTTTAAGAGAAGATTTGTCGAGATGGCGGCGATTAGCCTGGGGGTTGCCGCGCTGACGTTTTTGATCGGGGTTATTGTCAGGGTGTATCTGGGAATCGAAATCTGAGACTATGGGAGTCGATTTGTCTAGTAGTAGATATTAGAAGTTTAAATGATGGTTTTATAACTCGGGTCTAGCTTAATCAAAAGCTTTTTATATTTTGTGCAATAGAACATAATTTTGGTGATATTAATGTGTGGGTGGAGAAGAGCAAGCCAGTATTGGCCTGGCAGAGGGCCGTTCAACTATTTACCCCCATGGGAACGTCCTGGTTGGCTCTACGGTCCAAGGGCTTGCTGGCGGTTCTATATCCAGAAGGCGCGTCCGGCAAAGGCTTCGCCGGATGTAGATCTCGAATACCTCAAAAATTACGCTGAGGAGCTGAAGCGGGAGCTGGAAGACGTTGAATCCAGAATAAAAAGTCTTGAGTCGCAGGGCGAGAGGTAACTGGTTGTGAGATATTATGGCTAAGGTCAAGATAGCCATCGCCACTGATGGGCGCAAGGGCTTGGGAGACGAGGTGGCGGAGCACTTCGCCAAGGCGGAGACCTTCACCATTGTCACGATCGAGGGCAAAAAAGCCCATGTTGAAATCATGGAGAATCCAGCGGCAAAATTGTTAAAAGGAAGAGGCCCAACCGTGGTTCGTTTGCTCAGGGATAATGGGGTGAATACAGTGGTAGCAGGCGGTTTCGGCTCGGGGTCATTGGCTCTCCTCAGGCAGGGGGGATTTTGCGTAGCGAGGGTGCAGCCTAAGGTTAAAGTCAGTGAAGTTATCCGAAGTGAGCTTTACAAGAACACCTTTTGAGGTCATGTTGATTGTAAAGCATTAGTCATACATTGGCTCTTTTTTAATCGTTTTCTGAGTAGGAGAGGATTGGAAGCTCTTTTACTCCTTTATCTTTTCTAAGACGATCGCCGGACAAACCTTTTTCACTCCCTCTATCATGCCTATTTTTTTCGAGAGAATTTGCGACAGTTCCCTACCATCACTAGCCCAGATCTCGGTCATTATCATGTGGTCGCCAGCGGATGTGGCCACGTATCTGGTCTCCGGCAGCTCGGCCAGTTTTTGGGCAATCTCCAGAAGTTTATCCGGGGCCGCGTCGATGCCGACAACGGCGATGGTGCTGAAGCCGATTTTGGCCGGATCTATTACGATGGAGAATTTCCTAATCACTTTTTTTTCCTTCAGTGAGAGGACCCTTTTTCGCACCGTTGATTCGTTCAGCTTGAGCTTTCTCGCCATCTCGGTAAATGAGATGCTCCCGTCCTCCTCGAGCATCCTTATAATCTTCAGATCAAGCTCGTCAACCATGATTTCATCCGATTTAATATTATTTTCTGCTATATAAATCCTATTTTCGGACGAAAGTTTAATAAATTAGTAAATAAATCTATTTTTACAGGAAGGGATTTTATGAGGAAAATGACCGAGAAGAATTTGAAAGAAGCCTTTGCTGGAGAAAGCCAGGCCCACATGAAGTACGCCATCTTTGCGGAAAAAGCCGAAGAGGATGGCCTTAAGAACGTAGCCAGACTTTTTAGAGCCATATCCTTTGCCGAGCTTGTGCATGCGAAAAACCATCTCAAGGCGCTGGGACAAATGGGGGACTCGATGGACAATCTACAGACGGCGATTGATGGGGAGACCTATGAAGTTGAGGAGATGTATCCGGCGTTTAGAGCAGTAGCGGATCTACAGAATGAGCGGGGGGCGCAGCAGAGTATTAATTACGCTTTGCAGGCGGAGAAGGTACATGCTGGGATGTATCAGAGCGCTAAGCAAGCCGTGGCCAGCGGCTCGGATATTAAAATCGGAGCCATCTACATCTGCAAAAAGTGCGGTTATACGGTCGAGGGTGAGGCGCCAAAAAGATGTCCCATTTGCGGGGCTCCGAGCGCAGAATTTAAGGAGTTCTAGGGAATAGATACAGATGGAGGTATGGGCTTGATAAAGTGGAAATGTACTGTTTGCGGCTATATTTTCGACGGTGAAAGCCCACCGGAGAAATGTCCCAACTGCGGTGCACCGAAGGAAAAATTTGAGAAGCTTTCAGAGGAAAAGGCGCAGTTGATCGAGAGGTCCAGGTACACTAACGATCTCCACGTTTCACTGCAGAAGCTACTTGGTGAGGTCCTAGCTGTTGCTGAAAACGGAATCAGGGACAACCTTGATCCCAGATGTTTGGAGATATTTACTCAGGCTAAGGAGATGGCCTGGACCATAAGGCAGAGGTCCAAAACAGAAGTTCAGACCCACGTTGGCAAAGGGAAGTGGGGATAAGCCAGACCTAAGTCGTTTGGCGTAAAAATGGGAGGTGTAAAAAATGGAGGAGGGTTTAGAAGTTAAAACGCTGCCGAGGCTAGGTGAAAAAGCGCCCGAGTTTGAGGCCGTGACCACACAGGGAAAGCTGAAGCTATCTGATTTTCGTGGCAGCTGGCTCATCATGTTTTCCCACCCGGCGGATTTCACACCGGTCTGCACCACCGAGTTCATCGCCTTTGCGAAGATTTACGATGAGCTTCAAAAGAGAAACGTTCAGCTCTTGGGGTTAAGTGTTGACAGCGTGAATTCTCATATCGCTTGGATAAGGAACATCGAGGAGAAGTTCGGCGTGAAGATACCATTTCCGGTGATCGCTGATTTGGATAAGAAGGTTTCTCAGCTCTATGGGATGATAATGCCTGGGGAGAGCAAGACTGAAACAACACGGTGCGTCTTTGTGATCGATCCCAACGGCATCGTTCGAGCAATGATTTACTACCCACTGACGACGGGGAGGAACACTGATGAAATACTCAGGTTAATCGACGCATTGCAGACTACCGATGAGCACCATGTCGCCACGCCGGCTAACTGGCGGCCTGGCGATGATGTTATTGTTCCGCCACCGAACACACAGGAGGCGGCCGAGGAAAGGCTGAAACAGGGCTACGAATGCAAGGACTGGTACTTCTGCAAAAAGAAGCTGCCGAGGTGAGGGCTTGGCCTGTATATCGCCGGACGGCAAGCCCACGGAATCAGGTCGGAAGTTGCTCCTGGCGGTTAGGGAAAAGCGAACTCCTGAGGAGATAGCCGAGGAGACCAAGCTGCCGCTATTCCGGGTGAGGAGCGGGTTGAGGGAGCTGGCTGCAGCCGGCTTTGTCCGCGAGGAGCAAGGAAAATACATTTTGACTGAATCCGGGTTGCGCGCAACAGTGTAGGATTGAAAATCAGTCATTAAAAATTTTAAGGAGGTGGGAAAAATGGCAAAGGTAGCTCGGGAGATGGTACAAAGGTCGGGCGTTAACGTCGACGAACTCGTCGATTTGCTGGTGAAGAACGCGGCGGCCGAGCTGACGACTTATTACTACTACACCATATTGAGGGTAAACCTGATTGGTCTCGAGGGTGAGGGTATCAAGGAGATTGCCGAGACCGCAAGAATTGAGGATCGGAACCATTTTGAGGCCCTAGTGCCGCGAATATACGAACTTGGTGGAAAACTTCCGGAAAACATGAAGGATTTTCACGACTGCTCAGCATGTCCACCGGCGAGCCTGCCCAAGGATCCGACGGACATCAGAGCGATGTTGAAGGTGCTCGTTGAGGCGGAGAGATGCGCGGTGAGGGGCTACACGCACATCTGCAACCTGACCGCGGGCAAGGATCATCGCACCTACGACCTGTCTCTGTCGATTCTAAATGAAGAGATTGAGCACGAGTCCTGGTTTTCGGAGTTCTTGGGTGAAGGGCCTTCCGGACATTATCTGAGACGCGGAGAGACGTCACCGTTTGTTTCGAAGTTCCTGAAGTAGGGGGCTTTTAGCCCCTTTTTATTTTTTTAAGTGGATTATTTTTGAATGGTAAGATGAGAAAGTTCACCAAGGAGGAACTGGCCAGTTACAATGGCAGGGAGGGGAAACCAGCCTATGTTGCCTATAAGGGAAAGGTGTATGATGTCTCCTCTAGTTTTCTCTGGAAGGGGGGCAGACATCAGGCCGGACACAAGGCCGGCGAGGATTTAACCGAGGCCATGAGCAAAGCACCGCATGGTGAGGATTTTTTGAGTAAGTTCCCCGTGGTGGGAATTCTCGAGCGTTAGATGTTTATAAAAATTAGTAGCACGAAGTGAACCTGATGGTTTAGGTGCGGGAAATGGATTGATTTTATGCTTGACTTTTTTCAGAATCTTCATCCGTTGATACAGACGCTCTTAGCCACAATATTTACTTGGGGGCTGACGGCTCTGGGTGCGGCGGGGGTTTTCTTCCTCAAGGGATTCAATAGAAAAATAATGGATGCGATGCTTGGCTTGGCAGCTGGCGTGATGATCTCTGCCAGCTTTTGGTCGCTGCTGTTGCCTGCGATCGAGCTATCGACCGGAAGCGGTTCTCCGAGCTGGTTTCCGGCCGCTGTGGGGTTTGTTTTTGGAGGCATTTTTCTTCTGGTAATTGACAGAATACTGCCACATTTGCATCTAGGTCTTCCGGATGAAAAGGCCGAAGGCATTAAGACGACTTGGCATCGAACCACGCTGCTGATCTTGGCGATAACTCTGCATAATATACCTGAAGGGTTGGCCGTCGGCGTTGCCTTCGGTGCCGCGGCTTCAAATCTTCCCTTTGCCACGCTGGCTGGGGCCATCTCATTGGCCGTGGGCATCGGCATCCAGAACTTCCCCGAGGGCCTTGCCGTTTCCCTGCCGCTCAGGCGCGAGGGCAAGTCACGGTTGAAAAGCTTCTGGTACGGGCAACTGTCTGCTGTCGTGGAACCTGTTGCGGCCGTGATCGGAGCGGCGGCGGTCATGACAACTCGTTTGATCCTGCCTTATGCCTTAGCATTCGCCGCTGGCGCGATGATATTCGTGGTCATCGAGGAGCTGGTTCCGGAGTCACAGACAGGCGGCAACCCAGATCTGGCCACCATTGGCGCCATGCTGGGATTTGTAGTAATGATGATATTGGACGTGGCCTTCGGTTAGTTTCTCTTCGCCGTGCTGAAGCTCTTAAACATGAAAGTTCAACATTTAATTGCCGGCGAGCTGGTGGGCGACTGTCGGGCGTAAGCCTGAGGAAATTCCGTCCATCGGGCAGGTCCGCGGCCCCGCAAGGGTACGGTCGAGAGATCGGGAAGATGGAACAGAAACGACACCCCGCGACTCGCGCCGTGATGCGTAAACGCTGAGGTCGTGTCGTTGGGGATGAAACGGCCATCACGCGGGATGCAAGGGCAAATTGCCGCCGATGAACGCCTGCCGGAGGTGGGTGGTAGCCCGCTTAGCTGAATGTCGCCTGAAAACAGAAGACGGATTACGGCCAGCACGCCGGCATTATTTTTAACAAAATGAGATGATGGTTAATAAATGAGAGACCACATTCACGGCTCACAGGGGCACATGGGGCACGGCGCTCATGCCCATCACCTTCACGATTTCAAGAGAAGGCTTCTGGTCTCCGCTATTCTCACCGTTCCCGTTCTGATTCTTTCAGAGATGATCCAGATGTGGTTCG
Organism: Hadarchaeum sp. (SeqCode); assembly: GCF_038871235.1. GTDB lineage: Archaea > Hadarchaeota > Hadarchaeia > Hadarchaeales > Hadarchaeaceae > Hadarchaeum. The sequence continues at coordinate 69,131 of NZ_JAVZIN010000007.1, forward strand.
GCTTCTCCATCTTAATACCCTATCAGGGATTGGTGCTGCTTCTCGTTTCAGTTCCCATCTACGTTTACGGCGGCTGGCCTTTTCTGGCTGGCTTGGTTGAGGAGATAAGGTCACGTCAGCCCGGGATGATGACCCTTATTGGTATGGCGATTTCCGTGGCCTTCTTCTACTCGGCGGCCACGGTTCTTGGGGCCTTCGGGATGGATTTTTTCTGGGAACTCGCCACGCTGATTGACGTGATGCTGTTAGGCCATTGGATTGAAGCGAAAAGCGTCTTGGGTGCCTCGATGGCGCTGGAAGAGCTGGCTCGGATAATACCGACGGCCGCACACCTAGTTGAAGAGGGTGTGGTGAGGGACATCCCTGTCTCGGAACTAAAGCCCGGGCAGGTGGTGCTGGTTCGTCCCGGTGAGAGAATACCCTCAGACGGAATCGTGATTGAGGGTGAGTCCTCAGTGAACGAGTCCTTTTTGACGGGGGAGTCGATGCCGGTGCCCAAGGGAGCCGGGGCGAAGGTCATCGGCGGGGGGATAAATGAGGAGGGAGCCCTGAAGGTGAGGGTGGAAAAGACGGGCGAGGAGACCTACCTGGCGCAGGTCATCAAGCTGGTGAAACAGGCGCAGGAGAGCCGATCGAGGACTCAAGATCTGGCCAACAGGGCCGCCGCGCTGCTTTTCTACATTGCCCTTGGTGTTGGGATTTTGGCCTACGTCGCTTGGTCGCTCGTTTCAGACCCGGGCTTTGCGATAGAGCGATCCGTTACCGTCATGGTGATCGCCTGTCCCCACGCTCTTGGTCTGGCCATACCTCTCGTCGTTGCCATCTCCACCTCCATCACCGCGAGGAGCGGGATTCTCATCAGGGATAGAAAGGCCTTTGAGGCGATTAGAAATGTGGATGCGGTTGTTTTTGACAAGACGGGGACACTGACGGAGGGGAAGCTCGGCGTCACCGATGTAGTTTCCTTCACCTCCGAGGAGGAACTTCTGAGGTTCACCGCCAGCATTGAACTCAACTCCGAACACATGATTGCCAAGGCCATCGTGGAGCACGCCCGGAAGAGGAATGTTGATATTCCCGTCGCCGAGGATTTTAAAGCGATACCGGGCAGAGGCGCCAGAGGCAGAGTTCTGGGGAAGGAGGTTTATGTGGGCGGCCCCAACCTGCTGAAGGATCTGAAAAAGGAGACGGCTGATTCTAGAATAAAAGAACTTCAAGAGGGAGGAAAAACCGTCATCTTCACCCTAATAGAAGGTGAGTTGGCTGGGGCCTTTGCCCTCGCGGACAGGATCAGGGCCGAGTCCTATGAGGCGGTTAGAAGGCTCAAGGAGATGGGCCTGAAGGTCTACATGATCACGGGTGACTCTGAGAATGTCGCCCGCCGTGTCGCCGATGAACTCAAAGTTGATGATTACTTTGCCCAGGTTTTGCCCGAGGAAAAGGCGGAGAAGGTTAAGGCTTTAAGGGAGGCCGGGCAGCGGGTGGCGATGGTGGGCGACGGGATCAACGATGCACCAGCGCTGGTCACGGCCGACGTCGGCATTGCCATCGGCGCCGGCACTGACGTGGCGATTGAGAGCGCCGACATAATTTTGGTGAGAAATGATCCTAGGGACGTGATCAAAGTCATGGAACTTTCCCGGCGGACCTACTCCAAGATGGTTCAGAATATCTGGTGGGCGGCGGGGTACAACATCATCGCCATCCCCTTGGCGTCCGGAGTTCTTTCAGGACTGGGGATAGTTCTGAGTCCTGCGGTTGGTGCTATCGTGATGTCGCTGAGCACGGTCATCGTGGCGGTTAATGCCCAGACGCTGAGGAGATATGGGCCGAAGGTTCCAAAGCTGGAAGGTAAAATCCAGATGGTTAAAGACCCCGTGTGCGGGATGGAGCTTCGACCCGAGGAAGCCTTCAGCAGGATCGAACAGAATGGCCACATCATCTATTTCTGTTCCCAGATCTGCGAGGAGAAGTTCAGGCAGAATCCTGCGCGGTACTTGCCCTCCGTGGAAAACCCAGAGGCAGCGGAGCACAAGCATCATCACTGATGTTTTCTGCAAGCGGTCAATATTTTGATCATGTTATCGGAAAATCAAGCAACCATGGAAAAAAATAAGACAAATCCAGATGACGGTTTCAAGCTTTTGAGTTTGAGGAACAACTAGAACAGGGTGAATGGGTGCCGGAACTTGGGATAATCAAGAGCCCCGATGTTGAAAGAAGAGACAGAGTTCCTCCGGGGCAAAGACTGGTCGATCAGTGGCCGGTACTTCACTATGGCCAGGTCCAAAGGATAAATCCTGCTCACTGGACCTTCACCGTGTCCGGCCTCGTGGAAAAGGAGCTGAGGCTGAGCTATCAGGAATTCATGTCGCTGCCGCGTGTTAGGGTTCTTTCGGACATCCACTGCGTCACCGGGTGGTCAAGGCTGGACAATCTTTGGGAGGGCGTGAGCACATCTCAGCTGAAAAAACTGGTCAGAATTCTGCCTCGAGCAAAGTTCGTCATCGTTCAATCTACGGGAGGGTTTACCACCAATCTTCAACTCAGCGACTTTTTTGAGCCGGATGTGCTCTTCGCGGTCAAACACGATGGAAAGCCGCTTACTCCGGAGCACGGTTATCCGGTGAGGCTGGTGGTGCCGAGGCTGTACTTCTGGAAGAGCGCGAAATGGGTTACTGGGGTAGAGTTCACGTCCGAGGATAGACCAGGCTTCTGGGAGAGCCATGGTTATCACAATCACGGTGATCCTTGGAAGGAAGAGAGGTACTCCAGCTGAGACGGAGCTGCAGGCTTATTTGGTAAAACATCTCAGGATGAAGTAGTGGGAAATTGGTGAAAAAACAAGAAAATGAGCTAGCTAAGAAGGTTAGTAAAGTTGCGGATTTGGTGGACTATCAGGAGGGTTCTGTGGTTAGCCGCGAGATAATCAGGAAGGGGACAGGCACGGTCACGTTGTTTGCCTTCGATAAGGGTCAGGGCCTGAGCGAGCACACCGCACCCTACGATGCCTTGGTGCAGGTCGTCGATGGCGAGGCGGAGGTCACCATCTCTAAGAAGAAATATCGCCTGAGTTCGGGGGAGATAATACTGATGCCCGCCAACGAGCCGCACGCACTGTTCGCCCGCGAGCGTTTTAAGATGCTCCTGACGATGATCCGCTGATCTGCTAGAAAAAGCATGTCGGCTTTACTGTATTTTTAATGGCAGTTCTTTGTTTCATAGGGGTGGAGCAGAGAAACCCAAACAGTTATAGCCTTCAATTTTAATGATGGTTTGGTCGATAGCATGGGCAAGAAGTGGGGCCATTACAAACCCGGAGGGAGGAGCCAGCCAGTGCCATGTGTCTACTGCGGTCGAATGACACCGCGAATCAAGGCAGTACCGGTTAGAAGGCATTATGGCATCGGAGACCTGCGGAGCATACCGGGCATTGATCGCAGACGGGTGTTTCTGCCGCACATGAAGGAATATGCCTGCATTTCTTGTGCTAAACACCGCAAGCTAATTTGATTTGCGATGTTGTTTTGGGCCGGATTTTTCAGCCTTTAGCTTTTTTCGTGCGGGCAGCTTTGATTGCTGTCACGATTTCCTTTATTCTGGCGTGCCTGTCAACGGACTGTTCCACCAGCGTCCCGGTCACGATGATGTCGGCGCCAGCCCGGACCCTCTCAGCCGCCGCCTCCGGAGTTTTGATTCCACCCCCCACGATTAAAATGACATCAGTAGCTTTTCGCACCGCTCGAATCATTTCAACCGGAACCGGCCGGTCGGCGCCAGAGCCGGCCTCGAGATACACCAGCCGCATTCCGAAAAATTGTGCTGCCAGCGCGTAGGCAACGGCGAGTTCTTTGTCATCGCGCGGGATCAGCTCGGCCTTACCCACCCGGCCAACAGCGCCTCCGGGTTCCACGACCAGGTAGGCCATAGAGATAGGCTCTAGGCCAAGCTTTTTGACGACCGGTGCTCCTAACCTCTGGGCTCCTGTGATGTAGTAGGTGTCGCGGGAGTTGAGCATGCTCATGAAGAAGATGGCATCGGCATGAGCGCTGATGCCGGTCTCGTTGGCGGGGAAGAGAATGACTGGAAGGTCGGTATTTTCCTTTATCGAGATCACGGTGTCGTCGAGCCGCTTGCCGCCAGCACGGGTCGACCCACCGACCATGATTCCATCGGTTCCGGCAGCATCGGCTTCCCAGGCCATTTTCCCCGCTTCTTCAGGCGATTGTTTTTCTGGATCGATGAGAGTTAGGTGAGCAGCGCCATGAAGTGATATGATGCGCCTCAGTCTCTCCTCTACCTTCATCCTCGTGGCTCCTTGCTCTTGGGCCTGAGACCGGAGTAACCGCACTTTCGGCACTTGGTGGCCTTGATTGGATTGTGGGCATTGCATCGCATGCAGATCTTGGTGTTGAACAGGCGCCTCTCCGCGACATCAAACCTTGCCATGATTTCACCCCTTGTTCCTTACCTCCTTGAACACTTCAGGTATTTTATTGATTACGTCTGAGGCTAAGAATTCGTAACCACTCTCCCTGAGACACAAGTCTCCGGCCCTCCCGCAGACCCAGGCACCGGCGGCAGCGGCCCTGAAAGGGTCGACTCCCTGCGACAGAAAGGCGCCGACTATTCCTGAGAGGACATCTCCAGTGCCACCCACGGTCATGCCGGGATTGCCCGTGTAGTTGAGCTTCAGCTCACCCTTCGCCGAGGCAATGATGTCCACGTGTCCCTTGAGCAGGATCACGCATCCCAGCTCTTGCGCCGCTTTGCTGACGAGCTTGATGCGACCATTCAGCTCGGCGGGTAAGATCTGGCCGGTTAATGTTTTGAATTCACCGGCGTGGGGCGTCATCACCCAAGGCATGTTGTTAATTAATCCAGTTTCATTGCCCAGAGCTTTGAAGGCATCGGCATCGAACAGTGCTGGTAGTTTCGGGTGCTCATCCCCCAGCAGGTGCGCCAGCTTGGTAACGGCCTCTAGAGTTTCCGGCCGTGCGCCTAGGCCGGGGCCGATGACGACAGCGGTTGAATTTTTCAGCTCTTGAGAAATATCGGGAACCGCTGAGGGCTCCAGGTCTTGACATCGGAGCTTGATTGTGATCAGGTCCGGTGAGAGTGAATTTATGGTCCAGGCCGTTTTCTCAGGAGCGGCAATTATGGCCAGATCAACGCCGCAACGCAGCGCCGCTAGGCCGACCAACGTTGGAGCACCCACGTAGCGAGAACTTCCGCCCACGACGAGCAACCTGCCGAAATCACCCTTGTGGGCCTCGGCTCTTCGTTCGGGTATGGCTGTGCGTACATATTTCCGGTCGACCCGAGATATTCTTACCATAGTTACCAAAACTAAAGACGCGGGGCCGGGGTTAAATAGTATGCTAAGGCGGCGGGCGCGGTGGTTTCATTAGAGACGTGGCGAGGACATTCGAGCCAACGACTTTTTTCGCTTGGGCAAATTGCTATAAAGAACGCGCTCTGATGCAATCTTGAGAGATACCTTGATAAAAGTGGTGGCTGTAAACGGAAGCGTCCGTATGGAAAAGAGCGATACAGCGATGCTTCTGGGACCGTTTCTTGAAGGTATGGAGAAGGCAGGTGCCTCTGTTGAGCTGTTTTATGTAAAGCGCCTAAACATCAGGCCTTGCATTGGAGACTTCTATTGCTGGAACACAAAACCTGGTGAGTGCATTATCTCTGACGATATGCAAATACTTTACCCTAAGCTACGCGGCGCAGATATTCTCGTTCTGGCCACGCCTGTCTATATTCCCCTTCCCGGTGAGATGCAAAATTTCATTAACAGACTTTGTCCTTTAAGTCCTTTAATAGAACCCATCTTGGAGAAACATGAGGGCAGTACCCGAGCTAGATTTCATGAGAATGTTAGGATAAGAAAGATCGTGCTTGTGTCCGCATCTGGTTGGTGGGAATTAGGCAACTTCGGAATCGTGCTTCACATCGCTGAGGAGATTGCAAAGAAGGTAGGTGTTGAATTTGCTGGTGCAGTTCTCCGGCCTCATGCATTCCTCATGAGAGAAAACAAAGAAAAAGCCGAAATAATCAAAGACGCGTTAAAACATGCTGGTTTTCAACTTATAAAAGACGGAAAAATGAGTGAAGACATTCTTGACAAAATCAGCCAACCACTCATATCTGAAGAGGATCTTAGGCAAAGATACAACGAACCGTACATGAAAATAAAGCACGGGTAAACGCTTAGCTAAAGATTACTATGGACAGAATTTGGTGCCGGGGGCGGGAATTGAACCCGCGGCCTCGAGATTTCCTACATCATCCCGTAGTTCAGCACTCAAAGCTGCGGTTGAAGCTATGAGTCTCGCGCTCTGACCAGCTGAGCTACCCCGGCTCATAGAGATTTCTGCTATCAAATCCTTAAGCCTTTTTTGGTGTCAGTTTTATCTTCTGGGTTCATTCTTCTTCAAAAAATTCAGGAAGCTTTTCTTGTCCCGTAAAACCACGCAGCCGCTTTCGCAGCCGACGTAGAGCACATCCGCGAGGCCGGCGAAGATGCCGTTGTCAACTACTCCGGGGAGGCTGTTAATCTTCTGTTCCAGTTTTGCCGCGTTGGTGATCCTGCTGCACCACACCTCGATGAGATAATTTCCGTTGTCGGTTATGATCGGCTCGTTGTTTTCCGTCTTGAGGCGGGGGTTGCCGAGCGCAGCCAGCTTTTTTATCGCGTAGTCCTTGGCGAAGGGCAGAACCTCCACCGGGACGGGAAAACGCTGTCCCAGCCTTCTGACCAGCTTGGTCTTGTCAATGATGATGGCCACCTTCCTCGCAGCCCCGGCGATGATTTTCTCACGCGTGTGAGCCCCGCCATGGCCCTTTATCATGTCGAAGTTTGGGTCGACCTCGTCGGCACCGTCTATGGTCAGGTCGAGCCTGTCGTGGTTTTTGAAACTGGTCAGCTCTAGACCTCGCTCTTTAGCCAGCCTCTCGGAAGTTGAGGACGCGGCGAGATAAACCGCGTTTGGTTTTAGTTCAGACAGCGCTTCGATCAACTTGGCCACGGTGGTCCCTGAACCTAGCCCCACTACCATGCCATCCCGAACAAGCTTGGCCGCTTCGCGCGCCGCCGCCTCTTTCCAGCTCTCGGTGTCCACGCAAATCAGAATTAAATGTTCATTTGGGCCTTAAAGATTTAAGTAGAAAATGATAATATGAAATCGGTGGCACGATGAAACGAGTGATTCCGGTTAGTGAGGCCATGAGAACCGAAGTTTTGACGGTGCCGAGGGGAACCAACGTTGCCCGGGCCGCCAAGCTGATGGCGAGCAAGGATGTCGGCAGCATTGTGGTGGTTGATGGCAAGAAGCCCGTGGGTATTTTGACCGAGAAGGATCTCTTGATGAAGGTCGTCAGCGAGGACCTCAAGCCGAGCAAGATCCGAGTGGGGAAGATAATGTCTGCTCCCCTGATCACGATTGGCCCTGACGTTGACATCGTTGAAGCCGCCAAGATTATGGCCAGCCACAAGATCCGCCGGATTCCGGTGGTAAAAAATGGAAAGCTGGTCGGCATCGTCACCTCCTCAGATATCACCGCCATATCACCGGCGCTCTCAGAGCTGATGGCCCATCCGGAGAGAGTTCCAGAGGAGCGGGTGGATCAGAGCGTTTGTGAGAACTGCGGTGAGGTCACCCCCGACCTCTATGAAGTTAATGGCATGTGGGTATGTGAGAATTGTCGTGATTCGATGGGCGAGTAGATGGTGTGATGGCATGCCGTGACGCGCTCAGCGGCGTGAAAGTTGAAGATGTGATGAGACCCTGCAGCATATTTGTATCCTCTAATGATCTGGTCACCAAGGCGCGAGCGGTAATGCGTTCCACTGGACTCAGGAGTCTTCCGGTCATCGATGGGGGAAGGCTTGCTGGGATCGTGACCATCAAGGATATCCTGCAGGTCACCTCGACCCGCTCCAACATCGCCGTTTCTGGGATAATGTCGCCTTCCAAGCTGGTGGCCACTCCTTCGATGTCTCTCGTCGATCTGGCTAGACAGATGGTTGGCTTGGAGGTTTCCGATGTTCCCGTGGTAAAAAGTCTTAGCGATCGAACGGTGGTCGGTTTGGTGAGGCTTGACGACCTGCTGGCACAGATCTCCGGCAAAATTTCTCCGGGGAGAAAGGTGGAGGAGGTGATGGTAACAGATGTGGTTACCTGTGAGCCTGAGGATGAAGTTTCCAAAATTTGGGATCTGATGGAGAAGACAAATTGTTCCGGACTGCCCGTGATTCGACCTGACAAGCGACGGAGGGCGAGGCAGGTTTTGGGGATGGTTACCCGCTCCGATATAATCAGGTCAGGCAAGATCAGGCTCTCAGAGGAGTCCGACAAGGGGCGTTTCAAGTCGCCGCCAAAGGTGAAATCGGTGATGAGGACGCCGGCGATAGTGGTCTCGCCTCAGACGCCAATTACTACTGCTATCGACTTGATGCTGGAGAAAAAAATCGGGAGGCTGGCGGTAGTGATGGATGAAAATCTGGTGGGAATTTTGAGCCGCTCGGACATCATCAGGTTCGCCTGCGGGTGATCATGTGCGAAGGATGCCCCACTACAAATCCCTTGATCGCGGCCCGGTCGATTTTAAGTCACGCGTTCACCGCAAGGAGGGCGACATAATGACCATCGCCAAGAAGTCGGTGATTTCAGTGCCCCAGACGATGAGAATAAAAAATGCCGTGGACCTGATGGTGAAGGAGGGAATAAGGAGACTGCCGGTGACCGAGCCCGGAACCAAGAGGTTGATCGGCGTCGTCAGGACTAGGGACATTCTGGAGTTCCTCGGAGGCGGGGAGAAGTTCAACATCGTCAAGGTGAAGTTCGGTGGCAACTTCCTAGCGGCGGTGAACGAGCCAGTGAAGATGGTCATGGAGAGGGACCTAACCTACGGCACCAGCCGCATGTCGATAACTGAGGTCGCCCGGCTCATCCTCGATCGGGGAGTTGGTGGGGTCCCGATTCTGGACGATGACAAAAAAATAGTCGGGATTGTTTCAGAGCGTGATTTTCTCCCGTTTATCCCGGAGGTAACCGGAGCCAAGGTGAGCTACTATATGTCCCGCCACGTCGCCACCGCAGAATCCTCCTTCAGCATTCTTGATGCCACGCGAACCATCGTTTCCCGGGGCTTTCGCCGGCTTCCCGTCGTTAGCGGCGGCAGGTTGGTGGGCATCGTAACGAGCATGGATATCCTGCGTTATCTCAGCTCCAACAAAATCTTTGACTACCTGAGCACTGAAAAATTCGAGGACGCAATGTCAATCAGCGTTGAGAAGATAATGACCCAGGAGGTCTTCCGAGCCGCCCCTGAGATGGATGTCGGTGAGGCTGCTAGGATCATGCACCAGAGGGGTTGCGGCGGGTTGCCCGTCATCTCCGGTGATGAGCTGGTGGGGATAATTACCGAACACGATTTGATGAGGTTGTTGATTTGAAGGTTAAGGAGCTGATGAGCGCGCCGGTGCTAGCGGTGAAGCCGACCGATACGGTTGCCCACGCGAGGAAGCTGATGCTGCGGGGTAAGGTGAAGCGGCTGGTGGTGATGGAGAGGGGCCGGTTGGTCGGGCTGCTGACCGTGCGCGACATTATCGCCCGATTAAAGGCCAGCTCTCCGACTTGGCGCCTGCGAACCGTTGATAATGTTTTGGTTTCACGCGTCATGAGCGATGAGGTTCAGTCGGTATCCCCGGAGACAGATGTTAACAAGGCAGTGGCCATGATGCTCGACCGTGATGTCAGCAGCTTGGTGGTGATGGATGGAGATAAGGTGGTGGGAATTCTGACCAAAACCGATGTGGTGAGATATTTTTCAGAATCGCTGGAAAAGAGATTCCAAGTGAAAGATCTGATGAGCCGGGATGTCGTCACGGTTAGACGCAGCCAATCGGTGGCGCGCGTCGTGGAGCTGATGGAGGAATTCAACGTCAGGAGCGTGGTGGTGACCGATGGAAAGAAGCCCGTTGGGGTGATCATGGACCGAGATTTAGCCTTTGCCCAGCTCGAACATCCGGAAAAAGGAGTGAAGGAGAAGGAGCTCAAGTACACGAGAAAGGTGGAGAGGGGCGGCAGACCGCGGGGACGATATGTTAAATACGTGGCGCTGCTTACTGCTGATGATATCATGCGCCGGGACCAAGTAACAATTAACCCCGAGGCCGATGCTGCCGTGGCGGCGGAGCTGATGATAAGGAGCGGGATTAGCGGCGTACCAGTAGTGAAGGGGGAGAAGCTGGTCGGGATCGTGACCAAGACCGACTTACTTAAAGGAGTGCGGAGGGCTGGGATTGGATGAGGGTCAGTCAGATAATGAGTTCACCTGTGATCGCTCTGGACAAGGATAGATCTCTGGCCGATGCCATCGACTGCATGAGGCGGAAGCAGATCTCCAGAATCGTGGCTGTCGATAACGACCGCGTGGCAGGAATATTGACCGAAAAGGACATCGTCCGGGAACTCGGCTCGTTGCATGCCTATCGATTACCTCCGAGCCGGTTACACATCTCCAGCGTCATGACCTCCGACCCCATCAGCGTGGCCCCGGAGGTCACGGCGAAGAGAGCCGCCGAGCTGATGCTGGATCACGATATCAGTGGACTCCCGGTGCTGGAAGGAGGGAAGTTGGTCGGCATCGTCACCAAGATGGACTTCGCCAAAGTTTGCATGGATTATGACGACGTTTACGTGGGGCAAGTCATGCAAGCCAGCCCCATCACGGTTTCTCCCGGCGACCGGGTGATTCACGCGCGGAAGCTTCTCTTGGAGGAGGAGATACTGGCCCTGCCCGTCGTGGAGAACAGGGTCCTCATCGGGATCGTGACAACTAGGGACGTGGCCATGAAGCTGGCGGCGTTTCAGGAGGTGGTTCCGGACAAGTACAAGAGTGAACGCATCAGGAACCTTCTGGTGGGGGACATCATGACGCAGCCGCCGACAACGGCCAGAACCGACACCAAGCTACCTGAGTCCGCGAAGCTCATGCTGGAAAAGAGATTTTCCGCGCTCCCCGTTTTGAACCTCGACGGCGAGCTCGTCGGGCTGCTGACTAAGACCGAGCTCACCGAGCTGGCGCGCGAAAGGCTTTAGTGGTCAATTCTGTAGTCTTCTTGGGGCGGCCGTGGTCCAGCCTGGTTAAAGCTAAATGCTGCCAAGAGACTCAGGCTTCCCAAGCCTGCTACGCGGGTTCGAATCCCGCCGGCCGCACCACTATGAGGATTTGAATTCAACGCTAAAATTGAAATCAACTTTCTACAAATACCAATTTTTATGGTTGCTTGGTTGGGTGTTGTTGTTGCGAGTCGCTATGGAGTTGGTTTATCGTCGAATTCACAAAAAAGGGTGTTTAAAACTTCATTTAGCTCCGTAGGTCGCATCGGCTTTATACGTATGGCCGTCCCAGTTAAAGCAAGAGGTTCTTCATTTGCCTTTTTGTCATGAGTGTGGTGCCGAGGTTGACGGCAGGGCGAAGTTCTGTCCCGAGTGCGGTGCTAAGATTTTCGTTAAAATACCTTTCAAAAAACCACCAGTTTCAGGCACGGCGGTCGCACTTCCAAGGATGGAAAAATGTCCGGAGATTCCATCAGCTGGTAAAACGAAAGGAAAGCGAAAGATTCTACCCTATATGGTTCTCTCCATATTAATCCTCACCATGGTCGTCACAGCTGCGGTGGCATCGATGGAGGGCCAAAATCTACCCATGACGAGCTCCGTAACGAGTTCCACAACCACGATAACGAGCACTTACCCAAGCACCACGACCATGACTACCACATCGACGCACTTACTTGACAACAGGGTTGGAGGGATAATCCCTTATGACGGTGGTTATCCGACAGTTGCGTGGATCACCTATGTTACCAAGGACGGGACCACCACCAGCATGGAAGCCTACTCCGGCTTGGTTGTCATCTTAGCGGAGAAGGGAACCACCGCTGCAGTAGTGTCGGCCGAGGTCGGCTCTCTCGGTGGGGAGCTAGTCCTTGAAGTTCCTATCTGCGGCTATTACTGGGCGCGCGTTGCTGCGGGTAAAGAAGCCGATTTCATCAGCCGCCTGAGGGGCAAATCTTGGGTGGCCGACGCCTTCCCCTGTGTTCCTATCGACTTGGCCCAAGGGGGAACCGTTTATGTGGACGCCGAGCAGACCAGCGGTTGGTTCTGGGACGCCTACGACTCCAATGCTCTCGACAGCAACCAAGTGATCATCGACGCTTGGTCCAACGACGGCTACACCACTCATGGCACCGACGTCTCGCAGATCTCCAGCAGCTGCACGTCGTCGGCCACGGCCAGCAAGTCCGAGGTCGACATTTATTACCAGCCCAACGGCACGGGGCAGGGGTACATCAATAGCGGTTCCATCATCCCCGCGATCGCCCTAGCCATGATTAACGCCAACGACGCCGACCGGGTGACGGCGATTAACCTTTCGATTGGGTACAAGGACGGCTTCAATGACGGCGTCGACCGGCACGGACTCGATAATCCGGACGTAGCCACGATCCAAGAGGGCGAGTATCAGTTCTTGGCGGAGATCCTCCACGGGATGGAGACCATGGGCCAGCCCTACCTCGACCACGTCCTGATATCAATCGCGGCCGGAAACATGGGCGTCGACCTCACCAAGAAACTGCAGCTCCTGCAGGAGCTGTACCCAAACGCTTGGGGTCACGTCATCATCGCAGGCGGCCTAGACGCTGACGGCAATCGCATCCGAACTTTTAACGATAGCGACAACCCGGACGACATCATCTACGCGAAGATGCCGGGCGGCCTTTGGGGCACCTCGTTCACGGCCCCGCAGCTCACCTGCTTGGCCACGGCCTTGGCGGCGGCCCGGCCCGACCTGAGCAGCTGGCAGATCAAGAAAGCCATTCTCGAGGCGGCGCTGCCAAGCTTCGAGGGCTACCGGGTCATGCCGTCGCTGGCGGAGACCATGAAAAAGGCCGAGGAGCTCTTCCCGGAGGGGGAGCCCTTGCCCGACATGATGGGAACTTGGTCGGGATCCTATACAGCCAATGGTACTAATCCCAGAACTCCGTGGGCATATAACGACGCGGGAGAGCTAACGTGGACCATCACCTCTGCAAGCGACTACTATTTTTCCGGGACCATTCACATAACCGGAATTCAGCTCCGCTGGGACCAGAGCGGGGAGATTTATGGATACACCTCGGCTACGGGGAGCATTTCCGGGAGCGTTTATGGGAGTGTGGTCGAGGGAGATTACTATTACTATGTACAGGAGACCTCGAGTACCTCTCACTGGCACTTCACGGCGACATTGAGCAGGGGTACCCTGACCTGTAATCAGTCCGATTCTAAGACCTCGCTGTCTTTCACGTTAACGCGCCAGTGAATAGCACCAAGCAAATGTTTATTTTGACCGATTACGAATATTACCTATGGCAAAGCTGTTTCCTGCGGTTTTGGTAATAGCTATCGTGGTCGCTTTATCGGTGGTATTCTTTCTGTTACCAGGTCGTCCTAGCGCGAGTCAGACGCCCTCTAGCACGTCAGGTCAGTCAACTACCACAAGTCAGACATCCTCGTACACATCCAGCCCGGCGACTTCGAGCACGACAAGCCAGACTTCTTCGAGCACATCCGCACAGACCACGGCAGAATACGTGGTGGCTGAATATCTACCCGGCGAGTATTCGGGGACCAAATCATCACTTAACTATGGAGAGGTGAACTACAATCTTCGATACGATTACAGCTTCAGCGCTTTCTTGGCTTCAGGTTCGCGCCGCACTCCGTGCAGAACTTTGAGTCCGCCGGAACCTGAGCTTGGCATTTGGGACAGATCGCTAGGACCTTCGGCTCAGCTTCGGCGGCTGACTCGGGCTCTGGTTTTTCTTGCCTCTTCGTGATGATCATCCTTCGCCTTCGTGCTGAAGTTATCGCGCCGACTATCGCCACGATTACTATCGCCACCACGACGAAGGGTAGCATTTCCGTCAGCTCCGAGGGAATTGTAGGCCCGGTTGGAGTTGTCGTTTCGTAAGGTGAGGTGGTGGTTTCGGGTGTTGTCGTGTAGGTCGTTGTGGCCTCAGGATACTGCCAATTCACGAGACCATTATCAGCCATCCTTGACCAGACATAATAACCCACGCCACTTTCTTTGGCAGAGGTGTAGGTGTAAGTCTCCTGAGGGTTCAGGAAGATTATCTCGCTGAAGGCGTTGACCCAGCTCGACCACGTCCCATCTTGTAGTGTGGACCTTTTGACCAGCACGTTGTCCAAGAAAGGAATGGGCGAGATATTAGTGATGTTGAAATTCAGCTCGCTTCCCGCGGTCTCCAGCGACATCGCGACCGGAGTAACCTCATCGATGACTTCCCAGCCGGTGAGGACGATGCTGTAGTTGACGCCGGACTGTATTACTCCGGATCCGGGCGGAGCTTCCCTGTACCAGTAGTGCCAGCTTTCCTCACGAGACCTTGCGGTGGCAAGTTTGCGGGTATCTCCAATATCTCCCCAAGTAGGATCGACCGTCAGCCAGCCGTAGTTGGGAACCCAGACTTCAACCCAAGCGTGGCTCGTTGTTGTTTGTATTTCTTGGTAAAGGTTAGTCTCCTTGTTTTCCAATCCATAGCCCAGAACTCGGCGCGCCGGGAGGCCCACGGCCCGGCAGAATCCTATGAACAAGTTGGAGTAGTCGGTGCAGACGCCGGAGCGAACGCTCAGCATCTCGTTATCGGTCAGGTCCGGGATTTCTGCTCCGGATTGCCTCGCCGCCCATTTGGCCTCATCGTAGGAGACATTTTTCTTGATCCAATCGACGAATTTTGCGATGATTTTTGGAACGTCATTACCGGCCTCGCTCACCAGCTGCAGCGCTTGATTGGTCACCTCAGCAGAAACGGTGACGTATTCGTCGGGCTGGAGATATTGAGCCAATTCCTCCTCCACCTTGGTCGGCAGGGGCTGGTGCGGCACGGCAGTGGTTTTTCCCAGATCAACCGTGACCACGAAGGTGCCGGTGTAGATATTGTTGGTGTAAATGGTCGTCGTCTCGACCACCCAAACGTACTTTCCATCGATGGTTTGTATGTCGCCCTGATCCAGCGTCGCCTGCACTATCTGATAATCGGTTTGTATCGGGATGTCGTAAATTTCCGCGCGGATGGAGGTCCTGCCGGGGTAATAGTTTCCCTGCCAAGGCAGTTCAATTTTGTAACGTAACGTATACTTCACCGTGAGCGGTAGCCCCTCTTCGGCAGCTGCAACTGGTGGCGATGTCAAGCATCCCAGCACAACAACCAGCGCTAGGCAGATGAAAACAATGGTTAATTTTTTCGTTAGATTACCTTAAGTCAATTAGCTCGCTGATAGTATTAAGGTTTGGTAAGCCCGGCCTACTTCTCACGGACTATTTTTTGGGTTTCACTCGTGCCCCACACCTGGGGCAGAATTTAGAGTTCAACGGAATTCTCTCGTAGCAGTTGGGACAGATGGCCAGTACCAGCGCCTTCTCGGGCTTACGTTCACCTTCCTTGATGATCACCGCCTGTCCCCGGGCGGTGAGGATCTTCCAAGCCGTCAGCGAGAGTGCCTGTCGCTTATATTCCACGGTAATCACGGCGTTGGCCCCCATTTTCTGGGCTTTTTCCTTCAGCTTTTGGTTTACCTCTTCCAAAGTCGGTTCTCGCGAGAAGGCCGTGGTGGCATGGACCTTGGCCTGGACGGTTCCGATGACTTCGTATGGAACGGCAGGAGCTTCGGAGTAAATCCTGATTTTTGCCAGCTCTGCAGGGGTTTTCATTTGCATCTGATGACACTATTTTGGAGCTTGTTTATAACTTGGGTAGCTTAGGGATTGGTTTTCGCTCCGTACCGTTTCAATGCTGAGTTGTTACGCGTAGGTGATTTTCTGAGATCGCCTCTAGGTCATTTGTTTTATTTTTTGCACGACCCCAGCGAATTTTTTTTTAGGATCAACAGGGGCAAGTTGGTTATTTGAGTTATGTTCGGGACGGGCCTGCCTAAATCATATAAACGATTAGCTTCATTTTTTTAGATGGAATGTGGTCGGATGGACATCACGTTCATCATCGAGGTTGTTGTTTTGGCGGTGGAAATTTTGGTGATCGCTTTGGTCCTCGTCCATTTTCACAGGCTGGAGAAAAATACCGAGGCGGTAAACCGTCTCATCAAGAAGCTGGATGATCACATCAACGAGCTCGAACATGACTATGAACGCATTGAAAAATGTGTATCCAGATTGTGCCAGTCCGAGTCGCAGATATACGATTATCTGAAGAAGCACGGCAAAAAGCTCCAGCGCTCTTAATTTCGAGTCCGCTGAGCTTAGAGGATATTGGTTAATAATCACGTTGAATAAAGAATTAATGATGTCCGGGTGCCTGCAGGCGCTGTCCAAGATTCAGAGCTACTCGCGCGAGCTGGGCTTAGACCTCAGGAAACCGGAGGATCGGTTCAAGTGGTTCTTGGCCTCGCTGCTTTTTGCCAAGAGGATTTCCGCTAATGTGGCCAAGAAGACCTACCTGATGTTTGAGGCCGAGGGGCTGGTGACTCCGGAGGCGATCTTGGCCGCGGGCTGGGACAGGCTGGTTGAGGTCCTAGACGCCGCGGGATATGTGCGCTATGATTTTTCCACGGCCTCAACGCTTCTCGACACCGTGGGCAGGATCAAATCATTGGGTGGTCTCGATCGCCTGCACCAGATTTCAGATAACGCGAGGGATCTGGAGCGCAGGCTTCAGGAGCTGAAGGGGGTTGGTCCGGTGGCCTGCAACATCTTCCTGCGGGAACTGCGAGGGGTCTGGCCCAAGGCAAAACCCAGTCCCTCTAAGGTGGCCCTGCAGCTGGGCGAGAGCCTGGCGCTGTCCCGGCCCCAGGTCGAGCGGTTTGAATCAGCCTTAATCAGGGTTCATCTGGAATACTGCAAGCGGCGAAAATGCCTCAGTTGCCCCTTGGGAAAATATTGTCGGAACTTCACCCGGCCGAAGGAGAGATAGTTTCATTCTATGATCGGCAATATTTCTGCCATGATGAAGTCGACGAACTCCTGCACCGTGGATCTGCTGAAGAGGGTGACGACAACGTTTCTGGTGATACCCACGACCAGACCACGCTTGGCCACCTCCCAGACCACATACCACAGCTTCCCGTGCTCCAGATATTCACGGTAGAGCTTGGTATCCGCCAACCCCGAGCCGGCCAGCGCCAGCTTACCCACGCCGGGAATGTCCACGTTATCGAACCAGATCAGCTTCGTCG
>NZ_JAVZIN010000008.1:0-75368 GCF_038871235.1 Hadarchaeum sp. (SeqCode)
TGGCCCGGCTTCCCTACCTTCCCTTCGGGATGCCGGTGGGCGCTATATTGGTCGCGCTGGGTCTGATCAGCATGGTCGTCGGGGTCCTCATGGCCCTCATGCAGCGGGACTTTAAGCGCATGCTCGCCTACCACGTCATCAGCCAGAAGGGCTACATGGTCCTAGGCATCGGCCTTGGCACTCTGGGGGCAACTCTAGGCACTCAAGGAGGTCTCTTCCACCTTCTAAACCATTCAACTTACAAAGCCCTACTGTTCATGTGCGCCGGAGCCGTCCTTTACCAGACTAAGAGCCAAAAGTTCGATGAGCTGGGTGGGTTGGGCAAAAACATGCCCATTACCGCTCTGACCTTCCTCATCGGCGCCCTTGCCATCTCCGGGATACCTCCTCTGAACGGCTTCGTCAGCAAATATATTATTTATCTAGCCGGCCTCCAAGCGGGTATGCCTTGGGTAACCGCCATCGCTGTGCTGGTCAGCGGTCTGACGCTGGCCAGCTTCATGAAGGCCTTCAGCTCAGTATTCCTGGGTCAGAGGCCGCGGCATCTGCAGGGTACTATGGAGGCTCCCAAGCCCATGCTCTTCGCCATGATTGCAATGGCTGTGATCTGCGTGGCCATAGGTCTGGTTCCAGACCTAGGATTCAATATCGTGGGTCCGGCGGCGGAAGCGGCTAAAAACGTGGTTAGCTATGTAAGTCAAGTGCTGGGGGGAACCTGATGTTTGACCTGATCTGGCAACCGATAATCGTCACGGCCGCAATCTTGCTCTGCTCGCTGGCCACCTATGGGTTAATTGCGATTGGGAGAAAAACCACCAAACCCCAGCCGACCCCGGAGAAGATGAAGAACTATGCCTGCGGAGAGGAACTGGAGCCTGAGGAGATCCACGCTGACAGTGCTCAATTTTTCTCCGCGGTGCGCCGGGTTCTGCGGCCGTTTTATCGCTACGTTCAAGCCGCCCACACGGGTGAAGTCAACACCTATCTTCTCTGGATACTTGTTGGCTTTGTAGTCATCCTAATAGTAATCCTGCTCACAGTGTGGTGAAATTATGGGACTGACAACCTACTTCAGGAAAAAATCACCCTGGCTGTTACACTTCAACTCAGGAGGGTGCAACGGCTGCGACATCGAGCTGCTGGCGGCTCTCACCCCGAGGTATGACGTTGAGCGCTTCGGGGTCAAGCTAAAGGGCTCGCCAAGGCACGCCGATATCATGGTGGTCACCGGCCCAGTCACCAAACAGACGAGGGAAAGGCTAATCAGAGTCTATGAACAGATGCCTGAGCCTAAAGCAGTAGTAGCGCTTGGTTCTTGCCCGGCATCAGGATGCGCCTTCCACGATTGCTACAACACCTTAGCTCCGCTAGATAAACACATCCCGGTGGCCGCATATGTGCCTGGCTGTCCGCCGAGGCCTGAGGCAATCATTTTTGCTCTAGTAAAAGTGCTGGAGGGCATGGGAAAATGAACGCGCAAGAAGTGGCTGATCTCATCAAGCCGGAAGTGGACGAGATTAAGATCATCAGCGAGAGGTGTCTCTTCGCCTCAAGCGACAAGAAAAGGTTCCTGAACATCCTGAAGTCACTGAAGGACAACGGCGTCACCCATATCTCCACCATCACCGCCCTTGACAACGGCAAATCAATCGAGCTGATCTACCACTTCGACTGCAAGCCAGCTCTGCTGAACCTCAAGATCTTCTTGCCGATGGATGACCTGAAGATACCAACCATAACCGACCTTTTCCCCGGCGCCGTGCTTTACGAGCGCGACATCATGGAGATGATTGGTGTAATTGTGGAAGGACATCCTGATCCCAGGAGGCTGTTCCTGCCCGAGGACTGGCCCCAGGGCAAATATCCGCTGAGAAAACAGAAGGAGGAGAAAAAAACATGACGATGGTAGTGCCCATAGGACCGCAGCACCCGGCACTAAAGGAACCCGAGTACTTCAGATTTGAGGTCAAGGGCGAGGAGATAGTTGATGTGGACATCTACTTCGGCTATGCCCACCGCGGCATCGAGGAGACCTTCGCCCGGCGCAACTATAAGCACAACATCTACCTCTCAGAGAGGATCTGCGGCATCTGTAACATCTGCCACTCGACCTGTTACTCCATGGCGGTTGAAAGGGTCGCTGGGATTGAACCTCCTGAGCGGGCCAAATACGTCCGCTCGCTGATCCTAGAGCTGGAGAGAATTCACAGCCACCTGCTCTGGCTTGCTGTGGCGGCACACCAGATCGGCTTTGACACCCTTTTCATGCTGGCCATGAGGGACCGGGAACACGTGATGGACATGCGGGAGATAATCTCGGGAGGCAGGGTCCACTCAGCAACCAATGCCATAGGTGGGGTGAGAAGGGACGTGACCCGGGAGCAGATACCCAAGCTGCTGGAAAAGCTGGATAAGGTGGAGAAGTCAGTAAAATACTACATCAATCTTTTCCAGACCGACCGAACGATAAGGTCCCGCTGTGAAAACGTTGGGGTTCTCACGAAGGAGGATGCCATCAAGCTCTGCGCCGTTGGTCCGGTAGCGCGCGCCTCAGGGGTGAAAACCGACATCAGGGTGGAAGACCCCTACGCCGCCTACCCGAACCTCTCCTTTGAGGTCATCACTGAAACCGACGGGGATGTCATGGCCAAGGGAATGGTCAGGTTAAGAGAGATGGTAGAATCCGTTAAAATGGTGCGGCAGATCTTGAAGGAGATGCCGAACGGTCCACTCAGGGTGCCTGTGGATCTGAAAATATCGCCCAACGAGGCCGTGCAGAGGGTGGAGGCGCCGCGCGGTGAACTCCTTTACTACATCAGGTCAAACGGCACTGAAATTCCTGAGCGGGTGCGCGTCAGAACCCCCACCTACGCCTCAGCACCGTCCCTGAAACCGATGTTCGTGGGGGGAACGGTGGCAGAAATCCCAATCGTTCTCTGGAGCCTCGATGTCTGCTTCGCCTGCAACGATCGGGTGACTCTGGTTGATGTGAACACAGGCAAGGCCAAGATTGTCACCATGGAGGAACTGAAGAGGTGGCGCAAGTGAACTTTATCGATATCCTCCAGTTCATTTACAACTCGCTTGTCTTTCCCGGGCTACTCTTCGCTTCCATAATCGGTCTGCTGTACGTTGGGATCGACCGAAAGGTGACTGGACACCTGCAACACCGCATAGGCCCACCGATATGGCAGGAATTCCTCGACTTTGGAAAGCTGATGACTAAAGAAGACATCACACCTGCTGCTGCGATCAGACCCGTCTTCGCGGCCGCACCTTTGTTCGCCTTGGGCTCGTTGGCGGCGGTAATGCTACTCTTGCCTGTGGTCTCGGCCCAGCCTGCGCTTTTGCTAACTGCGGATCTCATCGTTATCATTTACCTGCTTAATCTTCCGGCCATCTCAATGATACTGGGTGGATATTCCTCCGGAAGCCCGTTCGCCATCGCTGGAGCAGGACGCTACATCGTACAACTCTTGGGCTACGAGTTCGTCTTCATACTGTCGATTGCAACCATAGCCGTGAAAGTTGGAACTCTCAATCTGACGGATATCATCAACTATCAAAGGACGAGCGGGTGGCTGTTGCTAGACTGGAAACTTCTGCCGGCGATTATAGCCATGCTCATCGCGGCCCAAGGAAAACTGCTCCGCACACCATTCGATATACCGGAGGCCGAGAGCGAGATCGTCGCCGGTCCACTCACTGAGTACTCTGGCCCCAAACTGGCCATCTGGAGAACCGCATACAACGTGGAAACCATCGCAGTGGCTGCCCTTTTGGTCTCCCTCTTCTTGGGTGGTCCAACTCCATATATTTTTGGAAGCATACAGATACCAGCCATCGTGGACTTCCTCATCAAGACATTCTTGATAGTGATGCTGACCACGATAGTGAGAAACATCGTGGCTAGAGTGAGGATCGACCAAGCACTGAAGTTCTACTGGACCTTTGGCACACTTCTCGCCGCAATCAGTCTAATACTCGTGATGGTGGTGCCCTAATGGTGAAAATACTGCCCAAGGTTCTGGCCAACCTTTTCCGCAAGCCCTTCACGGTGAAGTACCCGTATGAAAAGGTAGAGCCCGCTGATGGTTACCGTGGAAAGCCATCAATAACCAGAGAGAAATGCATCCGCTGCTGGCAGTGTATCAGAGCCTGTCCAGATAGGGCAATTAGCATCGACAAGGAAACTAAAACCCCAGTCATCTGGCTGGGCAGATGCACCTACTGTGGAGAGTGTGCCGAGGCCTGCCCAACGAAAACGATCGTGATGACAAAGAACTTCGAGTTCTTGGACCAGTACGAGAAATAAGGCGCTAATTAGAACTGTTTAAATAGCTCAGTCAGAATTTTCAGAACCATATTCATAGAGTTTTTCACCGCTTCGCACATTTTTGAACCTAGACCGACCTGTCCTGGCTGAATCCCCAACAAGACTACCTCCGCCCCCGTCTGCTCCTTAAGGTAGCCCGTCAGCACGGAAAGAGGTATGGTGTGTGTGGAAACTGGGCGACCGGCGATGGCCTCGGGATCAGCAACAATCATATCTCCAGCCCTAGCGCCGAAATCAGCCGCATCAATAAGTATGATATGGGATGGTCTGAAACGCCGGATCTGAGAGGTATAGTTCTCAGGAGCCACACCACCCTCTAAAAGCAAAACTTTTGGTGACTTTATACGGTTACGCAACTTCCTGACTATCTCAACGCCGACAGCATCATCTCCCCGCAAATCGCTGCCGACGCCGACGATCGCTACCCGCGTGGCCCGATTTAAAAATGAGGACAAATCCACGACCAAAATTTCACCTGACAAAATTATCGTAAATTAAATCCTCTCGCTTTGCCCCAACCCGCTTCAGTGCTGAAAGTGCCCAATCAATCTTCCCAACCTCTGAAATCCGGTGGGCATCTGAACCAATGCTGAGCTTTACCCCCTTTTTAAGACAAAGCCTGATGAAAGCATCGTCAGGCACTTTATATTTCACGTTAACCTCCATCGCCACATTTTTCTCCGCCGCTAGGTCGACGAAGCCCTCAATTTCCTCCCACGAGAGGCTCGGCAGCAGATCTACGTTGAAGAAAAACGGGTGACAGAAGACATCAACCCTTTGTCTTTCTATCGCACGAGTTGCACGGAAGAGGTATTCATGGGCATTATCACTCAAGTGAATCTTCCCAATATCGTGAATCCCTATCAAGAGAATGTCGATTTTTTTGACAAAATCATCCTCCACATCTAAACTGCCATACCTGCTGACCACGTTGGCTTCAATCCCGGCCAAAACAGGTGTTTCGACATCCTCAGCGACGATTTTTATATCCTCGAGCATCTGCGTCATTTTCTCCCGACCCACACCAACGCTGAGCTCAGGACCATGATCGGTGAAAGCTAAGGCCTCCAAACCCCTGGTTGTTGCCGCCTCGACCACCTCGGCATGGCTGCAGGTGCCATCCGAATATCGAGTATGTATGTGAAAATCGAACTTTTTTAGCATACTAAACCAAAACCGAATTGTACCTAAAAGGCTTAATTATACCTACTGAAAGGATGTTTCAGAAAGAAATTTTAAAAACGGGTGAAGCGGGATGGTGGAAAATCAAAGCGATAATATGTCGAAGAGAATAACCCTTTCGCACGGCGCTGGCGGAAAAATTATGATGGATTTCATAAAAAACATCATTTTGAAGGAAATTAACCTCAAAAGCGCCGGAGAGGTGGGGCTTGACGCTCTTGACGACGGAGCCAGTATTTCCCTAGGTGACAAGACCCTGATATTCACTACCGACTCGCACACGGTAAAACCACTATTTTTTCCCGGAGGGGATATCGGAAAGCTGTCTGTATCGGGAACAATAAACGACTTGGCAATGATGGGGGGGAGGCCGCTCGCCATGGCCTGTGCAATAGTGGTGGAAGAAGGATTTTCCATCGCCGATCTGGAACGAATATTTCGCTCAATGAACATCACTTCCCAAGAAGTTGGTTGTCCCCTAATCACAGGTGATTTTAAAGTTATGGAAAAGGGATCGCTAGATGGGATGATTATAACTACCACAGGTGTAGGTCTAGCTGATAAAATCATCACCGATCGGGGGTTGAAACCGGGAGATAAAATCATTGTTACGGGAACCATCGGTGACCATGGGATGACAATAATTGCTCAGAGAGAAGGGATAAATCTAGCCACGGATTTGGTCTCCGACGTTGCACCCCTGTGGGAAACTATTGAGGCCGCTCTGAAGGTGGGTGGAGTAACCGCAATGAAAGATCCCACGCGAGGGGGCCTAAACGGAGCTTTGAATGAGATGGCGGAAAAGGCAAGAGTGGGCATAATCATCAAGGAAAATGAAATCCCAATTTTAGATTCTGTCAGGGCTGCTAGCGAAATGCTGGGTATTGATCCTCTCCAAATCACCAATGAAGGAAAGGCTGTTATATCTGTGGAACCGGCAAAGTGCGACTTAGTGCTGGAAGCAATTAAAAAAACCAAATATGGTAAAAATGCTAAAATAATAGGTGAAGTGATAGCAGATTACCCTGGAGATGTGATTCTTGAAACCAGCGTTGGAGGTAGAAGACTATTAGAAACCCCAATCGGGGACCCAGCTCCAAGAATATGTTAATATACATTAATTGACAAATAATGACAAAAATAGAAAATTAAATATTCAGAAAAATATGTACATAAGTGGGCAATAGACAAATATAGACATATAAAAACGTGAGACTTCGGGCAACTGCTCACTGTCATTAAAAAATTATTAATGGGGGCTTTTTGGCCTTTCCAAATGCTTTTAAATAAATTTATAAAGGATGAACATTGGAATCATGATCCAATAAAAATCTAAAAATAGACAAAACTGGACAGATGTAATTAAATTTATATATTTAGACATAGATTGACAAATGTGGACATATGGAAAAAATGTATACGCTGAAAGAGGCAAGAGAAATCCTTAGGGTGTGTACTAAAACCATCCAAAGGTGGGATAAACAGGGAAAAATAAAGTGTATTCGCACTCCAGGAAATCGTCGACTCATACCAGAAAGCGAGATTTTAAGAATAATTGGAAAAATTACTCCTTTAAGTGAAGAAAAAGAAGAAATTAAAACTATAAAAGTCAAAATTGGGCCAAAAAAAGAAACATCACCTCTTGAACCTGAAACGCAAGCTGAAAAGGAAAAAATTGAAAAACCCGCGAAAACCGAAAAGATCCAGCAGTCGGCACCACCAGAGCCAAAAATACCTGAACAGCCGCCCAAGCCCAAAGAAATGACACGATACGCGATACTCGACGCTCTTGAACCATCCGGGCTGGCTATCCGCTCTGCATTTGGCGACCTTTTATCCGCAGCCATTCTTCTAAAAAAATTTACTATCAAGGACCTATCTGCAAAGGCCCGTTGTCCTGAAACCGTAGCAAACATGTTTTGCCAGCGCATGAATTCGCTCGGCTATATAACTGAAAAAGATGGGGTTTTTGAAATGCAGATTGAGGTTATTAAATGACAACTTTTGATGAAAAAATCGGGAGAGATCAACGTTTTGAAGCCTTTATTCAGCGCTGGGGGCTAAAAAAAGACCCTTTTAGTTTTGAAATACCATCAATTGACTCTTTTGCGCCAACACAGCAAGAAGACATCAGAAAAATTAAACAATTACTCTTAGAAGGTAAAGTTGGGGTGCTCACAGGCGACTTGGGAATGGGTAAAACCACTCTTTGCGAATTCATTGTTTCGGCTTTAAGAGAAGAAAGCCTGTCAATAACGGATCCCTCCAAACAAACCATACCTGTCCTCGTCCATGGTGCGGCCTACAAATCGTCGGGAGAAATTATCCGGGCGATACTGCTCGCGCTGGAAATGCCTGTGGATAAAGACGACGCTAGTCTTTTTGACGTTTTAAGAAGATGGCACCACGATCACCAAGAGCGCCTGATCATCATAATTGACGATATCCCGGAAAGCGGCGCAAATGTGCTTGAAATAGGTGAGTTTCTGCGCGTTCTTTCAGATATCCAAAACATATCCATCTTGATCAACGGAGAAAAAAATCAGATGCAGCGATTTTTGGAGAAGGTTCCATCGCTCAGGGATAGAGTCCAACTATACGTAGAGCTTAAACCAATGAACAAAGAAACTATAAAAGACCTCCTAAAACTGCGGTTAAGGGCCGCCGGATGCTTGAATTACGACGCTTTGATAACTCCTAACGGATTTGACGCGATTTACAAGCTGAGCAATGGCAATCCACGGTTGGCGCTTAAGGTCGCCGACAAAGCGCTACACCTGGCCGCAGCTTTAGATGTTCCAATAAATGAAAGAGTGGTGAAAAAGGCAAACAAGGTTTCCTTCTGGAGGCGTCTGTTCGGATAGGGCCGGTAAACTCTCGGCGGCAACTATTTATTTTTGTTTCCTAAAATAGGAAACAAGGAGATGACATCATTGGAAGCCGAAAAAACGCCAAGGGCAACAGACTGGCTTCGTGATAACCTCCTAGTAAAAGTTCTATTGGAGCGATCACATTTAGACGAAAAAACCTTGAAAGCAATGCTGCTCTACTATTGGTCTGAGAACCCAACTTTCGAAATTATTGCCAAAAAACTCAAAATAAAAAGATCTGGGGCCTGGAAAAGGTGGAAAAAGGGCCAAGAAGCCATAATGCGCTCATTTTACACGATTGAACTGGCGATCTACTCAGGAATTCTGGAAAGGGAAACCGCAGAAATCCTGATTGATGACCTAATTGACTACAATGAACTGGCCAAAGGAGCCGCAAATGTTGAAGAAATCAGGGATAGGATTGAACGCCGGATGGTTCAACTGGTTAGGAATCTGCGTAGCTAAAAAAATTATTCAACCAAATTCCTCGGCATCGAAAGGTATTTATTGGTTCCAAAACGAGGAAAAACTACAAACAGACTAAGGAGGCAAAAGACTATGGCAGAACAAAAGACCGCCGAGAATGTGGTTTTTATTGGAGTGAAACCAGTGATGAACTACGTTTTGGCAGTAATCACACAGTTCAACCAGGGCATCAACGAAATTACCCTCAAGGCACGAGGTAAAGCGATTAGCAGAGCTGTCGATGTCGCAGAGATCGTCAGAAACAGATTTTTGCCGAACATGGTGGTTCGAAACATTTCAATAGGAACCGAATCCATGCAAGCGGAAGGCGGCACCACAAACGTTTCAACCATAGAGATAGTGCTCGGAAAGGGGCAATAAACTCTTTCCGTGCCTTTTTATTTTTTTACCCAAATCTCCACAGCTAAGCGTGTTTTATTTGAATTAATTTAAAAGGTAAGGAGACTAATCACTATTGATCAGCTTGCAGACGCCGATTTGCAAAATATGCTTGAAGAGCGGCATCCTCTGCCAAGGCTGTAGCCAGAAACTTAAAGAGGGAAAGATATCAAAATTAGAACTCAACATCTCGCTGGCTCTTTTCGAACTTTCAAAGAAACATAAAGAACTGGATCAACTGATTTTCAAACGCGCGGTCGATTCCGATGGATTGATCATTCTGGTGGTTGGGGCCGGACAGATACCACTTCTCATCGGAAGGAGAGGCAGGATAGTTCAAGAACTTGAAAACATCCTGAAAAGTAAGGTTCGGATAGTTGAAGAAGGATCAACGGAGAAAAAACTTATTCAGGACCTTTTAACGCCCGCCGATGTGCTCGGAATTAACATCCTCTATACCAAATCCGGAGATGAATACAGGGTCAGGGTGCCACGACAACACATGCGGCGTTTGCCAAAAAACAAGGAAAAACTTGAAGCAGCTCTGAGCAAGCTAACTAATAAAAACTACACTATAATATTCGAGTAGTGATTTTATGCAGCTCGATGATCTTGGCAACTGGAGGCGCACTCATAAATCCAACGAGATACGCGAGGAACTAGATGGCCAAGAGGTCATCCTAATGGGGAGGGTCGGTGACATCCGTGACCTAGGTGGAATCAAGTTCTTAATCCTGCACGACATCAGTGGCTCAGTCCAAATTACGGCGACAAGAAAAAAAACTGATCCTAAAATACTTTCAAAGCTGGATGCCCTTACACAGGAGTCCTCGGTTGCCATCAAGGGAAAAGTCGTTAGAGGTAAACAAGCGCCTCGAGGTGTCGAGGTCGTCCCATCCGAAATCAGAATACTCAACTTGGCCTCCACGCCACTACCTCTAGACCCAAGCGGCAAAGTTAAGGCCAACCTAGATACTCGGCTCGATGCCAGAGGGCTAGACCTTCGTAGGTCGGAAGCAATTGCGATCTTCAAGATTCGCAACCAGGCGCTGCAGACGATCAGGGAATATTTGATATCGCAAGAATTCATCGAGGTCCAGACCCCAAAAATCGTGGCCACCGCGACGGAAAGCGGTGCTGCTCTTTTCCCCATATCTTATTTCGAAAAAGAGGCCTTTCTGAGCCAGAGCCCCCAGCTTTATAAAGAGGTGCTAACTGGAGCATTTGAAAGGGTTTTTGAAGTTGGGCCAATCTTCCGGGCTGAGGAACATGACACTCCGAGGCACCTTAACGAGGCGACCTCAATAGACATTGAGGCTGCATACATGACCGCCGATGACGTGATGAAAATACTGGAGGAATTAGTCTGGCGGGCTTTTGACAGCGTGAAGAGGAACTGTGCCGAGGAGCTTAAGGTGCTTAACCATCATTTGGAGACCCCAAAGAAACCCTTCCCACGCATTACCTATGATGAAGCACTTGCGAAACTAAGCCAAGAGGGAGTTGTGCTAAACTGGGGCGATGATTTACCCACGCCTGCGGAAAAGAAGCTGGCTGAAATTGTCGGGGGCGCCTTTTTCATTGTCGACTGGCCGCTCACCGTGAAACCCTTTTACACCATGCCAAAGGGCGACAAACTGAGCGACGCCTTTGATCTCATGTACGGGGAATTGGAACTGGCCTCCGGAGGCTCGCGCATTCATTCGGAAGAAATGCTAATAAAACAAATGAAGGAAAAAGGGCTGAACCCGGAGAATTTTGAATCACATCTTTTAAATTATCGCTACGGGTTGCCACCCCACGCCGGCTTTGGACTCGGACTTGACCGATTGACAATGGTCCTGACCGGTGCCGAAAACATTCGGGAAGTCGTGCTGTTTCCGCGGGATAGAAAGAGAATAACACCTTAAACAGGGCTATTTCCCCTTGATTTACCTTGACCTGTGGAAATTGCCCTGATGCCACGGCCTACGAGACCCTGCCGGCCATGGCCCTAAAACAGAAGTTGGACCATCAGAAAGAATTAACAATTAAAAGAAAACAGTTTCTTGTGAAAATGTATGATATCCGAAGGCGAGCGAATAATTCTAATCGACGAAGAAGGCAGAAAATACTTGGTCCAGGCCAGCCGACAAAAACATCACACTAAATTTGGTGTGATTGACTTAGCCGAAACAATCGGGAAAGAACCGGGAACCCGGTTAAAATCCCATCTTGGTAAGGATTTTATAGTGCTCCGACCTTCAATTGTGGATTTCCTGCAAAAGCTACGCCGGGTTCCACAGATCATGCTACCCAAAGATGCCGGACAGATAGTCGCCCATACTGGAGTTGGTCCTGGTAGCAGGGTGGTCGACGCTGGAGCTGGCTCTGGGGCGCTATCCATTTTTTTAGGCAACTTGGTGAAGCCAAACGGATGGGTTATAAGCTACGAGGTGCGGGAAGATTTCGCCAAAATAGCTGAGGAAAACATCAGAATGGCGGGGCTCAGCGACATCGTGAAGGTAAAAAACAAGGATATTTATCAGGGTATTGATGAAAGCGAGCTGGATCTGATCACACTGGACCTTCCACAGCCAGAGCTGGTGCTTCCTCACGCCCACCGAGCTCTGAAACCGGGCGGATATCTCGCTGCCTTCACGCCTTGTGTAGAACATCTGCAAAGACTATACCGGGAATTTGCTAAATTTAGCTTCACCAACATCAGCACGATCGAGTGTCTTGTCAGAGAAATAGAAGTAAAAGCTAACTGCACCAGACCAAGCACACGTATGATCGCCCACACGGGTTATCTGACGTTCGCGAGACGCATTTAATCAAACACAACCTATGGTTTTCGGCAAATCCTAGGAAAATTTTCCATCAGACTTTCTTGAACTTGAAACCATAGTAAATGACTCCATCTTCATTATCGGAGCCTATGCGCCGAAAAGTCAATTCCACTTCATCTCCTATTTTCACATCATTGGGGTCGCAATCCACCACCTGCGTCGTGAGCCTAGGACCATCCTCAAGCTCCACTATGGCTAGAACGTAGGGGACCTGATCCTCAAAACCCTCCGGGGCCACATGGACCACACCATAAGAGATTATTTTGCCCCGGCGGCTCAGCCTGTAGGGCTCAAGTTTTCCCATCCTGCGGCACTGCGGGCAGATGTAGCGCGGAGGAAAGAAGACCTTGTTGCAGTTGCCACACCTGGTACCGATGAGATTATACCTATTTGGAATTTCCCTCCAGAATCGCGGCGCGGCCACTCAATCACCCCTTTTGAAGATATGAACCACCGCGGTGCCACCGGTCCCGCCCACGTTATGCGTCAGACCTATCTCGGCACCTTTAACCTGTCGCTTTCCCGCCTCCCCGCGCAGCTGGTGAACTATCTCCACAACTTGGGCGATCCCAGTAGCTCCAACTGGATGGCCCTTACCCTTGAGGCCTCCGCTGGTGTTTATCGGAATCTTCCCACCTATCTCAGTCTGCCCTTCTTCTGTCAGCTTTCCTCCCTCGCCCTTTTTACAAAAACCGAGATCCTCTATCGCCATGATCTCCGCTATGGTAAAGCAGTCGTGGACTTCTGCCACATCAATATCATCCGGCCCGACCCTAGCCATCCGGTAGGCCATCCTAGCCGCCTCAGTAGTGGCCCTCAAACCAGTAAGAGACTGCCGACTGTGGAGGGATATTGTATCACTGGCCTGTCCCGTGCCTGCAACAATTACGGGTACCCTATCCATCTTCCGCGCCTTCTCAGCAGGTGCCACAACTACACAGGCCGCGCCATCGGTGATTGGCGAACAATCCAACAGTTTAAGGGGGAGAACCACAGGAGGGGATCTCAGAACATTCTCAACTGTGATTCTCATATGATACTGGGCGCAAGGATTCATACAAGCATTGCTGTGGTTCTTGACCGCCACCATTGCCATCTGCTCCTCGGTCGTGCCAAATTCATACATGTGGCGGCGGGCCATTAGCGCGTAAAGTCCGGGAAAAGTCCCCCCGGCGTAAACCTCCCATTCTTGGTCGGCCGCCGTTGCTAAGGCACCAGTGGCCTGCTCG
This sequence comes from Hadarchaeum sp. (SeqCode), assembly GCF_038871235.1. GTDB lineage: Archaea > Hadarchaeota > Hadarchaeia > Hadarchaeales > Hadarchaeaceae > Hadarchaeum. Next base: position 13,313 of record NZ_JAVZIN010000008.1, read on the forward strand.
GTCATGACATCAGTCATTTTCTCGATGCCTGCGGCCACGACATAATCATGAACCCCTGAGGCAACTGAAATGACCGCCTGTCGCAGGGCCAAACCACCAGAAGCACAGGCCGCCTCAACTCTGGTGGCCGGTATTGGCACCAAGCCAGCATGATCGGCGATTAACGAGGCAATGTGCTCCTGACAGATGAATTGCCCGGCTGACATGTTTCCGATGTACATGGCGTCTATCTGCTTGCCATCGATATTGGCATCCTCTAAGGCCCGGGCTCCGGCCTCAATAATCATCTGACGGAAAGAGAGGTCCCAGAGTTCACCGAACTTGGTTATCCCAACGCCAATTATAGCCACATCGCGCATCATCTCACCAAAAGGCCTTTGTACTTGGCATATGTTGAGTAATCAATGTAAATCTTATCGTTGAGAAATTGCTCTACCTTAGGTGCCAAGTCACGTTTTTCCTCTATCGCCTCCTTAACCCGAATGCTAAAGGCATCACTTCCGGCACCTGAACCGTATGAAACGACCAAAATCCTGTCGCCGGGTTTGGCTTTGTCAAGAACTGCCGCCAGACCTATCATCGTGGACCCTGAATAAGTATTGCCTATTTTAGGGACAACAAGTCCACAGGTTATCTGCGCCTTGGAAAATCCGAGTTCTTCGGCTACCTGATAGGGGAACTTTCCATTGGGTTGATGAAAAACAGCGTGGGTAAAGTCCTGTGGTGTGAGTTTCAGCTGACGAAGAATGCCGTGAGCGGCTGAAACAACATGCTTGAAATAAGCTGGCTTTCCTGTGAATCTTCCACCATGCTTAGGATAAGGTCGCATCTCCCGGCGCCAAAAATCCGGTGTGTCTGTGGTGTATGAATAGGTTCCCTCTATCTCCGCCAACGCTTCACCGTCATTCTTTCCGATGATCACCGCACCGCCTCCGGCAGCGGCCGTATATTCTAAGGCGTCTCCTGGAGCCGCTTGTGCCGTATCGGCTCCTATAGAAATCCCGTATTTTATCTGCCCCATCTCAACCAAACCGGCGCAGGCTTGGATCCCAGCCGTCCCGGCCTTGCAGGCAAACTCCATATCGGCCGCGGTGAGGTTCGGAGTGGCCTCAATGGCCTCGGCTACTATGGTCGCGGTGGGCTTTACTGCGTAGGGGTGTGACTCCGACCCGACGTAAACAGCCCCGATATCTTGGGGATTTATCCTCGCCCTTCTCACCGCGTTCCGAGCCGACTCGACTGATATAGTCGCAGTATCCTCATCGGGTGCAGGAACAGACTTTTCTTCCACCATCAAACTCTGCTTAACCCTGAAAGGATCCTCACCCCAAACCTTGGCAATATCGTCCAGCCGGATGCGGTACCTCGGTATGTAAACACCATAGCCCACTATGCCAACATTCACCCTGAATCACCCGATTCCATCCCATTCTTTTTTACCCTGATTTAACCGTTTAAAAAGCTTTTGTTTGTCGTTAAAAACAACGTCATTTGTCGTAAAAATTTAAAATTTCAGGGGGAGCATTTTCTTAGTTCTGAGAGCAGCTCATTAACGGTTGGAACCTTTGCTACAACAAGGGGTAGTTTAAGTATCTCCGCAATTTTTACGCCGACTTCATCTACTGCCTTTAAATCGCCGTGGAGAACCACCATGCCCGGAGTTATCCCAATAACCTTGACCGCCACCAAAGGTGACCGCCCTGTGGTCACGCCGGTGAAAACAAGGGCGCGCTCAGTAGTCAGGCCGTAGAGGCGCCTGAAATCGTCGGCCGAAAGGGCCAGTATCGCCTTATGGCTATCGATAACTGTGTAGCCGAAGATCTTTCTATCCAAGAGGTCCTTGTTTGCCACCACCTCCCCCGCCACGGCCTTGACTATTGCCCTGCCGTCAACTGGTATGGTATACTCTCTGATTTCAAGGACAACGTCTGGAGGTAACTGGGTGCCAAAAACTTGAGAAAAAACATGAAACATTTTTCCGCCGTGTTGCTCGTCGACCTCCAGCAGCGCTTCAACGATCCTCTTTATAGTTGCAGCCCCGGGAGATTTTCTTCTACCGGCTTCGTAGTCACTAATGACTGAAGGGGAAACCCGCATCACCTTGGCTAAAGCGGGCTGGTTGACGCCGAACCTCTCCCGCCACAGTTTAATGGCCAGTCCGGGTGAATCCGACAGAGTGATGTCGCCGGCTATCCAGCGGGCAATCCTGTCCCTAACTTCTTCGGCCATAAAATTCAACTGATTTTAATAGGTGTAAACTTTTAAAGACTAAGGCTTCACAGCCAACTTGAAAACATCGGCTTTGGTGATTATCCCGGCCGGTTTTCCGTGATCCATGACTAAGATTGCTGGTGCATGCTCAAGAATCGAGTAGACTATACCCACGTCGGCATCCTTGGGGACTGTGGGAAAAGGTTTATCCATTATCTCACCCACATTGCGGCGCAGAAGTCTGGACATATTCTCCCCTGAAGCGATTCTCTGTACAACGCTGGTCTCAGAAATGGAACCAACTTGAACATCCCGATCTAGAACAGGCAACTGGGAGATGTCGTGAGCTTTCATCGTCTTGATGGCCGTTGCCACCTTGTCGCTGGGTCTGGTGAAAACGATCGGGGTTGACATGATTCGTTCAACCAAAATCTGCTTTGTCGGCGCGCTCGCCTGCTCCAGCACCTTCGATATTCTCTCCAAGGTTGAAAATCTAGGATCCGCCTTTCCCGACTCTATTTTGGCTATGTAGGCCTGAGTGACGCCCGCCAATTTGGCCAGCTTCGACTGGCTGAACCCTAGGCGCATTCTCATGGCTCTGACTTCAGACGGCTTGATGATGCCCATACAAACCCTTCATTCCTATGAGTTATATTATCTGAGAAACCTATAAATATAAACGTGACCTGTTAAAATCTAAATTCACGGGGCATGACTTGATGAGAAATATAATTGTTGAGGAAATCAAACAGGTACCGCTCGTGGAGCAAAACTTGGAAATAGTTGAAAGGAAGGGAATTGGGCATCCGGACTCGATTTGCGACTCTATACTTGACCGTGTTTCGGTTGAACTATGTCAAGAATACCTGAAAAGATTCGGCGCCATCATGCACCACAACACCGACAAGTCCCTTCTAGTGGCGGGGAAGGTGGAAACGAGGTTTGGCGGGGGCGAGGTTAAGGAGCCCATGCTTTTGATCTTCGGCGACCGGGCCACCGATGAGGTTGAAGGCGAAAAAATAGATGTGGCCAAAATAGCGATTGACGCGGCAAAAAAATGGATCAAGAAAAACCTCAGATACGTTGACCCTGACAAACACATGCGCTATCAGGTGGAATTAAAACCGGGTTCGGCGGCATTAACGGATATCTTCAGGAGGAAGGGAAAAGTCCTCAGTGCCAATGACACCTCGGCAGCGGTTGGCTATGCTCCCATGACTCCAACCGAGGAGATAGTTCTCAAAACAGAACACTATTTGAACTCAAAAAAATTCAAAAAAGAATTCCCGGAATCCGGTGAAGACATTAAAGTGATGGGGTTCCGAAAAAACAACGATCTATCACTGATGATCGGAATGGCCTTTGTCGACCGTCACGTCAAGGACGAGAAAGATTACTTCAGGAAAAAGGAGGAAATCTTAGAGAGGACCCGTCATTTTGTGGAAGAAAACTCAAACTTTGAAAGGGTGGATCTCAAGCTCAACACACTCGATACTAGAGGAAGAGGAGTAGATGGAGTTTACCTTACCGTTCTAGGTACGAGCGCCGATGGCGCCGACTCAGGCCAAGTCGGCAGGGGCAACCGGAGCAACGGTGTCATCCCATTAAACAGACACGTTGGATCAGAAGCTGCGGCTGGGAAAAATCCGGTAAGCCACGTCGGTAAAATCTACAACCTTCTGACGCACAAAATAGCCAGCGAGATTTACCGCGAGGTTAATGGGCTGAAAGAGGTCTACGTTTGGCTCGTAAGCCAGATAGGAAGCCCCATCGACCAGCCCGCGATAGCTGCGGCAAGGGTTCTCACCGAGCCGGGCGTTAAACTGGACGACGTGAAAAAACAAATCTCTGAAACTATTGAGAGGGAACTGGAAAAAATTGACGAGTTCACCAAATGTCTCTCCAGAGGGGAGTTCCCCGTCTGTTAAAAACAGGCAAAAAATTTTTGCCCCGCCGAACTCTTAAGATATGGTGATTACATTTTTCAGATACTAAAGCGGGACGGCATGGGTAGGATTGGTAGGGTCTCCACCGTCCACGGAGATTTTACCACACCCACGCTGATGCCAGTCATTGATCCCACCGACATTGTCCTGAAACCCAAAGACATGAAGCGAGAGTTCGGCACAGAGCTGATAATAACCAACGCCTACTTAACCATGCTCCATTTCGGAAAAAATCCCGCATTAAAAATTCATCAGCTCTTGGATTACGACGGTCCGATCATGACTGACAGCGGCGGCTACCAGATCCTTCGCTATGGAAACATTGATGTCCCGCCGGAGGAGATAGTTGAATACCAAGACTTGATCTCACCCGACATCGCTACCATACTGGATATCCCTACCGGAGTAAATGCCTCACGAGAGTATGCTGCGGAAACAGTCCGGGTTACGCTTGAAAGGGCAAGACAGGCGGCACAAATTCGATCCAATCCTGAAGTTATGTGGTGTGGTCCCGTTCAAGGCGGCCTCTATACCGACTTGGTGGAGTATTCAGCGAGAGAGATAGGTAAGTTGGATTACCAATTTCACGCAATTGGCAGCCCTGTGGAGTTATTGAACGAGTACAGATACGCCGAAATCGTGGACCTAGTCATGGCAGCGAAAAGAAATCTTCCGCTCGACCGCCCTGTTCATCTTTTTGGCGCTGGGCACCCGATGATGCTGTCGCTGGCCGTAGCTATGGGGTGCGATCTCTTCGACTCGGCGGCTTACATCCTCTTCGCGAGGGATGAAAGATACATGACTGCGGAGGGCACGCTACACCTGGATGAGCTGGTCTTTCTCCCATGCGAGTGCCCGGTGTGCACCAGCACAACCGCTGAGGAGATAAAACGTAAAACTAGGGAGGAAAAAATTAAGTTGCTCGCGCGCCATAACCTTCATGTTACCTTCGGCGAGATTCGGAAAATTCGGCAGGCGATAGTTGATGGTAGGTTGTGGGAATATGTCCAGATAAAATGCCGGGCACATCCTAGTCTCTTGGAAGCGCTCAGGAGATTTATGGACTACAGCGATTTTATAGAGCGGTTTGACCCGGTAACAAAAAAATCAGCTTTTTACTATTCAGGCAATGAATCGATCAAACGCCCAGAAGTACTTCGATACAGACAGAAGTTGAAAGACAGATATACGCCACCTCGGCTAGACACCTTGATCATACTCTCGAGGCCACGTGAAGACACAAAGGTAGATGTAGAAGGCGCCCACGTTTTGAAGATAGTCCCACCATTTGGAGTCGTCCCTGAGGAACTTGAAGAGATATACCCACTATCGCAGAATCAAACGCCAAGGAGGCTCGACGCTGAGGCTGCTAGAACCACTGCCGAGTCCTTAGAGAGCTACTTAACAAGCTGGGGAAGCTTTTACCAACAAGTTATCTTGTTCAATGACAAAAACCTGTGGGGTAATATGTTGATAGAGGCCTGTCATCCTGTGGCTAAAAAGCTGGAAGTAATTCAACTCAACGAAAAAAATTTAAATAGATTATGACAACGAATTTAGCGCGGAGTGGACCGGGATTTTTAATGGACAGCGTGGATCTGAAACTACTGAAGATTCTGGCCGAGGATGCCCACACACCGCTTCGAAAACTGGGCAGAGAACTAGGTCTTAGTCCCTCTGGCGTGAGGAGAAGAATCAAGCAAATGGAAAAAAATGGTCTGATAATAAAATACTCGGCGGTCATCGATCCGAAAAAATATGGATATGGTGTAACAGCATTCATAAGCGTGGATGCAGACTCACGAGAACTTGGAGAACTGACCAAATCGCTTTCCCGTCGTCATGAGGTGTGTGAACTTCACAGGACCATAGGAGGTCATGACTTGATGATCAAAGTGAGGGTTAAAGATGTGGACACGCTAAACAAGTTTGTTGACGATCACATCAGGTGTTTTGATTCGGTGAAGAGCGTGAGAACTACTCTGGCTATGGAAACTATCAAGGAAACTCTTGTCAATCCCTAGGTGATGGGATGAAGGAGGAATACAAGAAGATCATGATCGAGTCCCTAACATCGGTACGGCCTTATATCGCATTTCTTGGGGAACTGAGAGATTTCATAGAAAAGGAAGCAAGCGAATGCGAGAGCATCGAGGCATTTATTGAAAAATTGAAAAAACAAAACGAAAAATCTGACATCATCCGGAGAACCGACGGGCAGATATTTTTGTCCGAGCTCAGGCGCAACTTGGCCAAGCTCCACTCCGATTGATTTTAATTCTGACGACCCGATTTAATCTCAGATTTAAATGGTAAACGAAAAGATCAAAAAAATAGCCCAGGACATAAAAACAATGCGTATACGTGGCGCGGGAAGAATTGCCCGTGCGGCCGCTAGAGCTCTGAAGATTGCCGCGATTGAGTCTCAAGTTAAAACGCCTGCTGAATTCTCCCATGAGATGGAAACGGTATCCAAAATTCTACTCGAAACCAGACCCACAGCAGTTTCTCTGCCCAATGCAATAAGATACGTCTTGTTGGGATTAAAACAAGCACACGGCGCTGACCTTTGGACGATGAAGAAAACCATCTGCTCTCGCGCGGACGATTTCATCAAAAATTCGCTGGAGGCTGTGAAAAAAATCGGTGAAATCGGAGCCAATCGAATTTCAAGCGGTGATGTGCTCCTAACCCACTGCAACAGCGAGTGCGCGCTGTCGATAATAAAAACCGCCTTCAAACAGGGAAAGAATATTGAGGTTATCACGACAGAATCGAGACCGGTCTGGCAGGGACGCCTCAGCGCCAAGGAGCTGCTCAAGGAAGGGATCCCGACGACGATGATAATAGACTCTGCTGTGCGCCATTTCATCCGGGATGTGGACAAGGTGATAGTTGGCGCTGATAGTATAGCGGCAAATGGGGCAGTCGTTAACAAGATCGGGACGTCAAGCATCGCGCTGGCAGCCCATGAGGCAAGGGTTTTATTCTTCGTTGCCGCCGAAACATACAAGTTTCATCCGGAAACCTTGGTCGGCCGATTGGTGGAGATAGAGGAGAGAGATCCAAACGAGATAATTAACCTGAAACGTTATCCGGGGCTAAAGGTAAGAAATCCTGCGTTCGACATAACTCCTCCGGAATATGTGGACTTAATCGTTACCGAGCGCGGGATAATACCTCCTTATGCCGCCTATGCCATAATTCAGGAGATATTTGAATGGAAACCTGGTAACGGGCCTCGTCACACCGCAGACAAATTAAAACCGTCAATCTAGGGTCCACAAAATCTGATAAAAACTAACTGAAAAGCGCCGCCTGATGGACAACTCGAGAAATTATGTTCAACTAGCTGATTTTATAGACCAAATCTCCTTCCCTAACCTTCTGCTGAACCTTAAGCCCTATCGATTCACCGGCCTTGGCGCTACTCAAATTCTTGTGCTCAATTTGGATTGACTCCACGGTCTGTTGGAAGTTCGTGGTGGTGCCCTCAATAGAAATTTTGTCTCCCACATTCAACTCCCCGGTCAATTCAACAACAGCTACGCTGATCTTAGAATAATAGTGAACCACTTTCCCAACAAGTTTTTTCTCGCCAGCTTCCATCACCCTCACCCTATTAAAGTTGAACCCCTTAATTAAATCCTTTTTCGGTGCCAGAGTGAACAAACTAAATTTGGAACGCTGATCTTTTAACAAAAATTTCGCAGGCAGATAAATGCGTCTACTGTGGTTTTGATAATATTTATATAGATAAAAATATTACTGCTAATGGATCAACATGCACATACCGGATGGTTTTCTAAGCTGGGAAGTCTGGGCGCCTCTGTGGGCATTGGCGGTCTTGATCATTACCTTCGCCGTATGGAAAACCAACAAAAAACTTAGTGACAAACACGTTCCTTTGCTGGGCGTTCTGGCGGCCTTCATCTTTGCAGCCCAGATGTTAAACGTCCCGGTGGCCGGAGGTACAAGCGGACATTTGCTTGGAGGAGTTCTCGTCGCGGTCTTCGTCGGACCTCTGGCTGGTTCTATCGTGATGAGCTCGATTTTTGCTGTGCAAGCAATTTTTTTTCAAGATGGTGGGATAACAGCGTTGGGGGCAAACATCATCAACATGGGATTAATCGGGACAATTATTGGATTCTACATCTATCTTGCTTTTACAAAAATATCAAAAACAAAAGGCGTGATTATCGGAGCTGCCGTAGCCTCTTGGATCTCGGTGGTTCTGGCATCCGCCGCCTGCGCCCTTGAACTGGCAGCTTCCGGGACCTCGCCACTTTGGATAGCCCTTCCTGCCATGGTAGGCATTCATTCCATTATCGGTGTTATTGAAGCAGCCATGACAGTGACAGTAATCGGATTTGTCATGAAGACAAGGAGCGACTTGCTCAATCTGCCGAAAATATAGGTGAAAGAATGAAGGGAAAAAATTGGTGGGTAGCTGGCGTGATAATCGCCTTGTTTATGGCTTCGGTGCTATCACTCTTTGCCTCCACGGAACCCGATGGTCTTGAGAGAGTAGCTGAAGATCACGGCTTTGCTGAAAAGGCTGAAGGACAAGAAGTTATCCGAGCCCCGATACCGGACTACGTCATCCCAGGAATTGGGGACGAAAAAGTCGCCGCATCACTTGCGGGCTTAATCGGAGTCCTAATTATTCTTGGTATTACTTTCAGCTGGGCAAAGTTACTAAAAAGATAAAAAGGATAAAAATGAAACACAGCTTTCTTGACCAATACAGCAACCTGAAAAGCCCGATTCACAAACTCGACCCGCGGGTAAAGATAATCGCATTTTTTTCTCTTCTCTTAGTTGTGGTTTTTACCCCAATAACACTGGGGCAAAAATTCGTCCTTTACGGGGCGGTTTTGTTATCGCTCATCCTGATCTCTAAAGTACCTATCAAATTCGTGTTAAAGAGATCTTCAATAATAATTCCGTTCGTCAGCTTAGTCGTGATTGGACTGCCCTTTCTGGGAAACGGCGGCGGTTCGCTGAGTCTTGGTGTCTTAACTTTAACCCGATCGGCGGCCTTGATTTTTTTAAACGTGTTGGTGAAATCCTGGCTCTGCGTGCTGGCCATGATAGCGCTTACCTCCACAACACCATTTTCAAAGCTTCTAAACGGTTTTCAGAAGTTAAAAATTCCGGCTGTTTTTGTGATGATTCTTTCTTTCATGTATCGATTTGTCTTTATCATGGAAGATGAACTTGATAGGATGATCAGAGCGCGAGACGCCAGAACCTTCAGTCCGTCTTGGCTCCAATCAGTAAAAACTGCTGGAAATATGATTGGAACTCTTTTCTTGAGGAGCTATGAAAGGGGAGAGCGTGTCTATGCGGCTATGTGTTCGCGGGGCTATGACGGGAAAATAAAACTAACTAAAGAACTCAAGCTGAGCGGTTACGACATTTCTTTTATTTGCGTCTTTTTATCGCTGACGATTTTCATAGCGGTGGTCTTATGATGGCGGTGGAAGTAAAGAACCTGCAATACAAATATCCTGACGGTACCGTTGCCCTCCGCGGTGTTAACTTCTGGGTAAAAAAAGGTGAGAAGGTCTATCTACTCGGCCCAAATGGTTCGGGAAAGTCCACGTTGCTCTTACACTTCAATGGAATTCTAAAGCCTCAGAGAGGAAAGGTGATGATCCTCGGCAAGGAAATCAGCAAATGGGGTGAAGAGGTAAAGAGGATAGTTGGGTTAGTGTTTCAGAACCCTGATGATCAGCTCTTTATGCCGACGGTTTATGAAGACGTGGCTTTCGGTCCGGTTAACTTGAAGCTTGATGAGTCTGAAGTCAAAAAAAGGGTGGAAAATGCGCTGAAAACGGTGGGGATGAAAGGATGTGAGGAAAGAAGTCCCCACCACCTCAGCTATGGTGAGAAGAAGAGAATCGCAATAGCCACCGTGCTGGCCATGGATCCCGAAATATTGGTGCTTGACGAACCGACTCTTTCCTTCGACCCTTGGATAAAAATGAGCTTCATCAAGTTGTTGAAGGAGTTGGGGAAGAACAGGACAATTATAATTTCCGGTCATGACTTCGAGGTAATGGAGCTCTGCAACCGTGTTTACCTTATGAAAAACGGCAGAATAGCTGGTGAGGTTAAAAACAAAAGAAATCTTCAAGTGTTATTAAATCCAAGAAGAACGGCAAAAATCCTTGAAAAGGGACGATAATTTTAATGGTGATCTTTTTGCCAAAGCTATCGATTTCAAACGGGAAGCTCTGTTATAAATATACGGGGCCAAAAACTGCTTTGCGCCTCGGAATGGCAACTATTTCTGCTAAAATCAGTTAACGTTAATTCGTCAATGGATAAAAATTAAGTGGGATTAAATGTCAGAAAAGATAACTCGCGTAAGCCTAACCTTGCCGGAGAAGTTGCTCGATGAACTTGATGAATCCCTTAAAGCCCGCGGCTACGCGAGCCGATCCGAAGCCGTCAGGGATTCGCTTCGGGATTTCCTTTCTGAATATAAATATCGAAAGAATCTGAAGGGCTACATTACTGGCGTCTTAGTTTTGGTCTACGAGCATGATGTCAGGGGGTTGACCGATGCCATAATTGACATCCAGCACTCCGCTGGTGAAATAATAACTACCGTTCAGCACATTCACCTAGATCATAAGAACTGCTTGGAAACTTCTGTCGTCAGGGGGCCTGCTAAAAAAATTGAAAAACTCGTGGAGCGCTTGGAGGGACTAAGGGGTGTCAAACAAGCAAAATTGATGATAGTAAAAAAATAAAGATGAACACTATGAAACTCACCGAACTATTGCTGAGGCTGAACCGACTAAAAAACATCCCACGCACAGGTTGGCTCTTCTGCGACATTTCCACCATGGATGTCGAGGATGTGGCTCAACACTCATTTGAGGTGGTCAGCATCACTATGTTCCTTGCCGACGAACTGATGAAGGAAGGTAAAAAAGTTAACCGCGAAAGAGCTATCAGCATGGCTATACTGCACGATTGGGCTGAATCCGAGGTGGCCGATTTTCCTTATACGGCAAAGAAATACCTGAAACCAGCTAGGGCTAAAGAGCGAATGGAACACGACGCCTTAGTGGATTTGTTAAAGGATTTGCCGGAAAAGGAAGGGTACTTGAAACTATGGGAGGAGTATAGGGAAGAAAAAACTGCAGAATCGAAGTTAGTTCACGCGGCCGATCTTCTCTCCATCATGGTGCAGGGAATCAAGTATCGAGAAAGAGGTATAAAATCAAGGGGACTGAACGAACTCTGGCGGGCTGTGAAGGAGGATCTGAAACCCTATGCTGAAGAGTTCAAAATCGTTGGTGAACTAATCAAAGAACTGAACTCGTCTTTTACTTCACCGTCAAGTTTTTAAAAGACCAATGGTATATAATTGAAGATACTATGAAAGGCATCAAATGGGTAGTCGAGGATCCTGTAGAAAAAGAAGTTTGGTGGCCATCGGAGGAACTCAAGCGAAGGGCTTGGGTTAGCGATCCGTCAATATACGAAGAAGCTGATAAGGACCCGGTTGCTTTTTGGGAAGCCAGAGCGCGGGAGGGTCTGGAGTGGTTCAAGCTGTGGGACAAAGCTTACGAGGAAGACTTGCCTTACTACAAGTGGTTCATCGGCGGCAAAATTAACGCCTCCTATAATGCCGTTGACCGGCACGTAAAGGCGGGCAAGGGCAACAAACCCGCGATAATCTGGGTCCCTGAACCTCCTGAGGAGCCAGATAGAATAATCACCTATCAACAGCTAAAAGATGCGGTCTGCCGCTTTGCCAATGTGCTGAAAAAGCTCGGTGTTAAGAAAGGTGACCGAGTAGGGATATATCTTCCTCTAATTCCTGAGGTCCATATCGCCATTTTGGCCTGTACCAGAATCGGCGCTGTTCACAGCGTCGTCTTCTCTGCCTTCAGTGGTGATGCATTAAGAGTCAGGCTCGAAGACGCTGAGGCCAAGGTATTGATAACGGCAGACGGTTACTACCGCAGGGGAAAAATTGTCAACTTGAAAGCTAATGCAGATGAAGGAATCCAAGGCACCAAAGTTGAAAAAGTCGTTGTGGTCAAAAGAGCGGGAAATGAAGTAAACATGGTAAAGGGGAGGGACTTTTGGTGGCATGAGCTGGTGAAGGAAGCTGATACCCACTGTGATCCAGAACCCATGGACAGCGAAAGCATGATGTTCCTGCTCTATACCTCCGGCACCACGGGAAGACCAAAAGGTGTAATTCACACGACTGGAGGATACCTGACCCAAGCCTACTGGACCACGCGCTGGGTATTTGACATCCATGATGACGACATATACTGGTGTACCTCAGACATAGGCTGGATAACGGGACACACCTATCTGTGCTATGGACCGCTGCTCAACTGTGCCACACTCATATTGTATGAAGGGTCACCCGACTACCCGGCAATAGATCGCTGGTGGCAGATTATAGAAAAATATAAAGTAACGATATTTTATACCGCCCCCACCGCCATCCGCATGTTTGTGAGGGCCGGTGATGAATGGCCCAAAAAACACGATCTCAGCAGCCTTCGCCTTTTGGGGACGGTGGGTGAACCGATTGACCGCGAGGCTTGGCTGTGGTACTTTAACAACATTGGCGGCGGGCGTTGTCCAATTACTGACACGTGGTGGCAGACTGAGACTGGAGGAACATTGATGATGAGTCTGCCAGGGATCGGGCCGTTCATCCCAACTGTTTCTGGAAGACCATTCCCGGGAACTAGGAACGCAATTGTCGACGAAGAGGGCAACCCATCACCGCAAGGTGGTTACTTGGTGCTGGTTCCACCGATGCCACCGGGAATGCTGCGGGGCCTTTACAAGGCCGACGACAAATACCGCGAAACCTACTGGAGCCGATATCCAAAGAGGTACTACTTTACTGGAGACGGCGCAAGGGATGTGATCAACGAACATGCCCCCCACATTAAGGAAAAGGGAAAAATTAAACACTTCATCCGCGTCACTGGCAGAGTCGACGATGTCATGAAAGTGGCCGGGCACAGACTATCCACGGCTGAGCTAGAGGATGCGTTTAACCGACACCCGGCTGTGACCGAAACCGCAGTTGTTCCACAACCCGACCCCATGAAAGGAGAAGTTCCTGTCGCCTACGTGGTATTGAAAAGCGGGTACCGGGGTTCGGAAGAGTTGAGCAAAGAGCTAGTGGAACACATAAGCAAGACGGTGGGACCAATAGCCAAGCCCAAGCAAATATTCTTCGTTGACGAGCTGCCCAAGACCAGAAGTGGAAAGATAATGCGTCGCATCCTTAAAGCCCTGATCACTAGGGATAAAATAGGAGATACCTCCACATTGGTTAACCCTGATGTCGTTGAAAACCTGAAAAGAATAGTCGGTTACTCGGCTTAAACTAAAAATTGAGCTGCTATTGATGCCTTTTCAGTCTTTGAAAATCAAGAGTAACTGATAGCAATAGATCTGATGATATCACTAACATCCTCACAAAGATCAGCGATACTTTCCATATTTTCTGTAATTTCTTTCATAAGCAGCGACTGGCCTATATCCTTTACCTTCTTGTACCATTTCAAAAGACTCGGAGTCAGCTCTTCGGCGCGTAGATCGTCTATCTTCTCCTCCAATTTTTCAACTTCATGTGAAAGGGCCACGGCTGCCTTTGGGTCTCTCTCCAGAGAAATAAAGGTTTCATGAGTTCTGATAGCTGTCTCCAAAACTGCCGTGGAATAAGTCTTCATCGTTTTTTTAAGATCGCTGGGGAGTCTCTTAGCGTCGACGTATTTCAGCTTTCTGGCGGCCGCCTTGGCATTGGCAGCGACCTCGTCTGCCGTCATCGTCAATCTGATTATCTCGTCCCTGTTTATCGGATGAAAGATGCCCTTCGAGAGCTCCTCCAAGATATTTCTCTTGATAACATCAGCGTCTCGCTCGCTCTTAAAAGCCTCTTGAAAACCCTCTTCCATTTTTTTGGCGTCCAGATCGCAAAAAGCTTGAACCGCTTTGTTCATGCCGGCAACTGTCTTGACGATCCTTTTTATGTGTTCGTCGCAGATATCAAGGATTTTTCTTTCCCTTGATTCTCCCATCCATGTTAGCGGTCCTTTGGCCATCATATCCCTGCCATTTTACTAATTAACCAAAACAAAGACATACTAATTAAGATTACCGCAGGTATGGTCAAAATCCAAAAGGCTATGATTTTGCCGGTGACGCCTTTGCTCACCCCCATCAATCCCTTCGTGGCCAGACCAACGCCAATCAGAGAACCAACCGAGGCATGGGTGGTGGATATCGGTAGGCCGAAACCGATAAGCAGTGAAGGTAACACCGTGAAGAGAAAAACCACGATTGCGTTTGCGTACTCCGCGGCGGCACCGCTCAGTATGTCCAATCTGGTTACTTTGTAGGCAGTGACCTCCAGAACCTTGTATCCCCACGTAAAGGCTCCGAGCGCTATTCCCGCCGAGCCCAGAAGCGAAAGCAAAAACATCGTGGTGAAAGTCGGATTGCCGGTTATCTTCTGTGTTGGCGTCACAAAAACACCGGTGGCGTTTGCCATGTCGTTGGCACCGAAGGAAAAAGCGGAAAAACAAAGGCCGATTATCAAAAGGGCATAAAGGAAATTGGATGCCCCAAACCCGCCGCATTTGGCCCTGAGAACGTAAACCAAAACAGGGGATAAAACGGCCGCGACGGGAAACGTCATTAAAATAACATCAAACGACCTCAGCCCGAGTGTCTGGTAAAAAATCATTAGCAACGCAGAAAAAGAGAGAATAAATACCAAAATTGAAATCGTAACTAGATTTGTCTTTTCCGTCCTCTCCTGTTGGAAATACCTTTTCAGAAAGAAATACAACCCGGCCGCAAAGAGTATCGCCAAAATTGGTGAGGCGATTAAACTTGCGATGACTACATAGAGGTTCCCCAACCTCAGCGGGGTTGAGGTCGCTAGGCCAAAACCGATTACGCCGCCGATTATCGAATGGGTCGTCGAAACCGGCATGCCTTTGTAGGTGCAGAAGGTTATCCACAACCCGGCTGAAAGGCAGGCTGAAAAGCTCCCCAGCGCCAAAACCTCGACACTCAGACTTTCTCTGTCGACTAAACCTCGGTCGACGGTCTTCATCACCATCGGCCCCAACAGAATACCGCCCAAAGCCGCAAAAATAGCGAATAAGATTATGGCTTTTCTCATGCTTAGGGCTCCGGCACCTACCGCACAATCGGTGGGGTTAGCGGCGTCGTTGGCTCCCAAACACCAAGCAATGTAGAAAGACAAAGCCAGCCCAACACCGTAAACCACCAGCTCTATCATCTGAACACCTTCAGCCCAAAGGTTTTTTAGAATCTAATATAAAAAACACCAGCCACAACACCTCAACTTTTCTCCACAGTGGGCTTTTTTCGTCTCTGCCCAGACCTTTCCAGAAGGTGGCCATACCCGCGAGCAGAGACGATTTTCCTTATTTCCTCGTCAGCGGACTCTGGTAAAGGTGGCGGCGTGGTTCTTCCAGCCAACCTGTTGCCCAAAGCCCCAATAATTCTACCTGCGACCAGAGAAAATAACATGACCAAAATTGCGAAGTAAATAGGTTCCAGATTGAAAAACATGGAAGCTCCGATGCCCAAACTAACTATAACAAGACCGAGCCCGTAAGCGAGCAAAAAAATCGTTCCTCTCCGACGACGCAGGAAGAGTAAAATTTTGCCTCCAAAACCGAAACACATGGCCTCCAAACCAAAAGCCAAAGAACCAATCAAGAAGATGAGGTAAATGGTTTCAATGACGCTCAAGCTATCCACAGTCCGATTTAATCATGCTGAGAATTTAAAGACTAAGCGGCGGCGCATGACTGCAATCCTGAACAAATTAGGCGAGGTATTCAATCATTGGCGCATCTCTAGAGAAGATCCCTTTCTGTTGCTCGTCAGAACGGTGCTATCCCAGAACACAAACGATCGCAACAGCTTCGCCGCCTTCAGCAACCTAACCTCGAGATTTAAAACCCCGGAACAGCTGGCAAACGCTACGGTTAATGAAATCAAGGAGCTGATAAAAGTCGGTGGGCTTTATCAAGAGAAAGCTAAAAGGTTGAAAGAAATTTCAAGACTGGTGCTGGAGAAATACCGAGGTAACCTAAAACCAGTTCTCGAAAAACCTATCCAAGAAGCTAGGGAGGAGCTACTCTCAATGCCAGGCGTGGGGCGCAAAACTGCTGACATCATGCTGGCTTTTTGGTCAGGACACGATATCATCCCAGTCGACACCCATGTCTTCAGAGTTTCAAAAAGATTGGGCTTTGCTAAAAACAAAGACAATTACGATGAAGTGAAAGCTAAACTTGAGCTGGCAACTCCGCCGGGTAGAAGAATCGAGGCCCATATACTACTGATTCAGCTGGGGAGAAATTACTGCCGCTCGAGAAACCCGTTGCATAACCAGTGCCCCATCAACCGGCTCTGTCCAGTTGGAACTCGCTATGTAGAGCCCTCACGGCCTTCACGGCGTCGCGCTCATCCACAGTGAAGGAAATATTGAGCTCGGAGGAACCTTGGGCGATTGTCAATATGTTAATTCCGCTCCGGCCGATGGTTCCAAAAACTCTGGCCGCCACCCCGGGTGTACCTTTCATACCAGCACCAATGGCCGCAATGACGCTCACGTTCCTTTCACAGCTAATATCCCAGCTAATCTTGCGCCTTTCGAACTCTGAACGGAGGGCGCGGAGAACTAAGTCCACTTCCTTGCGATCAACTACGAAGCTTATGTCGGCTTGTGATGAACTCTGTGAGATCATCAGGACCTTTACCCCGGCTCGGCCAATGATGTCAAAAACCGTCGCGGCAACTCCTGGAACACCGATCATCTCCGCCCCGCCCACCGTTATCAGGGAGACATTTTTACTCATAGTAATTGACTTGACGATGTCCTTAACCTGATTCGGTTTCTTGATGATCAAAGTGCCACCTTGGTTAGGCTTGAAGGCATTCAAAACCCTGACCGGTATGTTTGAATCCATGGCCGGTCTGATCATCTTGGGGTGCAATACCTTGGCCCCGAAGTAGGCGAGCTCTGTGGCCTCAATATAGGAGATGGTCTTGATAACGCGGGCATTTGGTTCAACCTTGGGGTCGGCGGTCATTATGCCATCGACATCAGTCATTATCCAAATTTCATCAACACCCAATGCGGCACCAAGTATTGAGGCGGTGTAATCGGATCCACCTCGCCCCAAGGTAGTTATGACTCCATCCTCAGTGCCGCCGATAAAACCGGTTATGACCGGAACCTCATTCGCGGCCCACATTTTATTAATACGCTGTTTTGCAATTCTGCGGACTTTTTCCATCAGGGGGCGCGCTTCGGTGAAGTGGTCATCGGTGATCAACCCTGCCTCGAAACCTGTCAGCGCTCTTGATTTTACACCCAACGACTCTATGGAACCGGACAAGATGGGGGCAGAAAGCCTCTCTCCAAATGATAAGATAAGGTCCTGAGAGCGCGGAGACAGCTCACCTAAATAAGAGATTCCTGTGAGGGCTCGCTCCAAAAGGTCGATGGTCTCCCGGACAGTACGAGTAGTTCGGCCCAAAACTTCTTTATTTTTTATCGCGTCCTGGCAAGCCTGATAATGTCTGATTGAAATTTGCCGCAGGAACTCTGGGATCTGTTCTCTAGGATTGGATCGAGGTTCTACCAGCTTACGTGCTATCTCGAGAAGTTGATCAGTCACTCCCGCCATGGCTGAAGTCACAACCGCGATCTGGTCTCCCTTCTTATGCCTAGAGACGACCAGCTCGGCATCCTTCTTAATACTCTCGCCATCCTTGACCGGAACGCCGCCAAACTTGATAACCAGCTTCAAACTACCGCCTCTTCAAAACTAATGTTCTGGCTCAACGACATAATAAGAGTTGAGCACTTGGCAGATGTTCTTAGCCAAGGCATGATAACACATATCCACGCCCGCTTTCCCAGTTGATATGTTCATCACGTAGTCGCTGCAGGTACAAAAATTCTTCACAACTTCGTATTCATCGTTCTTTCCTCTGACAAACCAGCGCTGCCCCCGCTTGATCACGCGCCTACCCTTTACCGCCTCGATAGCACGCTTGCCCCTTTTCCGGTACACCTCAATTATCTCATTTTCCAACTCTGGGGACAGTGACGCAGCGGTTTGTAGTTTTTTGAAAAGATTCTCCTTGCTCTCCCTGAATGATTCGGAAATCATTTCTCTCCAAATGTCAAAATACCTGCTGAGGAGTATATAATTGATGCTAACCGAAACCAAGCGACTCCTGTGTAGGGATGGAATATGGCTGGACAGACGGCTGGGGCAAAATCAAGTCATCGACGCCTCCATTCTGAAAAAAATGATTGATTACGCTGAAGTGACAAAAAATGACAAGGTCTTGGAAATCGGAGCCGGAGTTGGCAATCTAACGGTTATGCTCGCCGAGGCGGCTGGAACCGTAACTGCCATTGAAAGAGATAAAAAATTAATTCGAATACTGAAAGAACGCCTGAAAGGCCGAACCAACGTCAAAGTTCTTCAAGGAGATGCTCTGGAGATGGAACTGCCCGAATTTAACAAAATAGTTTCGAATCTGCCCTTTTCAATATCCTCAAGAATAACATTCAAGCTCTTGGGGCTAAAGTTTGATATAGCGGTGTTAATGTTTCAAAAGGAATTTGCCGAGAGACTAGTTGCGTCGCCTGGATCTAAGAATTACGGACGTCTGACAGTCAACGTTTACTACCGAGCCAAAGCGGAATTGTTGGATGAAGTTCCACCCTCGGCATTTTTCCCCCAGCCCAAAGTTAGCTCGGCAATCGTCCGCCTGAAACCCCGTCAGCCCCCGTTTGAGATCAAAGATGAACAACTCTTCTCGAGGGTTGTCCGGGCCTTATTTCAGCACCGGAATCAACGGGTCAGAAACGCGCTCCTGCATTCTTTTTCGGAAATTTTTCCAAAAACGAAAATGACTAAAAACGAAATAAAATCGTTCATTGGTAGTACTCTACCTGGCAAATTTCTGGAAGCCAGAGTTCCAGAACTGACTCCTGAGGACTTGGGTGAGATTACCAACCTACTTACTTCTCCATGAATTCCTCGGGCTTTGGTGGCTCCGGCTTCAGACCTTTGCGCTTGCGTGTGTCTCGGATAATTTGCTCTTGAAGTTCCTTTGGTGTGACATCGAACTTCTCGAACTCGGTTGCCCAAATGGCCCGGCCCTCGGTCTCCGAACGAAGATCGGCGGCCAAACCAAACGAGTTGGCCACAGGCAGTAATGCCTTTATTATCGTGATGTCCTCCTCAGCCTCCATGCTCAAGATCCTTCCCCGGCGGCCCTGAATCACTTTGGTAGCCCCACCCATGAACTCCTGAGGAACGCGCACCTCCAGCCTGAGCAAGGGCTCAAGCAAGGTCGGTTCTGCCAGAAGAATGGCGGCTTGTATCGGTCGCCTCACAGCTGGAATTATCTGTGCTGGGCCCCTATGCACTGAATCCTCATGTAAAGAAGCATCGACTATCATGGCCTTCAAGCCACGCATTGGTTCCCGCATGATGGGGCCCTCCTCAACCACTTCCTTAAAGGCCTCAATGATATAGTCCTCAACTTCATTCATATACTGGACCCCTTTTGTCGCGTCCACCAGAACGTTGGGGCCTATTATAGTAACGATATTGCGAGCCTCATGCGTCTCCCAACCCAACTCCCTCAGCAGGTTGGCACGTTCTTTCCTTTCCTGTTTGTCGTTGATCTTTCCCTCCTCAATGGCCTTGATGACCTGCGGCTCCAGCGGCTCAACGACAATCATAAAGCGGTTATGTTTGTTCGGAGATTTACCCTCAACGGGGCCTGCCCTTTTGGTCGGGGTTTCACGATAAACTACGATAGGCTCTGACGTCTTAACCTCCAGACCAGCCTGCTTCAGCTTGTACTCAACTATCTCGAGGTGTACCTCACCCATCCCGGAAACGAGGTATTCCCCCGTCTCCTCATTTATCTTCACCTTGACGTTAGGGTCCTCACGGGATATCCTCTTCAGCTCGTTAACAAGTTTAGGTAGATCTTGGAAATTCTTAGGCTCGACCGCCACCGTTACTACCGGCTCGCTTATGTATCTGAGCTCCTCAAATCCTTTACCCTCGACGCCGACCTCAATTAAAGTCTCACCAACAAAGGCGTCCTTCATCCCAATTATCGCACCGATGTTGCCGGCCGGAACCTTATCAACCATCACCCGGTCTGGCCCCATGTAAACGTTAACCTGCTGGATGCGGGCTTCCTGCCCCGAACTCACCAGTTTAACGGTCTTACCTTTTTCCAAGGTGCCTGAGAAAACTCTGCCGGTCGATATCACCCCAGCCTGCTCGTCAACGATAATGTCAGTAATGACCATGCAAATCTTTCCATGGGGGTTTGCGGTCAGCATGTCACGTCCAAGTTCGCTGTTGAGATCCCCTTTCCAGATGACCGGAATCCGGCTGGCTTGGGCCTCCTTAGGGTTGGGAAGGTGCCTGATGACCATATCCAAGATAACCTCATAGACTGGGCTCTTCTTCGCTAGTTCAGCTTGGTTTCCCGATTGATAAGCGCTGATGATGTCCTTGAAGCTAATGTTCTTCTTTCTCATCTGGGGGATAGACAAGGCCCATTTCTCCTTGGCTGAACCAAAGGCAACCGACCCTGCCTCAACGTTCACCAACCACTTATCGGCGACGCTTGAATGGGCGTATCGCTTTATTAGCTCGTTAAATTTAGTTATCAGCTTGACAAAGCGGGCTTGCATCGCCTCTGGAGTCAGCTTGAGTTCATCGATGAGGCGATCGACTTTGTTGATATAAAGGACTGGGCGCACCCGCTCGCTCAGCGCCTGCCTTAACACCGTCTCCGTCTGCGGCATGACGCCTTCAACGGCATCCATCACCACGATGACACCATCGATCGCGCGGAGGGCCCGGGTTACGTCGCCACTGAAGTCCACGTGTCCTGGGGTGTCAAGAAGGTTGATCAGATACTCTTGGCCATCAAGGGTGTGGGAGAGGCTAACGGCGGAAGTCTGAACGGTTATACCCCGCTGCTGCTCGATGTCCAAAAAATCCGTGAAAAGTTGTTCACCAGCAAGTTCGAAGCTTATTATCCCTGAAGCGGCGACTAGGGAGTCCGTTAACGTTGTCTTGCCGTGATCGACATGGGCGACTATGCCGATATTCCTGATGTGCTCTGGTTCCCACATCAGCTTTTGGACTTCCGCCAGGTGCTTGTAACGCCTCATCTAAACCACTCCACGACATATGAACTCCATTATTTAAATAACATCATCGTACCGGAAGATAAGTTGACTCGATCTCATCCTTTTTCTCCTCTGGAGGGGTGGGGAACTCTGTGGGTAAATCTTTGACACTCTGCCCAATACCAATGGTGTTGCCAATTCCGGCCACGATTACTGTGTCTCCCGGCTTGGTGCGCAACCTGATGGCATTTTTGACCCGCTCCACGGCCTCGTCGACTCCGCGTACCAGCCTCTTATTGAGCGGCTTTAACGACTCAGTGTAGGACTCTTTGATCACGATGGCGTCGATGGGTATCTTTCGTTTTACTGCGATTTCCTCTATCTTGTATTTTTCAACTGGAGGGCCGCCGATAGCAGCACCAACTCCTTCAACGACATCGCCGCTGGCCTCGCCCTCTAGCTTTCCAGCCGCGTCGATCATGATTATTCGCGCCACCTTTCGCTTTTTCGCCAATCTGGCTATCAGCTCGCCTGGCTTGCCAACTCTGCCCCCTGGACCCTTGGCCTTTACGATGAGAAGTTTCCGCCCTTCGAACTCAGTCTCGGAATAGACGGTGTCCTCCACCGGCTCGTAAAATTTAGCTTCTTTAACCAGTTTTACCACAGTTAGTGGCCCGACACCATCACCTATCGGCTTGCCTTCAACGAACGCCTTAGTGGCATCGACAAAGGCCTTGGCAAATGTCTTCAGGAAGGGAATATTCATCTGAACCAACATGACGATCTGGATGTTTTTCGTCTTCTCGGCTAAAACCAAGAAGTGACGGACCAACCGATAAAGGGTGTAGTTAGCCATCGCGCCCTCCATCGCCATCTCCAAGTTGGCGGCGGTTTCAGGGTCGGCGTTTGGCGCCAGCCTAGCGATCGCATCTTTGAAACGCTTGTTTCTTACATCGAGGATGTGCTCCAGCCTTTTTAAGACTCCAACTGGATCCTCGCTGACCGGCTCGATGGCGAAGAAGTCCAAAAAGTCGTTGAACTCCTTTTCCACATCTTGCTTTGGCTTACCGTGTTTTATTATCGCCTTCAACGCTGTTTTCTTGCTCTCCTTGGCCATTTTATCTAGTTCAACAACTGCTTTCTTCATCTGGGTAAGACCAGCACGCGCCTGAAGCCACATCATCTGCGGGCTGAGGAGAGTTACCACTGCAAAGAAGATGATGCTCGCCACTATCCACCAGACTATGTCAATCTCTGGCATAATACCACTAAATTAATCTACTCGTTTTTTGATAAAGGTTGCTGCTAACCTTTAAAGCTTTGCTGTGAAAGGATTTTCACGAGCGGGGGTAGCCAAGCCAGGTTGAAGGCGCTGGCTTCAGGAGCCAGTCCCGTAGGGGTTCGGGGGTTCAAATCCCCTCCCCCGCACCTATGTGAGATCTAAGCGGTCCAAAACAAATGATGAAATTATTGTTGGTTTCCGCGGTAAATCTCCGCAAAATTGCTGCGGGACTATAAATTTAAAAATTACAATTTTTCGTTTTCATTTGGAACAAAGATATCTTCAATCTTAACTTTAAAAAATCGGGCTATCTTAAATGCCAGAAGCAACGAAGGGTCATACTTCCCTTTTTCAATGGCGATAATGGTTTGCCTCGTCACGCCCAACTTTTCCGCAAGATCTTCTTGGGTTAAATCGTGCATTGCCCGATAAACCTTGAGTTTATTTTTCATGACTGCTAATCCCCAAATTTTTTGGAATAGTATCGGTAGAGCATGACATACACCAACATCAAGATCGCCGAAAAAAAGGTAAGCGAGAGGCCGGCCTCTAAAAGCTCTGGATATCCGATCCTGCTCAAACTAACCAAGCAAAGACCAACCACTGCAGAGGCTATGCTAACAATCTGAACCGTCCTTCTGGATGCCTTCTCACTTATTTTATAAGCTCTTTCATCAACCAGCACCGGCTCAGCTTTACTTCGGATTAAAAACAAAAACAGCAGGCCTGCCACTACTGAAAACAGAGCTATTAAAAATTCGCCTGAGAGTGCAGATAAAGCAACGAAAATTCCAACAACCCCCATTACTGCCAAACGATATGATTTGTAACCGTTTTTCATTCCCCTCCCTTAAGTAAAACATTAATTACATTATGTTATTTAAACTTTACTATTTATTAAATTTACAAAACAAGACTCAAGATTGGCAATTTCTTTTTATCCTGACGTTGAAGCAAAATTGGTGGTAATGTGAAAGTTAAGCTCTCCGTTGATGGTGAGGAGATCGATCTGAACGAGTTCGTCGTGAAAATATTAAGCGGTGCTATAATCGGTGCGGTGACCTCACTTCGCGGGATAAAAAAGGACTGGAAGAAAATAGAAATCGAGGTTGAGAAGTAACCTCAGATGAGATCCAAGGTGGCTACGTATCCCTCCTCAGACGGTCTGATAGTGAAGCCCATCTTCTGCGCCAACCGGATCATCTTCTTATTCTCTCGCATGATAATGCCATAGATACTCTCCAATCTCTTCTCCTGCGCGATTTCAATAAGCATGTCCATCAGTTTCGTGCCCAAGCCCTTCCCCTGATACTTATCTGCTAAAACAATAGCAAACTCGCCGCGCTTTTTGCCCGGCTCGGTGATCAACCTAGCCACCCCAATCTCCTTTTTCACGCCTGCCTCTGTGATCTCCGCGATTATCGCCATCTCCCGGTCATAGTCTATATTGCAGAAGCGCACCAGATCCTCATGAGACAGCTCCTTTATTATTCTAAAAAACCTGAACCGGCTCGTCTCCTCAGAAAGCCCTTTGATGAACTCATATTCGATCTTTTCATCCTCTGGTCTTATCGGTCTGAGAAGAACTTCGGTGCCATCCTTCAACCTCCAAGGAACAACATACTTCGTGGGGTAAGGTAATATGGAAAGGTGCGCGTGGGGGTCGGTCTGTTTTAACGCCTCGACATCGATGGTGGCCCGAGCATCAAGAGCGGTAATGTCATCCCTTGAAGCTGCAAGAGGGTTTATATCGATCTCAGCGAACTCGGGGAAGTCCACTATCAAGTTGGAAAACCGGACGACGATTTCTTCGAGTGCCTTCATATCCACAGGGGGCTTGTTTCTTATACCGTGGGATAGAGCGCGGTAAATTTTGGTCTCCTCCATCAGCCTTCGAGCCAACGTCTGGTTCAGCGGGGGCAGAGCTATCGAGAAGTCCCGGTAAAACTCAACACCTATTCCCCCTTGCCCGAACAGAATCACTGAGCCAAAGTCCTTGTCCTTTTTAGCACCGAGGATCAGCTCATAATCAAACTTCTTCATTTTTTGAACGTAGACGCCATCAATCCTAGCCTTCGGCGCAGCGTTCTTAACCGATTCCAGCAAATTCCGGTAACACTTCCTCAAATTTTCCTCGGAGCTTATTCCGACGACCACCCCGCCAATGTCGGTCTTGTGAATTATCTCCGGGGAAGCGATCTTTAAGACCACTGGGTAACCCAAGCGAGAAGCGGCGGCAGCGGCTTCATCCTCATTCTTTGCCAGATGGGCCTCAGGCCTCGGGATCCGATAAGCATCGAAAAACTTGTCGATTTCTGCCTGAGTCAGATTGGTTCTTCCCTCAGCAACGGCTCTTCTGATGATAAGCTTTAGGTGACTCTTCGGCGGGGAGAGGTCAACAGAAAGCTCTTCAGGTGTCTCATAAAGGAGTTCCAAATTACGCTTGTATTTGTACATATACATGTAGGTCTTAATCGCCTTTTCCGGGGTGGGGTAAGTGGGCACATCGTTTTCATAAAATATCCTTCTTGCCTCCTCAACTTCATTTTCACCCATCCAAACCGTCAAAATGGGCTTAAGCTTTTTTTTGGCGATCTCGACGATCCTCTTGGCCAAGTCAGTGGACTTAGCAGCACCCTGGGGGGTGTAAAGGACCACTATGCCATCTATTTTGGGATCGTTAAGGCAGGCTTCCACCGCCTTGCTATATCTTTCAACGTCGGCGTCTCCAAGGATATCAACAGGATTGCCCCGACTCCATTGCGGCGGTAAAACTTTGCTCAGGGCGGCTATGGTCTCGTCGGAAAGGTCGGCTATTTCTCCAAAATTATCCATGATAGCATCGGCGGCGATCACCCCTGGGCCACCGGCGTTGGTTATCACAGCGATGTTCGGCCCTGCCGGCAGATATCTTGAATCAAGCACGCTGGCGCAGTTGAAAAGGTCCTCGATCTCATCAACCCTTAACACGCCAGCTCTTCTGAATGCGGCTCTGTAGACCTCGAAATTACCGGCAAGCGCCCCAGTGTGTGATTTTACCGCCTTAGCACTCTCGGCATACTTTCCGGGCTTGAGAATGATGATCGGCTTGTTTCTGGCAAACCCTCTGGCGGCGCTCATAAACTTCCTAGCCGAACCAACCCCTTCCATGTAGATGATTATGCTCCGCGTGCGTGGATCTTCCCCTAGATAATCTATCAAGTCACCAAAATCCACATCGAGCATCGAGCCCAACGAGGCGAACATGCTGAAGCCGATGTGGGTGCTGACCGCCCAATCCAAGATCGCGGAACCAAGAGCCCCGCTCTGTGAAATGAAAGCTATCTCTCCAGGCTCAGGCTGGCTTCTCAGAAAAGTAGCATTAATCGAATCATGAGGCCGAATAAACCCGAGGCAGTTGGGACCTAGAACCCTGAACCCATATCTTTCCTGTAATTTCTTTATTTCCTGCTCCAGCTTTGCTCCCTCTTCCCCGGCCTCCCGGAATCCTGAGGAGATGATGACGATGCCATCAACGCCGCACTTTCCACATTCCTCAACAACGGCTGGAACGCTTTTGGCCGGTATCGCAATCACGGCCAAATCTACATGCTCCGGAACCTGGGTTATGCTCGCAAAGCACTTTAAACCCAATACTGTTTGATAATTGGGATTTATGGGGTAAATTTTCCTTTTCTCTTTTCCAGCCAGAAGATTTTTCATGATTTGGTTACCGATCGTCCCCTCTTTTTCACTAGCACCAATCAAAGCCACGACCCTGGGGCTCAACATGCTCTCTAGTTTACCCATTAGCATCACCATCTATCCCAATGGCTGGGATTGCATTTATACCATCAACGTAATTAAGAATTGCCAAGTCGAACAACCAATTACAGAATAATATTTTATTTCAGCCTAGGCCATGCTATATGCTTGTTTCTCAGGCTCCTTTGACTTCAGCGCGGCGTGGGCAGCTGCCAGCCTAGCCACTGGTATTCTAAAGGGAGAACAGGAGACATAGTTCAACCCCAGCTCGTGACAGAATTCTATCGATTGGGGGTCACCGCCATGCTCTCCGCAGATTCCTATTTCAAGG
Organism: Hadarchaeum sp. (SeqCode); assembly: GCF_038871235.1. Taxonomy (GTDB): domain Archaea; phylum Hadarchaeota; class Hadarchaeia; order Hadarchaeales; family Hadarchaeaceae; genus Hadarchaeum. Next base: position 40,072 of record NZ_JAVZIN010000008.1, read on the forward strand.
TCAGGTCTCTTGCTTCTGCCCAAATCCACCGCTATCTTCATGAGCTTCCCCACGCCTTTTTGATCCAGCTTCTGGAAGGGATCAGCTTCCAAAATCCCCCGCTCGATATACTGGAAAAGGAACCGACCTTCAGCATCATCCCTAGAATAAGCAAAAACCATCTGGGTCAAATCGTTTGTTCCGAAGGAGAAGAATTCAGCGTACTCTGCGATCTCGTCAGCAGTAAGTGCCGCACGAGGAACTTCTATCATAGTACCAAACTTGTATTTCAGATCCACTCCGTGCTTTTGCATCACTTCATGCGCAACTTTCTCCAGCTGCTCCCTAACGACTTTCAGCTCGTTAACATGACCAACCAGCGGAATCATTATCTCTGGCCTTGGATCCTTACCCTCCCGCTTCAGTTCACAGGCCGCCTCAAAAATTGCCCTGACCTGCATCTCATTGATATCAGGATAGGTTATGCCAAGCCTGCAGCCGCGAAGGCCCATCATAGGATTGGCCTCGCGCATGTTTTCGACCCTCTTCAACATTTCTTCTTTTTTCTTGAGTCCATCGGGATCGGTGCCTTTAAGCCTGAGCTCGATAACCTCCTCCAGCAATTTTTCATACTTAGGTAAAAACTCGTGAAGCGGTGGGTCCAGCAATCTTATTATCACGGGAAGACCGTCCATGACCTCAAGTATTTCCTTAAAGTCATTCTTCTGAATCTGGAGAAGTTTTTCGAGTGGCTTCTTCCTTTCCTCAACAGTTTTTCCCAAGATCATTTCATGCACGAGGGGCAGCCTGTCCTCTTCAAAAAACATGTGTTCGGTGCGGCAGAGACCTATTCCTTGAGCTCCAAGTTCTCTGGCCTTTTTAGCGTCCCTCGGGTAGTCCGCATTGGCCCAGTTCTGAAGCTTTTTCACCTCATCGGCAAAGGAGAGAATAGTCAAAAGCTCGGGTGACATCCTCGGCTCAATCAGGGGGGCCTCACCGAGGATAACCTCCCCAGTGGTCCCGTTTATCGTTATCAGATCTCCTTCTTTAACAGCGATCCCATCTACCTCAAAACGGCGGGCCTCAGCATCTATTTTTATGGCCTCACAGCCCACGACCGCCGGCTTCCCCAGTCCTCTTGTCACAACGGCCGCATGGCTAGTGACCCCACCTCTGGATGTCAAAACACCCTGTGAAGCAATTATGCCGCCAACATCATCGGGGCTTGTTTCCGGGCGCACCAAAATAACCTTTTCACCAGCTTTGCCCATTTCCTTGGCCCGCTCAGAATCGAACACCACCTTACCCACCGCTGCCCCTGGGCTGGCATTTAAACCCTTCGCTATAACCGTAACTTTGGCCTTGGGATCAACCTGCTTGTGGAGAAGCTGTTCAACGTGGGCGGGTTCGATACGCAACAGTGCCTCCTCTTTTCTAATCAGACCCTCGACCACCATGTCAACCGCTATCTTGACCGCAGCCTGAGCGGTTCTTTTGCCGGCTCTCGTCTGGAGCATGTAAAGCTTGCCCCGCTCCACGGTGAACTCAATGTCCTGCATATCCCGGTAGTGGCGCTCCAGTTTCTCCGCTATCTCCACCAGCCTGTTGTAAATCCAAGGATATCTCCGGTTCAAATCCTCTATCTTGAGCGGAGTTCTGATGCCGGCGACCACGTCTTCGCCCTGCGCGTTGAAGAGGAACTCGCCAAAAAGCTTGTGCTCACCGGTTGATGGATCACGCGTGAAGGCCACACCAGTTCCTGAGTCCTCCCCGATGTTACCAAAGACCATCGTTACAACATTAACCGCGGTTCCGAGATAATCTGGAATCTTGTAAAATCTCCGATACTCAACGGCGCGCTTGTTTTGCCATGAAGCAAAAACCGCCCCGATGGCCAGCTCAAGCTGTGTGTAAGGATCAACTGGAAAATCTCGATGTGTTTCCTTTCTTACTAACTCTTTAAACTTGCTAACAATTTCTTTGAGGTCGCTGGCTTTTAAATCAGTATCAAACTTAGCCCCTACCCTTTCCTTCTGCCTCTCAAAAATTTCCTCAAATTTCTTACCATCAACACCCAAGACTATCTTTCCAAACATCTGGATGAAACGACGATAAGCATCATAGGCAAATCTCTCATTGTTCGTAAGCCTGGCCAAGCCCTCAACGGTTTCATCATTCAAACCGAGATTAAGTATTGTATCCATCATGCCTGGCATTGAATACATGGATCCAGACCGCACGGAAACCAGCAATGGATTCTTGGGGTCACCAAAACCCTTGCCAGTTATCTTTTCAAGCTTTTTCATTGCCTGCACGACTTCTTCCATTAGACCGTTCGGAAGCCTTCCTCCGGCTTCATAGTACTCCCGGCAAACTTCGGTGGTAATCACAAAACCCGGAGGAACCGGCAATCCCAGCTGGGCCATCGTGCACAGCCCTGCTCCTTTGCCCCCCAACAGCCTCTTGTTGTTGCCGTCGCCCTCATCAAAGAAATAAAGTCTTTTTGGCATGCCATCCCTCAAGAGGTTTACCGTGGTATCAGACTTAAAAATCTTTGCCCCTATAAGGTTAAACGCAGTCGGGAGGATTCGTGAGCAAGATGTCATTCGAAGATTTAATCCCAGTGAAACCTGGCTTTGGTGGTTTCGATTTCCCCTATGAAAAATCCCAAATCGTTTTCTTGGGCGCACCTGTAGATGTCACCTCCAGCTACCGTCCCGGCTACAAATTCGCCCCTGCAAAAATAAGGGAAGCCTCAGCGAACCTTGAAACCTATATAATGTCAGCTGGCGTTGACGTTTTCGAAAAGATCAACATCACCGATATTGGAGATATAATAGTCACGCCTGCGGACCTTGAACTAACCGGGCGTAGAATTACCAACGTCGTTGAGAAAATTCTGACGGATGGCAAGATTCCGGCGATTATGGGTGGGGAACACACAATTTCCTACTTCACCTTAAAAGCTTTTGAGGATGTATTCGTGATCCAGCTTGACGCTCACCGAGACCTCCGTGACAATTACTTAGGTGACAGGCTCTGCCACGCCACAGTTATGCGCCGAGTTCTTGACTTACTACCCGCTGACCGGTTGATACAACTTGGGATAAGATCCTGCTCGAAGGATGAAGCTGAATTTGCTAGAGAAGCCGGAATATTGGCCTATTCGACGGAGCAAATAAACAAGGGGCTTGTAAAAATTACTTCTCAAGTAAAAGAAATCGTGGGGAGCTCAAAGGTTTATCTTTCAATCGACCTCGATGTTCTGGATCCCGCTTTTGCCCCGGGAGTTTCAACCCCTGAACCTGGTGGCCTGTCCACGATCGAGCTCCTCCGGATTCTACGGGAAATTGGTAAGTTAAACTTATCAGGATTTGATGTTGTCGAGCTGGTCCCGCCTCACGATGACGGAACCACTTCGTTCGTGGCGGCGAGAATAATCTACGAGTTGCTGGCTACACTAGGATCTCAAAGATGAGAGCTCACTGCAGATATTCCTGGCCCTTTTCAACAATTATCTTTGTCTTAAAAGGAATTTTCAAGTTAGCCCTGTGTAGAGCCTCCTTAGCTACCCTAGCGAACTCCCTCTTGCAGCTCACCGTCATCAATTTCTGCCCCACGCTGACTCGAGCGGCGGCCCCTATCGGCTTTCCGAAGGCCCGTCTCATCCCGTCTGAAACCCGGTCCGCACCAGCACCCATGACGATCGGATTCTCACGAAGAACTTGATGAGGGTAAACTCTGAGCTTCAGATGATAATTTTCTTTACCGGCCTTTTGCTCCAGCAAACGGTTGGCCGCAACCCTTGCCGCCTCAAGGCTATTATGCCTTATTTGGCCGGCTTCGGCTAAAACCATCGACATCACCACATCAAATTCTCCTTTTGGGTTGCCCATGTCAAAGAAAGTCACCCGTACCGGAGGGACGCCCTTAACGAACTCGCGTCTAGTGTAGGCTGGACCGCTGAATTTTCTGTAGCTCCTACCCGGTCTCAATGGCATTTTTACCCCTCCCCAAACCAATAATTTTCTCGTACTTAATAGAGTTGCCGCTTTCAAAAGTTGTCTTACTGTATATATAATCCTTTACGAAAACGAACAAGACAATTAGATATGTAACTCGACGACGTCCCTGTCTTCCAGCACGTAGTCCCGCGTGACCTGTTGACCTGGGAATCTGGTCGAACCCCAAACCCGCGCGAACTTCAGCTCCTTGGCAAAATCCTTATGGACTGAGCGGGCCACGTCCATGACTGTGGAGCCCCGAGGCAAAACTAAAGGGCGTCCCGCTGGCTTCTCGTCTGGTTTCTTGGTGTAGACGCGAATCAAGTCGAGCTGCTGGTAAATCCTTCTCTTCAGGTCATCTGGTTTTTCGCCCGTATGCAGCACTTCAAGCAGCCCCCCGAACTCCCGCCTAATCACTTCCAACTTTTCGGCGGCGTTAGGTGTGTCAAATTTAGTCAACAAAATAAAGCCTCTAGGGTAAACATTCGACTCGGAAAGGGCTTCCTCAAAGTCCTCAGGGGTGATGGGTTCTTCAATCACAACGAAAGCATTGTGGATGCGGTGCTCCTGTAGAATTCGCTTTATTTCTACCTCCCCGCCCTCAACCAGTTTCGCCCCTTTTATTTCGATGCCACCACTGGAGCGTTTTTCGATGCTGACCTTTGGTGGCCTGCAATTCAGCTTGACGCCTACGGCCTCCAGCTCGTTAAGCAAAATTCTGATTTGGTTGACTGGTTCATCGGAAGCATCGACGACAAGCGCGATGGCGTCGGCGTTACGAGCCACGCTCAGTGGGCGAGCGCCGAGACCTCGACCATAGCTTGAACCCTCAACTATGGCGGGCACCTCGACTAACTGTACTTGCACGTCCTCAAACTGCATCATGCCTGGAACAGGACATCTAGTCGTGAACGGATAATCGGCAACCTCGACGCGAGCGCTGGTAAGGTCCCGCAGAATTTTTGACTTGCCTGAGTTTGGTAGGCCCACTAGAGCCACCTGCGCTGCTCCCTCCTTCTTAACTGAAAAGCTGGGCCCACCACCTCGACCAATTTTTTTCTCGCGCTTCTCTTCCAATTCCAACCGCAATTTTGCCAGACGGTGCTTAAGCGTCTTTAACAGCTTCTCCGAACCCTTATGCTTCGGCGCTACTCGGATCATTTCCTCTGTGGCTTTGATCTTTTCCTCCAGCGTTCTGGCCTGAAGATAGCGCTCCTCCGCTTTTTTATATTCGGGAGTAACATTGGCCGGCAAGATGATCAATGAAAATTTAATCTTTCATAGACAAAAATTTGCCGAAACGGTTTAAGCTAACTTTTACCTAAATATTGGAAGTCTAATTCCTAAACTGGAAATATCTCCATTTTGCAAAAAATCCTTAAATAAAAACAAACTCTAATCTTAACTTGGCGGGGATGGTAGCCCGCAGAAGAGGTCGAACCGGAGCCTACGGGCAACGGGGATCCGTGCAAAAACCCGGGCTAAAAACCGGGGAAGGGCGCGGATAATTCCTGTGGAAGAACAGGATGGGACAAACGCTGCGGGAAGAAGACCCTGACGAGAAAAAATGGCGAGCAAGCGAGGTGGTCGAGGTTCGCGAGCTCGTTAGGAGAGTATTGGAGGGGTCGAAATCCCCGCCGCTTTTTTTAGGTTAAGTGAGAAACTTGAAATATTTCAATGCTCTTCTAATCCCGATGGATTTCAAGAGTTCTGGCGCCTTTGCAACCAGCGCAATGATTAACTTTTCGTGATGGTCAAAATCAAAATTTTTCAACACCGTCTCTCTGACTTCCTCATCCATCAAAAAGGTGGATAAAAAATTAAGATCCTCATTTGACATCTGATCAAACAATTTCTTGATCTGGATGCCAACGCTGAACTCCGTGCCGAACTTTTTCATGACCGCTTCCTGGTAACACTCAAGTTCTTCCATTCTGCCGCTTTCGAGAGCGTTTATCACGGCCTCGGCCGCAAGTTTGGCACAGGACAAACCGATGTAAATGCCTCCGCCAGTGAGCGGCTTAACCTGCCCGGCGGCATCCCCAACTAGAAGCACCGCTCCCTTTTGAATCTTACGGGACATACATTTCGGGATCACACCCGTGCATCGGCTGAAGATAGTTTTACCAACCTTTTTGGAAGCTACTGGGTGCTCGGAAAGAAATTTTTTAAACAATCGAGTTGGATTGCCACTCTTAGCGCCTAGGCCCACTCTGGCAACCCTGCCGGCTTTAACCATCCAACTAAAGAATCCTGGTGAAAAATTGTTATCTAGATAAATTTCAGCGACGCCGTTATCTAGGTCCGCCTCCGCCTCTACCTGTGCACATTTGATGTACTCATTGCTGACCAAAAGACCTGACTTGCGAGCAACAACGGAAAGTGGACCATCAGCTCCAATCACAACCCGAGCTTTTAACTTATCCACATCTTGGGTTTTTACCATTGGCCCATCATTGAACGCAATATCAACACACCTTTTGTTCAAAACTAGGTCCGCGCCGGCCTTGACCGCGGCATCGGCTAGCGAACGGTCAAATTTCACCCGGTCTATCACCAACGCCTCAACTTTCCCTCTTGTCAATTCAATGGGGACATTAGAAGGGGGATAAATCTTGGCTCTTCTTAACTTGCCCAACACCCATTTTCCGGGTTTGATACCGAGCTCTCCAAGGCCACTCGCGCCCACTATGCCAGTACAGCAAGCGGGTTTGCCCACCTCGGAGTGCTCCTCGACTATCGCCACCCTGAGCCCGCGCGCTGCCAAGATTTTCCCGGCAAAACACCCCGCCGGCCCTGCGCCAACAATTAGGACGTCAGTTTCCATTTGGTTACCTCATCATTTTTTAGGTTACAATTAGATAACGCTAACGAGTGGTGCCATGCTGGAAGCGGTTGGTTATGTCATTCTTGGTGTTTTCTTGGTGCTGTTGCCCGGTTTCCTGTTTTCAATAGTGCTTTACCCAAAAAGGGAACACCTCGATTTCTGGTCCCGAGTGGGCACTAGCTTGGGTTTAGGCGCCATGATGGGGGCTTTATTGGGTTATGTAATCTCAATACCCGGTCTAAGCACCCTTTCACTCGAGTCTTTCACGCTGGCGACCTTGATAGTCTCCATCATCTTAGCAATTGCGGCCTTTCTGCGCGGAGGTTTTGACGTCCTCTCTTGGTATAAAAATCAAATTCTCTGCAGATTCCGTAAACCGAAAAAAGAAACAGACTTACAAAGCAGCATCCGTGGAGAGTCGACCACTGGTTGAAGGTGGCTTGGATGTTTAAGTATAAACAGGTGATCGTGGTGAGGATCGACATAGAAATGAGTCCTGGAAAGCTAGCCGCCCAAGTTGCCCACGGTTCGGTCGGGGCTGCCGAAGAAACCAGAAAAAAACACAGGGGATGGTTCCATAACTGGTTCTCTGAGGGGCAAAAGAAAGTTGTTGTGAAGGTGGGGGGTGAAAGTGAACTTCGAGAGCTAAAGAAAAAAGCCGACAAACTTGGCCTACCAAACATGCTTGTCGTGGACGCTGGACTGACGGAGCTTGCTCCTGGAACTGTCACCGCTCTAGGAATTGGACCAGCACCCAATGAAATTTTGGATCAGATCACAGGAAATCTTCCACTGCTTTAGGTGATTGGGGTGAAGCTCAAAGAAGTTGGCGAAAAGGTCCTCGTCGAAACCGCGAGGAAGACGTTCAGAAAGGGAAAATCAATCAGAATCGGCATAGGTGACGACGCGGCAGCCGTAGATTTGCCCGGTAAAAAATGCTTAGTGGTTACGACTGATATGCTGGTGGCTAGCACTCATTTTCCTGCGGGGATGAAACCTGAACAAATAGGGATAAAGTCCGTTGTGGTTAACCTCAGTGACTTGGCCTCAATGGGTGCCGAGCCGCTAGGCCTCGCTTTCTCCGTGGCTTTGCCCAGAGAACTCGAATTTGGATATGTTAAGAGAATTATGCGAGGAATGGAATCTGCGGCGAAAGAATATGGGACATACGTTGTGGGGGGTGATCTCGATGAAGCCGAAGAAATCACTATCGCCGGTTCGGCCTTTGGTCTTGCCGACAAAAACAAACTCCTCAGAAGATCGGGGGTAAGAAAAGGAGATATTTTGGCAGTTACGGGGGAGCTTGGTGCTGCCTCTGCCGGGCTAAAAATAATCATGGAAAAAATTCCTGCTAAGGGTTATGGGGAACTTGTAAAAGCACAGCTAGAGCCGAAGGCTCGGGTGATGGAAGGGATGGCGCTGGCCAGAAGTGGTCACGTCAAAGCAGCTATAGATGTGTCTGATGGTCTTGCCGCCAACCTCTGGCACTTGTCTAGGGAAAGTGGTGTCAAAATTATTATAGACAGAGAAAAAATACCAGTTCATCGTTTGGTCAAAAAATTCTCCGCACAATATGGTTATGATATCGACGAGTTCGCGCTTTATAGTGGTGAGGACTTTGAGTTGATCTTTGCAACCCAACCGAGATTCTGGGAAAGTGTTAAGTCCGCCCTCAAACGTACTGGAACAAAAGCCACACCAATTGGCATGGCGGTCGAAGGAAGCGGAGTGTTCATCAAAATTGGAGAAAAAATAGATGAACTGGAAGACAGGGGCTACGAACACTTTAAATAGGCATTACTCTTTCTTCAACTTTTGGTACATTTTCCAAGTCAAAATTGGCTCACGCGACGCCCTCGCCTCATCAAGCCTGCCAACCGCGGTTGCCACTGGTGCAGATTTAACCTTCTCAGGGTCTTCTCTCGACTCCCGAGCTATAATCCTCATCGCTTCTATGAACCTATCCAGCTCCTCTTTCGACTCAGTTTCGGTGGGCTCGACCATGAGGGCCTCTGGAACTATTGGGGGAAAATAGTATGTCGGGGGATGAACCCCAAAGTCGAGCAGCCGCTTGGCGACATCCTTGGCCGTTATCCCAGTCTCCTTCTTAAGCGGCTCGGCGCTGAGGACCACTTCGTGCTTGCAGGGGCCATCGTAATTAACTTTGAAACTTTTCCCGTCGTTGAGCTTCTTCATCAGATAATTGGCGTTCAGAACGGCTGTCTCGGCTGCTTCCTCCAAACCATCAGCACCCATGGAGAGTATATAGGCATAAGCTTTCACTAGCACCCCGAAATTACCGAAGAATGACTTTATTTTACCTATCGAGTGGGGGCGGTCATAGTTGAGCCAAAAACGTTCACGTTTCTCATCGTATTCAATCACTGGCACTGGCAGGAACCTCTCAAGCTTTTCGACAACACCTACAGGTCCAGCGCCCGGTCCGCCGCCGCCGTGGGGTGTAGAAAAAGTTTTGTGAAGATTTAAGTGGACTATGTCAAAACCCATGTCGCCGGGACGCGCCTTTCCGATGATTCCATTCAGGTTGGCGCCGTCATAGTATAGAAGGCCGCCGACATCGTGAACAACTTGGGCTATTTTTAGAATTTCGTCCTCAAAGAGGCCCAGGGTGTTCGGGTTTGTCATCATCAGTGCTGCAGTGTTTTCTGAGACCGCCGCTCGGAGCGCCTCTAGGTCAACCCTCCCGCGGCTGTTCGAGGGAACTACAATAACATTGAATCCTGCCATACCAGCGCTAGCAAAGTTGGTTCCGTGAGCAGAATCGGGCACGATGACTTCCTTCCTTTTTTCCCCCTTTGACTTAAAGTAGGCGCGAACAAGCAACAACCCCAAAAACTCACCATGTGCGCCTGCCGACGGCTGCAAACACATTCGAGACATGCCAGTTATCTCGCACAAAAAGTTCTCAAGACGATACATGATCTCCAAAGCCCCCTGGACCGTTTCCACATCCTGATCTGGATGAATGTTCGCCACCTCATCCAAGTCAGCCAGTTCTTCGTTTATCTTGGGGTTGTACTTCATCGTGCACGAGCCAAGCGGATAGAATCCCGTATCAACGCAGAAGTTCATTTGCGATAGCCTAGTGTAGTGCCTCACGATCTCGGGCTCAGATAGTTCCGGGATATCGATCGACTTTCGCAACAGTTTTTCCGGAATATTAAAATCGGGCGTGACCACATTCGGCAACAGGCTACCTTTGGCACTTTTTCTCCCCATCTCAAAAATCAACGGCTCTAAACCAGATTCACAGACCCAGCGAGCTTGGTGATAATTCATTTTTCTCCCCCATAATTTCTCGCACGGCTTCAGCAAAATCATCCAAATTCTTCTTGGAATGAAGTTCTGTAGTACAGATCAGAGCTGACTCACCCAGCTCCGGAAACTCTCTGGAGAGCGGTTTTCCACCTTGGATACCTCGTTTAAGCAACTCAACATTAAGCTGAACCACACTACCAACCGCACACTGAATGGTAAACTCATTAAAATGCGGCGATTTAAAAATCGGAACTTTTAATCCATCAATACCGCCCAAGCGCTTCATCAAATAGCTCGCATTGGACGCGCAGACTTCCGCGAGCTGACGCAGGCCCTTTGGCCCTAGCGTGGCCAAGTATACCGCCGCCGCCACCGCGCAGAGCGCCTCATTAGAACATATATTGGATGTGGCCTTCTCCCGTCTGATGTGCTGCTCACGTGTTTGAAGAACCATCGTGAATCCGCGGGCGCCACCTTCAACGGTCTTAGTCATGCCGATGAGGCGGCCAGGGAGCTGTCTCAACAACCTTTGTTCACCACGGCAGGCAAATATCCCAAGAGTAGGGCCGCCAAAAGAGACCGGATTCCCTAGAGGCTGTCCTTCCCCTATAACGATATCGGCCCCATAATCTCCGGGTGCTTTCAGCAGACCTAAAGAAATTGGATTAACACCGACCACAAATAGAGCGCCATTTTTGTGGGCTACTTCGGCAATCTCTTCCACCTGCGTCTCGATAAAGCCTAAATAACTTGGATTCTCCACATAAACTCCGGCCGTATTTTTGTCCACCATTTGATCAAGCTGATTCAAATCCACTTGGCCGCTTTCCGTGTTGTAGCCAACTTCCATTATTTCAAGGGACGGGCCCGCGGTATAGTTCGTAAGAACTGAAAGGCGATCTTTGGCGATAATCTTCGGAACAATGAACCTGCTCCTTCCTGTCACTCTGGCGCACATCAGAGCCGCCTCACCGAGTGAAGTTGCCCAGTCATACATCGAAGCATTAGCAACATCAAGCCCGACTAGCTCGGCAATTAAGCTCTGATACTCAAAAAGGGCTTGCAACATCCCTTGACTGGTCTCTGGTTGATAGGGCGTGTAAGAAGTTAAAAACTCAGAGCGCTTCACAATCTGACGAACATGAGCTGGAACATAATGGGGCCAGACCCCACCACCCAAGAAGGAAGGCATCTTGGTGAAAGGCTTATTTTTGGAAAGAAGTATCCTAACGTGATTTGCGACCTCCAGTTCTGACATCGCCAGAGGTAAGTTTAACTTTTTTTTCAACCTTACCTCCTGCGGAATATCTTTAAAAAGCTCACCAACATCTGACAGCCCAATCTCGCGAAGCATCTGTTCGCGAGTTTCCTTCGTATTTGGTATGAAAGGATGAACCATTTTCACCAGTTACTCGAGTTTTTTCAGATATTCGGAATAAGCTTTGGCATCCATGAGCAACTTAAGCTCCTCATTAAGCGCGCTAGGAACGATGGTGCAAATCCAACCCTCATCATAAGGGCTGGTGTTAATCAATTCAGGGCGTTCTTGAAGGACTGTGTTCACCTCTTTGACTTTGCCGCTAATGGGGGCGTAGACCGTTGAGACGGCCTTTACTGACTCAACCGCGCCCAGTTCCATGTCGCGGCTCTTCGGTTCTCCAATTTGCTTGACCTGTCTACCAACCACGGGTAGCTCAACATAAACCACATCCCCGAGTTTGTCCTGAGCGTAATCGGAGACGCCAACCCGAACCTGTCCATTTTCCACTTTTAACCATTCATGCTCTTTGCTGTAGTAAAGTCCTTCACGAACCTCATGTTCTGACATTCAAACATCACCTCAACTGCTAAATTTTGCGCGCTTTACTTAAATGTTTGGGGTCGACAGAATTACAGCGGCTCAGATTTTAACAATTTTTTAATTTCCTCGATATCTCTTCGGCTTGGTTTTCGAGGATAGTTGTAAATTGGGCCGCGAGGGGACTCGTTATAAAAAGGGCGATTGCATCCGGCGCAGCCTGAAGTAACAAAAGGATCACCGGACTCTATAATTTTTCCAAGCAATTCGTTATCCACGCCAAAATTTGAGATGCGGCCTTCTTCAAAATTCATGTTCTCCACCCTGCTAAGGTCATTAGCTATCAGAAACCTGGCCAGCTGAAGCCTGCGATAACTAGCGACATCAGGCCGGGGGCGCTTGGAGAAAGGAGTTCCCGGAATGGGGGTAAAGGCAAAAAGAGCCACCGTGATACCGTTATCATGGAAAAATTGGAAAGCCTGGGCCATTTCCTCCTCCGTCTCCCCCAAACCAGCGATCAAATGGGTTGAAACTCTGTCACCAAAGACCGCCTTGGCGTTTCTCAGTGCTTCCATATGACCCTTCCAAGAATATTCAGAACCCTTGACATTTCTGAAGATCTCTTCAGTTGCGGCATCAAAAGCCAAGCCAACCCTCTCCACTCCAACGCTGGCCAATTTTTTCAAGTCTTCAAGCATAAGTGGCTGACAAGAGACTGACACTGGCAGGTCACAGACCTCCCTTAGGCGTGCAACCAGTTCACAGATTACCTCAACCACGCCGGAAAAATTGACCGCCTGAATACAAACCCTTTTGAATTTTTCTGAATTTTTTTTCAACGCGGCTAAAACCGATTCTAGGTCAAACTTAGGCCAGAGGACACGCGACAACATCTCCAAGTCTGCCGTACTCTCGCGTGCTTGCGGGCAGAACCTACAATTACCACGGCACCTGCCCTCAAAATAAGTGAGAAAGTGTGCTGTTGTTGGGGCCTCCACCAATCTACCTCGCCATAGCTCAAGTAACACCCCGGTGCCAAAAGCCACCCTCACCTTGGTCAAGCCTTGCTGACGTTCATGCATGGAGTCGCGCCACCTTCAACTAATTCAATCTGTAAAATATTAACAGTTAGGATCATGATTGAACCACGTCATCCGGAACTGAACAGCAGGCGTGTAGTCTTTTAACTACCATTCCCATTTTCCGAGCCGCTTCAAGAGTTCGTTCGTCGGGTAGCTCGATCCTGTCCACGCCCGATTGAAGTGCGGCGAGTTCCAGCTCATGACGGTTGTGAAAACGAGGTCGCACGCAGCCCAGCGCGATATCAATTCCTGGGAACATCAACCTCGCTTCAATAGCCACTTTTTTGAAAACTTCTACCGAGGGTGGAGCCAGCTTTTCGAAGACAGTTCCAGATGTCGGCGACAGGACGAGTAAAACTAGTAGAGATGGTTTCGCCTCTGAAGCCAACTCCAGAGCTCTGAACTCACCTAACAATTTGCCGAAATGCAACCCGACGCAGATGTGCGGTACCACATAAGATATATGCTTAGTCAGGGAACTCAACGAGCTCCGATAATCCTTAACTGTTTTTTGAAGACCAAGAACCGACTTAATTGTGCTGTCATCACCGACTAAATCAAAATCAGCCAAGTCGACGCCCGCACGACCCATTTCCTTGGCAAGCCACTCTGGAACTAATCCTGTGTGAGCGCTGATGAAGAGAGTGGTTTGCTCCTTTATCTTTTCTATAGTGTCTAAAAAAGGCTCAAACGGAACATAACCCTCGACATTAAAACCACCACTGAGAAGAACCCCCACCGCGCCCTTCGAAGAGAGTTCAAGACATTTTTCATACAGAGTGGCCGGTGTGGTGCACGAAATCATGCTTTTCAGATAATGGCGGCCGCAGTGTTTACAGCTTAACGCGCAATCTCCACCAGTGATGGATATGGTGGTAAACGCTGGATGGGGATAACAGGCTAGAAGTTCACGGCGATGCTTCAGTTTTACGGATAAAGCTTTTCCATTTTTGAACGACATTAACGTTTCCTCAGCCATTCTTGTGAAGCATATTTGGGTCGAAGTTCAGCGGCGAGATCCAACTCGGCTTTTTCCATTTCTTCCTCCGACAGCTCAACATTCAGGGCAGTTTCAAAACCCTCTGTCATCACTTTCCTAACCTGCTCAAAACTTGGTCTCTTACCCAACTCGCGTTCCACTGTGGTCACTCTCTCAAAAACGGAGGAAATGAACTTATCCGATATCTTCTCCGGACTTACCTTGAGGAGCTCAAACATTAACCTGATATCTGGGGAGATCAAAATTGTTCCATGCTGGAGAACCGACCCCCATCGCCTCGTCTGGGCACTTCCAGAGATCTTTCTACCGTTCACTTGGACATCATTAATGGGCCTGAATTCGGCTCTAAGCCCCAAATTTTCCAAACCTCGGACAATCCCGCCACAAATTACCTTGTAAGATTCAATAATGTCGCGAGGCAAATCATCCCCCCTGCAGACCACGCTATAAGTCAGCTCCCCGTGATAATCATGAAAAACTGCACCGCCCCCAGTAATTCTTCTGACCACATCAACCCCATGTCGCCTAGCCGCTTCCAAGTCGACCTCACGTTCCAAGCTCTGAAAACAGCCCAGAGAAACTGCGGATGGATACCAGCGCCAAAATCGAACCGTATTGGGTGCTTTTCCCTCCGAGTTGAGCCGCAGTAGGGCCTCGTCAATTGCCATGCTCGTGAAAGCATCATCCACCCGTAAAGGCAGTAATCTCCATCTCATCAAATCAACTCCTCACAGCTCTCAAAATTGCTTCCACCCAGTGCTCAGGACCAATCAACGGAGTCGATACCCCGGTTTTTTGATAAAAATTTTTAATTACCGACATCAAACTGCTAAATTCTGCTTTGATTCCTAAAAGACTTTTTTCAAGATGCTCCAGTGCCTCTTCAGGATAAATGAAAAAATCGCCGCTTAACGAGATCTTGGAGATGGTATTATCATCTGAAAGCGAGAGTTCGACCTTTATGACGCCCTTGGGTGCTTTGAACTCGGAGTACTTCAACCAATCACCTTTCTATTTCCATTTAGTTAGAATTTCCTCTCTACGGAATGTCATCTTGCTCAGATAATAGAGACCCAAATCGGCAAAAATCAAAAGCGCCGCGAATATAGCCAGCTCAACCCAGTTTAGTCTCAGAAATCCACCCAAAAACAGGAAGTAAAATCCTAATACAGGTATCGTGGTAACTCCACTGAGCTGCGTCGCGGCACGGACATCATTCACTTTGGAGGAAATAAACACAGAAACCGAAACTGAAAGAACCGCTATCAGAGGGCAGTAGATGAAAAGAACAACCAATGAAAGTAGATTTGGCAACAGCGGATATCCAAAGAGCGGAAAGGTTAGAAGGTCAACCAAAACAACCATACCGGCAAAAGAGGCGAAGGTGACCCCTACTGCTGGAAGAAAAGCCCCAAGCGCCTTGCCCAGCAAGAGCTCAGAATCTGTCGTCGGTGTTGCTAGGAGTGGTTCGAGCTGCCGGTTAATTTTTTCACCGACAAAAGTATAGGAGGCTATCACTGAAGGTACAAACGCGGGAATGAACATAAAAAATAAGCTCAACATTGAAACTAAACCCATTATCGTCGCTTGTTTCAGATCATATCCTGGCGTGGCAAACGGCGGCAGCTCTCCGGATAAATCCGCCGAGCTTAAAATTGGTAAAATAGACGCGATAGGTACTACGACTGCAAAGATAAGAGGCATGACCACCAAACCGTATAGAACATACTTGTATCTTCTCACGCTGGCCATGTCCTTCTTGGCGATCTCCCAAACCCGGTCAAACCTCATCTTTGCCCACCATCTTCAGATAGACCTCTTCCAGACCAGGCACACCTCGAGTTACGTAAATGACTTTTCCGCCATTTTTCACTATCGCTTCCACCACCTTTGGGTTAACTGTTTCGGGATCTCTTGACTGGACGAACAGTTTGTCGCCGGAGACGTCGACTTTTAGCACCCCTTTAACTCTTTTTACTGCATTCACTACCTTTGCTCCTAAATTTTTAAGCTGGATTTCAGTTTTGCCGGAGCCAAATTCTCTCTGAAGCTGGGCTGGTGAACCCAAGGTTATCAACTTGGTATTGATTATCGCCACCCGGTCGCAGATTCTCTCTGCCTCATAGAGATTATGCGTGCAGATGAATATGGTTCTCTTCTCGTGTTTCAGCTCCAAGATGAAATCCCTGACTATTTTGGCAGAATCCGGTGCCAGTGCTGCTGTTGGCTCATCCAAAAAGAGCACCTTTGGCTCATGAACCATCGATCTGGCTATGGCAATCTTCTGTTGCATACCCTTAGAAAAGGTGCCGACGGGATCATTCTTGCGTTCCCAAAGGCCCATCATCTTCAGAAAACGTTCAATATTTTCCTCACGCTTCTTCTTCGGAACACCGTAAAGTTTAGCATAAAAATCGAGGTTGCGATACGCGCTGAGTTCCCCATAAAGTCCAGGTGATTCGGGGAGGAGGCCAACCATCTCTCTGATTTTCATGGCATCTCGGCCAACCTCATAATCACCGATAAAGGCCCGGCCGCTGGTTGGCCTAATTAAACAACACAACATCCGAACAGTCGTGGTCTTGCCCGCACCATTGGGGCCCAAAAGTCCAAATATCTCGCCCTCCTTGACCTCAAAAGTGAGGTTATCCACTGCCGTCAGTCCATTGAACTTTCTAGTAAGTCCCTCCAGCCGAATCATAACTAAACCGTAACATCGTCTACCTGTGTTAGTAATAAAACATTACTCAGAACTTCAGAATTTTTTTGGCATTAAAGTAGGTGACCTTTTCCACATCTGCTTTACTTGTACCTGCCTCGCTCAGAGCCCGGGCAACTTTCGGTAGCGTTAGCGGATCCGATGGTTGATTGCTTAGATCGCTGTTTATCAAGACGCCCTCCACGCCAGCTGAAGCGACAATTGAAACCACATCTTTTTCGGTCATCTTTCCCGGCTGAACGGTTATCCCTGCGTTGGCGTTAAGCTCTCTTACACGGGCAACCAAGTCTGCCGTCAGATGATCGATGATAACTTTTGTCATGTCCACTTTTTGCCCCTTGATCAATTTCAGTAATCTATCAAATATCTGGGCCTTATTTTGTCTGGGTGTGTGGAATATCATTGGCAAATCATAAGTTTTTGCTAGACTAATTTGCCTTAACAGGACCTTTTCTTCTTCATTGCTGGCTGTTTCCAATCCAACTTCCCCCAAAGCCAAAGCTTTTCCGGAATCAAAAAGCGAGGAGATGTGGTCCAACACCTCACGAACACCAGTTGATGGTATGGATCTCGGATGGATACCCACAGCCACCAACGCTGAAATCCCACATTTCTTCAAGCGCTCTGGCTCTAATTCAGTCAGCCATCGATGCAAGTCAACCAGCGTGCTTGGCCCGATAGGTTTTACTGGAAAATATGAACAAACGACCACGCCCTCAATGCCTGCTGCTGACATGGTCTCGATATCTTGGAAGCTTCTTAGATAAATGTGGGTGTGGGAATCGACGAAACGCATAGAATCCACTCAATTAGGTTCTTAGACCTTTATCAAACCTTCCCAAGTTTAGATCTTTTCCAAGCCTCAACCATTTCTTTGTCAATGTCACAGAGGATGATTCTTTTTAAGGATTTAGCCTTGGACTTGAACTCAGCTATCGCCCGCATCATGGCTTCCGCAGCATCTTTAGTGGAAACACCTCCAACACCGGTGCCCATTCCAGGAATAACCAGATCTCTAGCACCAACTTCATCGGCACAAAGCAGGGCCGCCTTTGTTGCCCGATAAACTTTTTCTGCTGTGGTTGGCATCGCCGGACGCTCCATGGTCGGCGCATGAATCACCCATTTGGAATTAAGCTTACCAGCGCCAGTAGCTACGGCCTTGCCAACGGGGACTGGAGCATATTTCATCGCTTCCATTTCGATCTCAGCGCCACCGGCCCTTTTAATCGCCCCAGCGGCTCCACCTCCCATCAAAAGCAAGCTGTTCGCGGGATTGCATATGGCATCCACTTTCTGTTTGGTAATGTCCCCTTCCAAAATCTCAATTAGTAGGTTGTTCAACATCACTACTTGTGTAGAATTTCTTTCTAATTAAAATCATTTTGAAAAAAATGAAAAAACCTGCGGAGTGCGTCGATTTAATTTTTCACGAATAAATTGTGGTGCTCTTTTGGGAAATAATTGATTGATTTCTTGACTGAGGGTTCGGGTTTTCGAAAAGCATTGTTAAAAAAAATCAGTAATGGTTGCTGAAAGAAATTGGTATTCGCTGGCACTCTCTGAAGAAAGCCAGCGCCTCCTCTTTGGTGAAGCCAGCTCTACACTTTATCTTGCCAAAATGCAAATGAACCAAATAAGTTTTTTCCAGAGCTTTACGGGTAGAAATGAAATAACTTGAAACTGTGGATTTTAATTTTAAGATTTGAAGCATGTATTTCTGCTGAATCTTGGCGTGAGCCAAGCTAACAACCAAAAATGTACCCAGCCCCAAGCCTAGAACAGACAACTCTTCTGAAAACCAAATTTTGAAACCAACCGTTCCTGTCTGCGGAGCAGTTTCCAAAACTGCTTGCTGTTGCTGAGAAATCTCTGCATCTTCATGGGTGGACAAATCGTTTGTTTGCTCAGCTTGGTCGCTATCCGTCCCCTGAACTAGAGCATCGGCCGTGTCTGGGGAACTCTCGAAATCAACTTGATTTTCTGATGGTTGTTCATAGATATCCGTTTTCGATTCCAGCTCTAAAACATTTTGTGAGTCTTGAGTTTGGTAATCTGTGCTGCCAACTGGCTGTTCCTCTTCCGGCTGGCTGAGTGGCTGTTCCTCTTCCGAATAATCACCGTTACTGTCATTTAACTGGTCCAGCCCATCATCAGTTTGCGGCTGATCCTGAACATTGTCCTCTTGAGAAACAGGGTCTGAAAGAAAAACATTTTCTAACTGTTCAGAACCATTGTCCGGTTGATTAGCGTTATCAAACAAATCCCCAATATCGTTGTCAGATTCATCTGGAAAATCCTGCTCCAAATTGTTATCGATTATATTATCAATAGGTGTAACATTCTCTACACCGTTATTATCCCCATCATTTTTCTTGTCCTTCTTTTCCTTGGCCAAATTGTCGTCTTTTTTATCGTTGCCGTGATCTCTCTTCGAACTATCTGAATCTTTGGCGGCGGAAGCCATTGGAGCGAAAACTAAGGCAATGACCAAAATTAACGCTATCGCTAAGAAGAGTGGCTTTTTCCAATTTGAACATCCGCTCCGCATCATCCGCATTACCTCAACCAAAACAAACACTTGCGCCCTTTTTAAGGGAAAAAACAAAGGCTTAACTTTCGCATAAAGTCGAAAACAATAAAAACTATTTGGAGCAGCTCTCTAGGAAGGTCAAAAGATAAAACAAGAAAACGGTCGCTAACGCATAAGCCATCACGGAAAGAGTCACAACGTAAAAGCTGTACATAGTTCTGTTTCCAAGCAGATAAACTGCAACATAACCAAGAAAAGTGAGTAGGAACCACAAGGCGGGAATTATGGAATCGCGGTTCAACTTGTAAGCAATATACGGTGTGAGGAATAATGAAACTATGGCTAAAAGGTAAACCGCTGGGTTGACGGAAGCGGCTACATCTGGGTTAAGATTTAATGTAAACGGACTTTGGTTTACAAACCAACCCCAAGGATCAGAAACTGCCGGTCCGGGTGGTCTTGACGTCAAAAACCAGTGCAGTCCGATCTGTATTTCTCGAATCCATCCCTGAACGCCCCATTTGATTACTAAGGGTATGTTGAAACCAAACCAAATTAAAAGGGGCACTACGAAAGGATATAAGATCGTTTTTTTAACGCTGGATTTCCGGAGAACCATTAACAAAAAAAGTGCTGCAACTGAAAATAATCCGGTGAACTTTGAAGTTGAAGCTAGCCCGATGAAAACCGCAGATAAAAGGTAACCTCTTCGCAACGCAAACCACAGCGAAAGGGAGAGGAAAAATGCCACGTAGATGTCAAGCATAGCCACAGAGGACATTGCCCTCAAAATGGGATCGGTTAGGGCCAGCGGAAAAACTAGCAGCGCGGCTACTCCATTGCCCAACAATCTGGCGGTGAAAAAATAAGTCACGAGAAGTGCCAGCGCTCCGGCAACTATCCCTGGAATTCTCCACGCCATTGGTTGGTCACCTAGCAAAAGCATTGAAATTCCGATTAAGTATTTCACCAGCGGCGGGTGCTCGGCATTCATATAAGTGTCGGCACCAGAAACATCTGGATACCAATATCCGCTTTGAATTAATTTGACTTGTGGAAAAGCTTCAAAAATTATGTTACGATCAAGTTCCTCGGCAGTAGCTACTGAAATCGCAGGTACCTTTTCATAATCTTTAGTCACGACACCGTTGAACCTAGTCCTGATAAAATCTCTGAACCTTTCATTGTCCTCCTTCAAGGCTGAAAACGACTTAAAAAAAACCGTGTAATTATATCTACCCATGGGATCAACATAACCTGGCTGAACACCGAAAATTTCTCTTAAGATGTTTCTGGAAGAGATGACATACCAAGTCTCATCTGCAACATACCCGGAAGTGCCCTCCATCCTTGCAGCTAGATCAAAGCTAAAACAGGCAAAAACTACGACTAAAAAAATGGCAACTATCACGCAGATAGCGTGTCTTTCATCCACTTGGTCTATTTTTACCAACCGCACCGTTTCACCTCAAACCCATCTCCAAACAAAAGTTTCACTCAAGAGGTAGTTGAAAATGAAACCGAGCAGGATGCCGATGGTGTTCGCCACCAAAATATGCAGACCGGCGGCTAACAATAATAGAAAAACCACATAATTGACAACTGCGCCCACCAACACGGACCCATGATATTTCAACAGCCGATAAATAATCCCTCCCGATTTTCTGCCCCTAAATGTCCAGAAGTTATTCAAGGTAAAGTTGCTGAGGATAGATGACTCAATCGAAAATATTTCGGCGAAAAACGGCGACATGAACGCCGAAGTGACCAGCAACCAGAGTATTCCGTTATTAACAACTATTCCTGAAACACCAACGGCCATGAATTTTAATATCCTATAATCCGACAGCCGGAGCAACTGTCTCACATAGCTAAATATTTGCTTTGTACCCAATTTGCTCTTACCCGCTGCCCGAGTCCGAAAGGTGTACGGAACTTCGACAACCTTACAATACTTCCCCTTCACTAGAATTTCAATGAGCATCTTGAACTCCTTAACATCAATCACGGCCCCTTCAATAACGTTCTTTTTGAAGAGAAAATAGCCGGAAAGGGTGTCCTTAACATTTTTTGTTTGAGGCAGAAAAAGATGAGACAACCAAAGCGCCCCCCTTGAAATTATTTTTCTTAACAGCGGCCAACCTTCAATGTTACCGCCACTAACGTATCGAGAGGCCACAACTATATCGGCACCCTCTTCGGCTCGCTTCAACATTGTTTTCAAAACCTCCGGAGGATGCTGCAAATCCGCGTCAATGACACCGATAATTTCCCCGTGTGAGACGGCCACCCCATCGAGTATGGCTGTCCCAAGTCCCAGCTTCCCCGGTCTATGAACCACTGCCACATTTTTGTTCTTTGAAGCTAACTCGTCCGCAAGTTTCCCCGTGCCATCTGGGCTGTTATCATCAACAATGATTAACTCAAAATCAACGCCTTTGAGGGTGTTAAAAATACCATCGACCAGTCTTTCTAAATTTTCTGCCTCGTTATAAGTTGGAACTATAATGGAAAGTTTGACCACAATACTGATGGCGCCGGATGAAGATAAAAAAGCTGGTCAAGGTATCATCAAGAAGAAGCTTAAAATTAAACATCGAAAATTATTGGGAGGTTTTGAAAATGAAGCTCAACATGAGGTACGTGCTGTTTGACTTCGTAGTCGGTGGGATCTTGGTAGCTGGTGCCTTGCTTGTAGCTTCTATCTTGGGGCCAACGGCTGGTGGTATCCTCGCAGGAGCCCCCATCCGGACGGCTGCGGTAATCTTCTTAGAGTATTTGCATCGGGGGCTTGATTCTGCTGCCGAGTTGACGCGGGGTGTGGTTCTGGCTATGATATCGAACGTTTTCTTTGCCATTTCGCTTTACCTCACCCTACCGCGGTTTGGTATCGCCGTCGGGTTCCTCGCCGCTACAATGGTCTTTGTTACAGCCGTGCTTCTTCTCACAAGCCTAGCACCTTAAAACTCGTCAGATATTGCGACCAGTTAACGCCCGGACCAACCTAGCGGTGGTCTCGGCAACCGCGCGTTCCTCATATGGGACGTATGGTAGGTTGGCTTCCCCCGCCACCAGCTTGGCCAAATTTCCTATTGCCACCGAAGCTTCACAATCGGGCTCGTAAACCACGACAGGTACTCCCGCAAGCTCTGCCTCCTGAACCTTAGGATCTTCAGGTATCTCAGATAAAATGGGCAAAGCACCAAGTGCGCGGCACAAGAAACTTTCCACCTCATCTGGAGTAAGGTCGGCGGCCTTCCCCGTCCGATTAACCACTATACCGCGAGTCCAAGATCCTAAAATGTTGGCAAGCCTAACTATCTTGTAAGCATCGACCAAACTGGTGTAGGTGGGATTACAGACGGGTATCATCTCCCTTGCGGCCGCGATTGAAATAATCGTGGCGTCCTGAATTCCTGCCGCTCCGTCAATGAGGAGAAACTCGGTCTGTTTTAACAGCTCTCTTATGACTTCCTCCACCCGCTCACGCTTAACCTTAGTGAGAACCTCATGGGCATCCTCGAAACGGAAACCCATCGGCACTACTTTTATCCCATAATTTCTGTAAATCACATCCTTAACCTCAGCTTCACCCGTTAAGGCGTCCAAAAACGAAAGCTCGCATTTGTGCATACCCAACACTATCGCTAAATTGGCCATGCCGAGATCTCCGTCCAAAATGGTCGTGTCCTTGCCAAGAGCTCCCAGCGCAATTCCGAGGTTGGCTGTCAGCGTCGTCTTTCCGGTCCCTCCCTTACCAGAAGTGATTGATATCGACCGCGGCCTAAACCGCAAACTCCTGCCCCCGGCATTTAATTATGGGTTCTTTACTTAAAAAGAGAAATTTTTGCCGTTGGAGGCTATATGGTGGGATCAATCGGGCAATTCAAGTTTTGCCCCCGGGTTCTTTGCAAAGTAATCCCTGACCGGAGCCAAAATTTTCACGATGGCCTCAGCCAAAGCTGTTTTAAGGTCCGCCGGATGGAGCTTGCCAGAGGCATAGATCTTCCGAAGCTCGGTTGCATTTTCTATCTCAATTGGACCACCATACTTCTCCGGCCTGTCGATGCTGAGTTTTCCCAAAGCCGGCAGAACAAAATACTCGGCGTACTCAATTACTGGATTGTCCTTCACCGTCTTCGGCGGGCAGAAAGCCTTCGCCACCTTCTGTTTTATGACGGCGGGATCGTCATCGACCGCGATAAAATTACCCCTGCTCGACGACATTTTTACCTCCCCGTCCAGACCGTGAAGTAGCGGGAGATGAAGGCATACTGGTTTTTTATAACCTAGTTCAGGGAGTCTTTCTCGGGCTACCATGTGTACCTTGCGCTGATCTATTCCTCCAACCGCTATGTCAGCGTCTAAATGGGCTATGTCTACTGACTGCATAAGGGGGTAGATTGTCTGTGCAACGTCGGGGGCTTTGGTCTGCCGGGCTATTTCCGCCATGGCTCGGCGCGCTCTAAGAATGGTCGTGTTGGTGGCCATCCTGAGCACATCCAATACATATTCTGGTTTTAGTTGAAAGCTTGAGCCAAAAACGAATTTTGTTTGCTTCGGATCCAGACCAAGTGCAATAAAACAGTGCTTGTTATATTCGGCCACCCTTTGGATCTCCTCTAAAGTGCCCTTGTGGTTCAAAAACGCGTGTAAATCGGCTAATAGCACCGTGACTTGGCCTCCAGCTCTTTGGATATCAATGAGCTTTGAAACGGTTAGCGCATGCCCGAAGTGAATCTTGCCTGAGGGCTCGTAACCGCAGTAGGCGGAAAACCTTCCGCTGGCAAGAAGCTGACGCAACTCATCAACCGTGACCGCTTCCTCTACACCACGCATGATGATATCAAAGGGATCCATCTGTTTCCCCTACGAAATGGGCGCGACAACATCAAAAAGCTTATTAGCCGCCCAAATCTTCAGAACCAGCTTCCACCCCTTCTCCCCGCGCCCTTAATTTCCACTCCAAAACCAGCTGCCGCCATCTCTCAAATTGCTGAACACGGAGAGTGGACTTCAACCGCCCCTCCAGAAATTTTGCTAGACCCAAGCATTCGTCCTTGCGTCGGACGCTCAGGTGAAAAATTGTTCCGTGTCGGCCTATTTTTCCTGCCTTTAAAATCCACTTTACTATTTCCAGTGCAGAACGGTCCCGACTGACCAGATAAAATGCTGGATTGCGATATCGGTAATTTTTAAGCCCAGATTTCGTTTTTCGCCTTATTTTTATCGTATTTGTTGTAAATACTCCTTCACTTTCGATAAAACCGACAACCCAACCTTTATCAAACTCTTTTATGGGATTATTTATTTTCATAATGTAACATAACTTTGTCATTTTTATTAAATTTTATTTTCCAGCGGAAACGAAGGGGTTGGAATACTTTCGGCGACCCCTCTCTCGAAAACCCGCTTAAAACCAGAATTGCAAACAGCCAACCGGGGAAGCCGATGTATTATCAACGCCTTGACGTGAGGCGCGCCATCTTGAATTTCGCGAATGCTAGCGGAAGCGCCGGCGTCCGCGAGTGCGCTATCTACAACGCAAAGACAAGAAGCCTTCAACGATATCTTGAGACGGATCAGCGAAAGCCGATTTATTTGGAGGAACCATCCGACATTGATCGGGTTCTTGCAAGAGGAGCGTCAGCGTTCTACGCATCTTACTGGCGGTATTATCTCGATGACTTTAACAATCCCGTCGGCACCGACTTGGTTTGGACGACGCGCTCTGAAAGTGGTTTGAAGTTTGCTAAAGAGGTTACTTCTTGGATGTTGGAGGCCCTAGAGGAAATAGGAGCACCAGAACCATGGGTTAAATATTCTGGGGGGCTAGGGTTCGATTTAATCATACCTCTTGAAGCGGTTCCTTTCGAAGCACGGATCGGCGATGTGGGCGTTCTTCACGAAATGCAGGGGAGCCTGACGAATTATATTGTGAGCTATTTAGCTGACCATAAGGCGGATGTCTCCGTCGAGGGCGTTATTTCCCCAGTAAGGCTCAAAAGAGGAAAAGAAACCTGCCTCCTCTCCGAGCTTCGGGTCAAGCGAGGCCTTTTGTTAGCGCCGATGAGCTTGAATCCGGAGACAGGTCTAGTTTCAGTGCCAGTTCATCCGAAGCGGCTTGAAGATTTTTCTGTCCTACAGGCCAGTCCGGAAGATGCGCGCGGCTTTTTATGGGCACTGCCAAAAGAGTCCTATGAATTTCTCAGACAAATACGGTCTTGGTTACCCGAGGCAAAAGCAGCAGAAATTTCGGCCCTCTGATGCTTCAAAAGTCGGTCGAGATGCATGTTCGTGGCGCAAAAGGATCGACAGCAGCTTACCTCCAGCTTGTGGAACGCCTCATAAAACTGAGTTGTTTCAGTCGTTTCTGATTTTACATCCAGTCCACTTTTTATAGCCAGTTAAAAGGAAGATTTTGGTCGTGCCCCCAATATTCTAATTGATTGATGTGAGCCATTTTAAACAAGAAAAAAATTGTTTTATTTCATCCAATAGTCAATCACACATGGTTCAAAAATTTTCTGAGAAATGTTTAAATAACGGGCTTTAATTAATTTTATCGACCGAATTAGTTTGGAGGAATGCTGTTTGCCAAAGTGTTGTAAAAACTGCTACCTCTATGACGATTGTGAAAACAGAAACGAATGTTGCGAGGAATGTGATTTTTACTCTGACGGCGAGTGCACGTTGGCGGAAGACGAGTGGCAAGAGGACATCTAAAGTTCGATTTCTTTTTGTTCTTCTTTTCAAAGATTATAAGGTCCAGAAATAATCTTATACTGGGTGCGGAAAATGTCGGATCCATTCGACGATTTTTTCAGGCGGATGATGAAGCGATTTTTTAAAGACTTTGAGGAAATAGAGCGTGAGCTTCGTTCAACGGAAGTTATTAAAAAACCTTCCGAATGGATTGTTAAAGCTCCTGGCGGTTATGTTAGAGGTGGCGGTTTTAGCATTTCAATAAGCAGCAACGGGCGAGGGCCACCTAAGATAGAGGTGAGGCGCTTTGGTCCTTCAGGGAAGTGGGAAAAGGTACCTTTTGTGGGGGAGAAAGTGACCCCAGTTACAGGGAAGCTTGAAAGACCTCACCTGCGTGCGGAAGCGAAGGAGCCAGCTGTGCGGTTGAAAGAAAGGGTGATACCTGAATACAATGTTTCGGTTGATTTTAACGAGGTCACGATAACCATCTGTGCCGAAGGAGTGGAGAGTGAAGACGATGTTAAGCTAAAGTTTTATCCGGAATCAGTTGAGATCTATGCTCTAGCTCCAAAACTCAGTCGGGAGTATTTCTGCACCGTGGCCTTGCCGGCTTCAACTGAAAGACAATCTTCAAAGGTGAAAGTTGAGAAGGGCAAGGTTATAATTAGTATCCCGCGAAGGATCCAGGTGTTTAAGGAATAGGAATGGGTTGTTAATGATTTCGAGGTCTGAAGTTTAGTAGTTTTGGCAAACGTTTCGAAACACTTATCATATCTGTGAATGATGGGTTAAGAAAGGGTTGATGAAAATGCTCGTGAAAATGGTGATGGAACTTGAGGATGTTCCTGGACAGCTACTAAAAGGTCTGGAGCCGATAGCCCGTTTCGGCGGAAATATCAAGAGTATCATGCACCAGAGAGAGCGCAAGACTCCGTTGGGACGTTTACCAGTCATGTTGATTTTTGATGTCAGGGATCAAGCAACGCTTAAAAGAATTTTGGCAGCGCTAAAACAAGTAGGCGTGCGAGTTACACAGGTTGGTGAGCGTGAAGGGGAAATAGTGACCACAGTTCTTTTAATTGGCCACATTGTTCACACTGATATCAGGCAGACGATAGATCAACTGAATGCCATTAAAGGCGTAACTGTTTCCGAACTCAATCTGGCCGTTGGCAGTTTAGGGCGCGAGTCTTCGGCCCGCATGGTCATAGCTGCTGACAATAAGGAGAGATCTATGCTAGCCATTTCTAAATTGCGCGACATAGCAGAAAAGAAAAAGTTACTTTTAGTGACGTCAATCGAGGCGATTTAATGAGAATAATTATCATCGGGTTCGGAAATTTGGGCAAGGGCATCTGTAAGGCGTTTGTAGAAAAATCAGATTTTCTTAGAAGGATGCATGGGTTGGTGCCCAAGGTTGTAGCAGTGGTCGATGAGTTTGGCGCAGTAGTGGATGAAAAGGGCTTGGATTTGCCGCAGCTTTTGAAAACCGCTGAGAGTAGTAAGACCGTTGCGAAATGCCCCGGGGGAAAGCGTGGTAAGCTGGCACTTGATGTGATTGATGAGGTTAGCGCCGACATAGTTTTTGAGCTCACGCCGACGAACATTCAAAATGGTGAGCCCGGGTTAACCCACATAAAGCGCGCCATGCAGGCCGGAAAACACGTTATAACTTCAAATAAGGGGCCGCTGGTGGTTGCTTTTAAAGAGCTGGACTCGCTGGCTAGAAAAAAGGGCGTGGAGTTCAGGTATTCCGCTTCTGTCGGCGGCGCGGTTCCAGTTATAGGTTTGGCCAAAAAGCTCCTAAGCGGTAATGAAATTTCAGAGATATGTGGTGTGCTCAATGGAACCACCAATTATATATTGACTCGCATGAGCGCTGAAGGCGTGCCACAAGAGATAATAATCCGAGAAGCTCAGGAACTCGGTCTGGCCGAGAAGGACCCATCCTTGGATATAGATGGGATTGATACGGCGTGCAAGATAACAATTCTGGCCAATGCGGTTTTGGGAATGAATGCCAAGCTTTCTGACGTTAAAGTGGTCGGCATCAGAAGGATCACACCGGATGCCACGAGGCTGGCACAAGAGGCGGGACAAATGATAAAACTGGTTGGAACAGCGAGGCGGGATTTACTTGAGGTCGGCCCCAAGATGGTACCGCTAGGACATCCTCTTGCCGTTGGCGGAACATTAAATGCTGTAACCTTTAAGTTGGACTTGGCGAGAGAGATATCGATCACTGGTTTCGGGGCAGGGCCAAGGGAGACCTCAAGTTCTCTATTAGGGGATCTCATAGACATCCATCGCACGCTTGGTGGTTAATCTTGTGGCTGGAATGTATAGAATGCCGTCACAAGTTTGATATAGGTTCGAGGTTCTACACATGCCAGAGATGCGGAGGACTTTTAGAAGTTGAACTTGATCTTACTTTGATAAAGAAAAAACTGAAAAAAAATAACCTCGATTTGAAACCACCAAGTGTTTGGAAATACCGGGACTTTTTTCCAGTCATTGACGAGTCCAAGATAGTTAGTTTGAATGAAGGTGGAACGCCGCTTATTCGGTGTGATCGCTTGAGTAAAGAGATCGGTGTTGATGAGCTTTACGTGAAGTTCGAGGGCGCAAATCCCACTGGCTCCTTTAAGGATAGGGGCATGACCGTCGGTGTAACCAAGGCGCTTGAGTTTGGGGTAAAGACAGTCGCTTGTGCTTCAACAGGAAACACTTCAGCCTCGCTTGCAGCATATGCGGCCAAGGCAGGACTGCGCTGCGTGGTTATTCTGCCAAAGGGTAAAGTGGCTTTAGGCAAGTTGGCGCAGGCTTTGATTTACGGTGCCAAGGTTGTGGCCATAAAAGGTAACTTTGACGAGGCGCTCGCAATGGTGAGAAGGTTGTGCGAACAGGATGAAAGTGTCTACCTGTTGAATTCTCTGAACCCTTTTCGGTTACAAGGACAGAAATCTATTAGTTATGAGATAGCGGATCAGCTGGGGTGGAAAATACCTGATAAAGTGTTGGTTCCAATGGGAAATTGCGCCAATATCTGGGCGATTTATAAGGGTTTCTTTGAATTTGACGCTGTGGGCATCACTCGAGGAATACCGAAGATGATTGGGATCCAAGCGAACGGTGCAAAACCGATAGTCGAGGCTATAAAGCGTGGGCAGGAAACTTTTGAGCCAGTTGAAAGACCTGAGACCATAGCTACTGCTATAAGGATAGGCAATCCGGTTAACGGTCCTAAAGCTATCAGAGCAATCAGAAATTCCGGCGGTACAGCTGAGTCGGTTTCCGACGGTGAAATTATCAGAGCTCAGAAGGCTCTTGCCAAGTTGGAGGGAATCGGAGTTGAGCCAGCCAGCGCCTCCACAATTGCCGGACTTAAAAAACTGGTGCGACAAAAAGAGATAAAAAAAGACGATGTCGTGGTTTGTGTGGCGACCGGACACCTGCTGAAGGATCCTGAGGAAGCTATAAAAGTAGTCGGGTTCTCAAAATAAGCAGGAGGTTTTCATAATGCTTCTTGATGAAGAGATAGTTAAGCTAGTGGGGATGCCTGAGAGGGCTTACAAACTATTGAGCGAGCCGGATCGAATCATTAGATGTAGAATAAGAAGACACATTCCTGGGGTAAATAGTTTCATCTATGTTTATTTGGTATATCACAGCGCCGCCCGCGGCCCACCAGGTAAAGGCGGCGTAAGAATGTCAAGCGATGTTACTCTTGAAGAGGTCGCACAACTGGCGGAGATAATGACCTACAAAAATGCGTTGATGGATTTGCCTTTTGGTGGCGCGAAGTCAGGCATAGTTGCTGATAGCAATCTTCCTCCAGATGTGAAACATCTCATCATGACTGCATATGCGCATGAGTTAAAAAATGAACTATTATCTGGGCATTACGTCCCTGCTCCAGATATAGGAACTGGCCCGAGCGAAATGGCTGCAATATTTGGTGAGACACATCTAAGAGAATCGGTGACTGGAAAGCCCATTGGAATTGGAGGTCTTCCGGGAAGAAGAGAGGCTACCGGTTATGGAGTTTCTGTAATCTCGGAGAGATCAGTTCAGGAGTTCTTGGAGAAAGATATATCGGATGCCACGGTCGCGGTTCAAGGTTTTGGAAATGTTGGTTCTTGGACCTGCGAGTTTTTGTCGAAAATGGGGGCCAAGATAGTTGCTGTTTCTGATGTGCGTGGTGGTTCTTTCTGCAAGGACGGTATCAATATAGAGGAGCTTAAAAATTATTTCCAGAAAGCTGGCACGGTTTGTGGTTTTGGTGGCAGCCAAATAACTAATCAAGAGTTACTCGAGCTGGATGTTGATCTTCTCATTCCCGCAGCCGTTGGTGGAGTCATACATGCGGGAAATGCAGCTAAAATTAGAGCGGATTTAATAGTTGAAGGTGCAAACGCCCCGGTCACTAAGGAGGCGGATGAGGTGTTGTTGAAGAATAAAAAAATAGTGGTCCCTGATTTTTTGGCCAACGCTGGCGGCGTGGTGGCCAGTTATATTGAATGGCGTGAGGGCAAGTCTGGAGCTAAGACTAAAAAAGAAGAAACTTATGCGGTAATAAAAGAGACGCTTATGGAGGCGTTTGAGGAAACGCTACAGTTTTCAGTGAGTAAAGATATAAGTTTGAGAAAATCCGCTTTGGCGCTGGCTGCTTCCAGAATTGTTGATACAATGTATGCAAGGGGCTGGCTCTGAACTCTATTTTTTTTCAAAGCGGTGACTTTACGTTTTCACCATTTTTTACTACAATTTTACCCCTTTTGATCACAAAACATCTCCTCGGTTGAAAAACGATTGCTTCCCAAGGTGTTTCAGCCTCAAGTATTACCAAGTCAGCTCTACCACTTTCTTTTATTCCATAATTTTTTATTATTCCGGTGGTCTCAGCCGCCACTGTAGTCCCCATCTCTAAAAGTGTCGAAAAAGCACGTTTGCCTTCTAGCCTTTGGTGGTAAGCTAGAAAAAGTGCCGCTAGCAACATATCACCGTTGCCAAGCGGATTGTAAGCGTCGTTGAAGTTGTCAGTGGCATAGGTCACATTCACTCCAGAGTCGAGCAAATCTTTTACTCGCGTAATCCCATTTGGCTTTCCATCCCGGCCAAGAATGTATATGTTAGTAAATGGGTTCGCGATTATGCTCATCTCAGCTTCCCGAACCTTCTCGATCACTCTCCTGGCGTTTTCCCAGCTGTAAGCTGACAGCGCGCTGCAGTGGCTTGCCACTACCATTCCCCCATATCCGTTTTCCAAAGTTTTCTCTGCGTAAAGTTCCAAAACTTTACTTTTTGGATCGTTGGTCTCGTCGACATGTAAGTCGATTTTTGCCTTATGTCGTTTTGCCACGTCGAATATAATATCCAGATATCCTTCAGGATCAGGGTCTATATTTGGCAGGCCGCCTACAACGTCGGCACCAAGTTTCATCGCTTGTTTTAGTAGAGATTCACTTTCGCTCGACCTTGTTAAAGGCTCCCGTGATGGGAAGGCGACTAGTTGCAGGTCCATCCAATCCACGCACTCATTTTTGAATTCAAGCATTGATTTTAGCTCCCTCAACCCAAATGATGCATCAACGTTAACGTGAGTTCTTACTGCTGTCGTGCTCTTTTTCAGGAGAGTTAGCGCCGCTTTTCTTGCCACTTCTTTCACACCTTCAGAGTCTATCGATTGTCTTTCTTTTCTGATGATTTTTTCCGATTCTTCATGGGTCCGCGAGATCCATTTTGCGTCGCCGCCTAGACAGGCATGATCCAGATGCATATGCGAGTCAATAAAGCCCGGGATGGTTAACTTTCCAGCAACATCCAGTTTTAATTTTGCAGGCAAGTTTATCTCTTCACCGACCACAATTATTTTTTCGTCTTTGATGGCAATGTCGGTAACTTTTTCCCTATTGATCAACCTAGCGTTTTTAATTAGAAGATCTACTTCCTCTTTCATTTTCTTCAGGTTACTCTTATGGTCAAGCTATTAATTTCTTTTTAGAAAGATTTTTTAACTCTGGGGAAAAATGCTCACCGATAAAATGCCTTTCAGGCCTAGAGATTATTTTAGAGTGGCAACGGTCAGCGAAGCGGTTGGCCTGCTCAATAAATACGGGAGAAAAGCGGCGGTTCTGGCCGGAGGCACCGACCTGCTTGTGGCAAAGCCGCCGCACATCGAATATATAATCGACATTTCCCAACTGCCGTTGAACTACGTCAAAAAGGACAGAAAAGGTATAAGAATAGGAGCGCTGGCTACTTTAAACGAGATCGCAGACTCCCCATTTCTCGAGGATGAGCCCTACGATGTAATTGCGAAGTCAACGTTGGATATGGGAACGCCGCTGACTAAAAATTATGCCACGATTGGTGGAAATCTTTGTAACGCTGCCCCCTCCGCCGATATGCCTCCGTCTTTGATCGCTTTAGAAGCTGAGGCAAGTGTAATTGGGCCTAAGGGAAAAAG
This sequence comes from Hadarchaeum sp. (SeqCode), assembly GCF_038871235.1. Classification (GTDB taxonomy): domain Archaea; phylum Hadarchaeota; class Hadarchaeia; order Hadarchaeales; family Hadarchaeaceae; genus Hadarchaeum. The sequence goes on from NZ_JAVZIN010000008.1 coordinate 72,467, forward strand.
AAGGATTTTGGTTGAGAATTTTTTTATGGGTCCGAAAAAGTCCGCCTTGAGAAGAGGAGAAATTCTCACAGAAATATTTGTGCCTGAAGCCCCTGCTGGGACCAAGGCAGTTTTTCTCAAGAAAGGAAGGACAAGCGAGGACATTGCTCAAGTAAATGTTGCGGTCCGGCTGACCATCGGCGATGTTGTTTGTAAAGTCGCTAGGATAGTCCTTGGAGCGGTGGCACCGATACCATTGAGGGCAAAGTTGGCAGAGGCCATGCTGGAAGGGAAAAAGCTGGGAGAAATTATTAAATTAGTCGATGCTGTAGCAAAACAAGCTGCAGAAGAGACGAAGCCGATAACTGACATCAGAGCCACGGCCGAATATCGCAAGGCCGTAGCCGAGGTGCTAACGAGAAGGGCTCTGCTCACCCTTCTGGAAAGATTTGAGGGTGGTTGAGATGGTTAGAAAAGAGCAGAGGAAAATTCTTGTCAGGTTGAATGTGAATGGTAAGAATTATGAAGTGGAGGTTAAGCCCCACTGGACGCTTCTGCAAGTAATCAGGGATAAGTTAGGTTTGACGGGGACTAAGTACGGCTGTGGGACCGGCGAGTGCGGTGCCTGTACCGTGTTGATAGATGGAAAGCCCATGACTTCATGCTTAGTGCTCGCAGCGTCAGCCGAGGGCAGGAAGATAGTCACGATCGAGGGAATCTCAAGTGACAAGCTACACCCAATTCAGGAAGCTTTCATTGAGGAGGGCGCAATCCAATGCGGATATTGCACCCCAGGCATGATTTTGACCGCTAAGGCGCTTCTTGAGAAAAACCCACATCCTACTGAGGAAGAGGTGAGGCGCGCAATTGATGGTAATCTGTGCAGATGCACTGGCTATGTGAAAATAGTGAAGGCAATACTAAAAGCTTCAAAAAGGCTAGAAAAATAAAGCTTAAGTTTTCAATTTTTGAACAACGGAAAACGATTAATATCCTTTTTTTGAATTAGGATGGGTGAAAAAATCAAGGAAAATTTTAAATTACAAAAAATTCTTCGGGTGAATTTAACAAGTGGTTCGATTAAATCTGAGCCGCTTGAAAAAAAAGCGAAGGAACTTGTTGGTGGAAAAGGTGTCGCTGTCTATTATCTGCTGAAGGAAGTGGCACCAGGTACAGATCCGCTTTCCCCGCAGAACAAACTAATTTTTAGCTGGGGTCCATTAACCGGAATAGCTCCAACGACTTCGAGATTAGTGGTCAGTACAAAGTCACCACTTACTGGGACATTTTTAGACTCTTATTCTGGTGGTATGTTTCCGGCTAAACTTAGGTTCGGTCTTCCGGAGCATGTTGGCATAATTTTTGAAGGAAAGGCCAAAGATATGTGTTATCTTTCAATCGACCACGGAAAGGCTGAATTGATAGCCGCGCCGGATTTGAAAGAAAAAAGCGTTGCTGAGCTTTACCAGAAGTTCGGCAAGGGTGTGGAGATAGCCGGAATTGGTATCGGTGGCGAGAAGATGGTGAGATACGCCACTATTTCCTCCGATTCTGGAACGCACCATGCTGGCAGGGGTGGGGCTGGCGCAGTTATGGGCTCAAAGAACCTCAAGTGCGTCGTGGTTAAAAGTGACCCGCCGGTTTTACCTAAGGAAATCAGAGATCTTTCGATCGCTTATGTGAAAAAATTGAGGGAGAATCCTGGGACCCAATGGGCGATCCAGATTGGAACTGCGGGCACGACATTTTCCTCCCAAAATGCCGGTATCTTACCCACGTTTGGTTGGAAGATGGGGAGATTCCCCGGCTATGATAACATAGGTCCGGAAAAAGTTAAGGAGAGCACCAAGGAAAGAAAAACGTGCTATAATTGTCCCCTCGCTTGCGGCTACTCACTGAGGCTGAAGGGTAAATTTGAGATTGAAACGAGAAAAGGTCCGGAATACGAAACGATTGCAATGTTGGGTCCGAACTGTGGAATCGATGATTTAAGTGCGATATCAAAGCTTGATTACCTCTGCGGGGAATACGGCATCGATACCATTGAAGTGGGAAACATCATCAGCTGGTTGATGAGGTGCAACGAGGAGGGAATTAAAATTTACGACATAAAATTCGGTGAAGTTGAAAAGTGCGTTCAAGTTGTAGAGGACATTGCTCACCGGAGAGGAAAGCTTGGGGATACTTTGGCAGATGGGTTGAAAAAGGCGGTCTCAGTTTTCGGTGGCGAAGATTTTGCCGTCGAATGCAAGGGGATGAGCTATCCAGGCTATGACCCCCGCGGCAGTGTGGCGATGGCCCTCGCCTACGCGACCAGCGACCGTGGGGCTTGTCATAAGAGATCTTGGGCTGTGGGCCCAACGACTTTCTGGGGCGACGCAGCGTTTGACTATGAAAAAGCAGCTAAGTTTGTCAAGGAGGATCACGATAAAAATTCAATATTGTGGTGTCTGGCCATATGCGACTTTTCCAGCCCAGTTTACCTTGAAGACCTTGGGTGCGAGTGGCTGAAAGCTTTGGGTTACGATTGCAGGGTGGAGCAGCTGAAGACCATTGGTAATAGGGTTTGGAACATGGCGAGGGAATTTAACGTGAGGCACGGCTTTAGCAGAAAAGATGATTATCTGCCAAAGATGATGACTAAGCCATTGGGTGGCGAGGGACCGGCTAGCGGCAAAAGCATAGACCCAGCTGGATTCAAGTTAATGCTGGAAAAGTACTATGAGTTGCAGGGATGGACTAAGGATGGAAAGCCAAAAATAAAACTAGAATGAGTGAAGTTTGGTGGTGTTTGTAATGGCGGAAAGAATTTTGATCGATAATGGAATTGTTGTCACCATGAATCCCAAGCGCGAGATCCTCAGGAACGCCTCAGTTCTGGTTGAAGGAGATAGAATCGTTGATGTTGGTGTTGCTGCCGAGG
>NZ_JAVZIN010000009.1:0-65445 GCF_038871235.1 Hadarchaeum sp. (SeqCode)
CGGTCCAACTCTCGATGAGCCACCACTGCGCCGGTGCTCTAACAGCCGCCGTCCAAGTCTCGATGAGATGCCACTCAGCAGGTGCTTGGACAGTTCCACTCCAAGTTTCGATCAGGTTCCAGGCGGTCGGGGCTCGAACCGTCCCCGTCCACGATTCGATTAAGTTCCACTGCGCTGGAGCACGGACCGTTCCGGTCCAACTCTCGATGAGCCACCACTGCGCCGGTGCCTGCACAGTAGCCATCCATGTTTCAATTAGATGCCACTGGGCTGTGGCCCGTGCTGTCCCCGTCCACGATTCGATTAAGTTCCACTGCGCTGGAGCACGGACCGTTCCGGTCCAACTCTCGATGAGCCACCACTGCGCCGGTGCTCTAACAGCCGCCGTCCAAGTCTCGATGAGTTGCCACTGTGTCAGTATGTATTGTATTTGCACGTTTTCTATTTTAGGTCCGTTTCCCCCGCTCAGGATCTCATTCTCGCTCCAAAGGTAGACCACGTATCTGATGTATTGGCCTTCGGGTATGTTTTCGAGGCTGGCTGGTGATGAGGTGAAATAAGTGTTTGGGGTGCCATCCGGACCTAAGTTGTCCGTCCAAGTTAAGTTATCTTGGCTCACCCGGATCTGAAGCTTGATCTCAGAATTGAAGAAGATGTTTTCTTCGATAACCACCCAATCTAAATGCAAAGTTGTTTGATCTTTGTCCGTGTTATCCCAGTCTTGATACTTTATATACACGCAGTTTCCGACGACATAGTTTCCAATGTTCTCTAGGATCTTGGTTATGGTTCTTTCGGTTGAGGTCAGATTTTCAACAAACTCCCAAGTGTTGTTTGAGTTTTTCCATACATAAACTCCGATATTTTCGAGGTCTCCGCTTGTTTTGCCTTTTATTTTCAGCGTGTAGTTGTCATTATTGTTGTCATATGTTGTACGCACGTTTTCGATGTTTTGCTGCCATGCTAGGGAGTATCTAGGCCTCGAACCCGCGGTGAACTGTACTAAGTCGACCTTCAGGTCAAACGGAGTGCTGGTGGCCTTCACCCCCGTTATCCTAACCTTCCAGTTGTTATCGGCGTCGCGGAAGTTTTCTGGGTTGACCGTTACGGACAGGATTTTGTTTTCGTCGGTGTTGGCAGCGCCGGAAGTGTAGCTCAGGTAGCCGTTCTCACCGCTGAGCGCATACCTTCCAAGCGCATAGTTGTAGAGCTGGATGGTGACGTTCACGTTTGCTTGCGTCCACTGGCTGTCGACGTTCACGTCGACGTAGTCCCAAATTTCAGCGTTCGCCTTGCCGGTGAACTCCACAATTTGCGTGAACTCGGTTGGGGCACCGAACAGGTTGTACCTCAAGAAGCTCGGTTGCCAAGTTGCACTTAAGGTGTTGTTGGAAAAGGTATTGTCGCCTATCACAACGGGTGCTCCAGTTGTGCCCGCCCTTACTGCCCCGAGCTTATAGCTAGCGTCCTCAGCGACGGAGGCCAAGAACATATTATCGTCGGTGATGTTTCTGGGATTGCCCATCATGACAAACCAGGGGTGAGTGTAGGTGCCCATCACCACTGAGGATGCGGTGCCCCATGCGCCTGCGGAGAATTGTTTATAACTAATCTGGCCGGCAGTGGTCCCCCAGAGAAGCAGTCCACTTTGTCCCGTTGGATTCCAAGCGAAATAAGCACAGCGGAAGGTCGAATAGTCAATGGCTGCGTCATGCGATGTGTACGGTCCCCAAGCTGTACCGCTCCAAAGCATGGTGTCGAGGCCGGGGCGGGTATCAATTATCGTGAGCATAATTGCGTCAGATGTAGGGTTGGAATTGAGAAGAATGTATCTGGCCTGTACATTTCCAGTAGCTACGAAAGCCGTGGTTGTTGGCGCGCTCCAAGAAACACCATTGAACTCGGTCCAGATCATCGATTTGTTTGTTGTAACTCCGGAAACCGCTAGCACGTGTTTGGAGTTAGTCTCGTAAGCGATGCCTATCGCTTCGTAAGTGCCTGTCGAGTTAGTTTGCGTGAGAACGTTAAAGTTACCCCAACTTGAACCGTTCCAGATGGCTACGAGGGAGTCAGAGTTTGTTTCGTCTAAGACAATCATCGCGATGTTGTCAGATGTGTTATCAGGGAAGCTGGCTAACCTGATAAAGGAGAAGTTCGGGTTTGTCGAAGCCAGCCCGGTCAGGTCGATGTAATATTCTTCGGACCAGCTCGAGCCGTTCCATATTCTGTACGCTAGGTCTTTTGTGGCGTCGTTTATGTTGACATCGTACACCAGCAATGCGCGACCGCTTTTCATCTCATAGGCGATGTCAAATGGCCTTATGTTTACGGTGGGGTAGCTGGCCCTCACCGGCGATGAGTTTATGTTGTGGTTCTCCACCCAGGTACTGCCGTTCCACACATACACGTCCAAGTAGAGGTCGGCGCTGAGGGTGACCACGATGTTCTCGTACGACAATTTGCTCACTGGGTTTACCGCGACCCTGATCTCCCTGATTTCGGAGCCAGCTGAGGGCAGCTCAACCTCCGCGCCCCACGCGTAGCCGTCCCAAGACCTAACCTTTGGTGATTGGATTCCAAATGTGCCCGTGTTCGAGCGGTACGCGATGAAAGCGCGGCTGCGGCTGCTGGTGTTTTCTCCGGAGATAAAGCTTCTCAAGCTCAGGTAAAGATCATCATTGCTGATCACATTTTGAATGGTCCCGCTCACGTATCTGGTGTTATCTATCAGGGTGAAAGCGGTTGGTGTGTAAGAGTTGGAGGTGGCACCCGCGGAAAATTCCGCAATGTTTTCATAAATACTATCAGCGGCTCGTGTATTGGTAAGTGAGCCTCCGGTGACGGTACCTTTTCTGGAGCTGCCATCAGCCAACGTCGTCGGCTCGCTCCCCACATTGTCGTATTTCTGCAGGAGAAGTGTTGGAGCAGTGGGTGTCCAGATGAGATTTTCTAAGATGGAAGTGCTTTCTAGGTCAAAGACTCGAGAGGTAAAGCGACCTCGGGTATAGCCCGCGATCAACCTCACGGCGTTGCCCACGTTTTCCGTGTTTTCATGAATTCCTTGCGCGAAGTCAGCGTCGATGGTATCCGAGACGGTGGGGTCAGCGACTATTACCCTCCAGCCCTCCCCCACAGCGTCCCCACCGCTGTAGCGTAGCTCAGAATAAAAGTAATAATCTGTCGGAGGCGTCGTCAGCTGGGGTGATTTTAACACATACGATACGGACGCAGAGTCAGTGATGGGGCCGATGCTCCATTCAATTTTGTTGTACCGCTCGTCATGGGTGGTCACGCTGCCGCCGTTTGCATCAAGCACCATCCAATCGGAGGGGAAATAATCGACGAGAACAGCGTTTTCAACGGTTGAGGAAACGCTGGCAGTGATTTGAATATTAACCGGGGAAATAGGCGGCACCTTGTGCTGACCAACGCGGTCCCCTGATAAGCGCCGATCGAAGGCCACGCTGGTGCCATTGATGGTTATTTGAAAAGGTGCAGCCGCGGCAAGGAGTCCACCAATGATTTCACACAAGAAAAATAATGAGATTAATTTGAGTACGGTGTGTTTGGATCTCGTTAGGTCTCTAAAATCCACCCGCAGTTTTAGTTTTTGGGAAATTTTTGCCTTGTTTTTTCGTGCCTTTCGAATTTTCTTCTTCAAAACAACTCTGGCACAAAGGGGTTTGGATCTGGTGAAAATTTTCATTGATCTTTTGGTTCCCCAGCGGAAACAATTTGAAAGTTGTGTAGGAAGGAGTCCCCAGGCTAGAGATGGCTTTGTCACTAAAAGCCTTCCCTCCAATGGGGACTCCCCGATTGCCTCGGACGGTCTATGCAAGGGTGCGCACCCTGAGATCCGCTTCCTACACAGAAACTCTGTAGTGGTTTTTCTCGACGGAATCGGAGAACGAAGTTCTTTCGAGTATAAACGAAAGGATAATAAAGAAGCCATATCATGGGCTTAAATTTTTTCTTTCATTTCTTGAAACTCGAATCGGCTTCGAAAGCGATATATCTTGGCCAATGAAACCTTTAATGGTTTCGATTCAGTAGCACGGGGGATGTTGGGATGGGTGGAAAGCAAGCGGGAAAAAAGCCGATTGGGCCCTTTCAAGAAACAGAGTGGTTAAAGTTAGGAATTCCTGGATTCAATGATTTGCTTGAGGAGGGGATTCCAAAAGGCATCAACATCTTGGTTTCAGGTGGCCCGGGAACAGGAAAGACCATTTTCTGTCTTCAGTCTCTTTACCATGCCGCTAGAGAGGGGCGTGACTGTCTTTACATCACCTTTGAAGAGAGCCCTAGAAAGTTGCAGCGGCATATGCAGCGCTTCGGTTGGGATACCCAGGTGGTTGAGGAAAAGGAAGGTCTTCTTCACCTGAGGGCGGGAGGGACAGAAAAAGGAGGTTCTATTTTCATCCGAATGGTCGACCCATTTAGGATTACTCGAGCAGTCGAGGGGCTGGTGGAAAAAGCCGCAGGCAGGATTTCTATTGAAATGAAGGGGATACCCGATCTTATCCCAGCAAACCTATCACCATACTTCATTGCTATAGACTCCCTTTCCGCCTTAGAGTCGGCTTTCATTCATAAGCCGGAGGGTTATCGTATCTACGTGGAGCAGATTTTCAGGGCCTTTGAGAAGTCGGGCGCGACCACATTTCTGATAACCGAGACTGAAGAATCCCCCACAAGGTTCTCTCGGTCTGGCATTGAAGAGTTCCTTGCCGATGGGGTCATCGTGCTTTACAATACTAAGGTGAGAGGCCAGCGGGTTCAGGGAATTGAGATTCTCAAGATGAGAGGGGTTAAGCACGAGAGGAAGATCGCTCCTATTCAGATTACCGCCGAGGGTATCAAGGTATTCCCGAGAGAAACTATTTATGGGACGGATGAACTGAAATGAAAGGCGCAGTGCTGAAAAAACCAATGGTTAAAGCTGGCTGGGATGAATGTGTTTCGACATTTTAGGGACCTAGGCACGATTAGGTGGGCAAGTTGAAGCTGGCGATGTTCACAGTAGGTTTATTAGTGATCCTAATCTTCTTGAGTACAGTTCCTCTGGTGTCAGCGGGATCGTTCACGAAATATGCCACGACCGCAGATGGTGAGGGCTTTGCCAGTCCGGTAAACGCTATTGGACCGCCAAATGAGGCCCGCTCGGAGAGCTGGATGGGTAACGAGGGCTATCTCTGGGGCGGTGGTTTTGCTGCCGAAAGTGGGACCATTATAAAAGTTGTGATCAATGTGGTTTACAAAGTGGATAAGCCGGCGGTGGACGACATCACGACGTTGAAATATTCACTTGATGGTGGCGCTTCCTTTGGCGTTGCTCAACTCACTTGGGTTCCGCAGGACACTTATTGGACTTTGAAATCTCTGGATATAACCTCAGATACCTCGGTCAATGGTGGCTCTTGGGACTGGACGGATATCAGCAATCTTAGAATATACGTGCAGAATACGGTGAAGGGTGAAGGGGATTGGCCCGTAGATGACACAACGGTAATGGTGGATGCTTTTTATGTGGAGATAATTACTTCAGAGACAACCTCACCAACCACACCGTTAACACCACTACCTCAAGCATTTGACTTTTCGATGAGCGCGTCTCCAGAAACTCTAACTGTCCAGCGGTCGGATTCGGTTTCGACCACGGTGAGCGTTAAGCTGGTTTCAGGTCTTCCTCAAGCAGTATTGCTCAGCGGTCTCTGGGTTGGCACTTCTCCTTCTGGGGTTACTCCTTTTATGGGCCCGCTTTCAGGCACCCCCAGCTTCAACAGCACTCTGACTTTTACCGCCGATCTCAGTGCAACCACGGGGACATTTACCTATCAAGTGAAGGGCATCAGCGGTAACCTCGCCCGCACCGTCAATGTCCAGATAACGGTAGCAGAACTGAAGCTTCCGTCTGCCCCGCTGCCGCTGTTTCCAGACGATGGAGCAGTACTTGACACCATCACTCCGACTTTTGATTGGACTGATGTCGTCGCCTCGACCTACACGCTAGAGATAGCCACCGACAATAACTTTTACCACGTTGTACTCACCAAGACCACCGTTGAGTCGATCGCGTCCCTTTCTCAGCTCGAGGCTCTCACGTACGGCACCAAATACTATTGGAGGGTCAGGGGAACCAATTCTGCCGGGGCAGGGGAGTGGTCCTTGGTTAGATCGTTTACCGCCAAGGTTGGAGCCCCAAAGGTGACTGAGTTACTAATCAACTGGGGTGCCAACTATGTGAATTCAATAAATGTTCTGCTGTCGATAAGTGCCATCAACGCGGTGCAGATGTCCTTTTCCACAGACGGAATAAATTGGAGCAGCTGGGAAGAATTTCAACCCACAAAGACGTTCGAGCTGCCGCCCCCTGATGGACCTAAAAATGTTTACGTTCGTGTGAGGGATGCCGCCGGAGATGTTGGACAATCTGTATTGGCGACGGTGGTGATGGACAGCACACCTCCGACCACGAGGCACTTCATCACTGGAAATCTACAGGGTGATGTCTATCAAGGTTCAGTGGTGGTCACGTTGGTTGCGGAGGATCAGACCTCAGGGGTCTTAGAGACAAGGTACCGGGTTGACAACGGTCTTTGGAACTCTGGGAATACCTTGGTTATAATTAAGGAGGGTGAGCACAGGGTGGAATACTACTCCACTGATCGGGCAGGTAATATCGAGGCCACCAAATTCTTTGATGTCATCATCGCTACACCTTCAACCATACCGCCGTTTATCCTGCAGTACTGGTGGGTAATGTTGTCCACCGCCGCGGCTGTGGTGATTGCTGCGGTTTTAGTTCATCGGAGGTTGAAGATAACCAGTCGGCTCAAGCAGATAAGGAGGGAGAAGGCAGAGCTGCCCAAGCTGAAGCGGAAGGCGGAGATCGAGTACTTCAAGGAAGGCAAGATTTCTAGGGAGGCTTACGATAAGCTGGTCGAGGAGTACGAGCGACGCAAAGTAGAACTCGAAAAGGAGGAGAAAATGCTGCTGGCGAAGCTGAGGAAACAGAAAAATACGGGTTAAGTTAATGAAAAATGTGAGACCTTGTGGTCATGATGAAATTTTAGTTTCAGCTTTCCCCATTAACATTTTTTAAATGAGGTGGTTAAAACATGCTCGAGGGGCTGCGGGAGGAATTTGAAAAGATTGGGTTAGAAGAACATCTGTGTTGTAATTATCAGAGTAAAAAGGAGCGGAATGTGGCCGTGGTTTCTTTTTTCAGCGCCGGGATCAAAAATAACGAGAAGTGTTTATTCGTGATGGACGAGAGCACCGAGGAGGAAGTCGTGCGAGCATTTGAAAGGGCAGGTGTCGATGTCAAGGAATACCTTAGGACGAGACAGCTGGAATTGCTGAAGTTTGAGGAGATGTACCTTAAGGATGGCTATTTCGATCCTGATAGGATTTTGGAGAGAATAAGAGGAGCTGTGAAGGCAGCGATTAAGGATGGTTACCGGGGCCTCAGGTTTGCTGTCGAGGTGAGCTGTTCGCTCAGGAAACTGCCCGACTGTGAAAGGCTTATAGAGTATGAGACTAAGATAAATAAACTCCTGTCGCAGAGCCGGATTTCCGCGCTTTGCCTTTACAACGAGAGAAAGTTTCCACCCAAGACCTTGATCGATGTTTTTTACACGCACCCCAAGGTCATTCTTCACGGTTCCGTCTACGATAACCCAGAGTTCCTTCGGCCAGAGGATTTTCTGGCGAAAGGGGAGGTAACTCAGGCGATTTATGAAAGAGTTAAGGAAACCGTTATCGAACGAATAAAACTGGAGAAGAAGCACAAGCTGGCTCAAGAGCAGACAAAACGGGATCAGGAGTATCTCCAGCTGCTCATCAACCGAATGCCCATCGGGCTGATCGTTTTGGATCGCGATTTCAAGGTCAGAACTTGGAACCCAGCGGCGACGAAGATACTGGGTTTCACACCTGAGGAGACGTTGGGAAAGCATCCCTACAACTTCTTGGTGCCAAAGGAGGTTCAGCCGCGGACAGACGAGATCTGGCGCCGGCTTCTTGCGGGGGACTTAACCGCACACAGCATCAACGAGAACATAACTAAAGATGGCCGGAGAATCGTTTGCGAATGGATGAACACGCCGCTGAGGGGTCCCGACGGCGGGATTTTAGGCGTTCTTTCCATGTTTCAGGATATAACCGAGCGCCAGCGGGCTGAGGAGGCTCTCAGGTCAAGCGAGGAACGTTACCGGACGCTGGTCGAGACGATGAATGAAGGGTTGGGTTACTTGGACGAAAACGGCGTCATCCTGCATGTCAATCAGAAGTACTGCGAGATGGTGGGGTACTCAAGGGATGAGATAATTGGCCGGCGCTTGACCGACTTTCTCGACGATGAAAATAGAAAGATCTTTGAAGAAAACTTCAAAAAGGCGCTGAGGGGGGAGAGGTGCGTTTACGAGCTCGTGAGGCTCAGAAAGGACGGAGGGAAGGTGTACACCCTTACCTCCACAGCACCTATGATTATTGACGGCAAGATTAAGGGCACGTTCGCCGTTATCACGGACATCACCCGGCTGAAAAAGATTGAATCGAGTTTAAGGGAAAGTGAATTGAAATACTCAACCATCGTGGAAAAGGGGCCAGAGGGCGTTGTTATCATCCAGGATGGAATAATAAAATTTGTCAACAGAAGGTTGTCCGAGATCACTGGAATAAAAGTGGAGGAGTATCTTGGCAATTCATATCTTAATTTTATCGCCCCGGAATACCAGGAACTCGCCGCTGAGCGATACACAAAGAGAATGTCCGGAGTTAAAGTTCCAGATCGTTATGAGATCGAGCTCATTGGCCGAGACGGTCGCCGCATCCCATTTGAGATAATAGCCACGGTGATAGACTACGAGGGTCGGCCCGCGGACATGGTGATACTTCGAGACATCACCGAGCGCAAAAACATGGAGAAAAAGGCGAGGGAAATGATATATGCGCTGTACGGAATTTCTATTGGAGAGTGCTACCTCGTTCCATCTATTGATATGGCTGTTAGGATTTTTGTCCAATTAGTGATTCATGACGTCCCCGGATTGTGCATTTCTCGTGAAAAGCCGGAGAATTTGATTCAAAAAGGTGTTCCTGAGGATAAAATATTGGTCCTCTCTTCAGTGCCGGTAAAGGGATTTGAAAGCATTGACGGTCTGCAGGAGGTCAGCATGAAGATATCTGACTTCATTCAGAAAAATCTTAGATCAGTGGTCCTGCTAGGTGGACTGGAATATCTGATTAGCCGCTCGGGTTTTGACGCCGTTTACAGATTCCTCCAAGAGAAACGCTTTAGTTTCATGGAGGCCAGCGCAAATCTTTTGATACCTCTGGACCTGAACACGTTGTCGGAGAAAGAGCGGGCTCAGTTGACCGCCGAGATCAAACTGTTGGGTCGCTAGTTATTTTAATCATGTGTTCGTCAAGCTTTCGAGATGTACCCCATGACAAAGGGACAAGTTGGAGATCTGGCCGTGGATTAAGATACGTTCGGTTCAGATGTCCGATGATTTGTATTGTTTTGATAACTTGATCAACGTTTTCTGGATCTGAGAGTCAGTTTACTATTGGCGGAGACATCTAGGATGTTCGCGGGCTGTAATCCCATTCGTTTTTAACATGGCTTGGGCTCGACCCTTTTCGCCAATCTTCGAAAGTCTATTTAAAAACGGCTGCCTTAGTTTTCTCTGGACCGGCATGAGAAAGATCGACCGCGTTTACCGGGAAATTCTAAACCGCTTTTACGCTAAGGGGGAACGCTTCTTCAACCAGAAGCAGCTTTCTCAGACCTGCAGGATCTCGCTTGGCACGATAAATCCGTTCATCAACAAGCTCGAGACCTTTGGAGCGATCGAGCGCAAGCCGCAGGGATTTCGCCTCATCGACCCCAAACGGGCCCTGATCAGCTGGGCTGTCACCCGTGACTTGGCCAAGGACATCACCTACGCTACTTTCGTCCCGACCAGCCACATAGAGCTGGAGACCAAGCTGCCGCGCGGCTCGATCCTTACAGCCTATTCCGGTTTCCGTGCTAGGATTGGCTCGGTCCCAGGAGAGTACAACCAAGTCTTCGTCTACGCGGACGAGGAGGAGATGCGGCGGGCCTTCAAGCCCACGATGAGGGAGCGGAAGAACTTAGTTGTGCTACAACCGGACGAGCACCTGAAGCGGCTGAGCAGCGACGGCGTGGCGCCCCTGGTTCAGATCTATGTTGACCTCTGGCAACTGGGGAAGCCGGCGAGCCGGTTTGTGGAGGAGCTGGAGAAGGAACTTTCACCAGCGCCCACCCGAGCGTTGGGTGAGGTGGCTAAGGCGCTCAGAATCAAATAGAATCAATAGCCAATGAACCCCAAGGAGGCTAGATTTTTTCCAATCTATTGATATCACGAACCGTGTCGAAACCTCTATCAAAGGAAATTATTTGCCGGATATCGCGGTCCTTCATCACGGCCACGCTCGTTGCGTCAGCGAAGCTAAGTTCTGGATATTTCTCAAACATGTGATATGCGGCGTTGAAAATATTCTCGTCGATGAAGATGATTTTAACATGCTCTGAATCCATGATTAATCTTGCCGCTTCCACAGATTGTTTCTTGCCGATTTTTTTCCTGATATAGGTGGTTACCTCGCTGAAGATCAGATCAGTAATAATGGCTTTCCCGTGAGCGCCAGACAATATTGATTTTAATATCGGCACCGCCTCTCGATGGTGTTTGTCCTTAGGATTGGAGGCCGCAATCCAGACACCAGAATCAACGAGATACATTATGTTCCTCCATAAACGACAGTATCTATCTCGGCGGTTGCGTCTGTTTTCGTCCTTGTCGGAAAAGCGCCAATTAGTTTCAATAGCGGGTCGGGGCCACCTTTTTTCCGGACTCTCACGTAAATTTCATCACCGATTAGAGTCCAGATAACAGTATCTCCAGGGCCGATACCAAACTTTTCGCGTATTTCTGCAGGCAAAACTGTTTGAAAACCGCTTGATATTTTAGTCTCTATTTTCGCGGCCATATCCATTCCTCAAAATGAATTAGCATTTTTCAAAGTATTTATACTTTTTTCATATTTTTAGCCAATACCGCTAGTACATCGTCGGCGATTGTTTTGGGCAGCTTCTCCCTGTTCTTTGGAGATATCTCGTAAATTTTGACATCGGCGCGCCCCTTGACTTCACCGATGAAGCCCGTTGTGGTTCTCTGGTGGATTACAGCTAGCAGAGGCTTCAGCGAGTCCAGCGCGCAGAGAACCGCCCGCTTAAAATCCACACTGTAGAGCTCCATCGGCGCGATCTCGTCGATCACAACGAAGTCGGCCTCCTTTAGGGCTCGCTCGATTGCCGCCTGGCTCAGCGCATCCACGTTGTCCACGTTGACTCGGTATTTACTGACTTGTGGGCCGTGGGGCTGATTCACGTGCGCCAGGATGCGCTCCTCTCCCGTCATCAGGTCGATTATCTTGAAGCCGACCCTAGTGCCCCTTTCCCTAATTTCTGGGCAGTAGATACCACCTGCTTTGAAGCCGCGCTCGCGCAAGATCGACACGGTCCGCTCCAGAACGGTGGTCTTGCCGCTGCCGGGAGGCCCGGTGATGAGAAAGTTGTTAGGCATGGGTGTATCAATTCTAGTTGAGGTAGAACTTAGTTAACACGGTTGCGGTTTGTTTGTTGTGCCCGGCTGTGAATAGTGTCGTCATGTAATTAAAGTGATTATTTGCGCGTTGACCATCATCTTGCTTTTTCGTTTTTTATGCGGCCTCAGTCCCAACTCTCTTGGGTGACATAGGTATGTCATACCTTATTGTTTACGACATAGTGGAGCTGGAAAACGCTATTAGGCTGAGGGTAAGCCGGCGACTGCGGAAGCTGCGGGCCTCGAGATTACAGCAGTCAGTATGGGAACTTGATGGATTAGCAGATCTCTAAGACCTCGCTATCTTGATAAAGTCAGCGGGTAAGTCCTTGTTGTAGAAAAGAGAATCGCGTATGAATGACACAGCTATGTCAAACTAATTAAAGCGACAGAATTCTGTCTGCGAGCGACCATGCCGCTCAATCTGTGCATGTGATATAGCTATGTCATGCCAAAACTGAGTTCTATACAAAACAATTTTTCTTTTTCGGCAAGCGAGCGCTGACAAACTCTAGCCACAGCAGATTAAGCCTTCCGTAGACAAATGACTTCCAGCGCAATTGTTTTTTGAATGCACGACCGTGAACTGTTTAGAGCAGTTGGTTTTGGGAACGGCACGAAAGAGTTCTGACCGACTAAACTCTGGCCACCAGAATGACGTCCTTCACTGAACTCTCCTGGAACTCATACTGCGCAATCAGCCGCCCGATCTCGTCAGGGACTTCGATCACATAGATCACCTGAAGGGGGTAGTGGCCGAGGTTGGCTTCGAGGCCGCGCTGCACGACCTCAGCCCCGTAGTCCTCCAAGTCGATGTTTTCCACCCCCTCGCTACCTGCGGAGAGCGCCTTCAGCGCCTCCCACACGTCGGTCGAGTAGGACTCCATCGTCGCCCCCTCAGAAAGTACCCAGGCGATGCGGGCGATGTCGGTCTGCGAGTAAATCACGGCGCGAACCACCGCGTTGAACCAAAGGTTCTCCATGATCCCGGTGGCAACATCATACACGTAGATGTTGACCTTCATCCCGGCTCTGAGCGTCGGCGTCCTCTGAAAGACATCCAGAACGGGTACCTCAACCGTGCCAAGCTCTTCAAACTTCAGCTCTCGCAGTCCCTCCCAGCCCAGCCCGGCGATATAGCTCCGCGCCTCCTCCTTGGTCAGGTAGCCGCCGGAGGTCGCCCCGCCGCTGAACATGGCTAAGTTGTCACCGAGTTGGCTCAGCTCCGCGCTGTGCAGGCTTCTCCAGACCACCGTTGCCTTTTCGTTGATCTCCGCTCGGCAGGCCTCAAGCTGGGTCAGGGTGGTCTTGGAGTTGACCTCAGCCACCATCGTTTGCCTGAACTCGGCCAGCTCCGCTGCGGCCATCTTCCCGGCACCCCCGTCCGCCGAGTAGTAGTTGCCCTCAGCGGCAGTGGCTACCAGATCCAAGAGCTCCCTCCTGAGCTGCTCCACCTGAATGGCCGCGTTCACCTCGACTAGGGTAGCCTGCACTTCCGCGACCGAGCCCGCCCTCTGAACCCGTGAGGAGCAGTCGAGGGCCTTGGTGGTTGCCGCCTCTGTCCCGATGGACATCAGCCCGTTGATTCGGTCGAAGGCTGCCAGCTTGACAGCGTTCAGCTCCTCGGCGGCGGGTTTGGCGATGAAAAAGTAGTAGATTCCGAGGGCTACCAGCCCTATTATCAGGAAGACCACCGCGGCCCCAACGATGGGTCTGGCATCGATTTTTCTCACGATGGAACCACCAACCAAAGGTAGTTGAAGAGAGAGGGTTATTTAAAATCTGAGTTTCAGATGGACAAACAATTCCTGCGCGAAAAGATCTGGCGGGAGCTGGAGGCCAGCGGGGCAGCGGCTTTTCCCAAGCCAATCAGGGGCCGAATTCCCAACTTCGTGGGCAGTTCGGAGGCAGCCCGCAGGCTGGGCTCGTTGCCGGCCTATCTCTCAGCCAAGTCCATTTTTGTGAACCCCGACGCCGCGCAGCTGGCCGTCAGGGAGATGGCACTGCGCGGGGGAAAACAGCTGCTGATGGCAACACCGAGGTTGAGACATGGTTTCGTCCTGATCGACCCGGCCAAGGTCGTCGATTTCAGGCAGGCAGCCAGCATCGGCGGCGCCTTCAGACACGGCAGAAAGGTGAGCCCCCGCGGTCTTAAGGTGGATTTGGTCGTGGAAGGCTCGGTGGCGGTGGACAGGATGGGTGGCAGGGTGGGAAAGGGAGGAGGTTATGGTGATTTGGAGTTCGCCATTCTGTGTGAGCTGGGCACAGTCACTGAGGAAACACCGGTGGTGACCACGGTCCACCCGCTGCAGATAGTTGCTCGGGTGCCGATGGAGGAGCATGATGTCCCCGTCGACTACATCGTGACCCCAGATCAGATCATCAAAACATCGCGCCATTATCCCAGGCCTTCTGGAATCGATTGGGATCTCCTCCCCGCCGATGCCCTTAAGCAGATACCGCTCCTTGCTGAATTGAGGAAAGAACATGATCATGGGTGCCGATGAGTCGGGCCGAGGTCCGGTGCTCGGCAACATGGTGCTCTGCGGGGCACTCTTTGACCAGAGGACTTTGGAGGAGCTCAAGGCCATCGGGGTCAGGGATTCAAAGCAGCTCAGCCCCGGCAGACGGGAAATTCTCGCCAAGGTCATCGTTGAGAAAGCTGGAGGGCTGGAAGTAGTCGAATTTACACCTGGCGAGATAGATGATTATCGCCTGGTGAAAAAGGTCAACCTTAATGAACTTGAGGCGAGGACATTTGCCGGGATGATCAACCGCCTCAAGCCAGAGCTCGTTTACTTAGACTCACCCGACCCCAACCCAAAGCTGTTCGAGCGAAGGGTCAGAAAATACCTCAATTATACTCCGAGGATAGTGGCCGAGAACTTCGCCGACCGCAAGTACACCGCCGTGGCCGCCGCCTCGATCGTCGCCAAGGTGAGACGGGACCAGCGCCTCGCCGAGCTGCGCCAGCGCTACGGGGATCTAGGTTCAGGATACCCCGCCGACCCTGTCACCATCTCCTTCCTGAAGAGGTGGGTCCAAGAGCACGGTAGCCTTCCTGATTTTGCCCGAAGATCTTGGGAAACCGCGAGGAGAATCGAGGAAGAGGTAAAGCGGGGAAAGAGCTAATATTCAATGCCCTTTCTGGCGGGTATTCCCTCTCTGGCCGGATGTTTGACGTCCTCAATCACCGAGACAAAGTCGGCCCGGTCGATCAGCGCTCTTGGTGCCCTCCTCCCGGTCAACATGACGACGGTGGACGGCGGCACTTTATCCAGCAGCTTGAGCACATCCTTGACCTTGATCAGCCCGAAGGCGGCGGCTAGGTTTATCTCATCCAGCACCAGCAGCCTTGGCTTTTTCTTCAGGGCCTTTCTCGCAAATGCCAGCCCCTTTTCCGCCAGCCGGTAATCCTCAGGGGATGGGTTCTTTGGGTCAACAAATTCCTTGCGCCCGAACTGGTAGATCTCACATTCTGGAGCCAGTCTCCGGCAGGCCTTCACCTCCCCGATATCATCCCAGCCCTTCATGAACTGAATGATGATGACCTTGTAGCCATGCCCGATGGCCCTGAGGGCAAACCCGAAGGCGTTGGTGGTCTTGCCACCGCCTTCACCCGTGTAGAGGTAGATCAAACCCCGCTTCTTTTTAGTAGCTTTCCTCGCCACCGGGATGTCCCCCTGAATAATTCAGCTCAGCTTTAACGAACTTCTCCTCAGGTGGAATCAGCGCCGATTGTGGAGAGATCGAGAGCACCTGCCTCGCCTTGCTCCCGTACCTGTAGACGGTAATTCCCTTGCACCTCAACTCGTGGGCTAGGAGGAAGGCCCGCCTCACCTCCTCAGGCGTGGCCTCAGGGGGCAGGTTTATCGTCTTTGAGACTGCGTTGTCCGTGTACTTTTGAAACACCGCCTGCATCCTCACGTGCCACTCGGGTGAAACATCGAAGGCGGTGACGAAGACCTTTCTGACATCTTCCGGGATCTCCTCAACTCCCTTTATCGAGGCCACCCGGGACAGCTTCACCATGAGCTCTCGGCTGTAGAATCCCCTCCTCGTGGCAATCCTCTGGAAGGTCTGGTTGACTTCGATCAGCTGAATGCCACTCATGACGTTCCTGATGTAGGCGACGGCGAAGAGGGGCTCGATGCCGCTGGTGGTGCCGGCGATGATGCTGATGGTTCCTGTGGGAGCGATCGTCGTCACGGTGGCGTTTCTCAGGCATTTGTAGCCGCGCTTCTCCCAGATGCTGCCGGGGAAGGCAGGGAATGAGCCCCTCTGTTCAGCCAGCTCGACGGACATCCGGCGCCCCTCCTCAGAGATGAACTTCATCACCTCGTCGGCCTTCTGCAGCGCCTCCTCAGAATTGTAGGGGATGCCCAGCTCGAGTAACATCTCGGCAAAGCCCATCACCCCTAGGCCGATCTTTCTGGTCAGCTTGGTCGCCCTTTCAATCTCCAGGATGGGATACCTGTTGACGTCAATGACATTGTCCAGAAAATGCACGGCGTTTCGAACAGTGCTTCTCAGCTTTTCCCAGTCTATTTTCCCATCCTTTATCATCTTGGAGAGGTTGATTGACCCTAGGACGCAAGACTCGTAGGGCAAGAGGGGCTGCTCCCCGCAAGGATTGGTGGCTTCGATCTGCCCTAAGTGCGGCGTCGGGTTGTGCCGGTTAATTTCATCCAGAAAGATCAGCCCCGGGTCTCCAGTTTTCCAAGCCATGTTGACGATCAGGTCAAAGACTTCTCTTGCCCTCAGCCGCCTCTCCGCAATTCCCGTTCTTGGATTGATCAGATCGTATTCCTCGTCTTTCTTGACAGCATCCATAAAGGCATCTGTTACCCCGACTGAGATGTTGAAGTTGACCAAGGCATTCTCCTTGACCTTCGCCGTGATGAACTCGAGGATGTCCGGATGGTCGACCCGCAGTATTCCCATGTTGGCACCCCGGCGTTTTCCACCCTGCTTGATCACATCGGTGGCCACGTCGAAGACCCTCATGAAGGAAACCGGACCGCTGGCTACCCCCTTGGTCGACCTGACGATGTCGCCAGCGGGCCTCAGCCTAGAGAAGGAGAAGCCGGTGCCGCCGCCCGATTGATGGATGAGCGCCATTGTTTTCAGGGAATCAAAAATTCCAGCCATAGAATCCTCAACCGGGATGACAAAGCAGGCAGCCAGTTGCCCCAGTGGCGTTCCAGCGTTCATTAGGGTTGGGCTGTTGGGGAGAAACTCCAAGTTGACCATCATACGGTAAAACTTCTCCTCGGTTTCAGCCAGAGTGGTTGAACCATAGAGTCCATCGGCCGAGGCCACTGCCTTCGCCACCCTGCGGAAGAGCTGCGAAGGAGTTTCGGTGATGTTGCCCTGCTCGTCGCGCAACAGATAGCGGCGCTGAAGGACCCGGATGGCGTTGAGGTTCAGCTTCAGGTCGTCACTCACGCCCAGCAGCGCCTTGGCGGCCCTCAGCTCCGCCCTCTGCTGCCGGTAGAGGATGTAGGCCCTGGCGACCTCAGCGTAACCGTTCTTGATCAGGACCTCCTCAACGATGTCTTGTATATCCTCAACACCCGGTATCCTGCCGGCGAACTTTCTCTCCAGGATCTGCGTTACCTGCCCAGTAAGCTGTTTGGCGATTTCTCCATCTCCGGTGCCGGTAGCGTTGAAAGCCTTGAATATGGCGTTGGCAATCTTCTCACCCTCAAAGGGAACCACCCGACCGTCCCTCTTCCTGATTTTCTCAATTCCCGCCATCAAAACAGCCTCGGAAGCCCCACACCAGATTTATCATTACTTAGCTATTAAATCCAACACCGATTGGCCCGAGAAGTTGGCCCCCGATGTCCCTGGCACAACTAACCAGCGAGCTTCATCAACTGTCGTCCCGACGCGCTTCGCTCGCCAACCCTCGATGGCAGGTTTTTCTCGGGGGCCGTGTCCACCTGTTCCGCACCAGGGTTGGCTTCAAGATCATCGCGTTAGACGATCCCGCCAATAGCTCTCTTAAGGACCCAATTTGGCGCGTCTGTCGGTGGACCCGCTCGAGTGTTGCCGCGATGATGCACCGGCGATCACGGTCTCACGCCAGCTCTCGATTCCCGCGGTCTATCCCTTCATTGCAGTTAAATATCGTCTCTCGAGGTTAAAAATTTACGTGGCGCAGAAAAGCCCATTTTTTTCGACGGGAGTTTAAAAAGATGGGTTTTTATTCGGGCTGAAGTAGAGTTAAGGGATGATAAAATATGGCGAAGAAGGCTCAGTATGTGATCATCGCCGGTGGAGGCAGGGTGGGTTCACATCTAGCCAAAATACTCGAGCCCAGCGGCAGGGACATCGTGATCATTGAAAAGAACCCTGAGATCTGCGAGAAGCTGTCCTCCGAGCTCAACGCCCTAGTCATTTGCGGTGACGCCACCGACAAGAAGACTCTGGAGGACGCCAAGATCCAGATGGCAGACGTCTTCGTTGCCACCACGGGAAGCGATAACGAGAACATAGTCGCCAGCCAGCTCGCCAAGTACACCTACAAGGTCCCTCTGGTCATGGCACGCGTGGAGGACATGGATCGGGCGAAGATGTTGCGTGGCATGGGGATAGATCTTATCGTGAGCCCCTCCCACGTTGCTTCACTTGTCTTTGAAAACGCGATAGCTCTGCCCAACACAACTTCGATACTGGTCTCGGAGACCATCACCAGAGCGGTTGAGGTCACCATTCCCGGCGACTCAAAAATTCTGGGTAAGAGGATCAGGGACCTCAATCTGCCGCTGGAATGTGTCATTGCTGTCATCTACCGGGCGGGCAAGCTGATACTGCCACATGGGGACACGGTGATGAAACCCGGTGACATCGTCGCGCTAATAGGTAAGGAGGACGCCATCAGGAAGACAGTAGAGATTTTGAAGGGATGATCGTGGGGCTGAGGGAAGTTAGCCTTCGAGAATTCTTGAAGAAGAACTTTGATTTTATCACAGGTCTGCTCAGTGAAATCGGTTTAATCGTTCTGGTTCTGCTGCTGTCCTTCGCCTTGTGCCTGCTCGCCTTCACCCTTTGGCCTTGAGGGGTGTGTGATGGTGCTAACCCCGCTGACGAAGCAGGACCTGAGGATAATCGGCTTCAACTTGAGTAAGATAAGTTATGTCACCGGCTTTGTCCTCTTCTTACCCATAATCGTGGCGGTTTCTTACAATGAGTTCGATACTATTCCTTACTTCCTCATCGGCTCCGCGGTCTCCTTCATCTTAGGCAGCGTTTTGTATCATTTTCTCTATACCCGGGAGGAAATGGAGCTTAAGCACGCCTTGGTCATGGCCGCCCTCGCTTGGCTTTTTGCACCACTTCTGGCCAGCATTTCCATCTGGCTTTCCGGCAGCATGATTTCAATACTGGACGCCTGCTTTGAGGGCATCAGCGGCTTCACCGGAACTGGCCTCACCTTGGTGCCGGACGTCGATCACATGTCCCGCAGCATCAACTTCCTTAGGCATTTCCTTCAGTTCATGGGTGATGGCATCGGAATCATCGTCATTTCGCTTTCGATCTTGGGTCGAACGGAGATGAGTTCGGTACTCGCCTTCAGGGGAGAGGCCAAGGAGGTCGGGATTAGGCCCAGCATCGTTCGCACCTCAAGAATAATCATCGGTATCGGTGTGATGTTTCTGGCGTTTGGCACGGCTTTGTTCACCATCGCCGGCATTCAAGAGGGTCTGGATCCCGGCCAAGCCTTCTTCGACGGCCTCAACCATGCCATGACAGGTTATGCCACCGGCGGCTTTACCGTTCATTCCCAGAGCCTGCTTTTTTATCACAGCCTTTGGATCGAGGTGGCCGCCATTGTGATCATGATTATCGGGGCGCTCAACTTCAACCTGCACTATGCCGTTTTGGGTGGTAAGAGAAGCGAGATTCTGAGGAATATGGAGGTTCGCATCCTCATGTTTGTGATGCTAACCTTTGGTTTCCTTGTTTCGGCGAATCTGATGACAGTTAAATTGTACCCCACAGTTGAGGCTCTGTTTAGGAAGGGATTCTTTCAGGTAATCTCCGCTCAGACCACCACTGGTTTTCAGACGGTTTCTCCCGTGCACCTGATGTTGGTTTGGCCCGTTTTTTCAATAGTGGTTCTGTCGATGGCGATGTTGCTTGGAGGTTCAGCCAACTCCACCTCAGGGGGCATTAAGATGCTCCGGCTGGGCGTGCTGTTGAAATCGTTAGTAAATGAGATCAAGCGCTCGCTGCTCCCGCGCACCGCGGTTGTGGGTGGTTCATTTCACCATGTGGAGGAAACGCCGCTCACAGACAAGATCATCCGTGGTGCAGCGGTTATCTCAATGGGCTACCTAATCCTCTTCTCTTTCGGCACGATGATCACGGTCCTTCATGGGTATAGCCTAGAGGACTCAATGTTTGAAACCGCCTCGGCGCTGGGGAATGTTGGGCTGAGTTCTGGAATAACCTCACCATCCATGCCCGCGCTGCTCAAGGTGACCTACATGTTCCTGATGTGGGCGGGTAAGCTCGAGGTGATCGCGGTGTTCGTCCTCATTGGTTTTATCCTGTTGGGGCTCAGGAGAGGCATTAAATGAAAAGGATTGTTCTTCTCATCCTCCTGCTGTTTCTGCTGGCGCCAACAGCCAGAGCGGAGACGCTGATGGAGCTCACCAATGAACCGGTTAAATTTGATGGTAGACAGGTCTCGTTCAGGGGTGAGGTCATCGGTGTGTTGATCAAGGGAGAACAAGCTTGGGTGAATGTGTACGACAACGGTTTCGCCATCGGAGTCTGGTGTAAAGCGGATGAGGCAAGGAACATTTTCTTCGTTGGCGATTACACACACCGAGGAGACACAGTCGAGGGGGTTGGGATTTATCATATGGCATGCCCAGAACATGGAGGTGACATGGATATTCACGCCATTTCTTTTCAGATAGTAGAAAAAGGTTACACGATAGAAAGACCGTTGAACATGTTGCTGGTTTTCCTCAGCGTCGTAATCACCTTGGCGGCCGTGATATTGTCTTATTATCTTTGGCACATCCGGAAAGAATTGGGGAAAAGGACGCCTTGGCCCTTTTATTAAATTTCAAAATCTTGGTTTGGTGAGCTGGGTTGGTCAAGACGCTGATAGTCTGTGAAAAGCCTGCCGCAGCGGCCAAGATAGCTGAGGCGCTGGCGAAAGGTAAAGCTAGGTCAGGTCAGCTCAACGGAGTTCCTTATTATGATTTTGAGGTTGATGGCAGACCCGTGACCGTGGTCCCGGCGCTGGGCCACCTCTTCGTTCTCAAGAACCTGAGACCGCTGCGTGAGTATCCCTTTTATGAAGTTGGCTGGGTGCCTGCCTATCTCGCCGACCGCAGGGCCAAGAGAACCAAGGCTTTCATCGAGGCCATCTGCGAGCTGGCTAAGGGAGCCACTGAGTTCATCAGTGCCTGCGACTATGATGTCGAGGGCAGCGTCATCGGGGCCAACGTTTTGAGATACATCTGCGGGGAGGAGGCGCTGAAAAGAGCGAGACGGATGAAGTTCTCAACGCTCACGGCAGAGGATCTGCGCCGGGCCTACGAGCAGCTGATGCCGCGGCTGGATTATGAGCAGATTGAGGCAGGAGAAACCAGACATATTCTTGATTGGTTCTGGGGGATGAATCTCTCGCTGGCGATGAGCATGGCGGTTAAGCTTGCCGGGCAGGGCTATGTCAAGCT
This sequence comes from Hadarchaeum sp. (SeqCode), assembly GCF_038871235.1. Lineage (GTDB taxonomy): Archaea > Hadarchaeota > Hadarchaeia > Hadarchaeales > Hadarchaeaceae > Hadarchaeum. Next base: position 21,344 of record NZ_JAVZIN010000009.1, read on the forward strand.
GTCAGCCGGGCGCGTGCAGACGCCAACTTTAAGGATTCTGGTAGATCGCGAACGAGAGATTAAGGCCTTCAGACCTGAAACCTTCTGGGTAGTCGATCTCGTCATCAAGTTAGACGGAGCTGAAGCGGTCGCTGAACATGCCAGTGGGCGCTTCTTCGACAGGTTAGATGCCGAGCGGGTGCTGTCGGTAAGCCGCGGCAAACCAGCGAGGGTTTCTTCCGTCCAAGTGCACCGTCACCGGCGTTCACCTCCCGTTCCCTTCAGCTTGGGTGACCTGCAGTTAGAGGCCCACCGCTGTTTTGGTTTTTCCCCGCTGCGCACCCAGCAGATTGCCCAGGAGCTTTATCTGGCCGCCTTGATAAGCTACCCGAGGACGGACAGTCAGAAGCTGCCTCCTTCGATAGATTACCGGCGGATAATGGAGCAGCTCGGTTCAATCTCTGAAGATTACAAAAAGATGGCCGAGGAAATATTTTCCCTGCCTGAGCTGAAGCCAAACGAGGGCAAAAAAACCGATCCAGCCCATCCGGCTATTTATCCCACCGGGCAGAGGCCGGAGAACCTCACGGCACCGCAGCGAAAGCTCTACGATCTGATTGTGCGGAGATTCTTCTCCGTGTTTGGAATGCCATCGCTGGTGGAGAGCCTGAGGGTTGAGGTTGAAGTCGGTGGGGAGAAGTTTATCCTGCGCGGGCGCAGAGTTCTGGAGGAGGGGTGGCTGAAATTTTACGGTGGTTACAGTCCCGCTGAGGAAATCATGCTTCCTGAATTGCGGGAGGGCCAGCTCTTGGAGGTCAAGGAGGTGAGATTGGAGGAAGGACAGACCCAACCCCCTCCCAGGTACAACCCGGCATCAATAGTGAAGAAGATGGAGGAAATCGGAATTGGAACCAAAGGCACCCGTGCGCAGATAGTTCAAAGCCTCTACGAGCGTGGATACATTACCGGCAGACAGATTACCGTCACTGATCTTGGGATGCAGGTGATAGATTCTCTCACCGAGTATTGTCCTGAGATTACCAGCGAGGAACTCACCGCAGAATTCGAACGAGAGATGGATGCCATTCTGGAAGGAAAGAGAACTAAAGAGGAGGTCGCTAAAAGGGCGCGCGCTGAACTCGATCGGATCCTTTCCAAATTCAAGCAGCATCAGTTGGAGATAGGAAAGAAGCTGGCTGAGGCTTATCATGCTGCCCGCCTAAAGCAGCGAAAGCTGGGCAGGTGCCCCAGCTGCGGCGGTGATCTGATGGTGGTGGTTTCGCGTGCCACTCATAAGCGATTTGTCGGTTGCTCCAATTACCCCAAGTGTCTCAATTCGTTTCCACTACCGCAGGTCGGGACGATCCTCCCGCTGGGAGAAACCTGTAAAATCTGCGGGGCTCCTATGGCTCAGGTCGATCGTACCGGATCCAAGTCTTACCGGATATGCTTGAATCCAAAGTGTCCATCAAAGGTAGTCAAGTAATTTGGATTATTACTCCTGGTTTTCCCGTTTCTCGCGAGCCCGAGTTGCGGAAAGTTTTTGTTGAAAGAGAACAAAATACTAAACAATGAATGAAATTTCATTGTGCGTGAGCTCTCAGACCCCCTTGGTGAGGTTCAGCACCGATTACGAGGAAATTCTGAGAAAGCGCGGCCTTAAAGGTGGACCGTTAGATATTTCCAACTTTACCGAAGGCGAGGATTACACCTTCACAGCCGGTGGAGTGACTAGAATGGTCTTCCCGCTGCTCAGACAGATGGTTGGTCAGGGTCTTCTAAGGGACCCACATTGGATTTCTCTCAATCCAATAGCTCCAGAAACGCTCACCGTGGGCAAGATAACGCTGAAACACGTGCGAATTGAAAGGGAAAGAATGAGCGGTTATAGTCAAGCGAAAGAAATTATCTGGAAGGCTCTGCACGGTATCCAGAGGGAACCGGTAAATTCGCTCTTCTGGCAGGAGGAATTTGTTGATTACAACTACTACAACAGGGTCTGCAGTGAACTCATCAACAAGCTGGATGAAAAAAATGATTTTGACCTGTTTTACATTCATGATTTTCAACAACTCCCCTTGGCCCAAATGCTTCACACACTGAAGCCGAAGATTTTTAGATGGCATGTGCCCTTTGATGAGTCTTTGATCCCTGAAGCTTGGAGGCAGTCGCTGGCATCATGGTTTAACGAGTACGATGTGGTGGTTGTTAGCTGCAAAAGATATCTGGAGTCGCTGAGAAAGTTTGGATACGGTGGAGAGGCACATTATATCTATCCCTATCTTGACCTCAGCGCCTACAGGAAGCCAAGCCCTGAGGAGGTTGAGAACTTTGATAAAAAGTATGGGATAAATCGGGAGGACAGGGTCTTACTGGTGGTAGCTAGGATGGACCCCATGAAAGGTCAGGACCGTGCGATATCAGGATTTGCTGAGGTGGCAAGATGTTATCCTAACTTGAAGCTGGTTTTAGTTGGCGATGGAAGTTTCTCCAGTTCCAAGCAGGGACTCGGGCTTTCCAAGGCGGAGAAGTGGCTGGCTGAGCTGAGGGAATTGGCCAAGAGCTTGGGTCTGGAGAATAGAGTTATCTTCACCGGCCATTTGACCCATGCTGAGCTTCAGGCAGCTTATGAGAGATGTGAGCTGACTATTTTGCCATCAGTTCTAGAGGGATTTGGTTTAGTGGTCATCGAGAGCTGGCTCTACAAGAAACCACCGATCGTCAGCGCTAATGCAGGAATTTCCGAGCTGATAAAACACGGAGAAAATGGTTTGCTCTTTAATCCAAATGATCCAGCAGATCTCGCAGATAAGCTTTTTTACTTGCTATCAGACCAGAACCTTTCGCGAATTCTCGGCGAAAATGGTTATAATTCTTCAAGAAAATGTTCTCTTGAGGAAGGGGTAAAAGCAGAGTTTGAGTTGATGCGAAAATTGGTTGGATTTGAGGAAAATATGGTGCTTGGAAATGAACCTAAATGACCTGATATTGGAGTTAGCTATTTTTGTTGCCATCTTGCTGGGTACCTTTTTGGCCGCTAAAATTTTCAGCCTAGTGGTCCGTGGCGTGTTTAGAAATTGGGTGCCAGCAGTGAGGTCCCATTTTCAAAGGTTGGTCTCCATCACCATCTGGGTCATCGGCCTGATCTTCGCCTTCCAGCAGCTGGGTCTTCGGCTGGATTTTCTGCTTTTAATCCTAGGATTGATCGGAATTGGCGTGCTGATAGCGGTTAAGGACACTCTTATGAATATCGGTGCTAAATATTTTTCTGACGTCTATGTGCCGTTTAAGGTTGGGGACATCATCAAAGTTGCTGGTAGCACCGGAAAGGTCATTGAAATAAATCCAATAACGACAGTTCTGTTGACAAAAAATGAAGAGCTGGTGTCCATCCCTAATTCACTTTTTCTCAAGGAAAAAATGAGGAACATCACACCCCACGTCTGGAAGGAGATATTGGTTCCGATAACTATCGGCAGCGGCATCGATTTGCCCCAGTTCGAAAGCGAGGTGCTGAAGGCATGTAATAAAATCAGAAAATATCTTGATGAACGCTTTCCACCGGTTTTAACGGTTAAGAGCAGGAACCAAAGATCGGTGAGCTTAGTTTTGGCCTTGATGGTGAAGGAACCAGATAAGAAGAACGAGATCATCGATGAGATCAACAGGAAAATTTCCGAGATAGAACAGAAAATGGCACGAAAAACATAACCTTTGTCCAAAAAACATCGATTAATATAGCTGGCCGAGTTGGGCTCAGCCCTGTGTTTTATCCTTCAAGTATACTGTCCTTATTGGGAAAGGTATCACGATGCCCTCTTCTCGATATCTTTTGTGAAGGGCCTTGATGAACTCGTGTGTTATCAAGTGTCTATCCGTGTATTCCTTGGCCCGAAGTATCACCGTGAAGTTTATGCTGAAGTCGCTGAAGGTGTGGTATCGAATAAAAGGTTCGAATTCAGGCACTCCTCCCTTTACGTTTTTCATGATTTCCCTGGCTACCTCGATAGTTACCCTTTCCACTTTTTCTAGATCGCTGTTATAGCTCACCCCCACCTGAACTAGGACCGACATTTCCGGTGTTGGTTGATAATAATCGACGACAATGGATCCTGCCATTTTAGAGTTGGGCACGGTGATAATGTTGTTCGAGAGTTCCCTGATCTTGGTGCTTCTCCAGCCGATGTCGACCACGTAGCCCTCTTGACCGGTTTCAAGCTTGACGTAATCTCCGGCCCTGAAGGGTTTATCCGTCATCAGGTACATCCCGGAGAAAAATTGTGACAGGGTTTCTTGGAGAGCAAAGGCGATTGCTATGCCGCCAATGCCCAAGCCAGCAACAAGGGCGGTAACGTCTATGCCCAGCCCGTTAAGGATGAGGATGAAGGCGATAAAGTATACCACGGCGGCCGCTGTTTTTGACAGAATTGGAACCAAGCTTTTCAAGTTGGGTCGGGTTACCCCATAATGCTTCATTATCCCGGTTATTACTCTAACAGCCGCAATTGTCGCGATTAGTACTATGAGCACGTAGCTGATGATCGGAAGATACTGCTCGATCGTTTCTCGATAAAATGGAACCCGAGTTGAGGCGAACCTTATCCCGACAATCAGAAATATCAGGACGATGGGCGTTTTGATGGCGCCGAGGATAATATCATCCAACTCAGTCTTTGTTCTCCGCGCCAACCTAGCAATATAGAAGCTGAGAATGATTCTCAAGACATATCCGCAGGCGAACACGCCCACTAAAATCAGGAGGGGTTCCAGAATCTGCCAGATTTCTTCCAAGGCCATCGAGGCACCTTTTTCACCGATGCAAAATAAATTATAGTTTGCAAGATATAATCTTAATGGCGTGCTGTTCGATATGAGACATCTATGGAATATTTTGGACTCTTTGAAGAAAAATTCTGACTTGTTTTGGTTTCTGGACTACGATGGTGTCTTAACTCCGATTGTTTCGGAGCCGGAAAAGGCGATCCTAGATCTGGAGATGAGAAAGTTTTTGGAAGCCTTGGCTGAGAAATTCAAAGTCGTGGTTATAAGCGGCAGAAGGCTTCAGGAGTTAAAGAAACTGGTCTCGGTTGGAAAGATATGTTACGCAGGCAATCATGGCCTTGAGATAAGCGGGCTGGGGGTAAGTTTAGTTTTGCCCAGGGCCAAACGTGTTCGCCCCGTAGTTTTAAAAATGTGTCGGGAACTTCAGAAAAGGCTGCAAGGCACAGCCGGCGTGATCGTCGAAAACAAGGGATTAACGGCTAGCCTCCATTACCGTAATGTGGCACCAAAGGAGTTTGCCAAGGTTAAGAAAATTTTTGAAAGCGTCGTCCATTCCTATGTTAAATCCGGTTCGTTCAGGATAACCAAGGGTAAAAAGGTCTGGGAAATAAGGCCTAATCTCGATTGGAATAAGGGGATGGCGGTTGATTGGATAATTAAAAATTTTGATCCAGAAGGGAAACTTTTACCCATCTATCTCGGTGATGATAAGACCGATGAGGATGCATTCCGGACGCTCAGGGGAAGGGGAATAACCGTTATGGTGGGGAAATGTTGTCAGAGGTCAAATGCTGAATTTTATTTGCGGGGAGTCCAAGAGGTTAAAATTCTTTTGAGAAATTTCGCCCGCGGCAACTCGAAATTTGCGTCGGTTTTCACGCGTTTGTAGCCTTCCAGCAGTAGAGTTTATTTCATTTTTTCACCGATGAGACCGAAGTGCGCCAGCATCGCCTCAAGCTGAATCCTCTCGTTGGCCCCTTGCACCAGTCTGAAGGAGAACTCCCCGATCTTGTCCAGAATTTCCACCTTGATGTTCTCTGGCAGCTTTAGATTGAAGACCTCCCGATGAACCTGTTCAATGACATCCTCGCCGGCCAGCCCCCTGTCGATGAGCAGCTCCTGCAGCTTTGTTCTAGCCTCTTCAAATTTTCCAGAGAGAGCCAGCTCCAGCATCTGTCTGACTTCCTCGGGCTTCGCTGCCGCGCTGACCTCATAGACGGTCTTCTCAGTTACCTTCTTGCTCAATGCCGCGGCAGCCTGGAGGATGTTTATGGCTTTCCTGAGATCACCCTCGCTCAGGTAAGCTATCGCTTGGACGGCCTCCGGTGCTATCGTGAGCTTTTCCTCTTTGGCTATTCGCTTGAACATCTGCTCGATATCCTTTTCTGTGAGGCGCCTGAACCTGAAGACGGCGCAGCGGGATTGTATGGGCTCGATGATACGGCTGGAGTAATTGCAGTCTAGGATGAAGCGCGTCGTTTGGGTGAACATCTCCATCGTTCGGCGCAGGGCATTCTGGGCATCGGCCGTGAGGGCATCGCTTTCATCCAGCAGGATTATCTTGTAGGGGAAGTCGCCGATGGGCCTCGTTCTGGCATAATCTTTTACTTTGGTTCGAATGGTGTCAATCCCGCGTTCATCACTAGCATTAAGCTCCAACATGTTCTGGCGCCAGCCATCACCAAAAAGTTCCCGGGCAATGCAGAGGGCAGCCGTAGTTTTTCCGGTGCCAGCAGGACCGGCAAAAAGCAAGTTGGGCAGCGACTTTTTTTCCACAAAGCTCTTCAACCTAGTGACTATTTCCTCCTGCCCCACGATTTCATCAAGCTTTTTCGGTCGATATTTTTCCACCCAGATCTCGTCCACCTCAGCCATAAGAGTCATCCCGGTTTGATTTTTTCACCTTTTTCGTTAAATCACTTTGGGGAAGGGACAAAGAAAAAGATTTTTACCATGGCTAAACAAAACCATAACTTTCAGCGAGATTTTTAGGACCCAATCATAATTACTTTCAGGTTGATGGCATGATTCAGCCGGCAGCAAAGGTCTATGATGCCAAGAAGGCCGAGCGCGAGGTGCGAGAGTGGTGGCTTTCTGCAGGGATCTATGACAAGGTGAAGAAGTCGCGAGATGGGGCAAACCTTTGGTACTTCTTGGATGGTCCCCCCTACGCCAGCGGTAGCATCCACTTAGGGACAGCCTGGAACAAGATAATCAAGGACGCGGTCATCAGGTACAAGACCATGTGCGGCCTGAACGTCCGCCGTCAACCAGGATGGGATTGTCATGGTCTGCCGATAGAGGTCAAGGTCGAGGAGCTGTTAGGAATCAGATCCAAGAAGGAAATCGAGCAGAAGATTGGGGTCGAGGCTTTCGTAGAACAGTGCAAGAAGTGGGCCAGCGACCACGTCAGGCTCATGACCGAGCAGTTTAAGGAACTTGGAGTCTGGATGGATTGGGATGCTCCCTACATAACCTTCGATAGAGATTACATTGAGTCCGCTTGGTGGACGCTCAAGAAAACCTACGAGCAAGGTTTGATTAGAAAGGACTTGAGGGTAATCCACTGGTGTCCTCGCTGCGAGACGGCGCTGGCCGAGCATGAGGTCAGGGGTGAGTACCAGAACGTTAGCGACCCTTCTCTCTATGTTAGGTTCAGGCTTCGTGACCGTCCCAATGAATACCTGCTGGTCTGGACGACAACTCCATGGACCCTCCCCGCCGACCTCGCCGTTTGCGTTAACCCCGACTATGATTACTCAGAGGTGGAGGTCGGCGGTGACATCTACATCTTGGCCACGGCGCTCGTGGAAAAGGTGATGAGGGATTTGGGAATTAGCAACTACCGGGAAATTGGCTCGGTCAAAGGGGTCACTCTAGAGGGAATTCAGTATGAGCACCCGTTGCTGGAGGAAGTTCCCAAGCAGAAGGGGTTCACGGAGCACCATCGCGTCATTCTCGGTAACCATGTTACGCTGGATGAAGGAACCGGCTGCGTTCACACGGCCCCGGGGCACGGTGAGGAGGACTTTGAGGTGGGATTAAGATATGGGTTGCCGGTATTCAGCCCGGTGGGTCCGGACGGCAGATTTACTGAGGAGGCGGGAAAATACGCTGGAGTTTTTGTGAAAGAAGCCGATCGCTTAATTTTGGAAGATCTCCAGAAAAAAGGTTTACTTGTGAAATACGGCACTGTGGTGCACCAGTATCCTCACTGCTGGAGGTGCCAGTCACCGCTGCTCTTCCGGGCCACCGAGCAATGGTTCTTGAAGGTGGGTGAGATAAAGTCGACAATAATTCAGAAAAACGCGGAAAAGGTGAAATGGTTCCCGAGCTGGGCGACGATTCGTTATGCGAATGGGGTGGAGTCGGTCGGTGACTGGTGCATCTCTCGCCAGCGCTACTGGGGCATTCCACTGCCCATTTGGGTCTGTGATCAATGCAAGGATACGATTGTGGTGGGAAGTCTGGAGGAGCTATCCACCCTCTCGCTCCACCCGCTCGGTGATATCGATCTCCATCGCCCCCACGTTGACCGTGTGGAACTCAAGTGTCCCAAATGTGGTGGAACTTCAAGAAGGGTGCCGGACGTTCTTGATGTCTGGTTTGACTCCGGCATAGCCTCGTGGGCCAGCTTAGGCTATCCTAAGAGAAAGGAACTTTTTGAACAGATCTGGCCCAGCGACTTTGTTACTGAAGGCGAGGATCAGGTGACTAAATGGTTCTACAGCCAGCAGGTTGTTTCCATTGCGGCCTTTGGAGACGTTCCCTATAAGAGAGTGCTGATGCACGGCTTTGCTCTCGATGAAAAGGGACGAAAGATGTCAAAGTCTCTGGGAAACGTGGTTAATCCTGATGACGTTATCAAGAAAAATGGAGTCGACGTCCTCCGACTCTATATCATCGGAGCCAACCCGCCTTGGGAGGACCTGAAGTTCAGCTGGAAGAGCCTTGAGGTGGTCCAAAAGATGATGGGGGTGCTCTGGAACGTCCATGTCTTTGCCACGACTTACATGTCCCTCGATGAATTTGATCCCAGGAAAATTGACCTAAACAGGGTGAGCGCCAGTCTGATGCCGGAGGACCTTTGGATGATCTCCAGAATCAACAGCGTCGCCCGGGAGGTGACCCAGGCAATGGAGGACCTCAACCTTCACATTGCGGTCAGGTCCATTTCCAACTTCGTTCTTGAAGACCTCAGCCGGTGGTACGTTCGCTCCGTCCGTGAAAGAGTTTGGATTGAGAAGGAGGATCCCAAGAAGCTCGCGGCCTATGTGGTGCTCTATCAGGCTATGCACGTGCTGGTGAGGCTGCTGGCCCCCTTTGCTCCACACATCAGTGAGGTGATTTACCGCGATCTGGTCAAGTCCGCCGATCCTAACAGCCCAGAAAGCGTTCACATGTTACCTTGGCCGTCAGTGGATGAGGGCGCGATAAATATAAGGCTCGAGGAGGGTATGAGGATAGTTCGGGCCTTTGTGGAAGCTGGAGCCTCAGCCAGACAACAGCATCGACTTAAGCTCAGGTGGCCGGTGAAAAAGGTTTCAATTCAGGTTGCTTCGGATGAAGTTCTCGACAAGATCAAGGATCTTCGTGAGCTGCTGCAGAATCAGTTGAACTGTAAGGAGCTGCTTCTCTTGTCTCCACATGAGAGACCTAGCGAGCTGGAGTTGGGCGTCAAGGTTGATGAGGAACAGTTCAGGCAGAGGTTCGGTGGGCTCGCTGAGAGGGCGATGGACCAGATTAGAGGCATGGATGCTGGGAGGTTGTCTGAAGAATTGGACCTTCACGGCTTCGTCGGCCTGCAGTTCGACGGGTACAAGTTGAGCGTTCCTAAGGACCTGATAGGATTTGAGGAGAAGCCGGCGGAGGGAATCGCCTTCATTCAGACGGATTTTGGAAAGTTGCTCATGGATACTAGGATGACTCCCGAGCTGGAGGCGGAGTCGATGGCGCGCGAGCTGGTCAGAAGGCTGCAGATGATGCGCAAGGAGATGGAGTTAGGGATGGAGGAAAGAGTTGACGTCGTTATCGGGCTGTCTACTCAAGAAGATCTGGAAAGGTTGAGCACGCAGCAGGAGTACATCTGTAGGGAGGTCCGCGTGAGAAATCTACGCCTTTGTCTCTTGAATGATGTGGCTGGCGAGGGTTATCTGAAGGACTGGAGCATTGACGGGGAAAACTTCAGGATGCTGGTGAGGCGGGTTACTTAATTTTCCCGGAATGCGCCCAAGCCGCCGTGGTCTATCAATATAAGTTAGTAGCTGCCAAGTGTGATGGGGGTCAGATTTGCCGAGATCAGACATCTCCGGATTCTACCGATTGAGCCCGGAGGAGAGGCTGAAGCTGGTGAAGGAGTTTGCCGGGCTTGACGATGCCGAGGCTGAGCTCCTACAAAGGTCCGGGGCCCTAAGTCTTCAGCAGGCCGACCGCATGATCGAAAATGTGATCGGGGTCACCTCATTCCCTGTAGGAATAGCCACCAACTTTCTCATCAACGGAAAGGACTATCTCATCCCGATGGTCATTGAGGAGCCTTCGGTGGTGGCGGCTGCTTCTAACGCGGCCAAGATGGCTCGGGTCAGGGGAGGCTTTCGAACCGAGAGCACCCTGCCGGTGATGATCGGCCAGATACAGCTCGTCGATGTCGAAGATCCGATGGTTGCCAAGGAGAGGATCATTAAGGAGACGAGCCGAATTTTGGCCAAGGCCAACGAGCAGGACCCGGTCCTAGTGAAGCTGGGCGGAGGGGCCGTGGGACTGGATGTCCGGATTCTTAGCTCCTCGATCGGACCGATGGTAATAATTCACCTGCTGGTGGATGTCAGGGACGCCATGGGGGCCAACGTTATCAACACGATGTGTGAGGCGGTCGCTCCGATGATCGAGCAGATCACCGGTGGCAGGGTCTTCCTGAGGATAGTTTCCAACCTCGCGATTCATCGACTGGCGCGGGCGCGGGCGGTTTTCGCTAAGGAGGCGCTCGGTGGCGAGGAGGTAGTGGATGGAATTCTGAAAGCATATGAGTTTGCCGCCGCTGATCCCTTTCGGTGTGCTACTCACAACAAGGGAATAATGAACGGTGTTATCGCTGTGGCACTGGCCACGCTGAACGATACTAGGGCGCTTGAGGCCGGAGCCCACGCTTACGCCGCGATGGGGGGCAGTTACCGGCCGTTGAGCCACTGGTACCGGACTCCGGAAGGAGATCTTGCTGGCAGCATAGAGCTACCGGTTGCGGTGGGCGTTATCGGCGGTGCCACGGCGGTTCACCCCATCGCCAAGATCTGTCGCAAGATACTCGGCATGCCCTCAGCTAGGCAGCTGGGGGAGATCATGGCAGCGGTCGGTCTGGCCAATAACCTAGCAGCGATGCGGGCGCTGGCGACGGAGGGCATTCAGGCCGGCCACCTTAAGCTGCACGCCAAAAACATCGCGGTAACGGCCGGGGCCGAGGGCGAGCTCATCGATATCGTGGCCCGACGGATGATTGAGGAGAAAAAGGTTAGTTATGACCGGGCACTGGCAATTCTCAGGGAACTAAAGTCACAGCCATAGTTCACATCCCACCAGCCCGCTTTGGGTGGTTGTTTAAATTCCGGTGACGTTCAATTCCAAGGTGGAGACCTGTGGCTCCTGTTTTCAAAAATCTCTATAAGTTGGGAGGAAGAGTTCTTTCGGGGCTGGGCGTGGAGAGGACTTTTGAGCAGATGGTTCAGAGCATCTTGGAGGCGACGGGGTTGAGCCGCGATGAGGTGATGTCCCGAATTCGCGGCAAGCAGGAGGAACTCGGCGGCTTTGTGACTTTGGAAGGAGCGGCGAATATCGTCGCCCGTGAGCTCGGGGTCATTTTCGAGCGTAAGGAACCAGAGGTCAGACCGCTTCGCATCGAGGACCTGCTGCCCGGGATGTCCAAGGTTGACATTCTGGCCCGAGTGGTTAGGATCCAGGAGCCTAGGGAGTTTCAAAGGCCAGGCGGCAAGCCAGGGCAGGTGGGAAGCTTAGTCCTTCAGGATGCAACAGGTGAGATAAGGCTGGTCCTGTGGAATGATAAGGCCTCAATCCTGAAGCAGGGAGGACTGAAGAAGGGAGATATCATCAAGGTTCAGGGCGCTTATGTCAGGGAAGGTTGGGATAAGCGACCTGAACTTAGCCTCGGCGCCCGCGGTACCATCTCTTTGTGCCCCGATCACCCGCTGGCCACGGAGTTGCCGTCTCTTTCCAGCTCACGGACGAAGATAGCTGATTTGGGTTCACATTTGCTTGAGGTTGATGTGGTGGGACGGGTGGTCACGTCTAGCGAAGTTAAGTTTTTTGACCGGCCTGATGGAACCACAGGAAAGGTGGCCGCGCTAATTCTCATGGATGATACTGGACAGGTGAGGGTCTCGCTCTGGGACGATTGGGCTGAGGCGGCAAAGGAGATCAGCCGAGGAGATGTGGTGATGCTGGAAAATGCCACGGTTCGACAGGGTCTGGGTGGTCGGGTTGAGTTGAGCCTCGGCGCAGGCGGACGGTTGGTGAAAAATCCACCGGGCATTTTAGAACTTCCTGAGCCGGTGGAGAGGCCGCTGAAGCTAGGTGAAGTTGAACCCGATATGCGATCCCTTGACGTGGCAGCAATTGTGAAGCGCAAATTACCCTTGCGCGAGTTCAAACGCAGTGACGGATCCACAGGCAGGGTCTTAAGCGTGATTCTGGCGGATGACACCGGAGCCGTGCGGGCATCGTTCTGGGACCTAGCAGCGGATCTAGCTCAGCATCTGCAGGTCAATGACAGAGTTCTGCTGAAGAATGCCTACACTCGTGTTGGCTTGAGCGGCAAGCCCGAGATTCATGTAGGCAGAACAACTCAGGTTGAGATAAATCCACCCGGGGTCATCGTGGCTGAGCCAAAGCCGCAGCCTATTAAGATAGCTGAGCTTGAACCTAATCTTGACGCCGTGGAGGTGGCCGGCAGGGTTGTGGAGGTATCCGAGAAACGCGAGTTCACCCGCCCGGATGGAAAAAAAGGAACGGTGGCGTCGGTAGTCTTGAGTGACGATTCGGGGACGATCAGGGTTTCACTCTGGCAGGAGCACGCGGAAAGTGTTGGGCAGCTTAAGGTTGGTGACGTGGTGAGGCTGGTTGATGCTTATACCACTCTTAGCAATCTGGGCCAGGTGGAGCTTCATCTGGGCAGCCAAGGAAAGCTGGAGCTGAATCCGGCTTTGGAGGTGCCGCAGGTGGCAGCAGTGGAGCCAGCCGTGCAGGAGCCTGAGCGCGTGGATATTTCCAAGATCGACCGGGAGGGGATGAGGGTGGAGGTTCGAGGGACGGTGATACAGGTTTTTCATCGCCGGCCAATATTCGATGTCTGCCCCAGCTGCGGCCGGAGCATCGTGGGCTCAGAAACCAGCTTGATCTGTGAGGAATGTGGCAAATCAGTCACTCCGGACCACCGAATGGTGATCAGCTTTCTAGTGGATGATGGCACCGGGAACATTCGTGTGGTCCTTTTCGGAAGAGTGGCGGAGAAGCTGTTAGGGATGAGTGCCCAGCAGGTTTTTGATTACCTCAAGTCAAATCCAGATCTAGCCGCGTTCTATCATGGACTGGGACTAGTCGGGAGGGAGTTGATAGTTTTTGGGATCACGAGGCGGGACAGATATCTTGATCAGCTGGAGATTCGGGCCCAGGAGTTTAGGGTGGCCGGCCCGCTGGAAGAGGCCAGGTTGCTTCTCAAAAGGCTAAAAGAAATGACGTGAAAGTATAAAGGGGAGAGATTGTTGTCCGAGGTCACCAAAAAAACGATAGAAAACCTTCCCGGGGTCGGCGAGGCCACGGCGGAGAAGCTTCGGGAGGCTGGTTACCGGACTATTGAGTCAATAGCAGCAGCGACCGTCGCCGAGCTGCGGGAGGCCGCCGAGCTTGGGGAGGCACAGGCCAAGAAGATTATCGCTGCGGCTAGGGAGGCCGCTGATTTCTGCTCCTTTGTCACCGCGGACAAGGTGCTGGAAAAAAGGGAGAAGGTGGGCCTGATAACGACGGGCAGCGCCTCTCTCGACGACCTGCTGGGCGGCGGGGTGGAGACCCAAGCGGTCACCGAGGCCTTCGGGGAGTTCGGCTCGGGCAAGACGCAGCTGGCCCACCAGCTTTGTGTTAATGTCCAGCTGCCCAAGGAGCAGAAGGGTCTTGACGGCAAGGCAATTTTCATCGACACCGAGAACACCTTCAGGCCGGAGAGGATTAGGGACATGTCATTGGGCGTGGGTCTCGATCCCGTGAAGGTCCTGCAGAATATCTACTATGTAAGATCCTACAACACTGACCAGCAGGTTCTGATAGCAGAGAAGGCCGAGGAGGTCGTTGAGCGGGAGAACATTCGCCTCATCGTTGTCGACTCAGTCACTGCTCAGTTCAGGGCCGAGTTCACCGGAAGGGAGACACTGGCTCTGAGACAGCAGAAGCTGAACCGACACCTAATGACGCTGCACCGGATCGCCGACCTGCATGATTTGGCCGTCTTCGTGACCAACCAGGTGCAGGCGAGGCCGGATATTTTCTTTGGTGACCCTACCAAGCCCATCGGCGGGCACATCCTTGCCCACTCTGCGACGACCCGCATCTACCTCAGAAAATCCAAGGAACAGAGGAGGATCGCCAGAATATTTGACAGCCCCAACCTTCCCGAGCGTGAGGCGGTTTTCCGGATTACTGAGCAAGGGATAAAGGACTGAAGGTGTCTTTTTGATCAGGCTTCTGGCCGTGGACATCGACGGCACCATGACCTACCGGGACAGACGGCTTGATCTAGTGGCTGTCGAGGCCATTAGGAGGGCTGAGGCCGCAGGAATTTCGGTCGTGATCGCCACCGGCAACATCTTCAGGTTTGCTGAGGCCGCCTCTGTTCTCATCGGCACCTCGGGACCCCTAATAGCTGAAGATGGCGGCATTGTCTTTGATTTTAATACTGAGAAGATGCACGTGCTTGGCGACAGGGTGGATGCGGACCATGCCTTCGCCGAACTCATGAAGGCCTTTGGAAACATCGAGACCACTAGGAGCAACCCGGACCGGCTCACCGGCGTCGTCATCAGGAAGACGGTTCCACTGGAGGAGGTGAGGAAGGTCATCCGGGAAAGGAACCTTCCCGTCATCGCGGTAGATTCAGGGTGGGCCATTCATCTGCGTAGACCTGAGGTCAATAAGGGAAATGCATTGAAAAAGGTGTCTATGATTACCAAAGTTCCACTGGACGAGATCGCCGCGATAGGAGACGGTTACAATGATGTTGAGATGTTGCAGTTGGCTGGGCTGAGCTTCGCGGTGGCCAACTCGGTTGAGGAAGCAAAGAGGGCATCGCAGCGGGTGACCCGTTCCCCTCACGGAAGGGGTGTTGCCGAGGCGGTTGAAGAGATCCTCAAGCTTACCGCCCGCAGCTAGTTTGGCGTTGTCCAAGGTAATAGGCCTTGCATTAAATTGTCGTGTGAAAAATGCTTTTCATAAATGAGTAGGGAATCTGCCGGTGTTATTTTTTGCTTGAAAGGGCCTAGTACCGGTACTCTACACCAAGGTCGCGCAGTTCGTTTTTGATCTTTCGATAAAGGTCCAAATATTCCTGAGTCGGCTTCTTCCTTTCCACGTCGTAGCATTCCCTAAAGGTTTTTCCCAGCGGTGCGTCCTTTATCCGGTGCTCGTATTTTTTCAAAAGTTCTTTGACGATCTCGTTGGCGTCTTCCCTCTTCATTCTACTTTCAACTGCGGAGAGTCCGGACTCACAGGCGAACCTCGCTTCCATCGGCGTGGTTCTTTCCTTGTGCTTGTTAGAAGCGGTGGCAATTTCCCAGAGGATGCTGGTACCAGACACGGCGCTGGTTATTCCGTGAGCGGCAGCCTCATATAGGACCATGTCGGTGCATGGGCCCGCGACGGCAAACCCGTTGGACCCTGAGATGAACTTTGAGTTTCTGGCGATCGCCTGATAGGTGCCGCTCACCACCCAGAGCATCTCCCTCATCGTGTTGCAGAAGTAAATCTTGTCGATGGGGAAATAGCAGGTGAAATATCCTTGGTTGACCATCAGCCCTTGGATGTGGGAGGCAACACCGATTATTGCCGTCCCCTCGGCGCCGGCGTATGCGCCCAGCATCGGGCTTGTCAGCGTTCCGCAGAGGTGACCGTTCTGGTGGAAGTGTAGCATCTTGGTCAGCAGGTCGTTGTCAATTTTGAGCTCGCTTATTATCGAGACCAACCTGATATCGGTTTTTCTGGCTCCCCACTCTTGTTCGCTGGTGGCGATCTGGGCAGCCGCTTGCAGTGCTGTTCCGGTGAGAACTATGGCTATCCCGGGTCTACCGGCCCTCTTGGCGGCCTCTCTCGCCAGCATCGCGTGGACCATTCCTCCCTGGGTTTCGGAGGGTGCCCCAGTTTTCAATGGCATTCCCTCAATCTCCTCCAAAATGGGTGATGATACTGCGTCTGCCAGCGGTTCCTTGATGTAGGCCATTTCAATCGGGATGAACAAGTCCTCAGAGCATCTAACGCCAACCGGTGTGAAAAGGCATCCCGGTGGCTTTGTGTCCTCCACTTTTCTCGGCGACCATTTCCTTGAGTCCTGTCCTTCACCCACGGTAATTTCGTTTCTCATGCTGAACATGGCTTCCTTAATTTCCTCCTCGCTGAAAAGTATTCTGCGGTAGGTGCTGGTACAGTAGGTTCCGACGGAGAGGTAGAAATCCCAAGCGGCTTTCCAGAGGTCGTCGGCCAGGGAGTCGTCGGAGAAGACGATCTGCTCCGGATCGAACCTGATGTCGTACTCCTTGATCACCCGCTTCAGGTTGGGGAAGAGGATCTTGGTGTCGAATTCCTTCTCGGTGCAGATGGGACCGGTCTCGGCGCGCTCCAGGACCTCGTTGATCCGCCACGGTGGCGCCGGCATCTATCTCCTCTCCGCGACCAGCTTCTTGGCCAGCTCGACGGCCTCGGCGGCGTTCTCGGTCCAGCCGTCGGCCCTCGTCCTGCGGAACCAATCCTCGTCCACCGAGCCGCCCCCGATCATGACGATGAAGTTCTTGCGGTGGCCCATGCCCTCGAGCAGGTCGATGACCTCCTTCTGGGCGCCCCGAGTGGTGGACATCAGGGCCGAGAGGGCGATGATGTCGGCCTTGACCTCGTTGGCCTTCTGGATGATGGCCATCGAGTCAACATCGCGCCCCAGGTCGTGGACCTCGAAGTTGTTGACCTCGAGCAGCAGGGCCAGGATCGTCTTGCCGATGTCGTGGATGTCGCCCTTGACGGTGGCGATGACCACCTTGCCCAGTCGCTTGCTCTCGATCTCCTCCCGGGCTTTGGAGCTTGACTTGGCCAGCAGGATGTCGACCGCGGCCTTCATCGCCTCGCTGGCCAGCAGCACCTCGGGCAGGAAGTACTCTCCCTTCTCGAACTTGTCCCCGACGATCTTGGCCGCCGGGGCGATGCCCTCGTTCACGGCCCTGATGGGGTCAACTCCGGCCTTGACCATCTCCTCAGCAATCCTCTTGGCAGAATCAACGTCATATTCGATTATGCTCCGCTTCAAATCCTCTATCATTAAATTACCGATTTTTCTTGTTGAGAATTGTATAAGTATTTTGTGGTAGACTTGGCTTTTTAGAATGGTCATCGATTTATTAAGTTTGAGGAAATTAGATCTAGTACAAATTTTTCGATTTTCATCAGTGAAGACTTAAATAATTAAATCAAAATAACTAAACTGATAGAATGGTCTCCCTCGAGATGCTAATTGGAACTGCAGTAATTGGTTTGCTGGTGGGTTGTATCTACGCGTTAGGTGGTCTGGGATTAGCTTTCATTTATGGAATATTGGATTTTGTAAACTTCGGACACGGCGACTTTCCCCTGATGCTCTCCATGTATGTAACCTTTTGGCTCTTTGTAATTTTTGGATTGGACCCGATTTTTTCACCAATTTTGGCCGTCCCCTTGTTTTTCCTTTTAGGGATATTGGTTTACAAGAGCATAGCTAGACGCACCCTCAAAGGCCCAGCACTTTCCCAAATCGCGGCAACGATAGGTCTGATGATAATGGTCCGTGGTCTGGCACAGGTGGCTTGGTCCTCTGACCCGAGAAGTATACCCTTCACAATTGTCCGCGGGTCAATAGAGATCGGTGGGCTGTTACTACCTCAGTCACGCATAGTCGGTGCTCTGATAAGCATCGGTGCTTTTATCTTGATTCATTATTTCTTGAATAGGACATATACTGGTCTCTGTATTCGGGCTATAACCGATGATCGGGTGGCAACGGAAGTGTTGGGCATCAACACCGAGCGGCTCTACATGTTGTCGTTCGGAATCGGGATAGGCCTGACCTCGATAGCCGGAGCAGTAATGATGACTTATTCCTTTGTCGATCCAACCATTGGCCTTAGATATGGTTTGTTGCTTTTTGTTATCTTGTGTCTGGCCGGGCTGGGTACAATCAAAGGGGTGATTTTTGCCGGTTGTATTCTAGGAGTTATCGAGGCGCTCACCACAGTTATCTGGGAATCCCGAGCCGCCATGCTAGTGGTTTTCATTATTTTCATCTTGATGCTTTGGTTGCGGCCTAAGGGACTCTGGGGGAGGAGATAGCTTGAATAAAAAGTTTATCTCCGAAAAAATCCTTTTAACAGCAATACTGTTTTTATTCATAGCCCTAATCCCTGCTTTCTTTGGCTTCAATGAGTACTATACTTTCACTTTCAGCGTCATTCTGGTCTACGCCTGTGCCAGCTCAGCATGGAATATAATCGGTGGTATGGCCGGCCAGTTCGACTTAGCGGCAGCATCCTATGTTGGGCTCGGGATGTTCACCTCAGGAACTCTCTACACGAGATTTGGAATACCCTTTTGGATGGGGATGCCCCTCGGTGGCGTGGTGGCCATGGGCTTTGCCCTGCTACTTGGTTATCCAACCTTCAGGTTCAAACTGAGGGAATTCTGGTATGCACTTTCTTCGATTGCCAGTGTGCCGATTTTGAGAATTTTGTTTCTCGTATGGGAGGACGTGGGTGGTCCTATCGAAAGATGGCTAGGCAAGCCGAATCCCATCCTCATGCGTTTTGACTCATTCTTGCCATATTTTTACATTTTGGTCGGTGCGCTGGCAGTTATCATATATGTCAACTACAGGATAAAGAACTCAAAGACGGGTTATTATCTGTTTGCCATAGGGGCTGATGAAGAAGCAGCAGCTTCGCTGGGAATTGATGTTCGGAGATATAAGCTTAAAGCTCTCATGATTTACGCTTTCATTCTCGGCATGCTGGGAGCCATTTACGTGAACTTACTCGGCAACTATCATCCAGATCATTTCGATACCTTTTTCACCATCACAATTGCCTCGATAGGAATCATCGGCGGGCTCGGTGTGATCTACGGAGCACCAATCGTGGCTTTCATCTTGGTGGGCATAAGTGAGGTCGCGAGATTCACCGTCGGTACCATGGGAGGCCTGCCTTGGGTGATTTATGGACTGGCCATGCTGGTCATTGTCTTGTTCCGACCGCAAGGGGTAGGTCCCATGTTCAAGGAAGCTTATATTCGGGCCAAAGGACTGTTCAAAAGGAGGGGCTAAAAAGTGTCAACTGCCTTGCTCGAAACGGTTAATCTGACAAAAAGATTTGGGGGATTGGTTGCGGTCAATAAGGTGAACCTCAAAATCACCCCGGGTGAAACACTCGGAATAATCGGTCCCAATGGAGCGGGCAAGACAACTTTATTTAACCTGATTGCCGGGTTGCTGTCCCCTGATGAAGGCAAAGTATATTTCAAGGGTAAAGATATCACAAACCTGCTGCCTCACAAGAGAAATGAAATCGGTATAGCTAGGACATTTCAAATTCCGAGACCTTTTGCCAACATGACGGTCTGGGATTCGGTCAAGGTAGGTGCCTATCGCCTCACCAACGACCAGAAAGAACTGGAGAGAAAGGTCGGTGAAATTCTTGAATTTTTCGACTTAACTCGACTCGCTCAGCAGAGTTGTTCTTCTTTAAACGTTTCCCAGTTGAAGTTGGTTGAACTAGCAAGGGCAGTAGCCACCGGACCTGAACTTTTGCTGATCGATGAGGTCGGTGCTGGTTTAACACCAAGTGAGCTGGATGATCTTGGTGCCATGATTCAAAAGCTAAAAAGAAAAATGAAGATCACCATTTGTTTGGTCGAGCATGTGATGAGGATAATCTGGCAGCTTTGTCCTAGGATAGTGGTTATGGATTTCGGTAGCATTATTTCAACAGGGACGCCGAAAAGTGTCGCGAGAGATCCTAAGGTGATTGAGGCCTATTTGGGTAGAGGGTTGATCTGATGAAAGTTTTGCTTTCGGTGAAAAACATTAACGTTTCTTATGGCAAAATTCCGGTTCTTTATGACGTTTCGCTTCAGGTTGGAGAGAAAGAGGTGGTAACTGTCGTGGGACCGAACGGGGCCGGTAAAACGACGCTGCTGAGAGCGATATCCGGATTGGTGCCGATATCATCCGGATCAATAACTTTTAAAGGAATGGAAATTAGCAGGCTTCGCCCTCACGAAATATCAAAGTTGGGCATCTCGCACGTGTTGGAGGGCAAGAGGATCTTTCCCAATCTTACCGTGAAGGAAAATCTTTATTTAGGGGCCTTTAAAGCCCGGGAGAGGATTGAAGAAGGGCTAAAGCTGGTCTATGATCTTTTTCCTCGCCTGAAGGAAAGGGAAAACCAGAGGGCCGGGACGCTGAGTGGGGGCGAGCGACAGATGTTGGTGGTGGGACAGGGACTTATGTCGAATCCTTCCCTTCTCATGCTGGATGAACCCTCGTTGGGAATAGCCCCTAAGCTGATCGAGGAAATATTTGAAGTTCTTAAAATGCTGAAGAAACAGGGCGTCACGATACTCTTGGTGGAACAATTCGTTGCTCAGGCGTTAGCTCTTGCAGATAGAGGCTATGTTTTAGAAAATGGGAGAATCTGTCTCAGCGGCTCGGGAAAGGGATTGTGTAAGAATAGACACGTTAAAACCGTTTATTTGGGTGGCAAATAGCTCAATTTTTTAATTAAGAAAATTTTAAGACGCATTCGTCGTGCGTTCTAGCTGGTTCCAATTTTCAGGCACCAAAAGAGATTTGAAATCTGGGTCTACCTGTTTTAGCGAAAAAAGAAAAAATAAAAAGTTTGCTATTGCGTGTTTACGAGTAGTCAGGCCTTGGAATAATCATATCCCCGTCGGCCACGTCGAAGGGCCACACCGTCACGGATTTTCCGTTTTGTACCTGCATCACATGAATACCTGGATATTTTGTTTCGCCTCTTTCGTCGAAGGCTATCTTTGTGCCCGGATAGGTTTCAATTGCTGGTCCGGAAGTTACTTCAATTGTTCTCAGAATTTCCGCGAGATGATTGACGTTCAGCGGGTCCTGTGGGTATCTCTTGCCTGCCAACTCCAGAGCTTCTTTTATCACCCAGATAGAGAAGTAAGCCTCACCAGCGGCATCGGCTGGATCCTCTCCGGTGAGCGCTCTGAAGTCAGCGAGGAACTTCTTGTTCCAAGTGGTGTCTTTTCTCGGGTTGTACACATAGGAGTTGGTGAAGTACTCAACGGCTTCTCCACCTTCCCTTATTGAAGCTGAGTCAACCCAGCCACAGGCTCCTCCACCTGCCCAGATCTTGGCCGGTGATCCCAGCTCATGGACCGCTCTGGCGAACAACATGGCGTCGTTGAAGTATGGGCAGTGGAACACAGCGTCCGGCTTTATCGACTGAAGCTCCGTCATGATTGAGCTAACGTCAGTGATCAAGTAGTAGTATTCCTTCTCATAAACAACACTGACTCCCCTTCTCATCAGCTCCTCTAGCATTCCAATGCGTACGTATCTCCCGAACACGGAGTCCTCGTTAAGCACGGCTGCGGTCGAAATTTCTACTCCTTTTTTCCCTGCCCAGTCCAGCACTCCCGCTACAGCTCCTCTGCCAAAGTAGGAAGCAGGTGAGGTCGCCCTGAACACCGTCGTGAATCCCTGCTCCATAATGTAGTCAGACAGACCGTCTATCATCACTATTGCTTTTCCATCCAACACCTCACACATGGCCAAGGTTTGCTTGCTGATATAGGCGCCGAAGACAATAGGAACTTTATGAACCCCAGCCATTCTTTCGGCGGCCGACTTGGTTTTGTCAACACTTTCGCCGGCGTCCTCTTCCACGAGTTCTATCTTAGCACCACCGAGCGATTGGATGCCGCCTGAGTCATTGATGTGTTGAACAGCTATTCTAACTCCATTAGCGGCTTCGATACCAAAGACCGAAGCCCAGCCAGACATTGGTTCGACGAGACCAATCTTGACCTTTTCAATTTTTGGTGTCGTTGGCGTAGGTGTGGTGGGTGTCGTAGTTGGTGTAGGTGTGGTCGTTGGAGTGGTGGGCGTCGTGGTCGTCGGTGGCGGCATGGAAATAACGTACGCTGAGGCAATTGCAATGGCTACTATCACTACCGCGACAATTGCTATATACTCCTTTTTCATTTATCCCCCATTATAAACTAACTCCTGCGATCTATTTATAACTGTTTTTAAGATTTTCGTCAGGATAGATTTCTAAAATACCGTTCCTCAAAAAATTCTGATCTTAAGCAGCACATTGGTTTGAGTTCTGGGCTTTTGGAAGATTAGTTTGGAAATTCATTATATCAAAATTCGCCGCAAAATTGAACCAATATTCTAAAATTAGTAGCGCTGGAATTGAGTTTGGTAAAAAAGTTTGGTGACGGGGATGAAGATCGGTTTGATATCTGACATCCACTCCAACCTTGCGGCCTTCAAGGCAGTCTTGAGCGACATGCCGAAGGTTGATGGGATTATCTGCATCGGCGATTTGGTGGGTTACGGGGCCGAGCCCAATGAGGTGGTGAAGCTGGCCAGATCAAAAGAAGTCCGGGCGGTGATGGGAAATCACGATTACGCGGCGGTCACGAAGGACGTGCGGGGAATGAACGACCGCGCGGCAACAGCGGCGCTGTGGACGGCGGATGTGTTGAGCCAGGAAAACCTAGATTATCTCGCTTCTTTGCCCCATCATCTTGAGTTCAATGTCAGAGGACAGAGGATTTACGCCGTTCATGGCAGTCCACGCGACCCCCTTAGTGAGTACGTGTTTCCAGATTTTTCCAACCGGGATCTGGCCGAGGTGGTGAGGGAGGTGGAGGCTGATGTAATTGTTTTAGGCCACACCCATATCCCAATGAACAGAATGGTGTTAGGAAAAGCCATCATTAATCCCGGTGGTGTCGGGCAGCCCCGCGATAGAGACCCTAGGGCGAGTTATGCGGTGTTAGATCTGAGCAGGGAAGTGAAGATTCTTTTTCGGCGCGTGGAGTACGATGTCGAAGCTGCCGCGGAGAAAATAAAGGCGGCAGGACTTCCGGAGGAGCTGGCCACAAGGCTATTCTTTGGGTGGTAGAGGCGGCAAAGCAGGTGGCAGCGTTTGTGGTGCGGTTTTTGGCTGGGCCTTCAGCTGCTGTATAGCGAGGACCCTTTCGTTGACAACCACATAGTCGCGGATTGACATCACCGCGCTGAAGGGCACCAGAGCATTCCCGCTCTCATCCCGCTGAATGGTCCCGAGCACTTCCCTTGAAGTCGGCTTAACTATGAGCGAGATGATTCTTCCGTCTTTCTCATCAAAGATAATGTCGCTAACCCTCCCCAACTGAAGACCTCGGTCAGTAATCACTCCTACGGACCTCAACTTGCTCGCTAGGATTTGCACAACTTCGACCTCCGCCATAAGTTCTCTTCGGACCCTTAAAAGGTTTAATAGTGCATGGTGGTGGCCTCTTCGACCGCCCTCTTGCTGAGCCGGTTGGCGAATGATTCGTAGGTTTTTATCATCTCCGGGGTGATCGATGGCCTGACGGTTTCCATAGCTTCGCGGAAATCCTGCATACTGACCTCTTTACCCTTGATGTCCTTTCTCAGTACCAGCATCGCCGCCTCACGACAGAGGGAGGCCAAGTCAGAGCCCGAGTAGCCCTCTGTTTCCTTAGCGATCTGATTGAGGTCCACGTCCTTTGCCAGCGGCATCTTTTTGGTGTGGATCTTCAGGATTTCTAGTCGCGATTTCAGGTCAGGGGCCGGAACCAGCACCAGCCGGTCAAAGCGCCCGGGACGGAGTAGCGCCGGGTCAATCAGGTCAGGACGGTTGGTGGCACCGATGACGACAACCTTTTCAAGCTTTTCCAGTCCATCGAGTTCGGTGAGCAGCTGGCTGATGACTCTCTCAGTCACGTGGGAGTCACCGAAGCCGGAACCTCGCCTAGGCACCAGGGCGTCGATCTCGTCGAAGAAGATCACTGCCGGAGCTGCCATCTTCGCCTTGCGGAAGGTTTCCCTGACCCCCCGCTCAGATTCTCCCACCCATTTTGACAGCAGCTCGGGTCCCTTGATGGAGATGAAGTTGGCCTCGCTCTCTGTAGCCACCGCGCGCGCCAGCATCGTTTTTCCAGTTCCTGGGGGCCCGTAGAGCAGAATGCCGCGTGGTGGTTCAATGCCCAGTCGCTTGAAGGCCTCAGGATACTTCAGCGGCCACTCCACGGCCTCACGGAGTTCCTGTTTGGCCTTTTCCAGACCGCCGATGTCATCCCAGTGTACATCGGGAACCTCCACCAGAACCTCGCGCATCGCGGATGGTTCAACTATCTTCAGGGCATTGTCGAAATCACTTTTGGTCACTTGGAGCTTCTCGAGCACCTCGGTGGGAATTGTTTTCTCATCAAGCTTGATTTCGGGCAGGATTCGGCGCAGGGCGCTCATGGCCGCCTCCTTGCAGAGAGCCTCGAGGTCGGCGCCGACAAAGCCGTGGGTGATGCTGGCATAGTAATCTAGGTCCACATCCTTCGCCAGCGGCATGCCTCGGGTGTGTATCTGGAGAATTTCCTTTCTCCCCTCTCGATCCGGAACACCTATTTCTATTTCCCGGTCAAACCTTCCCGGCCGGCGAATGGCGGGATCAAGAGCATTGGGCCTGTTGGTGGCGCCGATGACGATGACTCTGCCCCGGGATTTCAGCCCATCGAGCGCGGTGTTCAAGGTAGCGACCACTCGCCTTTCAACCTCTCCCGTGACTTCCTCTCGCTTGGGAGCGATGGCATCGAGTTCGTCGATGAAGACGATAGAAGGAGCGTTTTTCTCGGCCTGCTCGAAGATTTCACGCAGACGGGCCTCAGATTCCCCGTACCACTTGGACATTATCTCCGGACCGTTGATGGAGATGAAGTTGGCACCTGACTCGTTGGCTACGGCCTTCGCGATCAGCGTCTTGCCGGTGCCAGGTGGCCCGTGAAGCAGCACGCCTTTCGGAGGATCTATCCCAAGCCGGTCGAAAAGCTCTGGGTGCTTGAGGGGAAGTTCTATCATCTCCCGCACGCGTTCGAGTTCTACCTTCAGTCCCCCGATATCCTCGTAGGTGACGGGTGGTACCTTGAGTTCCTTCAGCTCTACTGCTTCGGGAAGTACTTCCACGTTGGTCATATCGGTGACGAGGACAATCCCGGTGGGGTTGGTATTGGTGACGACGAACTTCACCTCGCCAAGTCCAAAGGGTAGAGCCATGCTGCCGAAGATGCTCCCGAAGAAGTCGTCCATTACCTCCGCCTCAGGCGGAGTTGGCGCAATTAAGTCACCCTTTGCCACCGGTCTGCCGATGAGGTTGCGCTTGATCACGTCGCCCGGTCCCATGAGCCTGACGTTGGGCTCTGTCGGGGCGACCGTCACTGATTTAGCCTCCTTTATCGATGCCTTTCGAACGGTGACTTTTTCTCCTATTGATGTGCCGGCGTTGTGCCTGATCATGCCGTCGATCCTGATTATCTCTAGTCCCCTGTCCTCGGGAGCCCCTTTGATCGCGATGGCCCCGGTTGACCTGGTTCCAGTGATTTCGATGTAGTCGCCCTGCCTGAGGCCGATTTTTCTCATGATGCCTTCGTCGATCAGGGCAAAACCGCGATTTACGTAGTTCTGGTAGCGGTTCTCCGCCACTACCAGCTTCAGCTCAGTTTCAGCCATAATCTCACTCCTCCTCCACCACGAATTTGTACCAAACCAAATGTTCGGCGAATTCCTTAAAGATGCGCTCCACCATCTTAGCGTACTCTTCCTCGATCAATAGGGTGCTGCGGTTGATGAACTCCCAGACATCCTCGGGGATCTCATCCAGGATGCCTGGCGAGTGGTTGCGGCCGGATTTGGTTTCATAGTCATAGCCGCAGAGCGCCCGGTAGAATAGGGTGGCCGGTGAGCCCCGCGACTTGACGTCCCATACAAGTAATATTTTTCTCATGATGCTCACTTGTTATATTTATAACAAACGACCCTATATAAATCTTTTGTTATATATATAACAAATCCGCAGCCTCTAATTATTATCAAGAACATATTGTTGAGAGGTGGAAAAATGAGGCTGGCTTTCATCGACTGCAGCATTGCTGGCGTATCCGGGGACATGCTCACGGCAGCTTTCATTGATGCTGGTGCCTCAGCCGAAAAGGTAAAACGGGCCATGGTCTCCGCAGGAAGCTGCATTAGCCCGGTCGAGGTGAAGATTAAACGCGCGGAGGTCAATGGCGTCAAGGCAACGCGCGTAGAGGTTGAGACGGAGGACCTAGGTGGCAGAGGCTATCAAGAAATCGTGACTAGGCTAAAAAAGATCAGCATGCCGGAAAGAGTTCGCGGCAAGGTATTCGCAGCACTGAGAACACTTGCTGAGGCAGAGTCAAGGGTTCACGGCAGACCGTTGGGAAAGCTTCACCTTCACGAGGTCGGAGCCGCCGATGCCGTTGCCGATATCGTCGGGGCATGCACCGCCGCCGATGACTTGGGTTTGTTTGATGGCGAGATCATCTCAAGCGAAATCGCGGTCGGCAAAGGCATTACCAAGTTTACCCACGGCAGATTACCCATTCCCCCGCCCGCGGTTCTCGAAATACTCAAGGGAAAACCGATCGTGGGCATCGACACCAGGAATGAGCTGACGACCCCCACCGGCGCCGCGCTGATCACCACTCTGGCCAATCGTTATGTGGATGCTTTCCCGCCGATGCGCGTCAGCTCGGTCGGTTACGGGGCCGGCAGTAGGAATTTTCCTTCACCTAACTTTACCCGAGTGTGCGTTGGTGAATCATTGGAAACCCAAGAGATCAAAAAGATCGACGTGCTCGAGACTAACTTAGATAATGTTTCGGGCGAGGTCATCGGTTACACCATTCAAAAGTTGCTGGATGAGGGCGCTTTGGATGCCAACGCCGCCCCGATTATCATGAAGAAGGGAAGACCCGGATTTCTGCTGAGGGTGCTGGCGAGACCCAACGACTCGGAGCGATTGGGTAAGATTCTGATGCAGGAGACGGGGACTTTGGGCGTTCGCTTGATGCCCGCAGTTCATCGGTTAACTCTTGAGCGTGAGATAGGAAAGATTGATGTCAAGCTCGCTGGCTTAAAGTTCAGGCCTCGGGTAAAGGTTTCACGGGAGGGCAACAAAATCGTCAACTGGAGAGTAGAATATGAGGATGCCAAGGCCATCGCGCAGCGTACCGGAGTACCTCTTCGAGAGGTCATCAGGGCAGTGGAGGAAGCCGCCAGGAACAAGCTGAAGTGAAATTTCTGCTCTTTTTTACGAACTACGTCCAAAGATTTTGCGGGAGAGCGCTGAAAAAGTGGATAATTGCAGTAATGCTTGTCCTGCTTTTATTGTTGGGGGAGAGTTTAAACAGCCAGAACTTTACCCCTGACCCATATTTTCAGGAACAGCCGATTATCGAGCGGACCGCGGTGGTCTCCCGTGTAATCGATGGCGACACTATAGAGCTGGAAGGCGGGGAGAAGGTAAGATTGGTAGGCGTTGATGCCCCGGAGCTGCGTTCGAGCGATCCAGTTGAAAGAGAGCTGGCCGAGAAAGCCAAGGAATTTGTTGATAACCTTTGTCCCGAGGGATCCGAGATCGGGCTTAACGTTGACGATTTGGAGCCGAGGGACCGCTACGGGCGCACGCTGGCGCTGGTCTATGTTAGTATCGACAATAGCTGGATAACCCTCAACGTCGAACTGCTTCGATTCGGTTTTGCTGAAATATTATACCTACCGCCATCGGAGTTCAACCCCTATAGATGGTAATAGTTCTCGCCTGCTGTGATGGCGACCGTGGGTGGGTGTGGGGCCTGTTTTGTAGAGAGATTACTTTCGGTGGCCCCTCCTCAAAATTTGCTTAAAAAATCTCAGCTGATTTTCAGTTGATCCAAAAGGCGGCTTCGAGGCAATTTGGAGGTGTGTCATGAGTTTATCAGTACAGTCGGTCGGTACTTTCGCCGGCAGTTTATCACTTGAGCAGGCGTTGGAGAAGGCGATCAAGCGCATGATTGACCAAGAAATGAAGAGGAAAAAAATTGGTGAAGCACTTGCCAATTTAAGAGAGGTAGATTTGGATGTGATGAGGGGCGTTGCCGAAAAAACTCTTTTCAAGGAAGTGGGGATGGATCCCCTTGTTGATGTTCGTGTTTGCGGTGTCGATGGCAGCTTGCTTTATCAGCAGCTGCATGGATTTGACCTCATCTTGGTCAGGGCCTTGGCAGCGATATTTCATTATCGCGGTGCTGTTTTGGAGGGGGTCGAGTATTCGCCGAGTGAGTTGCCGCCGCCGAAGCTGATAGATGTTGTGGAGCCCCTTGATTCTTGGGAGTTTCAGTCATTAGCAGGAATGGAGCGCCAGCTGGCTGAAATCGAAACTGCGGCACAAGTTGCTGAGAGAGGCGGCGTCGAGTCAATATTGCTTGATGGTTCAATTGTTCCCCAGTATGTCGAGCGCTTTCCGAGAAGCCCAATTTTGCTGGAGAAGTATCAAAATTTGATCCGGGCGTACACGAGGCTTTACCAGGTCTGCGCGGAGGCCGGCATTGTCCTTGCCGGAGCGGTTAAGGACAGCCGCGGCACCAGATTAGTTGAAATTCTGAAGGCTGCTTTTGACAAGTTTAACTTGGAGAAAGAAGATTTATTAATCTTGGATAAAACGAGGGACACGGTTCTTCTGAATCACGTGCTCGGAGTTGGCGAGCGCACTTCGGCCTTCACCTATGTGGAGAAGCCCGCGAGCTATGTGCTCAGCGACCTAGGGAGCTGGGGTGCGAGGATTTATGGGTTTTACATCAGGACAGTTCCCTATGACAGGCCGCTCCGAATAGAGTTTTTAAAAGGCGTAGAAAATGTTGCAGAAACAGCCGATCGGGTAGCTTCGTTGGTCTATGCGTTGTCCTCCTATCATGAGGGATTTGGGTTGCCCTCCGTCATTATCGAAGCCGATGCTTGTGCTAGATTGGCGGAAGAGGAACTCAGTTGGGTGAGAGACATCATTTCCGCGCGTTTGGATCCAGACTTTGCCCCCGATCTGAGGCGCGAGAGAAAGCCCTTTTGAGGTGTTGGTTTGGAAATCGGAACTATAATTGTGGATGAAGATTCGCCTTCGCCGGGCAGCTTCAGTTTTGTTGTCACATGCGGCGAGAGCGATATTCCTGTCCGTCAGGGTCAGTTTGTCAGGGTTGAAACTGAGGAGGGCTTGGTGATGGCCTTCGTGACTAATCTTATCAAGACCAACAGGTACTTTGTGCGTGCGGAATCCGTCAGGGAGTATGAACGAAGGGGTAAACCGCTGACGTCGATATTTCCCGCCGATCGCTGGGAGTATTTGGTGGCGAGGGCTCAGGTGCTGGGAGTCCTGAGGGATCAGGGATTAGAGAGGTGCACCTTCCCTCCCTCTCCGGGACAAAGGGTTTTGACGGTGGAAAATGAAATGCTGGCGCAGTTTCTAGGGCTGAGGCTAAGCGGCGGAGTGGAGATTGGGAGGCTTCGGCACCACGATGTTCCGGTAAAACTTGACCTCACCAAGCTGCTGAGAAAACACTTGGCAGTGCTTGCCATGTCCGGTTCGGGTAAGAGCAATTTTGCCACGGTGATTGTGGAAGAGCTGCTTGGCCGTTCAGCAGAGCAAGGTCGACCCGCCGTGATAATAGTTGATGTCCATGGGGAATACGGGGAGCTGGCGAGCCGGACCGCTTATTCCGGTAAAGCGGCCGTGGTGAAGGGAAATGATATTCGCATCGGTGTTCCAAACCTGAGCGCTTATCAGCTAAAGGAGTTCCTGCCTGACGTCTCAGGAGTTCAGCTGCGAGAACTTCAGAGGGTTCTTGAGGAGCTGCGTTTAGAAATGAGGAATGGTAAGGGCCCTTTTGATCTAGATGATGTTATTTCAAGAGTTGAGGCTGAGGAAGGCCTGAATAAACAGCTTCAGCAGGCTTTAGTCGGGTGGCTCAACGACCTGCAGTTCCTCGGGATATTCGATTATGCTGACAACCCCTGCTGGGAACATGCGGTATTGCCGGGGAGGGCGCTGGTCTTGGATTTGAGCGAAATGACCAGCCTCCGCCGCAAGCAGATGATCGTGGCCCACGTTGCCCGAAGACTGTTTCACGCCCGGAAGCGGAATCAGGTGCCCCCCTTTGTGTTTTGCTTGGAGGAGGCGCAGCAGTTCTGCCCCTCTAAGGAGTCCAAGGAAGCGGCGATCTCAAGGCCGGCTCTCGAGACGATTGCGAGGGAGGGGCGCAAGTTCTATGCCTCGCTGATGCTCATCTCCCAGCGCCCGGTTAGGCTGTCGACAACGGTACTCTCGCAGGCCAGCACCAACGTGATACTACGCATAACCAATCCCTATGATCTGGAACACATCAAGCAGTCATCAGAGGCCATAACCAAGGAAGTTGCTGAGATGGTTTCCACTTTGCCGGTGGGCGAGGCTCTTATACTCGGCGAGGCGGTGAACTATCCCATCTTCGTGAGGATCAGGAAGAAGCACACGCAGATATCCAAACATGGGCTCAGCATGGAGGATGCTGTGAGGGAATTTGAAACAATGAATTCAGGGGAAGAAGAGGACGCAAAAGCCTTTATGTGACGGTTCTCAAGCTGGCGCAATTGACTCCGGTTCAACTGCGGGGCGTCTATATTTTTTCAAATGCAGATTTATCCGCCCCGCAGATCGGGCAGACCCAATTTTCCGGCAGCTCCTCGAACGGAGTCCCGGGTTTAATGCCTGAGTCGGGATCGCCCTTTTCTGGGTCGTAGATGTATCCGCAAATCGTGCACTTGTATTTTTGAAATACCAGGGGTTTGGTCGGCTTTTCCTCCTTTATGTATGTCGGAGCCGTAGGTGGAGAGACCCCCCGCTTTATCTCGTGGTAGTAGGCGTAAGTCATCGGTTCCGTGGTACTTAACGTCTGAGCTTCCACAATCTTTCCGATGAAAATGGTGTGAGTGCCTACATCTAGGCTGTTGATGACTTCGGCCTCGAGATAACCCACAGCGTTGTCTAGGACGATGGGGGCACCGGTGACGCCAATTTTGTACTTAACATCTTTGAACTTGTCCGTTTCCCTTCCCGTTTTGAAGCCAAAGTCACCTATAAAATTAAGGGGAGCATCCTTTGCCAAGATCGAGACAGTGAAGACATTGCTTTTTTGGATGATCTCATGGGTCAGGTTTTTTTTATTCAGGCAGACGGCTATCGTCGGTGGATCGGAGGTGGTCTGAAAAACGGTGTTGGCAATTTGTCCGTTCATTTTGTCCTCATATTTAGAACTCACCACATATAGGCCGTAACTAATTTTGTAAAGAGTTTTCAAGTCCATTTTATCGATTCTCCAGGTTTGTATTCATTTTTCTTATAAAAACAATTTTGGTATGCGGTTTTTTTATAATAACGTTGTAATGGATGGCTGACCAATATCTGGGATCGGTATGCGGCTAAAGGACTAGGCGTTGATCCCGACCGAAGATGTCCGTTTTCAGGCTGGCACGAGGCGTGACCTGTGCTCCAACGTGGAGAGGGACCCGGTGAAAGCCACTACGCTGTATTGGCGCACATTGAGTCTAAGGGAAAGAAGCTGGGAATCTAAGGCATGGAAATCAGTCCTCGAGGCAGGCAATCAGCAGCAGCGATTTTTCATAAAGTTTTCTCGCCGCTTCAGGTTGAATTATGTGCTGCTCCAGATATTCACGCATGAATGTGGTGATATCCAACCCGATATAGACAAGGTTTAGCCTTTCGGAGTTTGACTGGTGTGGGCGGCTTTTCGATATTTGTGATGTTTTGGTTCTGAGGTTGTCCAGCTTCAACCTCTTGATTTCTTCCACCAAAGCTTCAAACTCATCGCCGTTATTTTGGTGGCGGGCCAAGTATCCACCTAGCTCTGAGGCTAGCTCCCAGTAGAGGTCGATTGCCGCGAGCATTGATCCATGGTTAGGAAGAACATTCAGCTGCCAGATAGTCCTAGCTCCCAGATGGTCGCTCAGGCGCTCGGTGAACTGGCTGCTGAATGTCAGGATCGGCATTTTTAAATGGGCCGCCAGCATGGATGCCCTTAAATCCGTAAGAGGTATCTCGCGATCAGCCCCGTAAAGCAGCCGTCTGGAGATTTCATCCAGCAGCTCGGGCAGATAAACCACGATCAGTTCACCATCACGCACAAATTGGTTGATCAAGCTATATCCAACTATCAGGTTTCTTACTGATATCAGCTTGTCGCGCGCCAGCCAGCTGTAAGTCGCTGAGGGCAGATAAAGTCCGCCGGCGGCAACGATTCGTTTTGCCGTTTCGAAGCTATCACGATTAATTAGCACGCTTACATCACAGACCGCGCCGAAGTCCTTGATTTTCGCTCCGTTCAGGTGAATTTTGCTATCGGGTGTGATTGATAAATCTGCTTTTTCAACGTTGAACCTTTTCCCAGCATCTTGCAAAGTTCCCGGTGAGTGTTTGGGTGTCAACTATTTATAAAAGGGCAAACGGGGGCCGACAAATTTAGGCTTGAGCCAGTTGCTCTCGCAAGGCCTGAATCCTACGTTCCAGCGAGATGATGGTGGCCGAGTTGTCGTAGGGCTCCAGCTTTCCCTTGCATCTGGAGCACTTAAAATCATTTTCCGCAGCTTCCTCCAGCGTCATCTTCGGACAACCGTTGCTGCAGGAAAAGTAGATAGTGTTTTTCTCTTTCTCCAGTTGTTCCTCCAGCTTTTGTAAGAGGAGCTGGCGGTTAGTTTTCACATAAGCTAGGGCGCGCTCGGGATCGACCTTCCAGTAATAGATGTACCAGCCGCTGTTCTCGTCCCGGACCCTGCGGTAGCTGACCACCCGATTATCGTAGAGGTCATACAGGATCCTCCGGACGAGGTTGAGCCTGATTCCGGTTCTCTTGGCAATTTCCTCGTCGGTCAGCTCTTCTGAGACGATAGCCTTGGCCACAGTATAGCCGTGTTCTCCGGCTATTTGGTGGAGAAGCTCATAAATGGTGGGATTTTCCAGCGAGATGGGAGCCGCCTTTTCCGGCTCAACCTTTACTTTTTTTGCTGAGGCAGCAGTTTTTTTGCCTTGCTTTTTGGCCGTTGTTTTTTTCTTGGTTTTCTCTATTTTTTTAGAAGTCGCTTTTGCCATGGCATCACCATTTTACAACATTTAAATTTTTTTGTTTCTTTTTGTAAATATAATTAACGGGAATCAAAACAAAATAATTGTATTTTTATGACTTTATTTCAATTTTTTTGCCTTTTTCTGTCGGTATTATCTTCATTTTGCTGTTTTTAAACTCCTTTTTTAGTTCAGAACCATGAAAAATCCTATCAAGGAAAATGGCTAGAGCTGCTATCTCAGAATGTGGTTGATTGCCAATAGCAACGTTAAAATCAGCGATTTCAAATACTTCTCTAGGCATTTTTTCGCCGCCAACGATGACGAGGATGTCCTTACCTTTAAGTTTAGGTATGACCTCGTCGACAGGAATTCCATACATGGTCAGGTGTACAATCACACCACCCATGTGGCGCCAAGTCTCCACAACTGCCCTCCAAGATTTACCGCTTTCCACAAAGAAATCTCCGCCCCAGTTCTGAACCACCTTTCTGATGCTCTCCTCGACGGTTTTATCGCTGACATCGGAAATGATCATCCCGTCTGCGCCGAAAGCCCTTGCGACCAGCCCCACGTGGGTGGTCACCCGCTTATCACGGAAGATCCTGTGTCCCATTCGCAAGACTACAACTTTAACCATCATCTGATAATGGGACCACAAGGGCTAAAGGCTGTTAGGTGTTGGCACGAATTGATTCCAAAAGCGCATCTAGGTTGGTGCCTTGGGTAGCTGATATCGGTACTAGGGTTGACGTCATGCTGTGGAGCACTTCCATCTTGCGCTCGAGATCTTCCTCAGTTATTAGATCGATTTTATTGAGCGCGGTGATGGTCTTAACGGAGTACTCGGCTAGGATTTTCTGCGATGTCCTAAGTTTTCTTATTATTTCCGGCACAGGGTCCGACGCGTCCACCAACAACACCACTAAGTCCGCCAGATAGATTTCCTCGAGCGTGGCCTTGAAGGCCTCGAAAAGCCAAGGAGGCAGGTCGTCTATGAAGCCGACGGTATCGGTGAGGAGGATCATCTTGCTCGCCTTTAGCGCCCTGGTTCTGGGCATCAGGGTGGTGAAGTACATGTTGTCCACCTCGGCCTTAGCATCGGTCAGGGCGTTTAGCAGCGTTGACTTTCCTGAGTTGGTGTAGCCGGCCAGCGCCACCAATTTGAACCCCCTTTTTCTTCTGAACTTGCGTCGTTCCTCCCGCGTTTTTTCGATGGACTTCAGCTTTCTGCGCAGGGTGGCGAGCTTGCGCTTAACCATATCATACCTCACGTTGACTTCGTACTCACCACCACCCCGGAAACCGGGCTGTTCCACCGAAAGAAGTGCCTTAATTTGTTCCCGAATTTTGGGTAGTTCGTATTTCAGCCTGGCATATTCTATTTGGAGCTTGGCTTCCGGCGACCCGGCCCTCATGGCGAATATTTCTAACACGATTTGAAATCTGTCGACCACCTCCACGCCGAGAAGACGAGAAAGCTTGTGAGCCTGGGATGGGGTCAGCTGGTTGCGAAAAACAACTCTTTCCGCTTTGGTTGTTTTTACCAATTCTGCCAGTTCTTTCGCCTTTCCCTTCCCGATT
Organism: Hadarchaeum sp. (SeqCode); assembly: GCF_038871235.1. Taxonomy (GTDB): domain Archaea; phylum Hadarchaeota; class Hadarchaeia; order Hadarchaeales; family Hadarchaeaceae; genus Hadarchaeum. The sequence goes on from NZ_JAVZIN010000009.1 coordinate 56,176, forward strand.
TGGTAAGCTGGGTCTGGGTTTCGGACCTGCTGTAGCTTGGCCACGACTTCGTAGTTTAGCGTTTCTACCAAAGCCTGCAGCTCGTTCAAGCGAGACTGTTCGCCAGACAGTAAACGTTCGACGAGGATAACGCGCATGTCCCCTCAATTAAAGCTCGTTGTTCGGACAAAAAATTATGGGTAGAACTGTTCATTCCGGCATGCCAATTTTTGAGCGACCTAAACTTCCACTGAAAGTTTATTAAGGTCTTACAATAGTATTCAACGGGATTAAAGTTGTCCGATTCTACAAAATCTAAGCCCAACTCCAGCGATGAGTCCTACGTGGCGGACTATATCCAGGGGCTCGAGCGCCGAATTCGCGACCTCGAGCACGAGAAGCGCGTTATTGAAAGCCAGTATCTGAAGATGGAGCGGGAGTTGCAGAGCCTGCGCGCCGAGTTTGACCGGATGAGGGCTCCGCCACTTGTCGCTGCGACGCTTATCGATGTGCTGGAAGATGGCCGAGCCATCGTTCGCAGTAGCGCTGGGCCTCACTTTGTGGTCACGGCCTCACAGTTCATCAAACCCGAGGATCTCAAACCCGGCGTCAGGGTGGCGCTTAACCAGCGAAATCTCAGCATCATGGAGATTTTGCCCTCGAAGAAGGATCCTCTCGTGCTGGGGATGGAAGTAGATGAAGCGCCATCGGTGACCTACTCTGATGTTGGTGGGCTTGAGGAACAGATCCGGGAAATCAGGGAGACTGTGGAGCTACCCCTGCTGAGGAAGGATCTGTTCACAAAAGTGGGCATAGACCCTCCCAAGGGCGTGTTGCTCTACGGGGCCTCGGGTACTGGAAAGACGCTGCTGGCTAGGGCGGTGGCGCACGAAACCCGGGCGACTTTCATCAGGGTGGTGGGTTCCGAGCTGGTTCACAAGTACATCGGTGAGGGCGCTAGGATAGTAAGGGAAATGTTTGAGCTGGCCCGGGAGCGGGCCCCTTCGATCGTTTTCATAGATGAGCTTGATGCGATAGGAGCGAGGCGCATGGACGTTTCGACCAGTGGCGACAGGGAGGTCCACAGAACCCTGATGCAGCTTCTAGCGGAAATAGACGGCTTCGATCCGAGGGGCGATGTGAGAATTCTTGCCGCGACTAACCGACCCGATATTCTTGATCCGGCACTGTTACGTCCGGGAAGATTCGACAGGTTGATTTATTTCCCGCTACCGAATGAGTCGGCCAGGTATGCGATATTCAAGATTCACACAGCGAAGATGAATCTAGCCAAAGATGTTGATCTCAAGGCCCTAGCCAAGGCAACCGAGAAGGCCACCGGCGCCGACATAAAGTCGATTTGCACTGAGGCGGGCATGTTCGCAATCAGAGGTGGACGCGATCAAGTGACGCAGGCTGATTTCAACTTGGCCGTGGCAAAGGTTTTACCGCCGAGTCGAATCCATGAGGACTTTGAATTTTCGACCAAACCGGAGAAGATGTACGGTTACTGAGTTCAAGCCCATTTCCACACTTTCAACTTTTCCATATTTTCCTTTAATTCCTATGACTCTTTATCTTTGTTAACAGTAGCTTGGTAATTTCCCGCGGGTCAGCTCTACCCCGAGTGAGTCTGAGCACCTTTCCGGTTAGGAAGTTGATGGCTTCATCCTTTCCCCGCAGATAGTCTTCTACAGCTTTGGGATTTTCCGTGATTACTCGGTCAATTGCAGCCACCAGTTCTGTTGTTTTAATGGGGATAAGACCAAGTTCTCGCATGATTTTTTCGGGATCGTCGGGGTTCCTAGCTAGCTCCCTGAGGATCAGCTCTCCTTGCTCTGGAGTTACGCGATTTTCCCCAACCATCCGGAGTAGCGCCGCGAGTTGTGCCGGTGTGAACTTGACGTCCGCAGCCCGAAGCTTCATGTAGTTGAGTACTTTCTTGAGCCTAGTCTTGAACCAGTTCGCCGCCAGCTTAGGATCGACTTCACTAGCCACGGCTTCGTAAAGATCGGCCAGTTCTCGCTCGCTGACGATGAGTTCCGCTGTCGCTGCCGATATTTTATATTTCTCCATCAATCGCTTTTCCCTCAAATGAGGAGGCTCGGCCATTTTTTCTCGTATCTTTTTGACCCAAGCCTCCTCAAGGATGAGTGGGAAGATGTCGGGGTCAGGTATGTAACGGTAGTCCTCCTCCATTTCCTTAGCCCTCATAGGTACGGTGACCATCTGGCTCTCGAGAAAAGCTCTAGTCTCCCTTTTCACCGCCAATCCCTTCTTCAACCTCTCCTTCTGCCTGATGATCTCGAACTTTAGGGCCCGGTAGGCACCCTTCACCGAGTTGATGTTTTTAACTTCAACCCGGCCGCCGCCTTCAAGGGAGATGTTAACATCGGCTCTCATTGCTCCGCCAGCCTCAGGCCTGACTTTTCCCGTATATTCCAGAACGCGAACAAGAGCCCGCAAGAATTTGCGAGCCTCTTCAGGCGATTTCATGTCTGGCTCAGTGACTATTTCAACGAGAGGTATGCCTGATCGATTGTAGTCAACGGTTCCCGTTGTGGGGTCGTACTGTCCTGGGTCTTCCTCTAGGTGAATTTCCCTGATCCTAACACCCTGCAGGTTACCTCCGCTGGCAATGGGCAAGCTCGTCCGCTGGTAGCCCGAGGGAAGGTCGGGATAGTCGTAGTGTTTCCTCTGGATGTAGATCGTCTGCCCAGTGATGATTTCACACCCAAGCATCAGGGCAATTTCAACCGCGGCTTCTACGGCCTTTTGGTTGGGTGGTAGCGGCTTGGCTCCGGGCATTCCTGTGCAGATGGGACAGATGTTGGTGTTTGGTGGCACTTCCTGATAGTTCGTCGGACAGTTGCAGTACATCTTGCGCTTGGTATTAATCTGCTGGTGGACCTCGAATCCTATCTTTATGTTCATTCGGTGGCCTCCAGTGCTTTCATCACCTTGAGCACTTCAAGCTCGCCCAGCACCCGCCCCTGTATCTGAAGCCCTACAGGGATGCCGCTGATTTCGCCGGCCTTGATGACGCCAGCGCAGATCCCCGCTAGGTTGGCTGGTACGGTGAGATAGTCGTAGGCATACATTTCCATTGGTGTGAGTTTACTTCCAATTCGGTGAGGTAATTTGGGTACAGTGGGTCCGGCGATGACATCTACCTTTTCAAAGGCCGCCATCAATTCCCGCTTGATCAGAGTCCTGACTTGAAGTGCCCGTTGGTAGAACTTCCCTCGGTACTCTTTTTGACTGATGTAGCGACCCCGCATTATCCTCCTTAGCACCTCTTCCCCGCAAACTTCCTCTATTTTCTTTCCATATTTTCTGCCATCGAACTTTCTGGTTCCGGAGAAGAATTCCACCGAGACGATGAGGTAGTAAGCGTAAAGGCCGCGTTCAAGGTTAGGTAAGTCAATCGCAACGATTTCGGCTCCCAGCTCGCGGAGTTTTTCGATGCCTCGGTCGATGACTTTTATGATTGCGGGGTCGGTTAGTTCCGCAAATTTTTCACTGACCCCGACGCGTAATCCCTTGAGATCATCATTCTGAAGTTTCTCAGAGTAGCTAACTTTGTCCACGTTCAGCATGATACACTCGTTGTCACTTCGGCCAGCAATAGTTTCTAGCATCACTACCGTGCCTGAAACATCAGCCGAGAGCGGCCCGATTTGGTCGAGACTCATACCGAGATCGATTAAGCCTTGCCGGGGCACGAGGCCATAGGTGGGCTTAAGACCGACGATGCCGCAGTGGCTGGCCGGATTTCTTATAGAGCCACCGGTGTCGCTGCCAAGACAAATATCGCACAACCCCGCAGCGATCGCCGCAGCACTACCGCTGCTTGAACCACCAGGGATGTGGCCGGGGGCAGCAGGGTTGTCGGTGGGGCCGAAAGCGCTGGACTCGCCGCTTGAGCCACAGGCGAACTCATCCATGTTATTCATGCCGATGATAATTCCATCCTCACCCCTGATCCTTCTGATAACCTCGGCATCGTAGGGCGAAACATAGTCTTGGAGGGTACGTGAGGCGCAGGTTGCTCTCAGCCCAGCGACATTAATGTTTGATTTTATTCCGATGGCGAGGCCGGCCAGTTTTCCCGCCCTTTCACCCTTCTTTATTTTGCGGTCCACTGCCTCAGCTTCCGTCAGGGCGTTCGGGTTGATCTCGATGAAGGAGTTGATCTTCCGGTCCAGCTTTTTGATTTTTTCTAGCAATGAAGAGACATTTTCAACAGCGGAGAGGTCGCCCCGCCTGATTTCAGCCAGCTTTTCTAGCGTTCCTTGGACCATCTCGCCACTTCCACCTTAAGGTTGCCCAGTTCATCGGATTTTGGCATCAGGGAGATGAACCGGCTTCGAAACAGCGAGCGCTCTTCCTCAGACGAAGGCTCATCGTCGGTGCGGACGACGTTGTAGGCCTCTAAGCTGTAGTAGGTCTCCTTTAGTTCCGGAATGTTTTCAGTAGCCTTGACAAATGAGGCGATTATTTCCTCTGCGCTGCGTTTAATTTCCTCTTCCCTGTCGCCCATAGCGTCCCCAGTTGATATCACGTTTGATATAAGAAAAGTTTGGGGTTTATCCAGCACCGAGCAAGCTTAATCCTTTAAAGATAAGATAATTTTAAAGTGGCATTATGAGAAAGCCGGCGAGATTTGGTGAGTCACTACTTGGCGATAAGGTTCGGTGTCGTCTTTGCCCCCGCCTATGTGTAATTCCCATGGGTGAAACCGGTTTCTGTCGCACTCGGTTGAACGATCGCGGCCAGCTTTATACCCTCATCTATGGCTCGGTGACATCGATGGCGATTGACCCTGTGGAAAAGAAACCCCTTTATCATTTTCTGCCCGGCAGCGACTCCTTTTCAATAGGCACGGCCGGTTGTAATCTCGCCTGCCGCCACTGTCAAAATTGGACGATCTCGCAGGCGAACATAGAGGAAGTAGATCATGAGAATATGTTACCCGAGAGGGTGGTGGAGCTGGCCCAGAAGTATCGTTGTCCGAGCATTTCCTACACCTATTCGGAACCATCGATCTGGTTTGAGTTTGTTTACGACACCGCTAAAATTGCCCACGCGGCAGGGATTTACAACATCTACGTCACTAATGGCTACATGAGCCTAGAGGCCTGGGAGGAGATCAAACCTTATCTCGCCGCGGCCAATGTTGATGTGAAAGCCTTTTCCGATGATTTCTATCGAAGAGTCTGTTCCGCTCCGGGACTCGAGCCGGTTTTGAGGACCTGCGAGTGGATGGTGGAAAATGGGATTCACCTTGAGACCACCTACTTGATTATCCCCGGTGAAAACGACAATTCTGAGGAGATCCGCAAATTTTGCCGGTGGGAGGTGGAGAAGCTGGGTCCCGATGTCCCGACTCACTTCAGCCGCTTTTTCCCCATGTATAAAATGAGCGACCGGGAGCCGACCCCGGTAAGGACGCTTGAGCTGGCTCTGAAGATAGCCAAGGAGGAAGGACTGCACTACGTTTACATCGGCAATGTGGCCGGCCACAAGGGCGATAACACCTACTGTCCCAACTGCGGGAAGCTCCTCATTGAAAGGTTTGGCTTTGACATCCTCCGTTACGAGATCAAGGATCATAAATGCCCCAAATGCGGCACCGAAATCAAAATTTTTGGGGAGTACAGCCCAGCCTCAAGATAGCTAGCTTTGCCTTATGGCGGCTTTCAGTTCCTTCATTCCAAGATCTGCGATTTTCTTTGCCTGTTTTTCTGTCTTGGCCTCGGCAAAGCAGCGGAAAATGGGCTCGGTCCCTGAGGGCCTGAGCAGAAGCCAGCCTTCCTCGAACTCTATTCTCAGCCCATCCTCTCGGCAGATTCGATGATCAGAAAATCTCTTGGTCAACCGCTCGAGCACTTTAGCTTTTTTATCGTTGGGACACTCTAGCCTTTTTTTTACTTGGAAGTAGACGGGCAAGGTTAGGTTAAATTCTGAGGCCTTCATTTCGGTTTTGTCCAGGGCTGCAATAAACTGAACCGCAGTCATTATGCCATCCCTGCAGAGCAACCAATCAGGGAAGATCACACCACCATTCTCCTCGCCGGCTATGTCACCACCATTTTTTCGAAACTCCTCGACCAGCTCAGGCTCACCAACTTTGGTTCTTACCACCTCGCCACCCAGCTTGGTGGCGACATCTTCAAGGACAGAGCTCGTGGCCACGGTGGTCAGGATTTTGGGCCTAGTTTTTTCACCAAGGTAATGTAGGGCCACATGGGCGAAAACTCTATCTCCGCTGATAATTTCACCGCGTTCGTCAACGATAAGGGTTCGGTCGGCATCACCATCGTGCGCCACCCCCAGATCGGCCTTACAACCGACGACGGTCTTGGCCAGCTCCTTCAGATTTTCGGGGACGGTTTCCAGTTTTCGGCCCGGAAAGGTTCCATCAAGCTGGCCGTTGATTGAAATCACCTTGCAGCCCAGCTCCCTGAGAAGTCCAGGTGTGACTAGATTCCCTACGGCGTTGGCGCAGTCGAGGACCACCTTCAACTCACGTCTGAACTTTGGAACCCTTTTTTTGATGGCGGCAACATAGTGGGACAAAGCCTCCGCGCTTTCAAAGTGCCCAATGTCGCACCAGCTCACCATCTTTGTACCGCGGGAGATTATGCGTTCAATTTTTTCCTCCCGCCAGCGCTGAAACCCAGCGCCATCGCAGTCCCAGAATTTGATTCCGTTGTATTCAGCAGGATTGTGAGAGGCGGTGATCATGACTCCAGCGTCGCAGCTGAAGTATCTGGTGGCGAAGGACAGCACTGGAGTTGGGATCAGACCCAGCCTGACGGCATCGCAGCCGCCGGAGTTCAGGCCAGCTACCAGCGCTTCTTCAAGCATCACACCGGAGGTCCTGTTGTCTCTTCCCACAGCAACTCTGCCACGGTTGCCAAGATCGGTCGCCAGTGCTTGGCCCAGCTCGAGCGCAGTTTTTATTGTCAGCTCCTTGTTAACTATTCCTCTAACTCCAAAGGTTCCGAAGAGTTTGGGCATGAATGTCAACTCATAATCGCCGCACAAATATTAAATCGTGACGTGATAGTTTACTCGGGCCCGTGGCCTAGCTAGGATAAGGCGGCAAGTTGAAAAACCCGCAGGCCTTCTATCCCGGCGAGGAGAGCTGCATATCGTGGGTTCAAATCCCACCGGGCCCGCCTCTTCAACCCTTTCTTGGGAAGAAAGCGTTGACGGAAAGAAATTATTTTCGCCGTTTTTGTCAAAGTCCGCCCCATTTTCCATTCCCAGGGCTTTCCTGAGTTGATATTCCAGAAAGCGGCTCAGGTTTATGCCTCTTTCCCTGGCGGCTTTGACGATCTCGGGGTCAAGGGTCAGGCAGGTGATTTTCCGTTTGCGTTTGCGTGCATATACACATACATATTCAGGCATGGTTGCCTCATTGCTTTGTAATACGCAACTGATTATAATCTGTTGTGGATGAATTCGCGCAAGAAAAGAAGGCAAGGAGATGCTGTCCTGAAGAAGTTAATATACGTTAACTTCTGCTTCAGAGCCGTTCCCTGCCCGTTTTTCAGAAGTTAAGATGGCAATAATTTATGGTTTCCCTTAGGGTGGTGATAGAAGGACCCAAGTATAAGGTAAGTAAGTGACGAGTCAGCTCTTTCCTTTGGATGCCGTGGTCAAGAAGTTAAATCAACGACACCTCGGATCTCCTTTATCGGCTGTTTTTTCAAACGGGAACAAAAATGCCATCTTGTTTCCTGACACCAAACAGAGGCAGAATTGAGCTTATTTTATCTGTTTTTGCCCACAGTATGTAGATACATCTTTATATATAGCGGCCGAGAACACCGAGAAACTGCGCCGCCCATTGGGTCGAGGGCATATGATTATCCATTTCGGCCGGACCCTCACCGCGAAGTGAAGCAGGCAGGCAGCGCCAAGGTGGTTAAGGGGTATCCTCCGGCTGCAAAAGGGACAGACCACGGTATCCATTCATCCATCACCTTACCACCATCCAGATCAGGAGCGCGATGAGGAGCACGACAACGAAAAATAAGATCGGGGTCCCGTTTTCGAGCGGGAGCAGCTCGGTGGGCTCGGTGCTTACCTGGCCGATGAGGTCTCCAGCCATGTCGGAAAACGGAATCCAGGCAAGGGCCACGATGAGGACAATCGACAGAAAAACGGCCAGCGTTATCTCCTTCATGGCAGGTCGTCCCATTCCTCCCGGTCCCAGCTTTCCCATTCCTCCCAGTCGTCTTTGTATCTTCTCAGCGGTGCGAAATAGCAGCGGCCGCGGAAGAAATAGACGAAAAACAGACCAACCCTGTCCCTAATCCCGGCTTCGATCAAGGTGGTGGTGCTTATCCCTAAGAGGCGGGAGATGGTCCCGGCGCGCAGGGTTTTGCGGTATCGCCTCAGCAGGGCCGCAACCCTTGCGTTTATCCTCCTATGGCTTGGCTGATACACTATCAGGCGCCTCCAGGCGGGTCAGTTTCGGCAGCTCCTCCAGCGGCAGGTAGAGGTCCAGGTCCACGGTGCCGGTGTTCCCGAAAGCGTGATCCCGGCCCTCAAACCTCAGGTGGAGCTGGAGCTGCCGCCTGCCGGACTGCTCGATGACCTTGGCGCTGAGGAAACCATCCCTCTGCTCGGACCTCAAGGCGTGGTCGTTGTTCATGGTGCGCAGGATCACGTAATCGGGATGGATGAACACCTCTGGGGAGACCCGTTTTGGTAAGGGTAAAGGCCGGCGGGTGGAGGTTGCGCTGGACCCCGCCGGCCGGTTCTTTGGTGGCCGCTGGTTTGGTAAATGAGCGTCAAACACGGCGATCACCCTTGAAGGGCAGGGACTTGGCGATGATGACGACCTGCCCGTCTTTCCGGAAAGCGCCGATTTTGAACTCCTGGCCCTTGAAGACGCCGCACCTCGACACGATTTCATCGGGCAAGGGCAGGACCAGGTGCCACTGGGTTTCTATGACGGTCTTGACGGCGTATTTCATTTTTCGGCCTCCTTTGCTTTCTGGAATATTTCCTCTACCAGCGGGTTGGCGATCTCCCAGTTGGCTTGGTCCATGACGATCTCTTTCACCTTTTCCAGGAACCACCGTTCATCGGCGCGGAGGACCTTCAGGAAGGCGCAGACGGGAGAGGCCGACCACCAGACGGGGAACTTGAAGCCCTCTGCCTTTTCCAGATATTCGGAATAGAGCCGTTGGATTTCCTCGGTGGCCTGCTGCGTGAGCCTGCGGTTTGACGGGTAAAAGTCGTAATCGATGGTGGAGTATTTTACTGAGC
>NZ_JAVZIN010000010.1:0-60813 GCF_038871235.1 Hadarchaeum sp. (SeqCode)
AAAATGTGGTGAAAATTTGAGAACCATTGAACTTCGCGGTGATAAGGTTGTTCTTGTTGATCAGACACAGCTGCCGTGGAGACTGGTGAGAGTAAGATGTCACAGCGCTGAGGAGGTGGCTGCGGCCATCGAGGAAATGAAGATTCGGGGTGCACCGGCGCTCGCCGCGGCAGCAGCCATGGCTCTGGCTATCACGGCTCTCCGGAGCAGGGCCAGGACCAAGGAGCAGCTAATGCGGGAGCTGGAGCGCGCGGGCGGAAGGATAAGAAGGACCAGGCCGACCGCGGTCAACCTCTTCGTGGGGCTGGAGCGAGTCCTCAGCGCCGCAAGGTCGGCGGTCGATATTGATGGGGTCCGCGAAGCCGTGGTCCGCGAGGCAAGAGCCATCGCCCAGGAGGACGTCAAGGTCAACAGGAAGATAGGTGAGAACGGGGCGGCGCTTCTGGAAGACGGCGATGTCGTCCTGACCCACTGCAATGCGGGCTCGCTGGCGACGGTTGATTATGGGACCGCTTTAGGCGTGATTCGTGCGGCACGAAGCGCCGGCAAGAAGATCGAGGTCATCGCAACTGAGACCAGGCCGCTCTTGCAGGGGGCGAGGTTAACGGCTTGGGAGCTGAGTCGCGAAGGAATTCCGGTCAGGGTGGTCACAGATGGAATGGTGGGATATCTAATGGCTAAAGAGATGGTTGATAAGGTAGTCGTCGGTGCCGATAGAATCGCCGCCAACGGCGACGCCGCCAACAAGATCGGGACCTACTCGATTGCGGTGCTGGCCAAGGAGCACAGGATACCGTTTTACATCGCGGCACCCACGAGCACGGTGGACCCGAAGGTAAAGACGGGAGCCGAAATACCGATCGAGGAGAGGCGTCCTGAGGAAGTGATCTTCTTCCGCGGAGTAAGGATCGTACCCAAAGGTGTGAAAGTTTTTAACCCCGCTTTTGACGTCACTCCTGCCCGCTACATCACGGCGTTCATCACTGAAAAAGGAGTCGTCAAACCGGGCGAGCTCTCAAAACTGTTTAAAAGCTAACCGCCACGACCTTTTTCACGCCGGGTATCTGTTTTTTCAGCTCTCTTTCGATGCCGAAGGCGAGCGTCATCGTCGACATCGGGCAGCCGGCGCAGGCCCCGACCAGCCTGACCTTGACTATCCCATCATCGGTCACGTCGACGAGCTCAACGTCGCCTCCATCGGCCTGCAAAGCTGGCCTGATCTTTTCAATCGCGGCTTCAACTTCCTTCTTCATTGGATCACACTTAAGATTGAGGCAGCCACCGTTTAAGCCTGTTGTTTCTTCAGGCCCCAAACTTGGGACTCTTGCCCATCAGGTCGACGATGATCGGGATGAGGTCCTTGCCGCGGATTCTACCCAGTCCCCCTTTTGCGGCCGCCCTTTCGCTAAAAGTTTTAACATCGTCAGTGCGCACTCCCGGGCCAGAGATGACCACAGGAACCGGGTCGGCGGTGTGGTTTTTGGCGCTGATTGGTGTGGTGTGGTCGGCGGTGATGACGATGAAGTCAAAGGCGTCGATGAACTGGTTAATGATAGTATCCACTCGCTCGATGATTTCTATCTTGGCCTTGATGTTTCCATCGTGGCTGGCTTCATCAGCCCCTTTTACATGCAAGATGACGAAGTCGTGGTTGTTTATTAGATTAAGCACAGCCTTAGCCTTGGCGTTGAGGTCGGTGTTGACGCTTCCCGTTGCTCCAGGGACATCGACCACGGTCATCCCGGCCAGCTTGCAGACTCCCTTAACCAGTGCCGCTGCAGCCACGCAGGCCCCATTGATCCTGAACCTCTCCTGAAAAGGTTTCAGGTGTGGAACCACACCACCACCGCGGATGAGGAGGTAATTGGCCGGCGGCAGACCGTTCTTGACGCGTTCGAGGTTAATCGGGTGCTTCTTCAAGACCTCGTGGGCTTTTTGCGAGAATTCGTTCAATAGCTTTGCCGTTTTAGCCGCCCACCTCCGGCGCATCACATATTTTCTGACACCACCGGCGATGATCGGATATGCGGGGACAACCTCTTCCTGTGACTGTAAAAAGGGTTCAACCTTCAACGGTCTTTTGCCCTCCTCATGGGGGTCGGAGTCGGAGACCTCGTGCGTGAGTCCTTTTCCCCTGAGCACAAGGGTTGCCCTATGAGCCACGGTGCTCCTGAAGATGAACTCGGCTCCCTTAAGCTTTATTTTCTGCACCGCCTCGGCTAGGGCCTTGGTATCCTGAATTCTTCCTGCCCTTCTGTCGGTGATGATCATGTTTTTGTCCACGGTGGCGTAGTTGACCCTGAAGGCGATGTCTCCCGGATGCAGGTCAATACCAGCGCCAGCCGCCTCAAATGGACCTCTTCCCGTGTAGGTTTCGTAGGGATCGTAGCCCAGTAGCGCTAGATGAGCCGTGTCGCTTCCTGGCGTTGTTCCAGGAGCGATGGTGTCCATTATCCCGCTGATGCCGCGCTTGGCCAGCCAGTCCATGTTGGGCTTCTTGGCGATCTCCAGAGGAGTCTTGTGGGCCAGCGCGGGGATGGAGCGGTCGGCCATCCCGTCGCAGATGATCAAAAGGGTCTTCATTCACTCAACCAACATACATACTAATTTGGTAGTAAAAAAGTAGTGTGGGGCCCGTGGCGCAGCCTGGATGGCGCGGCAAGTGGAAGCACCCGCAGGGCTTCGGGCTTATGGGAGGAAACCTGTAGGTCGTGGGTTCGAATCCCACCGGGCCCGCCACTTCAATTCTTATTTTTCTAGTGAGAGATAGCAATGGGCCGGTAGTCTAGCTTGGATAGGACGCGGGCCTCCGGGCTCCAAGGGGGGAGAGCCTGCAGCACGGGTTCGAATCCCGTCCGGCCCGTATCGTTTGATTCAGAAAAGTCTCAACAAATTTTAGAAAATCAATTGTGATATGAGCAACAGAATCAAAACGCTATATAGCACAGCAAAACAAGAGGGTGTGGGTGAGTAAGATGGAAAAAGGCAAAATCTGGGTTGTAGTTGTCATAGTTGCAGTAATAATCATCGCTAGCGCGGTATATGTTTTCTATTTCACCGGCTCCTGGGGTGTGGATTTGGAAACACGGGCCAGAGATTTCGTCGTTCTTCTTAAAGAGTGGAGATTCAATGAAGCATACGGGCTCTTCAATGAGCAGATGGCTGCAGCCATAACGGTGGGACAGCTTGAGGCCATATGGAATGGTGTGATCGGTGAGGTCGGGGCATACAAGGGCATTACTGGAACGAGAGCCGCAACTGAAGCCGGGTATGAGGTAGTATACGTTACCACGGAGTTTGAGAGAGCTTCACTTGATGTGAAAGTGGTTTTCGATGGAGCGTCAAAGATTGCTGGACTTTGGTTTTTTCCCAAAGGCTAGCTACACCCCTCCAGCATATGCCCATCCGGAGTCGTTCATTGAAGAAGAAATCCTCGTTGGTGCTGAGGGTTGGGCGCTGCCGGCCACCTTGACGGTACCTAAGGGAAATGGTCCTTTTCCCGCCGTGGTTCTCGTACATGGTTCTGGGCCTCACGACAGGGATGAAACCATTGGTCCCAACAAGCCCTTCAAGGATTTGGCTTGGGGCTTGGCCACTAAAGGAATTGCGGTGCTTCGGTACGAGAAGAGGACCAAACAATATCCAATCAAATGCGCTGAGATGATTGAAAGCTTTACCGTTGAGGATGAGACGATTGCCGATGCCTTGGCGGCGGTCGAAGCACTTCGCAGAGATAAAAGAATTGACCAAGAAAGGATTTTTGTTCTTGGACATAGCTTGGGAGGAATGCTTGCGCCCAGGATAGGCGTTCGAGATGGTAAGCTGTCCGGGCTGATCCTCTTAGCCGCCAACGCTAGGAATCTTGCGGACCTGATTCTGGAGCAAGTTCATTATCTTGCCTCCTTGGATGGAAAAATAGACGATGCGGAGGCCAAGCAGATAAAAGAAACAGAAAACATAGTCAGAAAGATTAAAGAGCTCGACATCGCCAGCGGAGAGGTTGTGTTGGGCGCGTCGAGGGCCTACTGGGAAGACCTGATGACATACGATCCCCTGAGGACCGCAAGAGAGCTTAGCCTACCCATGTTGATCCTGCAGGGGGGACGGGACTATCAAGTCACCCTGGATGACTTTAACCAGTGGAAAGAATGTTTAAGCGATCGAGAGTCAGTGACTTTTAAACTCTATGATAATCTCAACCATCTTTTCATTTCAGGTCGTGGCGTGCCCAGTCCTGCCGAGTATCAGCTTGCCGGCAACATGGATCAAACTGTAGTTGAGGATATCGCGGAATGGGTGAAGTCGCATTAAGAACCGCTTAAAATAATGTTTTTTCCTGCCCACCGGTAGATTTCACTTTTAACCGTCAAACTCTTGGATAACCGTCCCGAGTAAATAAGTGTGCGCTGCCCCAACGACTTTGACTTTCAGGAATTTTCCCAGTAAATTTTCTGTTGAGTGAACCACGATCGGTTTGTAGGCGAAATTCCTCCCAATCCAAGTGTTTTCTTTTCTGCCCTTTTCGTCGATCAGACATTCACCTTCCCATCCGATCCATTTTTTATTTTTTTCCAGCCAGATCGTTTTGCAAAGATTGAATAGTTCTTTAGACCTTTCTTTGATGACGTCTCCCGGAAGCTGTTCATACCCAGAAGCCTTAACCCAGGGCCGAGCACCGAACTTCGACACATTGGTGACCTCGGGCTTTATTCTCCTGATCAGCTCCAAAGTTCGTTTGAAATCAGAGTCGCTCTCCTCAGGAAATCCGGTTATGACGTCGGTCGCCAGTGTCAGCTCAGGCAATTTTTCCCTGAATTCTTCCACGATTTCCACAAAATCTTTTACTTGGTAACCGCGTTCCATTAGTCTGAGTATTTTATCCGATCCCGCTTGCAGCGGCAGATGGATGAACTTGAAAATTTTCGGGTTTCGGTATGCTTCGATTAGCTCTTTCAGCATGTTCTTTGCATGCAAGGGATTAATCATACCTACACGAACGAAAAATTTGCCTTCGACCCCACATACTGCATTCAACAATTCCGCCAAATTTGTCCCGCCGTCTAGGCCATAGCAACCGTTGTCTAGACTAGTGAGCCAGATCTCCTTACAGCCCTCAGCCACAGCCCTTTTAACCTCGCTAACTATCTCCTTCAGAGGATAGCTGAAGAGCTTACCCCGGTAGGGCTCGTGGCAGTAGCTGCATTTTTGCAGGCAGCCGCGGGCAATGGGTACAATGCCGATCACCGGATTTATTCGTCGTCGCGGTAAGTTGAGTTTGGGTTTGTTTTGGTCCTCTAGGAAGACAACTTTCTTTCCTTCCAGAGCTGAACCGGCCGCTTCAACTATTTTTTCAACAGAGTCAGGGGCTACTAACGAGGCATCTGGATTCAACTTTTCTATCAACCTTCTTTCCGTCTTTGTCATGCAGCCGGCGACGATTAAGGGTTTCTTTAAATTGGTCATTTGTTTGATCATATGGAGCATTCGGTTGAAAGTTCGAAATTTAACTATGCAGGTAAAAATTACATTAAGGTCTGACTTTTCGGAGTTGTCCACCAGCTCAAAACCAGCTTGGGTCAATAACCCGGCGGCAATTTCATAGTCCGCCAAGTTTGAGCTGCAGCCGTGGACGACGAGGTAGACCTTAGGCATTATCACACCAATGAAAATTTTAGGTTTTTGCAGTTTTACATAACTGTTTCCCGAATGCGTTTGAATTACAGAAGTCGGTGCTCCAATGAATTTTAGGATTTCGAGATTTTTTGATTTCCACCAACCTACAGCCTTCTGATGGGTAATATTAGCGCGTAAGGTATAAAATGAAGCTTCACCAATGAAGGATGGTGTTCTAATGGTTGATCTCTATGGGAAAGATTTCATCACCACCCAGGAGTGGAGCGTTGAGGAACTTAGGCATGCTATCGACGTGGCGAGAAAGTTGAGAGCGATTGTCAAGCGTGGCGACAGGCCGCCCAGAGTTCTGGACCGCAAGAACTTTTTCATGCTGTTCTACGCCCCCTCGACAAGAACGCGGGGAGCCTTCGAGGCCGCCACTGCGATACTGGGCGGGCATCCGGCTTTCATCGACGTTTCCACGACCAGGATGGAAGAAGCGGTAAAGGACGCCGCGAAGATGTATGATTCATATGCGGATGGTATCGGCGTCAGAATTCTGGATAAGTACATCGATTTCGTCTACGGTGCCGGGCTGAAGGTAGTCCGTGAGTTCGCCCGAGCCGCCAAGGTACCGGTGATCAATATGGCCGACTGCACCTTTCACCCGACGCAGGGTCTTGGGGACATAATGACGATCGAGGAGAAATTGGGCAAGCTGCAGGGTAAAAAGTACACCATCACTTGGGCCTACTCCAGCAAGCCGCGTGGCAGGTGCAGCATTCAGGAGGAGGTGCTGATTGCCACGAGGTTCGGCATGGATGTCACGCTTTCCCATCCCGAGGGCTTTGAAATAGATCCTAAAATAGTTGAATGGGCCAAGCAGAACGCGAAGGAAAGTGGCGGCAGCTTTGAGATCTGTCATGACTTTGAGGAAGGACTCAAGGGCGCCAACGTTGTCTTTCCGCGGAGCTGGGGGACGGCGGAGTTCCTCAGGGTAGGTGCGAGCAAGTTCGGTGTAGATAAGGAGATCGCTATCTACAATAGGTACCGGAACTGGATGCTGGATCAGAGGCATGTGGACGACCTGATGGACAAGCCGGCGATCGTGACACACGTTCTGCCGGTGATGCGGGGGGAGGAGGCCACCGACGCCGTCATGGATGGTCCGAACTCGGTGATCTACGAGCAGGCCGACGACAACTTCTACGCCAAGATGGCCACGCTGGCGTTGACGATGGCCAAGGAAGTACCTCTGTGAGCTGAAAGGATTAAGTTATTATTTTGCCCACGATTGGGATTTCACGCCTGCATTTCGGGCATTTTTTCTCCTTTAATTTAGATTCCAGCAGCTCCAGTCCAAAGCGTTTGATGAGCAGCTCCCCACAGCCGGGACAGTAGGTGTTTTCATATTTATGTCCCGGAACGTTGCCGATGTAAACGAAATCGAGCCCTTCAGAGACGGCAATGTCGTGAGCTCGCTCAAGGGTTGAAACAGGCGTGGGCAGCGCGTTGAATTTGTAGGCGGGGTAGTAGGCGGTGAAATGGAGCGGTGTGTCCTGCCCAGCCTCACAGTAGTGACGCTTGGCCAGCTCCCGAAGTTGCTCTTCTCGGTCGTTTACACCGGGAATTACCAGGTTAACCACTTCTAGGTGAATTCCGAGCTTCTTCGCTTCTCGCACGTTTCTCCAGACCAATTCAACGTTGGCTCCGCAGTATCTCCGCACCACTTCGGTATCCCCCTTGATATCAATGTTGATCGCGTCCAGTCCCGCCTCACGGAGCATATAAAGCGCTTTTCTAGTCATGTAACCGTTGGTAACAAAGGTGTTGTAGAGACCCCTTGTGCGGGCTAGCCTAAAAACGTCCAAGGAGTATTCAAACATTAAAGAAGGTTCGTTAAACGAGATGGATGTTCCATGGCAGTGCCACTCTATCGTTTGTTTCACGAAATTTTCGGGGCTAATGTAGTTTGCCTTCTTTAATTCTGGTGGTGATTTTGAGATGTGCCAGTTCTGACACCACGGGCATTCGAAATTGCAGCTCCAGCTGCCGCAGGTCAGGGCAACGCTCCCTGGCCAGAAGTGGTAGAAGGGTTTCTTCTCGATCGGGTTCGCAGATATTGAGGAGAGATTCCCATAAACCAGCGTGTAAAGATTTCCCCCGACGTTAAACCTAGTTCGACAGAAACCGGTTTTGTCAGGCTGGATTAGGCAGCGTCTTTCGCATAGCTCACATTTTACCCGATCGTCCATTTTTTCATAGAGCATGGCATCTCTAATCCAAGGGCGGCTTGGTTTCAGAATCTCGTTCATCATTTTTAACTTACATTTTTTTTAATTAAACAGTGAGAAAATTAATTGAATTAATATAAGATTTTAAAAGCAGTTCGTATGGTTTAGTTGTTATAAATATAACAAATAAATGCCTTAAAAGCCGCTTATAAGTGTTTTTATCGCTCACTTAACGTAATCCAACCATGACTTGTACTTAAGTTCCCTTCCCCGCACGGTGTTGAAGTAGATGTGCTGTAGCTTTTCCGTGAGCGGCCCCCTTTTTCCGTCTCCTATTTTATGCCCGTCTACCTCTCTGATGGGGGTGACCTCGGCAGCCGTCCCGGTGAAGAAGGCTTCGTCCGCGGAGTAGAGTTCCTCCGGCGTGAGGTCCTTCTCCTCGAAGTCGATTCCCTCGTCGCGAGCTATCTTGATCACAGAATCCCTGGTAATCCCAGCAAGGGCTCCTGATGAAATAGGTGGAGTGATGAGTTTACCATCTCTCACGATGAAGACGTTTTCTCCCGGCCCCTCGGCTATTTTCCCGTCAAGGTTGAGCAGGATCGCCTCATCATAGCCTGATTCTAGGGCGTCCACCTTGGCCAGTATCGAGTTGGCATAGTTGGCCACCACCTTGGCCTGCGGCGGCATGATGTTCGGGTGGATCCTGCGCCACCTTGAAATTTTGGCCCGAACACCGTTTCTGAGCCCTTCCTCACCAAGGTATGTCCCCCAGGGCCAGACCGCTATTGCCACGTCAACTTTGGATCCCTCCGGGTTCAGCCCCATGACCCCATAGCCGTAAAAGGCGATGGGTCGGATGTAGCACTCTTGGATGCGGTTGGCCTTTACTGTTTCCTTAGTGGCTTGGACTAGCTTCTGCAAGGAATAGGGGAGTTTCATCCCGACCAGCCTGGCGGAATTTTCCAGCCTGAGCATGTGATCCTTAAGCCTGAAGACCGCCGGCCCCTTTTCAGTCCGGTAACACCTTATTCCCTCAAAGACCCCCATCCCATAGTGGAGGGTGTGCGTCAAAACATGGATTTGGGCCTTAGCCCAAGGAACCAACTTACCATTCATCCAAATGTATTTCGTTGGTGTGAGCGACATCTGATCCAAAAACAAAATTACATTTGCTTCTTATAATAATATCCAAAAATTTTACTTGAGATCGCTTTCGTTGGGGATTTTGTCAGGCCTGCTGTTGGATAACTTAATTTAATGCAAAATTATTTCACCCGTTTATGGCCAGCGATTGGCAGGGACAGAATGGCGCTTATGAGGTGGTTCTTAGGCAATCGCTGAAAAACTAGGATACAAGAACCTACTCGTTTATGGATCGTGGCGGTAAGTGATACAGCATCTGGGCAAAGACCGCGGAAAAAGTTCTCGGTTTGATTTACGCCCAATTCAATGTAGCAGAGTAGTAAATTTTCTGTCAGGTTTTTTAAAATTGCTGTTTAATCACTTCTGAGAGGGCCTGAAGCATCTCCTCGATGTCCTCCATAGGGATGTATCCCATGTTGCCGATCCTGAAGGTGCTGTCCTTGAGTGAGCCGTAACCTTTAGCGAGTTCAAATCCCTTCTGTCTCATCCGTTTGTAGACCTCAAGGCCGCTCATCGATTTCGGCGCACGGACGCAGGAAACGGTGGGACTTTGGCAGTCCGTCTTGGGGAAAAGGGAGAGGCCGAGGGCTTCCACCCCCTCCTTTATCATCCGGCTGCGCCTCTGGTAGAGCTCCAGTCGCTTGGCCTTGCCGCCCTCCTTCTCAATGATCTCCAGCTCCTTGTTGAGCGCGGCAATCTGTGGCACCGGGGGCGTCATGTGGGTGCCCCAGTCCTCCTGATATTCCTCATAAAGTTTGAAGTCAAAGTACCAGCCCTTGTTTTTCGCCTTTTCTGATTTTTCGAGCGCCTCTTCACTTACGCTGCCCACCGCCAGGCCGGGCGGCACGCCGAAGCACTTCTGTGAGCTGGCGAAGCAGACGTCAATTCCCCACTCGTCAACCTTGATCTCAACACCGCCCATTGCGCTCACCGCGTCAACGAAAAGCAGCTTGCCTTGTTCCTTGACCACTTTGGCCAGCTCTGGCAGAGGATTTATCACGCCGGTGCTGGTTTCGTTGTATGTGATCGTCACTGCCTCAACGTCGGGGCACTGAGAAAGTTTTTCCTCGAGCTGCTCTGGAGTGGTCGCACTGCCCAGCTCAGTTTCCAGTCGTTCGACCTCCCTTCCGTTGGATACTCCGACCTCTGCGTAGCGCTTGCCGAATTCCCCGTTGATGCAGCAGAGCATTTTTTTGTCAACACAGTTTCTCACGGTACCTTCCATCACACCTGAGCCCGAGCTCGGAAACAGGAAGACCTGATTTTTTGTCTCTAGAAATTTCTGTAATCTCTCAACCGTTTGCCGGTGTAGTTCCCGATACTCCTCGCTACGGTGGCTGAACATTTGTCGCCCCATCTCAGCGAGGACTTCTGGCCTGCAGGCAACCGGACCGACCGTGAACAGTTTCACAATAATCCCTCGCATAATGAAGTCATCAGTTTCACTTATAACTTTCGGTATCAGGTTTTCAGAAGATTAGTTTGCTTGGGCTATCGGCGGAACAGGTTAGGTGGTATATTTTGAGTTGATCCGGACATAGTCGTAGGTCAGGTCGCATCCCCAGGCGGTGGCACAGGCCTTCCCCATGGCCAAGTCCACGTGAATCTCTATCTCGCGGCTTCGCAGAATGTCTCTCGCTCTCTCTAAAGCTCTTTTTCTGCAGGGCTTTCCCCTGGCAACAAGGTCCACCCGACCCCTTTCGCTAACAAGTTCGATGCTGATCTTCGAGGGATTAAATATTGCCCCGGAGTAGCCCAAAGCTGAGGCGATGCGGCCCCAGTTCGGGTCTTTGCCGAAGACGGCGGCTTTAACCAAGTTGGAGCCAACGACAGCTCTGGCAGCCCTTCTTGCGTCGTCCAAGTTCTTGGCGTTCTTGATCATCACCTCGATCAGATGAGTGGCTCCTTCTCCATCCTTTGCAATCATCCAAGCCAGCTCAGTAAGGACAAATTTGAGACCTTCCCAGAACTCCTTGTCCTTTCTCTCTAAGGTGATGCGGCGATTTTTGGCCCGCCCGTTCGCCATCACGATCACGGTGTCGCTGGTGCTCATGTCTCCATCAATGCTGAGCATGTTGAAGCTATCGTCAACCGCCGACTGGAGCGCCGCCCTCAGCGCGTCCAGCGTTATCGAGACATCAGTAGCGATGAAGGCAAGCATCGTGGCAGTTTTCAACTTGGGAGCGATCATCCCGGCTCCTTTGGCAATACCCCCAATTTTTACCGGCGTGCCGTCTTCGAGCTCTACTTGGACTGCGATTTCTTTTGGAGTGGTGTCGGTTGTCATGATGGCCTTTGCCGCGTTGAGGCTGGCCTCCCTCGAGTTGGAAAGCTCCTTCACGGCCGCGCGGATCCCAGCCTCCACCTTGCGCATGGGCAGATAGGCACCGATCAGCCCCGTTGAGGCCACTCCGATGTGATAAGGTCGCAGCTTGAGTAGCCGTGCCGTCAGCTGGGCCATCCGGCGGGCATCGCGAAGCCCTCTCTCCCCGGTGAATACATTGGAAATGCCGGAATTGGCCACGATGGCCCCGAGCTTTCCCCTTTGAATATTCTTGGAGGTAACGATCACCGGCGCCCCTTTAACCCGATTGGTGGTGAAGGCCCCTGCAGCAGTGACCGGACCATCCTCGCTGGCTATCAGCATGATATCAAGTCCCCGCCGCTTTATTCCGGCTCTAACGCCTGCCGCCAGAAATCCAGGAACTTCAGTAATGCCGCCCTCAAGAACCGTAGTCATGACGCCACCAATGAAAAGAAAACATTTCTCCCTTAACTTCTTTATGGCTCAGCCGCTGTTTTTCAGACCTCCGTACCTCACTAAAGCTGAGAGCGATAGAGCCGCTCTGGCTGGCGTGGGGTAGGTCGGAATGCCATTTTCCTCAAAGAGTTCCCGAATCTCGAGGGAGACCCTACCTCCAGGGAGGCAGACGACCAAAGGTTTGTCGTTTTTACCCTTAGTATCAACGACCATGTCAACGAAGGACTCAAGGTCGATAGTCGGCGTGTGGGGGATACAAGTCAAGATTAGAGAATCCACCGAGTCGTCATCGATCACGGCGCCTAGAGCTTCTCGAAATCTCTCATTGTCCGCGTCTCCACCTAGGTCCATCGGGTTGTGAAGGGTGACGTGAGGTGGAAAATTCATCTCAAGCTCGGCGACGGTTTTCTCACTTAGCTTTGCAATCGTCATGCCGTGCTTTTCCAGTTCATCAGCAATCATGACCCCGGCACCACCACCGTTGGTTATAACTGCCACCCTGTTGCCTCGGGCGGCGGGCTGGTAGGCGAGGGCCCTGGCGATATCGAACATTTCCTCCCAATCATATACCCTAATCATACCTGTTTGTTTTACCACGGCGTTAAATATTTCATCAGTGCCGGAGAGCGACCCCGTGTGCGAGAGCGCTGCCTTAGCTCCCGATTCAGTGATCCCACTTTTCAAAACAATTACCGGCTTCTCTTTGGTCACCTCCCGGGCTATCTTGGCGAACTTTCTACCCTCCTTTACGCCCTCAAGGTACATGGCGATGACCTTGGTTTCCTCGTCCCTAGCCAGAAATTCCAAAAGGTCCGCTTCGTCGATATCCGCCGCGTTACCATAACTGGCAAACTTGCTGATGCCTATCCTCTCACCAGCTGCCCAGTCCAGAAAGGCAATTCCCGAGGCGCCGCTCTGGGAGATGAAGGCGATCTTACCCTGCGGCGGCCTTTTCAGCCGGTAGCGCGGTATGAAAAGGGTATCGACCATCGATGTGGAACTGAAGACGCCCATGCAGTTGGGGCCCATTATTCTGAGGTGATATTTTCTGGAGATTCTGACCAGCTCCTCTTCCATCCCGGCACCTTCTTTTCCGCTTTCCCTAAAGCCGCTGGAGATCACTACAGCGGCCTTAACTCCTTTTTTACCGCACTCCTCCAGCACCTCTTTCACCGATTTGGCTGGAACGGCGATGACGGCTAAATCCACGTTTTCAGGAACTGAGCTGATGTCAGGATAGCATTTGTGGGAGAGGATTTCCTGGGCGTTGGGGTTGATCAAGAAAAGTTTTGCGGTAAAACTCTCGATGAAATTTTTCGCGATCACATAGCCGATCTTTTTCTGTTTTGAGCTGGCTCCGATTACCGCGACCGATTTGGGATTGAAAAAGGGGGATATCGACCCAGGTTCTTCGAGAGCTTCTACCATCGTCTTCACCCGCATTTCACTGTAGAAAGACGCACCATCGAGATTTTAAGGATATCCCTTAGGGTCGCAGGGCAGGGCCGCGCAGGCCATCCGTCTCCTCAAAACCCAGCATAATGTTCATGTTCTGGATGGCCTGCCCGGACGCACCTTTGACTAGGTTATCGATTACAGTGACGATGACGGCGCGGTTTCCGTCCGCCTCGTTTTCTAAACCGATATCACAATAGTTGGACCCCACCACGTAGTTAACCTGGGGTAGCTCTTCCCTTACTCGCACGAAGGGCTCATCTCTGTAGAATTCTCGATAAATTTCCAGTAGCTCGGAATTTGTCATCGGTTTTTTGAGGAAGACATGGGCAGTGGAAAGGATGCCTCTGATGAGGGGGAGGAGGTGCGGCGTGAAGTGGGCCTTGACCTCCTGGCCGGCCAGCTTGCTCAGTTCCTGATCTATCTCCGGCGCGTGGCGGTGGGTGGTTGCTTTGTAGGCCGCGACATTGGCTCCCGCCACCGGGTGATGAGTGGATTCGGTGGGGATAGCGCCAGCTCCTGAGGTGCCCGTCTTAGCGTCTATAATTATATGTTCTAGATCAATCAATTTTTTCTTCACCAGAGGCGCTAGGCCGAGCAAAGCCGCGGTTGGAAAGCAGCCAGGGTTGGCCACCAGTCGGGCCAGTTTTATTTCTTTTCGATATAGTTCCGGAAGGCCATAAACCCCTTTTAGCTCTGGACTTTCGTGTTTCACATAATATTTTTCAAATATCTTCACGTCATCAAAGCGGTAGTCGGCGCTCAGGTCGATCACCTTGGTATTTTCCCTCAACAGTCCCGGGACAAGCTTCATGGCCACACCGTGCGGCGTGGCGGTGAAGACCACATCCGCTTTTTTGACAATTTTTTCACAGTTAGGCTCTTCAATCGTTAGGTCAATGATGTCGCGTAGGTGGGGGTGTATCTCACTTACCTTTTTTCCAGTATTTTTCATGCCATAGGCTCCAACAAGGTTGATCTTGGGGTGGCAGGCCAGCAACCTGAGGAGTTCGGCACCTGTGTATCCCGATGCTCCAATTATGGCCACGTTGACGGTCATTTAAATCTCCTCTCGGCCTCCTTGATCAGATTTTCCTCAGATCTGGTCACAGCCCGCCTCCAT
This sequence comes from Hadarchaeum sp. (SeqCode), assembly GCF_038871235.1. Lineage (GTDB taxonomy): Archaea > Hadarchaeota > Hadarchaeia > Hadarchaeales > Hadarchaeaceae > Hadarchaeum. The sequence continues at coordinate 14,333 of NZ_JAVZIN010000010.1, forward strand.
GTCCACAGCAGTTTGTGGTGTTTTCTGAGTTTAGTTTTTAAAGCAGTCAGCTGTTGTTTCAGTGCTTTTGGGCCGGGTGCGCCGATGATGTTTCTTGAGTAAACACAGTTCCTAGCATCTAGGGCCTTTTTCATTTTTTCCTGAGCCATGGTTATCTCCCTACCAATGATTTCATGCGAGGCTTTTTTCAGGTCATCCACGGTGAGATCAGCCGCGGTTCGATTGTTTTCAACCGCGGTGGAAATCATCCGCCCCACAATCGAATGGGCTTCCCTGAATGATAGCCCGGCCTCCCGAACTAGGGTGGCCGCAAGTTCTGTGGCCGCTGAAAACCCTCGCTCAGCCTGCTTCAGCATTTCCTCCCGTCTGGGCTTTAAAGCCGCAATCAGCTTTTCCATTACCTCAAAGCTGCTGATGGTTTCGTCGATTGAGTTCCAGAGCAAAGGTGTTAGCTCTTGGAGGTCAAGGTTGTAAGCTTGAGGTAAAGCCTTCACCAGAGCGAGGGCTCCAGCCAAGTTGCCCATTACCCTCGCCGCCTTGGCCCGGGCCAGCTCAGCGATAACAGGATTTTTTTTCTGAGGCATGATGCTGCTGGTCGAGGAGAACTCATCTGGAACATTTATCAAAGAAAACTCCGCAGACGACCAAAGGATGATTTCCTCCGCCAACCGGCTGAGGTTGGTCATGGCGATGGCAGCGGCGCCAATTGATTGTAGGGCAAAGTCACGGGATCCGACGGCATCCATGGTATTCTCATCAACTTTTTTGAAACCCAGCAGGCGCGCAACTCTCGCCCGGTCGATGGGAAAGCTAGTGCCAGCGAAAGCGCAGGCCCCCATGGGAGAGGAATTGGTCATTTCATAGGCATTTTCAATCCTTTCGATGTCCCTGAGGAAGGCCGCGCAGTATGAGAGGAGGTAGTGAGCGAAGGTGGTCGGTTCAGCCGTCTGGAGGTGGGTGTATCCTGGCATAACGGTTTCAATGTTTTTCTCCGCTTGGACCAGCAAGGTATTTACCAGTTTCAACAGCTGATCACCTAGGTCAAGCAGCTTCTTGCGGAGGGCGAGCCTGATCGCCGCGGAAACCTGATCGTTCCTGCTTTTCGCAGTGTGCAGCTTTCCACCGATTTCTTCCCCAATTTCCTTTATCACGAATTCCTCCACCGCCATGTGGATGTCCTCCAACTCGGGCCTCAGGTCAAGCTTGGAAATCCCACCACGGTGGAGACTATGTAGCGCCTCCAAGATTGTCGCGGCTTCTTTCTCAGAAATGATTCCCTGCTCAGTCAACATGATGGTGTGGGCGATGTTGATCTGAACGACGGGATGAAAAATTGTTAAGTCATCCTTCATCGATGAAATGTATTCGCTAGCGGTAGGGTCCATAGGCCGCGCAAAACGTCCCCGCCGTAACAACCCGACACCCATTTCTATTAGTTTGCCCTGTTATAAGTGATTTACACAGACCGGGTGTTTCAAATATCAGGTTTTTTTCTGGACCAAGCAATCCGTTGCTGCAACCCATAGATCTTGATAAACGCCTCGGCTTCCGAGCCCTTCCAGCCTGCCGCCTGTGCATAGCGAGCTATCTTCTCGTTTATCAGGGAGTACGGTGACGTGACGCTTTCCTGCATAACGGACATTTCTTGCAGCCTCATGGTGACCTCCCCGCTGACGACTTCTTGGGTGGAATCGATGAACTTTTCGATATCTCTCATCACGGGCTCATAGAATAGCCCCCTGAAGGAGAGGTCCGCGTAGACATTGCCCAGCTGGTTTTTGAGGTTAAGCTGATGGTGGGTTAAAACCAGATTTTCCAGCGACCTGTGGGCTTCTATCAGCAGCAGCAAACCAGGCGCCTCAAAGGCCTGATAACCCTTGATCCCGAACGTTTCATCTTCTATGTACAGCCCCCGGCCGTAGCCATGGGCGCCGGCGATCTGATTTAGTTTGTGGAGCAGATCCACACCATACATTTGCTTTCCATTTACCGCGGTGGGCACACCCTTTTCGAAGTTGATTTTCACCGATTCCGGCTCCCTCTTAGTTATCTTAGTTAAGACCCAAGCTTCCTCGTTCGGTGCCTTGTTCTCATCTATTTCAGATCCAGAGATGGTCCTCCCAAAGATGTTTTCATTTATCGTGTATTTTTTGGTCTCGCTTTTTACCTTGAAGCCTCTTCTCTCCAGATATTCTATTTCCTGTTCCCTGCGCATGCCGAGTTCCCTGGTAGGGGCGAATATCTTAAGATCCGGCGCTAAACTGTTGACAGTTACATCAATCCTGACTTGGTCATTGCCCGCACCCGTGCAACCGTGAGCCACCGCTTTTGCGTTTTCTTTTTTAGCGATTTCAACGATGTGTTTTCCGATGACGTAACGGTCAGAGCACATAAGGGGGTAGACCCCCTGATAGAGCGCGTTAGCCTTTATGATGTAAGAGATTATTTCATCGAAGATTTCCCTTTTCGCATCGACAAAGTAATGTTTAACTGCCCCCAGCTCCCTAGAGCGGTTCTCAATGTACTCCAGCTCCTCGTTGCTCAACCCACCAGTATCTATGGTCGCGGTGATGACGTCAAAATTTTTCTCCTCCCTGAGGTACACCGTGCAAAAGCTGGTGTCCAGTCCGCCGGAGAACGCGAGCACGACTTTCTCAGCCATATTAATCAACCACTTTCTCACATTTCCAGAATTTAAACTGTTTGGCCGCCTTTTAACCGCACCAAAAAGCCTTTTAGAGACCTTCATTAGTGTTATAATTGTTAAAAACTGGCCGGGTTCAGAATAATGCAGGTAAACACTAAATCACAAAAATCGTGATGAAATGGAAGTTGTCGTCAGATTGAGTGATGAGCTCCGCAAGCGTGCAGGAACCGACACGATAAAGATACCGATCGACGAAGACGAAACAGTAGATACTTTGTTGATGAAGCTCGGCCGCAGACATCCTAAGCTAGTTGAGCTGGTGCTGGACCCCACCACCGGGGAGGCCAAGGGAAGCTACGAAATACTCATTAATGGCAGGCGCATCCGGCACCTCCGCGGCATTTACACCAAGTTGAAGCACAAGGACGAAGTTTTAATTGCCCAGAGTGAACCGGAGTCCTCTTGATTTTTTTCCCGACTTCACAAGTAACCGCTCATTTCAACGGCCATCTTGATCTGACGTTTAAACCCAGACGTTTGTCAACAGCTAGTCCCGCATCCATGGCCTTTTGGATCACTTCTTCCTCGTCTAAACCCATTACGCTACGATTTTCCATGACGATTTTTCCATCAATGATTGCGGTATCGACATCGCTGCCGTTCGCCGCGTAGACTAGATTGGAGACAGGGTTTCGCACTGGCACTAAGTGTGGTTTTCGCAAGTCAACCACAATTAGGTCCGCAACTTTTCCCCGTTCGATGGATCCTATTTTATTCCTCCAGAGCGTCGCCTTAGCCCCGTTTAGGGTGGCCATCTCCAGTACAGTTTCGGCGGGAAGCACCTCAGGGTCTAGGAGCCTTGCCTTGTGGATGAGGGCAGCCAGCTTCATCTCTCTTATCATGTCGTAGCAGTTGTTACTAGGTCCGCCGTCGCAACCGAGCGCCACGTTAATTCCTGAGTTCAGCATCTCGGGAATCGGGGCGAACCCTGAGGCCAGCTTCAGGTTGCTTGCCGGACAGTGGCACACAGTACTTCCGGTTTTTTGCAGAATTTTGAAATCATCTGGGGGGATCCAGACGCCGTGGGCATATATAACATTAGGTCCAACGATTCCACAGTGCTGCATGAATTCCATGGGAGTCATTCCGAACTCCCGCCGCAGATATTCGATGTCTCTTTTTACCTCACCGAGATGAATCGTGATTCCGGTTTTATATTTTCTGGCCTTTTCAGAGATTTCACGGTAAAAATCTACAGTGCAGGCTCCAGGTGTTCGAGCGCCGAACCAAACATGAATTCTGTTGTTAGCTTTTCCGTGCCAGCGTCTAATCATCTCAATAGTTTGTCTGATGGTGGTTTCGCCGTCTTCTATCATTCCGCTAGGGATGGCATCCTTCTGGTCGGCGTAGCCGGAGATGTTCATTAATGACTTGGATAGAACGGCCCGAATGCCAATTTTCTCGACGGTTTTAGCGATCTCGTTGAATCCATACCTCCAGTGGAGCAGACTTTCTACAAAGGTTGTGGTACCCGATTTAATCATTTCGAGGCAACAGAGCTTGGCGCTTAGCTCACCCTCTTTCGGAGTATATGCTCCTTGGAGCGGTAGCACCCGCTCGCGCAGCCAAGGGATTAAGGCTAGGTCGTCGGCGCAGCCGCGGATCAGCGCTTGCGCTAAATGGACATGGCAATCAATCAACCCCGGGAGCACCAGTTTTCCGCTGCAATCGATCTCAACATCAGCTCGGTGTAATGTCTTTACCTTTTTTGTTTTTTCAACTTCGACTATCTTGTTTCCTTCAACAACAACAGCTCCATCTTGGATTATCTCGCGTCGGTGATTCATGGTGATCACCGTCGCATTTTTGAGAATAATGTCCGCCATCAGACTCAATCATGTAATACTCTTTTACTTCTTTAGCTTTTCCAAAACGTTAAACAACTTCAGCCAGCTACTCTTGTAAGGGGTTCAATTGGAGATAGTCCTGGTGGGTAGATCTAACGTCGGAAAATCCAGCATCATCAGACAGCTAACTGGCAAGAAAGTCGTCGTGGGCAAGCGGCCTGGTGTCACCCGCAGGATAACTCGCTACCAAGTGGGGAAAATGGATATTGTTGATATGCCCGGGTTTGGCTTCATGAGCAGGGTACCGAGATTTCTTCAAGAAAAAATTAAAACGGAGATAGTGCGTTACCTAGAAAACAATCGTAAGGAGATAGTTCTTGCGATGGAGGTTGTGGATGCCCGTTCTTTTTCCGAGATAGCAGAAAGGTGGCAAAAGAGGGGCCAGATTCCGGTCGATGTGGAAATGTTTTCTTTCTTGAATGAGTTAAATCTCAGCCCAATAGTCGTTATCAATAAAATAGATTTAATTCCTAACACATATCGCGACGTGGTATTGGATGATATCTGTGACAAGTTGGGTTTGCCGCCACCATGGCGTCAGTGGGTCGACGTTTTGGCCCCAGTTTCGGCGAAGACAGGGGAGGGAATTCCAGAACTGAAAAAGATAATAAAACGAAGGATTCATGCTTTAGGTCTAGGACGCTATCTGGGCTGGCTGAAATGAAACTTCTATCTTAATCGATTTTAATTTCCTTCGCCTTTAGGTTCAATAAGTACTGCTTCGACGGTGCCCGCCTGTCCCGGACGGTTGGTGATTTTTGCCTTGCCCAGCTCGGTTTCGATGATTGCGCCACGGGTCAAGATATTTCTCCGGACGAAGTGCATGTCGGCCGGGTTCTGAACCACGGTGATAATCTTGGCCTTCTGCGCCTTTCCTGTTTTAGGGTCAACCACGTTGGCAACATCGGTGTAAAGCAGCTTCTTCTTTTCCCCGCCGCCAAAGGTGCGTATCTTTATGGTCTTTTTAGGCCCTATTTTTGGCTCGAGAAACTCGCTGCCCATCTCCCGCTTGCGCTTATGGCGGCTCGGCCAGATTCTCCCGCCGCTGGGTTTCTTCAGGGATCTTCCTTGCCATCTCGCCATGGTAACACCAGAGGAGTTATGTCTTCACCATATATAAAGAAAATTATCTCAGCCGATTTTGAATTTCCTCTCGGATTTTATCCATGTCATCTTCAAATCCGAAATAGCTGGCAAACTTCTTGGTGGTTCGCAGCATACGGGTCCTGCCGTATGGCCTTGATTCAACGAAACCCAGACTGATCAGCTGCCTAATTTGGTCATAGACACGGTTGCCGCGGCACTCCGCCAGCTTAGCCTGAGATATGTTTTGGTTGTAAGCAATCATGGCCAGGGTCTTTATCGCGCCACGTGTGAGCCTAATTTTCGGGATAACTCCCTCAAGCTTTGGTATGTATTCTTCATTGAGGCGGAGAGTGTAAGTGTCCTTGCCGGTTTCCGCCATGCAAAGTGGCCCGCCTCTTTTGTTGTAATCCTTTTTTAAATCCTCAATTATTTTTCTGATGTATGTTTCCGAAGAAGTGCCGATTAATTTTTTCATCTCCGCTAGCGTGAGCGGACGGTCAGCGGCATAAAGTGCGGCTTCAATTATCGCCCGATCCTGCTTAATTCCCATTCTTGGCACCCTGCTTCGGAATTGAGATGTAGATTTCTCCAAACATCTCCGGCTGTTCCAGAGTTATCTTGCCTTCGGCGCAGAGGTAAAGCAGGAGAAGCAACATCCTGGCAATGGCAATCCTAGTCTTTTCCTCAATAAGTTCGCTAAAGGTCAGGCTCTTTCCCGATTCCATCAGTTCTAGAATCCTCTTGTGTAGAATTGCCATGTGTTTGAGTATGTTGATTTCATACTCATCAACGGTGTGCGTGAGTTTCTCGATTTTTTTACTGATTACTGGCTTCTTTTCAGGCACTTCCGATAGGGCCTCCTTGAGCGCGCCAAGGAGATCTTCCAGGGTTATCTTTCGTGGTGTAGACTGGATGATATTTATCTGGCCCAAATCAGGCAAGTCCAGATCGAGCATTTCCTCGATTTCTTCACCATCAGTTTTTTTGGCGTGACCGTTGAGCACATGGTCGGACTTTATCCTCAACAACACCGATGAGGCGAGCAGCACACGCCCTGAAGCTCTTAGGTCAATTTCGACTATTTCTCGCACGCGTTGGATGTAAAGGTAGGTCAGCTTTTCAATGTCGATGTCCCAAGGGTCCAACTTGTGCTGTTGGACCAGTTCGAGGAGCGTCTGTATGGGTTGGTCTGTGAAAATTGTCATCTTCTCAGCTCCCGACTCCGGAGAGTTCGACGGAGTAAATCTTGGAAATGCCGTTTTCCTTTGTAACTCCGAAGAGCCTATCGGCTACGGACATTATTGAGTCATGTAAGGTTATCACCACAATCTGGGAGTCCTTTGAGAACTGTTGCAGCATCTCGGCCACCCTGATCCTATTTTTCGGGTCCAAATGTGCGTCTATTTCATCGAGCACATAAAAGGTGGTCGGACGATAGCGCTGCAGGGCAAATATGAAGGAGAGCGCCGTCAGGGCCTTCTGGCCTCCGGATAATGAGCCGATATAGGCGGCCCCCGATCCCTCTGGTCTAGCGATTATTTCAAGCCCCCCTTCAAATGGTGATTGTTCGTTCTCCAGCTTCAACATGGCATCGCCGTTGGGTGAGAGTTCCTTAAAGATTTGGGTAAATTGTTTGGAAATTTCGTTGAAAGTCTTCATAAAAACGTGTTTCTTTTTCTCATCAATTTCCGCCATAAACTTCAGCAGTGATTGTTTTTCTGCCATCAGCTTGTCGTATTTTGTTTTTTCTTCGTTGTATCTGCGCTCAGATTCTCTGAAGTCTTGGATGGCTCGAAGATTCACCCTTTCGCTGAGCGGCCCCAGCTCAGCCTCTATTTCCTGGGCTCGTTTTTCCAAGTCTTCTGCGTCAATATTTTTGGGTAAATTCACTTCACCTATCTTCTTCAGGTTCGTGTTTATCTCTTTTAATTCATTGCTCAGGGCTTCTCGTTGAATTTGAAGCCTTTGCAGGTCACCTTCTATAACTCTGATCTTTGTCTCCAGCTCCCTTTCTCGCTTGGATATCGACTCCAATTTCTGTCGCAAGAGATTTCTACCGTTTGTAAGCGATTCAATTGATTTTCTAATTTCCTTTTCTTGAGAGTCAGCATTCTTCAACTTAATCTGCACCTCGTGTATTTTTGCGTTGAGTTCCATTATCTGCTTGGTCAACTCGTCGCGCGCGCGCTGCAGACCAGCCAGTTCTTCGCGCAGCATTCTCTCCTCAGCTCTTGCCGAGTCCATCTGTTTGATTTTTTGTGGGTCAATTTTGTCTGAGATCCTTGCCACGATTACGGAAATCTCGTTCAGCACTTCATTGATCTGTTTCAGGATATTTTTGGCAGAACTCAAGGATTCACATTTAACGAGCGAGCGGTATAGCTCCGAGAATTTATTGCGCACTTCATTAAATTTGGAAAATGTGGACTCCAAAGTTTCGCCATCGGTTGTCTTCGAATCGCTCATTTTTTTGATTTTGGCGTCGAGCGATTCTATATCTCGATCAAGTGCGGATTTTCGATCCAGCGTTCTTTTTAAGATGTCGCTCAGGGTGTTGATTTCGGTCCTGGACCTTTCAGCCTCTACCAGCACATCGGAGGCTCTTTTTTCATCAATAGATCTAGAAATCACATCTATTTTCACGTTCAACTTGTCCTTTACTTCGAGTGTTTTCTGGTATCTTTTTTTGAGTTCTTCGATTTCATCTGTGAACTTTGATATTTTTGTCTCCAACTGCGCAATCTTTTCCGAACATTTTTCCTTTTTAATCATTAAAAGAGCGCCTTGAATCTGTTCCCGCTCACGTTTTAGTTGTTTAAAGTGAATTGCAGTTTCCATTTGTTCGCGCAGGTTCTCCATCTGGGTGGATATTTCAGTCAGGACGGCGCCGACGTTGTTCAGGTTGGCCTCGACCTTTTGAAGCTCGTTCAGTGATTTTTGTTTCTTTTCATCATATTCCGCCACGCCCGCCAGATCATCGATTATCTTTCTTCGCTCAATTGGGTCCATGTTGAAAAATCTGTTGACTTCCCCCTGCATCACAAAGTTGTATCCGCCGGGACAGGTCATCTTAGGCGCCAGCAGGTCAATGATCTCCTCTCTCGTTGCCCGGCGCTTATTTATCCTATAGGTGCACCTACCGTCGCGGTGCAACTGTCTCGTGATTACAACCTCCTTTGAGTTTATGTGTAGGCCGCCATCGCTGTTGTCGAAATGCAGAGAAACTTCGGCGAAGGAGGCAGGTCGGCTTCCGTTGCCTCCGTTAAAGAGCAGGTCTGAGAATCTCTCTGCCCGCATGGTTTTAGCGCTCATCCAGCCTAAGACGAAACACAAAGCATCAATGATGTTGCTTTTTCCCATCCCATTTGGGCCGACAATGGCCGTCAGTCCCTTTGATAGCGGGATGGTGACTTTAGTGTTTCCAAATGATTTGAAGCCTCTCAGCTCAATTTTGCTTATGTACGGCACTACATCTCCCTTGGGGGTTGTTCACGCTACCCCCTCTTAAGCCCGCCTCCAAAAGCCAGTTTATTATCGCCATAGAGGGTTAAAAAATTTACGTTTTCATAAATAAAATCGATTTTAAAGAGAAAATAAGCCAAAATTAGCCATTTAACTACCCAAAAATAAAAAGAAAGCCTTTTAAATCTTTTTTATTTTTTTCAAGTTCAAAGTTAGCCTAGGTGTGATACTTCTTCCAAAATCCAACAACGATAGATTTATAAACCTCTCGAGGTCTAAATGCTCGAATAAGTTGGCGATAGTAATGGAGTTCTGTCCTAAGTGTGGTACTGTTCTTGTTCCGGCCAAGGTGGGGCGCTGTAAGAGATTGACCTGCCCCAGATGTGGTTACAAAGGCAAGGTCAAGAAACTCTCCTCTTATAAGATCAGCGAGAAGGGCAAAGAGGCACGAGAAGTGGCTATTATCGAGGAAAAGAAAACTAAGAAGCGACCGATATTAAATGAGTACGAAATCGAACCTCCGGAGTATGAGGAGGAGATGTACGAGTAACGCAGGCTGCATTTTCGTTTTTGATGGCAGGTTTCAGATATTTTTGAAAAGGCTTTTTTGACCCCTCTAGTGCAGAGCAAAATATTTTTAAAACATTGAGATGGGTAGTTCGATGGCAAAATTTCCAATCATTTTCCAAATCGTCGTTCTCTACTTTGATAAGTGCGAATGGCCCTGAGAAAATCTATCTTGCTGAAGGCTGGCCAGTTAGCCTCGCAAAAGTACAGTTCACTGTAGGCCGACTGCCAAAGTAGGAAGCCGCTCAGACGTTCCTCGCCGCTCGTTCTGATGATGAGGTCAGGATCCGGCAAGCCAGCAGTATACAGATAATTGTTGATCATTTCTTCGTCGACATCCTTGGGAGTTATTTCACCATTTTTTATCCTTTCACAAATTTTACGCACGGCGTCTGCCAGCTCGGCTCTGCCGCCATAGCCCACAGCAATGTTCAGCGTGTGTCCGTTGTAGCCTACCGTCGCTGCTTGGGCCTCATCAATAGCTCGTTGCACTTGCTCCGGCAGCATTTTCAGATTGCCGATGGCCTTCACTCGGATTTTATATTTATGAACGCGTGGATCTTTTGCCACCTCTTTGAACTTTTGAGCCAGCAAATTCATTAGTTTGTTGACCTCCTCTTTGTCGCGATTGAAATTCTCGGTGGAAAAAGCGTAGACGGTAATGTGTTTGATGCCTAACTCCTGACACCAGCCAATTACCTCCTCGAGCTTTTTGGCACCCAAAACATGACCGTAAAATCGATCCACTCCCATCTGTTCCGCGAATCTGCGGTTGCCGTCGAGGATTATCGCAATGTGTTTTGGTATTTTTTCCGAGTTAGCTACTTCGGCGAACAGCTTGCGCTCGTAATATTTTGTCAGCAGCTTTTGGATCTGGGCTATTCCCGGCAACCTTTCGATGGGTATTTTTTCCACTTCCATAAGATCAAATGTTAATCTAACCTCCATCTTTTAAATCCCCTGCCAATCCGTGAAGATTTCAGGATAAAAAATTCCTTCGGGCGAGGTTTAAACTACAATCGATCAGAATCTGAGCAGAACAACGGGGTTAAAAGTGAGATTGATAAGTCATTATATACCCTGCGTCTAAAAATAGGGAGGAGTATCATGAGGCTGTCTTGGCCGCCACAGCGTCTGAGAGGCAGAAGTTTGGTTGCAATACCACTGATAGTTTCGGCTATCTTTCTGCTAGCAATTTTGGTTCTTGGGTTACCTTTAGGGAGGGATTTTAATGGCGGGACTTTAGTTATGGTCCGTGGTTTGGATAAAGTCCCTGATTTTGGCCAGCTTGAATCTCAGATTGATAGACTAGCGGGTTTGGAAACTGTGGTCCGAGCTGCCGGCGATGGATTTGACATCGAGATGGATGCACAGGTCGTGGGCTTAGAAAATGAGATCAGGGCGTTGCTTTTAGATTCTTTTGGCATTCCGAGTAGTTCGATAGTGATCGGTGAGCTGGGCCCAGTGGTTAGCAGCGCCCAGTGTTTTCAGATCATCGCTCTTGGCCTCGGTGCTCTGATTCTTGTTGGAGTTGTGACATTTATTTTCAGGCGCCGCGTTGCCGCCGTGACATCGGTAGTTGTTGCGGTTCTCGACGTGGTTGGAGTTCTAGGTCTTATGGCGATACTCAGGGTGCCCATAAATCTGGCGTCGATTTTTGGAATTTTGATAGTTTTTGTTTATGTGGTGGAGGTCAATGTTTTTCTTGGTTATAGACTCTTGAAAGGAGCCGTCGGAGATCTGAAAGAGAACATTAGTGAAGCGATGAGAGCAGATCTGACCCTGAGCGCTATTGCCTCTGTGGTTCTTTTGAGCGTGAGCTTTATCGTAACTGCAGTCTCAGTCAGGGAGTTCGCCTTGGCATTGGCTTTTGGGGTCGCGGTAAATGTTTTCAACGTTTGGTTTCTTGGCATTGCTCTTTATCTCAGGCATATCGAACGGAAAAAGGTCGTGAGCTATCATGTCAGCATTTAAGACCCGCCGTGCTAAATTGCTGCTAGTTGTGTTGGCCCTTTCAATCTTGATTTTATGGCAGCCTTGGTCAGGGCTCGAGCCAAGGCTTCGGGGGGTCAGAATGGGAGCCGACTTTTCAGGAGGAACACAATTGGTATTTGAGCTGCAATCTTATCGCGTGGCCCTGCAGGTCGATTCAGCCGGTGAAAACGTCATGGATTATATTATTGCTTCGCTCGAGTCTGGGTTGGGGGCTGAGGTCAGATTGATTAGCTATGACCCCAGCAGCGGAAAGGCTGTTGTTAACGTTAACGGCAGATTAACTGGCCCAATGCTACAAAAGGCGGCGGATATAGCCACCGTTGTCAATGTTGAGGCCTATGTTGAAGAAGGTGAAATGGAAAAAGCCATCCAATTGTTAAGGGCGCGTGTTGATCCATATGAGCTGCTCGATGTTCGGCTAAGGCCCTTTGGAGAAACTTCCATAATAGTCGAGGCCTCAGGGCTGGACCCTAGTCGCATTAGAGATCTGTTAGGTGTCCAGGGCAAGCTTGAGATGTTTCTGGATAACCAGTTGATTCTGGGCAACGATGAGATCAAGAATTTGACCGCGCCGATTTCGGCTGAGGGACTAGCCTACGTTCCCATCAGCTTGACAACTGCCGGCACAGAGATGCTGAAACAGGCCTGTAGCGGCAAGGCTGAGCACTCCATTGTTATTTACTTAGACCGACCGACCGATGCGATCTTGGTTTTCGAAAATCGCACCCTGGAGGAGGCGAGCCATCTTTTTTACGATGAACACTCTCAGAAGTTTTATGTAACCCGTGAGACCGGACTCGCGGTCTCTACCTACTATATCTCAGTTGTAGCTGTTCCAGTTGTTGGAGGAGATGTTTCGGCAGAGGTTGAGAGCTATCTCTTAAGTCGAGTTGGCAATAAGGCGAGAATTATCCTATTGGGTTCAGAGGATGACTTCACACCTGAATTGATTGACCGGCTTTCGTCCCTCTATAGGCTTGAGATGGTTCCACGGCGTGATGGTGAAAGTGTTGATGAATGGGTGCTGCGGGCCTGTGGGGTTCAGTCGGCACCTGTTGTCACGCAGACGATGGCGGCGGGTGGAGTGACCGGAAACCTGACGATTCCTTTTGTGGGGAGGACGCAGGCCCTCTCGTTGATCAAAGCTCAGAACTTTCAAAGAGCGCTGGCGTATCGGCTAGATTTCCCCATAGCCTTCGTTCAGGAATCGTCATTGTCGCCATCCTTTGGGCCGAAGTTTAAGTTGGAGTTAACGTTTGCGGTTGGAGTAACGATTTTGCTCGTTCTCATCCTCGTTTATCTCGCTTTTTCGCGCGTAAAGGCTGCCCTCACCATCGTGGTCTTTCTTTTTGTCGATGCCCTACTGACGCTTGCGGGTATTTCAATCTTCGGACTACCTCTGGGTTTGCCCGCCGTTTCCGGGCTGGTGCTTGTAGTTCTTTCAGGCTTAAACCAGCACATAATCATCACTAATGAGCTGCTGAAGGGCGTCCAACCTCAAGAAAAAGTGAGCGTTGGCTGGAGGGCGTCCAGAGCACTGTCGATATCTTACCTAGCGTCCTTCACCATGCTCTTAGTCTCTATTTTGATAGCCCTGCTGGGATTCGGTCCCATTCGTATTTTTGCCATCGTTGCTTCGGTGGGAATGGTAATCGCCATACTTTTAACCCGTCCCGTATTTGCGCGCGTGATGGAATCGGTGCTTTCAGGGCGGCCGAAAGTAATTCCTCAAGAGTCAGCCGCCAAACCCGAGCAGAAGCAGCAGTGAGGCCACGGCGAGTCCGCCCATAGTCGCAATCAAGCCCAAGAACAGCTTGTTTACCTGCATTGCCTTTAGCGCCTCTCGGGTGATCAGGTAGATGGAGGCTGTGGAAAAGAAGTAGAACCAGAGGACCACGGTGACCACGAGCAAGGGGTCCATTTTTAGAATCAGCATTAGAAAGGCAATTAGTCCGGCCGAGACACTGACGATGGAAAGCGGATAGAAAAGCGCCATCAGAATTCTCCACCTTGTCAAGAAATCACCATCCGAACAGGTACTGAGTAGTCGTAGCCAGTTTTTTCCTTATGATAGCAATTTCTGGGCGATAAACGATTAGTTCATCTCCACTAACTTCTTTGTTCAGAATTTTTCCGATAACTTTAGCCTCGATTTCCCCGTTTATCCTAGCTGCGCCTCGGCCGAGCTTGGGTTCAAGTAAAATAAATATCGGCAAAGACAAACCATCCCATTCAGACTCCGGTAGAAGTTTTGAGAGGTGCTCGAGTTCCTCTTTTTTGAAATAATGTACTTTACCGTCTTTAGTCCTCACATATGGTTTGTCAGAAGATAAAGCCGATTTTAACGTGATGCGCTTCTCCGGAAGATGGGCGTTGAGTCTGTTCAGCTCAAATTTTATTATTCTTTCCACCTTCACTCACGCTTTTCCAGTATTGCCTTAATGCGTTTTAGGCGGGTGAAGTTCTCCCGTTCCATTTCGTCGAGTCTCATCATTATAAAGTTCATCGACTCTCTAAGTCTGGGAATCAATATATACTCCAACGCGTTTACACGTCTTTTGGTTTTCTCGAGTTCATGGGCTAGGGCAAACGCCGTTATTTCCAGCTCAGCTAGTTCGATTAGGAGTTTTGTCGCCCGCTCCATTTCCCTAGCGGCGATGTCTAGGTAGGAAGAGGTCGTGTGCAGGCTGTAGCCACGGGCAAGGGCGTTTCTTTCGATCTCCCCAGCTTGGATAGTTGGAATTTCAATGCCCATTATGTTTCGTACCGAGACATCGATGGTGAGTTCCTTTTTCGTTTCTCCTGCCGCCTGCACCGTTTCAAAGGTCCCCAGCACAGCCATGCAGCTAGACAATGCCTCGTAACCTCTCTTCAGCTGGGCCATGGCCTCGGCCTTGGATTTCTGAATTATCCTCAATGTGTTCAACAGTTCCATGACTAAGGCATCCATTTTTTCCTTGAGCAAATCATAGCCTTTTTCCGCTAGCGCTAAGCGATTTTTAACTTTCATCAATTCCATTCTGTTTGGCGAGATGCTGACTCTTGCCGCCAATTACTTCACCCCGTCTTCATCTGTATCTCAACTCCGACCGTTCTTTTGATTAGCTCTTGGAGTTCATCCCTTTCCGGAGCATATCCGGTTCTGTCTGGTATCTTAAGCACTAGGGGGACCAATCCCTTTTCTTGAATTCTTCGATTAAATTCTGGTCCGATTTCTTCCACAACTCGGTGAGTAATAAAAATCAGACCAATTTCGCCGTGCGTGAGGAATTCCTCCAATTTGGCCAGCGTCTTTTCTTTATCAGTGTGTACGTGCGCGAATCGGGCGCCAGCCAAATTGAATCCGGTTACTGTTTCGAGGTCTCCGATCACAGCGATTTTATAGCTCAATTTTGGACACCACCCACATCTTTTCTTTTATTTTTTGGGGCTCAACTTTTTCCGCTTTGAGCCTCAGTATGGTCAGCAGGTTTCTAACCTCCGTTTCCTTCAATAGTATGTATAAAATCACCGGAGCTAGGCTGAAAATATGAGTCACCGCTTGCTCCCGGAATACTTTCAGCCGCAGCTCATCTAGCGCCCTTTCAGCGGCGGAAATTCCTAAGACTTCCATCTGTGGGAGCAGATTCAGCAGAACCATTCCGTAAGAAGTTCGTGAAATCGCGTCCAGCCCCGATTTAATATTTTCCGCATACGTCATGTCTTTGAGCATCCCTTCAGTTAACAGGTAAGACGGACGAATAAGGTACTTATCTATTTCCTCCGGAGGCACGCCCTCGTTTTTCAGCCTCAAGATAAGCTTAATGTTTACGATATCGATCTCACTCCCGATCATCTTAGTTAAAATTTCTCGCTGGGGTTTGGTCCGGTTTACCTCCTCCCACAGGGCGGTGTAATAATGAAAGTCAAGCGCGGAGAGCAGGGCTAGCAATCCTCGTTCCCTATAGTCTTTTAGTGCGGCATTTAGAATGGGAAAATATTCGCTTTCCTTTAGGAATTCCAACAGCTGGTCGAAATTTTTCACCGAGGTTAGCATCTCGAGCTTTTCCCTCGTCATCGTGGGAGAACACATATAGTGTTTTAGGTCATCCTCAATTGGAACACCGCTGTGAATCGCGGTGATGATTGCCTTTAAGCCCCAAATTTCCCATTTCTTGAGTAGTCTTTCCACAGTTTCCTTTCGCTGTCTAGGAACTATTTTTAGGATTTCCCGGTAGCGATGGTTCAAATGGTCTTTTAATATAACTTCAGCCTTTTTCACGTCGACCACTCCATCTTTGACTATTTCAGCTAAGAGTGGCCGGTATTCAGTGTCATCGAGCAAAGTGAGTAAATTTTCCACTGTTGGAGCTTCAACCATTTCCATGAGTCGGTTCTCTTTTAACAGTTTAGCCTCCCAAGCGCTTATCATTGCTCCACAGTAAATGTAGGGCACGGTCCTTCTAGCGTGGAGCACGATCAGGATGGAGATAAGCCCTATGATGCCAAAGATTATAATCAATATTTCAGTCATCGGGATCCTTCAAATAACAGTTTTGCCACCCTCACCCTCAGCACGTCGGTTAATCTTTGGATGATTCCTTCAAAGGTTTGATCGATCTCGATTTTTCCATCAGCGGTTGCCACTTTGACCCCTCCCGTTGTTTCAATCGGTTCGCCTAAGGAAATGTTGATGTTTCTGTTGCCCGCATTCAACTCGCGGACGATGGTGTTTTTTAATGATTTGAGCGTTTCCAAGTCCCGCTGGTTAACTCTGATTATAATATCGTTTGAGCCAAGTTGTCTACAGGCGTCTACGATCATCCTGGCGAGATCCTCTTTGTACTCTGGTGTGAGGGCGTGTTTTCGCAGCTTTTCTTCGGCTTCTTTAAATACTCTTTGGATTATCTGTTCTTTTTCCCTGAGAAGTTCCTTCCTCGCCTCGACTTTTGCCTGAGCCAATATCTCTGCATATGTTTGACGTCCCTTGATTTCAGCATCCTTTAGCTTTAGTTTTTCCTCCTCCTCAGCGTTTATCTTAGTGGAGTCGATTATTGCGCTTGCTTGTTGGGTTGCCTCTTGAATGATCAAAGCTGCTTTTTCTTCGGCTTCTCTCAAGATATCTTCAGCTAACAATCTTGCGCCTTTTTCAGCCTGCAAGGTAGTCCCCTCTACAATACGCCTATGAAGGTTAGCATGAGTATGGTGGCTAGAAATCCAAGTATGGCATATAGTTCTACCGCAACGGTGTACATCAATCCCACGGAGAAGACCTCAGGCCTTTTTGCGAAGGCAGAAATACCGGCGGAAGCGACCAATCCTTGTGGATAAGATGTAAATCCCTGCAGAATAACAGGAACAGTTGCAGCCAAGACGGCCAGTCCAACAATTCCTGGTTTGGCCATCTCTGGGATCACGCTGCTGGGCGCAAGACCGGCACCGATTATGACCAAAAATCCAGCAACGAAGCCGTATATCCCTTGGGTTCCAGGCAACAGCTGGAATACAAAGGCTTTGTAGGCTTTCTTTGGGTCCTCGCTGGCAACTGCCGCCGCTGCAACTCCGGCTATGCCGACGCCCATACCTGCCATTACTCCTGGGATTCCGATGGCCAATCCAGCCGCCAAGGCAATCCAGATTCCTTCGACCGCCAGCTTCATCACCTCCTTTTTATTTTAGTGAATCTCCTTATAACCTTAAAGGGAGAGAACTTGTTGCCTTCTCCCTCATAGAATTTTCCAAAGAACTCAACATAGTGCAGACGCAGAGTATGGTTGAATGCCCCGAGGCTTTGAATAAAAATGTTGAAGCAGTGGGCCACGAAGAGCACGGCCCCGATTATTATCATCAGGAGGATTGCTAATACGCCCGAAATCGCAGCAAGTGGTGGCGATAAGCTCTCGTACAACCAGATGCCGATGTAATTTATCGCAAAGGCTATAATACTGGTAGCTATGCTAAGCGCCATTAGCCTTGTGTAAGATGCTGCGTCAGCTATAAGCGAGCTTAGCCCATAGACAACGTTAATGGGGCCGCTTATTTTACCAAGACCAGTTGCCATAATCGAGGCACCAAACATCTCGATAATTAATCCGGAAAAAAAGAGCAGCCTAAAAACGACGACCAGCGTTGGGGCGGCTATAAAAGGATTGAAGACGTCGAAAAGCTTCAGCTTGGGGAAGACGAAGTTTATTCCGAACTCAAGCAGACCAATCCCGAGGACGCAGAAGATCATTCCGAAGAATCCGACGATGATCAATATGTGGGGAATGTGATTAAGTACCATCAGTTTCCATTTTTTTCTGAGGATATCTTTGGCAACATTGATTGAATAACCTAGGATGAGGTGAAATATTCCAAGAAACACGGCAATTTTGAGTATTGGTATGGGATTTTCCATGACGTTGATCCAAAGAGGAGCTATACCGAACCATCCACCGATCAGGGCCCCGATGATGATGGTGAGCCCAGAGCTCAACAGAAGTATCATTTTCAACTTTTTGGGAAAAATTTTGGTCAACTGAATACCGGAAAGCAGGAAAATTGCAACTAGAAGACCATAAGCGGCATCGGATAGACAAAGGGCGAAAAATAGAGGAAAAGTTATCGATATAAATGGCGTAGGTTCTATCTCATCGTATTTAGGTGTGCTGAACGTTTCGGTTATAATCTCAAAATCGCTGACTAGCTTTGGATTCTCAAACTGCGATGGGACAGATTCCACTTCCTCCGCTTTAGGATCATATACCCTGACGACATGGATCCCATTGGTTACAGGAGCCAGTAGTGAGTCGATATTCGCCTTTTTCTTGGGAACCCAGCCCTCGATTATTACCGTGTTCTCGGTTTGGCCAAAAAACTTCGAGCATTTTAGGCGCTCAATTTGGATTTCAAGCAACTCAACCGTGGTATTTACGGCAACGGAATTTGCCCTCGCGAAATCCTTTTTTTTGTCCTCAAATCCCAATCTTTCCTCTTCAAGCCTTTTTAGCTCCTTCTCGAGCTTCTTTAGAGCCTCGCTTGCCGTCTCATAGTAGGGTGGAATCTCCATTAGTTCCACGCCGAACCGGTATAAGATCGGCAATAGCTTTTGTTGATCCTTGGTCCGGCACACCGTTATGAAATTTTTCTTCTTTCCTTTTCCAAAAAAAGTTATGAACACTTTATAGTCAAGTGCGGCAGTGATTTCGTTGGAGAGTTCTTGCACAAGCTCCGCAGCGACCGAGCCGGCGAGAGTCCTGATCTCGTCCGTTGTTTTAAGGTAGCTGAGGGGGGATTCTATCTCAACGAACTTTTTCAGGACTTCCATTTTAGTGATTAGTTCAATTTTTTTCTCGCTCAGTTTACTTTCTGTTTCTCTGAGCGAGTTGAATTTGGCTTCGATAGCTTTCAGCAGCTTTTCTGCTTTGGCGATGGTTGCTGTGCTCGTTTCCTCTTCGACTTCCACGACCTTGTTAGAAGGGCCAACGAACTCTTGGATTTCTTTCAGTCGGTTGAGCAAAGATGAAAGCTTGTAGACCTCTTCACCTACAGCCATCCTTCCGATTTCAGGCTCCGTGACCTCCTTGAATTGTACGATGCCCTGCTCATGGAGCGTTGCGATTACCTCCCCATATAGCCTTCTTGGAAAAATGGCCAGAAACCGCTGCATCCTCATGGTTCTAAACATGAGTTCGCCCCAGGACAACATCAAAAATTAACTTGACAGCATCGGAGGCGCGATCTTTGGCTTCTTTAATTATTTTCTGTTTTTGTTGCTGAGCTTCGTCAAGCAGTTTTTTGGCGTCAAGCTCGGCCTTTTTCTGGCATTCTTCGAGCAGCTTTTTGATTTTTAGCTGGGTCGTGGCCTCATATCTTTCCCTGATTTTTTCGGCTTCTTTTCTAGCGGATTCGAGCAAAGCCGTTGCTTCTCGCTGGGCCTCCTCAATCCTTTTCCTTGCCTTTTGCTCGGCTTCGAATATGAGTCGAAGTTCTTCGTTGACCAAATCGTCACCTTCTGCTTATGGTTAATGGAAGGCCCAATAAAAGTTTTTCTTGAACAACAGCTCTTCAAGGGCCTTTTTTTAGTTGATTTATTCGCCCGAAACAGTTGGTATTTAATTGATGTTTGCCGTTATTTTGTGTTGTAAACTGAAAGCCCAGATCTGTTTTTATGGTTAAATCAGTAAAAGTTATTTTTTGAACGGAAAAAGTAGGAAGGCAAACTCATAAAAGCGTTGTTTCTAAAAATAATGGGGGCTATAAAGTGGGAAAAATTACCAGGATTACTGGGCCTGTCGTTATTGCAGATGATATGCGTGGTTCAGAGATGTATGAGTTGGTTCGGGTTGGCGAAGAGAAGCTGATGGGAGAGATAATCGGACTAACTGGTGATCGGGCAACCATTCAAGTCTACGAGGAGACCGCGGGCATAAAACCCGGTGAAAGGGTCGAGGGAACGGGAAGACCCTTGTCGGTCGAGCTGGGGCCGGGGCTGATCGGTTCTATTTACGATGGAACCCAAAGGCCATTGACCATAATTCGTAGTAAAGTTGGTGATATGGTAAAAAGGGGAGTTTTTGCCCCCGCTCTTTCTCGGGAGACAAAGTGGGAGTTTATCCCCAAGGTTAAAAGGGGAGCTGGGGTTGTTGAGGGAGACATTTTGGGAACAGTGAAGGAGAGTCGCTTGGTTGAGCACAGGATACTAGTTCCACCGGGCATTTGTGGCAAGGTTTTGGAGATTTCAGATGGGCAGCATAAGGTAGAAGATGTAGTTGCTGTGATTGAAACACCTGCTGGCAAAAAGGACATTCGAATGATGCAAGTTTGGCCCGTCAGGCGCCCACGTCCCTTTAAAAGAAAATTGGAAGCAATTCAACCGCTGCTCACGGGCCAACGTGTTGCCGATACCTTCTTCCCGATTGTAAAAGGTGGGACTGCCGCAATTCCAGGCGGTTTTGGAACGGGCAAGACAGTTTTTCTCCATCAGGTCGCCAAGTGGGCCGATGCTGACGTTATCACTTATGTAGGTGCTGGTGAGCGCGGCAATGAGATGTGTGATGTGTTGATACACTTTCCCGAGCTTAAGGACCCCAGAACAGGAGAATCTTTGATGCAGAGGACCACGCTGATAGCCAACACATCTAATATGCCGGTAGCTGCCAGAGAAGCAGGCGTTTACACCGGCATCACTATCGCCGAGTATTTCCGGGACATGGGATACGAGGTGGCGCTGATGGCCGATTCCACATCCAGGTGGGCCGAGGCCATGCGTGAAATATCTGGCCGGCTTGAAGAGATGCCTGGAGAGGAGGGTTTCCCTGCATATTTAGCCTCACGATTGGCCGAGTTCTACGAAAGGGCAGGCCGTGTACAAACTCTAGGTTCCGACGAGCGTTTCGGTTCCGTCACCGTGCTCGGTGCTGTTTCGCCTCCGGGAGGAGATTTGTCGGAACCGGTTTCTCAGAACACACTTCGAATTGTTAAGGTGTTCTGGGCTCTCGACACAAGTTTGGCTTACCGCCGGCACTTTCCCGCCATAAACTGGCTCACCAGTTACTCATTATACGTCGACAACATCAAGGATTGGTGGAAATCAAAAACTGGGGAGGAATGGAAGGACCTGCGTGATGAGGCGATAGCGATGTTGCAGCGAGAGGCGGAGTTGGAAGAAATAGTTAAGCTGGTTGGCCCCGATGCGCTGCCGGAGCCGGAGCGAGCATTACTTGAATCGGCTCGAATGATGCGGGAGGACTTTCTCCAGCAGTTCGCCCTTCATGAGGTCGATACCTACTGTCCCCCTGAGAAGCAGATCGGGATGCTGAAGATAATAATTAACTTTTATCACAATGCAGTTGAGGCGGCCAAGCGGGGGATCCCTGTTGAGGAAATAAGAAAACTTCCAGTCAAGGAGGATATCGCTGGAATGAAAAGACTTCCGGCAGAAAAATTTGTCAAGGAGCAGGGAAGAATTGAGAAGCATCTCAAAGAGCAGTTTGATTACTTATTGAAGACGAAGAAAGCCCCAGAAGCGGGGACGAAAAGCACTGAGGGATAAGATGAAAAGCCGCGAATATTTGACGGTGACGGAGGTCTACGGCCCCCTGATGGTAGTTGAGGGGGTTGGCGGCGTAGCCTACGGAGAGGTGGTCGACATTACTACGCCGGATGGGGAGATCAAGCATGGTCAGGTTCTGGATGCTTATGAGGACCGTGCCGTGGTTCAGGTGTATGAGGGCACCAGAGGCATAGACACTTTCAAGACGAAGGTCAGGTTCAGAGGCGAGACAGTAAAGTTCGGTGTCGGCATGGAGCTGCTGGGCAGGATTTTCAGCGGTAGGGGTGCTCCGATAGATGGTGGACCCAAGCCGATATTTGAGGACGAGTGGGATGTTTACGGATCCCCGATAAATCCGTCCGCTCGCGAGTATCCAAACGAGTTCATTCAGACCGGCATTTCTGTCATAGACGGCATGAACACATTGGTTCGGGGTCAGAAGTTGCCCATTTTCTCCGGTGCCGGTTTGCCGCACAATGAACTGGTGGCCCAGATAGCTAGACAGGCCAAGGTCTTGGACGAGGAGGAAAGATTCGCCGTGGTTTTTTGCGGAATGGGAATTACCCACGAGGAGGCGGCTTTCTTTATCAAGGACTTTGAAAGAAGTGGAGCCATTGAGCGCGCGACCGTCTTTCTGAATTTAGCTAACGATCCCGCCATTGAGCGGATTCTCACACCTAGGCTTGCCCTAACCACAGCCGAATACTTGGCCTTTGTCCAAGGAATGCATGTGCTGGTGATCCTGACAGATATGACCAATTACTGCGAGGCGCTTCGGGAGGTTTCTGCTGCCAGGGGTGAGGTGCCTGGCAGAAGAGGATATCCCGGATATATGTACACAGACTTGGCCACTGTCTATGAGCGTGCAGGCAGGATCAAAGGTAAAAGCGGTTCGGTCACCCAGATGCCGGTCTTGACGATGCCAGGCGATGACATCACTCACCCGATTCCAGATCTCACCGGTTACATAACCGAAGGGCAGTTGGTCATGGATCGGGAACTCCACCGGAAGGGAATTTATCCCCCGATAAACCCGCTTCCTTCTCTTTCTAGGTTAATGAAGGACGGTATTGGGGCCGGACACACACGTGAGGATCACATGGATGTTTCGAACCAGCTCTATGCTGCCTACGCCGAGGGAAGAGACCTCAGGGCGCTGGTGGCTGTTGTCGGTGAGGAGGCTCTGACAGACAGGGATCGCGGCTATTTGGCCTTTGCCGATCGGTTTGAGAGAGAGTTCGTGAATCAGGGCCGTGATGAGAACAGGTCAATCGACACCACACTTGACTTGGGTTGGGAGCTTTTGCGTACCCTGCCAGAATCTGAGCTTAAGCGTGTTGACCCCAAGTTCATCGCCAAGTATCTGAAACCGAAATAGTGCGCTCGTGACTCAAGATCTTCATCATCAGATCAGAAGCTCGTGTCGTCATCGCGCAATAGAAAATTGGGTTGTTGATCTTAAAACGATATTTCTAGGGGCCGGCAGAAATTTTTCTCAACGATTTTTTTGATCTTCGGTAGTGCTCGCTTGTATTTGGCGCGGTGTTCTTTGAGGTAGTTCTTCATCATCTCGATAGCTCTGGTTTTACACTCACCACAGATCATCTTTCCTGACCTGCAGAGCTCGTTGATTTCAAGCAGTTCATTATCATCAGGCATCAGGTGGTAAACGTAGAGTTCGTAGACGCGGCACTTGGAGGGATCTCCACCTAGACGGCGCTGCTCGGCGGCGGTGGGGAGACCGCCGGTAAAGGCGTTTCTTATTTTTTTCTCTAGATCCTCGTCGGAATCGGTAAGAAATATCGCGGTTTCCGGCCGGCTGCTGGACATCTTGTCGCCGGTCAACCCGGGCAGTAACCGGTGATAAGTAGAGGATGGTAAGATGAACCTGAGGTCTTTTTGGAATCGGGCCGCTACATCCCTTGCTAAGCGAATGTGGGGGTCTTGGTCTATCCCAACAGGAATCACGGTCGGGCGCGGGCCGCCGAACTCCTCCAACTGTGGGTGTAATATGTCCGCTATGTCGATCATCGGGTAGAAAATTTGCGAGATGCTCGACTCTCCAGAAAATCCATAGATGGCCTTCATTTCGCTGAAGTTTACCTTCTTCGCGAGTAGAAAGGCAAGATGTCTTACCGAGTTATTTGTGGATTGGAAGTAGACATGGCAGCGCTCCAGATTCAAACCAAGCGCGTAGTAATTGGCTAAATATTCCTCAATGGCCAATTTTTTCGATTGCTCGAACGAAATCCCGCGGGCGGAATAGGCCTCTAGATCGGCCACGCAGAGGAAGATGTCCGATTTTTTCTCCTGATACCAAATCAGCTGATCGATGACCAGCTTGTGGCCAAGGTGCATCTTTCCACTCGGCATTAGTCCGGTCATGACGGCGAAATTTTCCCCCTTATCCATCGCGCTCAATATTCGCTCAAAATCACGGTGCCCGAAAATTATCTTTCTTCTCATCAGCGGGTGGGGATTGGATATTTTCTGGAGTAAATTTTCGAAAGGAGAAATCCCGAACTCTTCCATGACCCGGCTGTAGTTCTCAGGAATGGTCGCTCCCCAAGGATCGAGTTTTATGGTCATTCAGGGTCTCTCCCTAGTTACTGAGTAGTAAGTTATATCCCCCTCATCATCGACCACTGCCCAGACTATCCTCTTTCGAACACTGTGAGCCAGCCTGACGGCCCTGGCCAGTTCCGTCGGCGTCATCTTCACACCCTCGGGTATGGCGTGGACCAGAAATTTGGAGTGGGCCTCTCCTGGTTTTTCACCACGCTCGTAGACACGAAAGTGCGCACCAAACTTTAAACCAGTTTTGACGATGTATCCTCTCGAGCGAAGATCAGCATACGCCGCGTACTTGAGTATCAGGTCAGGGTCGGTTTCGGTGAATTTATCCGCCAGAGCCTTGAAGCTCAGCTTGTTACCCTCTTCATCGGTTATGGTTATTTTTCCGGAGTCCAGCAAGTAGAGAGCCTCAACAGGTGCCAGCTGGAGCTTGCCCCCGCTGAGAGGTTTACCGTAAAAGCCACGCTGGTAGAGCTGGTTCGCCTGAGCTTCGTCCCAGACTATTATCTTTCCCCGATAGAGCCTAGCTTCTGTAACGGCACCTTCGGCCTCCATACTATTCCCCCTCTAAAATATCCAACCACGGTTAAGAAGATTGCTTTAAGATTCGGTGGGGCAGTTTAGGCTGATAGTTGCGCCGATGTCGGAGATTTTTTCTCCTGCCTAAGCAGCTCCCAGTAATGAAGGTTGTGGATGCATCCGGGGTCTGGGGCCCGCACATCACCGTAGTATCCATAAGCTCTGGCCCGGCACCCGCCACAGATGTACTTATGTTCACACTGACCGCACCCCTCCAAGGCATCTCGATTTCTCAGCTTCCAAAGTATCTCCGACGAGTGCCAGATTTCACGCAAGCTATCCTTTCTTATGTTGCCGAGCTTTATGGGCATGAATACGCAGGGGGTAATGTCGCCGTTGGGCTCTAGGCCGCAGTACAATCTCCCGGCCCCGCATCCGCCCAAGAATTCCGCGAGGCTTTTAGTTCTGCCCTGTAGCGCTTCTATCGCACCTTTGTTGGTGAAGTGGGTAGCTACCAACGGTGCCGATTCATCACCAAAGGCGTATTTCCACGAGATGGTGGAGTACTGTGGCGCGGTGGAGTAACAGATCAGCCTGCAGTTGTTGTCCATCATTCGTTTGTAAAGGTATTCCAGAAGCTCCTGTCTTTCCTCAGGGCTCAGGTCTTGGTAGATAATTTCCTTACCTCTTCCGGTCGGCACATAGTTAAATATAATTACCCTTTTGACGCCCAGTTCTTTTTCAGCGAAGTCGACTAGGTTTGGGATTTCGTGAAGATTGTACCGAGTGGCTGTCAGAGCGACGCAGGTGTCGATTCCTTCCGCCACGCAGTTCTTGATCCCCTCACAGGTGCGCTTCCAGGCACCAGGGACGCCGCGGAACTTGTCGTGGGCGGCTTCGAATCCATCCAAGGAGATTTCGACGTAGCCGAAGACTTCCTTCATCCTTTTCGCTAGGTCTCGGGTGATCAGCGTCCCGTTTGTGGCGACACTAGTGTAAAAGCCATGGCTTTTCGCATAACCGGCTACTTCAAAGATATCTTTTCTCATCAGCGGCTCGCCACCGGAGAAAGCTATGGCTACCACACCGACTTCCTCGAATTCATCGATGACTTTTTTTGCCTCCTCAGTGGTCAACTCGTCTTCCATTGCCTTAGGACCGGCACTTTCGTAGCAATGTTCGCAGCGCAGGTTACAAAGCTTGGTATAGTTCCACACCACAAGGAAAGGAGCCACCGAGGTGAAAGGGCGGCGAGTACCATAGCGTGCAATGCCCTCGAGCACATTTACCATTCCGCGTCTTATCAGGGGGTCGGAAAGATTTTCTTTCAGGTTAGTGCTAGAATAGCCAAAGGCGCTGGCACCATGGTCAAGTACAAATTTGACCACAATGGAGGCGATGGTGTCTCGAACGTCGCATTTGATATTTTCCCCCATGTATTTGCGGATGGCGATATCGAGCCGGTTTCCACCGTGCTTGCTTTTACCACAAACGAGTTTTAGCATGTTTCTGGCGACCGGATTGTCAAGCCACCTTTGCACGGACTCGATGATGGCATCCTCAGTTCTGATTTCAGACCCAATAGCTGGGCCCACACCAGAAACCATAAAAACCCCTCGAAAGGTTTTATGTGATTTATAAAATAAAACATTACCCTATAGAAGTTTTTAAATCGACACCTTTAAATAACAGTGTTAACACAATATCTGTCGAAGTCAGATTCGACGGTCGCGCTAATACCAGGCGGCACTGCCGAGACGATGAAGAAAGAAATAGAATGAGGCAAGATTGCTTTTTGCCGTTGATATGTCACCTCCAACTTAGTCGGTGCGGCTGGCCGCCTGGTATTAAGGATTAGTTTTGGAGTTTAAAGTAGTCCAAACAGACCGATGTAGATAACGCTCAGTATAATGATGAGCACCGGCAATAGGTTTTGCATTTTGGCCTCGAATTTCTCCGCCTGCTCCACTTTTCCGGATTCCACTAGCCTCATCCCTTGGACGGAGACCAAGAGATTGTAGAGGAAAACAGTGTAAACCACCAACATTATTCTGTCAAATAGGGTCAGGTAACCGAGTGCGGGCAACCCGCTTAAGGCGGCGATGTGATAGGCAACCGCGGACATCAGCGTTGAGACACAGATACCAACCCTCTGTCCGAAGTTTTTAATTGAAATGGCAAAGGTGAGCAGAGAGATTAACGTGATGATGATAATCGGGAGGAAATTCTTGAGTACAGCTGAAATTTTGGAACGGTAGACGGTCAGGCCAAAGGTAACTTGAGAATAGCTTTCGTCTGGGTAGGCGTGTTCGGTCACGAAGATTCGGAAGTCCTTCACATCCCAGCCAGCAACAGTTAGATTAGGATCGGTGCCGCTCTCTTCAATATCAGGCTCAAAAACTAATTCTGTGATGTTGTGATTTTTATCTTCGAGCGAGACTGAAAGGAAGTGCTCGTCCAGGGGAAAATCCCTGAAATCAAATGGCTCAACGTATGCTCCCCTCACCCTATACTCCAGATAGTTTTCCGCCTCTCGCTCTTCCTCAACGATAAGGTCCATTCTTGGCGTGCCTCGAAGGAACTCTATGTCAGGCTTGATGTCTTGATACTTGAACCAAAGATAGAAGTCGACGGTGAATGTCTGCGCCGGTGTGTCGACCTTCTCAATTGAGTTTATCCAAACACCGACCTTGACCACACTTGCCCCAGCTTCGTTTTTTGAACAGCCCGGAGGGATGAAGGCAAGGCTAAGCAGAAGGATAAGAACTAGTGATGCCAGCAGCAGTTTTGCTTTCACGGAATTCACCTGCTCTTTTTACTGGCAATTTGGATTTTTAAATTTGTCGCGTTCTTTAAGAAACCATTTAAAAAATAATCGGATTACTTTAAAGCAACCGGGGCGATTTTTCTGAAGTACAAATGGACAGTTCTCACAGTTACCACGATAGGGATGCTGATGTTCGGCATTAACTCTAGGATAGTGATCGTCGGTCTGCCGCAGGTTGCTGCTGCCTTAAACGCCGATGCCGAGCAAGCGATTTGGTTCACGCAGGCATACATGTTTGCCAGCACGGTGGCGTTATTCCTTCTCGGCAGGGCCTCGGACATTTTTGGGCGGGTAAAAATCTATGTACCTGTTTTTGCGCTCTTCACCCTTGGGGCCCTGCTTTCGGGGCTCTCCTCAAACCTGGTTCAGGTGATCGTTTTTCGAGCTTGGATTTTTTCTTGGCCTGAATCAGAGTGCTTTTAGACTAGGTGCTATGCTCGGCCTGACTTTGGAGTTTTGCTCGCTCTCTTGGACTGGAGAGCGCTGTTTTTCATCAATGTTCCAATAGGCATCTTCGGGACAATTTGGGCAAGCAGAAGGCTTAAGGAGGTGGCTAAGGTGGAAAAACGGACTTCGATAGATTGGGGTGGTTTTGTAACAGTTTCTGCAGCCATAGCTTCGCTTCTTTTTGCACTTACCTTCGCGGCCTACGGAATGGCCCACTAGAACACCGTTTTGTTGTTTGTCGTATTTTTTGCGGTGGTTATGATCGTATTTTTCATGCATGAGAGTCATGCCGAGTACCCATTGTTTGACTTGAGCCTGCTGAGAATACGGGAGTTCTTGGGAGGCAATCTCGCGCAGTTGCTGAACGCGGCGGCTTGGGGCGCGGTCTTGCTGTTGCTCAGCCTTTACAACTAGTTTTGGGCCTCAGCCCGTTTGAGGCTGGGGTGAGGTCGATCCCTTTTGAGATAACCTATTTTGTCGTCGGGGTTATCAGCGGAAAGCTCTCAGACAAATTCGGCTGCTTATCCTTCACGACATCCGGTCTGTCTGTGACCAGCTTGTCATTATTTTTATTCTCGACCATGGATGCTCAGACGCCTTATCAAACGGTGGTCGGCTACATGCTGGTCTTCGGGATAGGTATGGGTGTTTTTGCTTCCCACAATGTGAGTTCGATAATGCGCTGCGTTCCCCTAGAGAGGAAGGGAATTGGCTCGGCGTTCAGGACCACAATGTTCAATGTTGGTTATCTGATGAGCCTGAGTTTGGCCGTTCTGTTGATGAGCCTGACAATTCCGTATGATCAGCTGACCCAGATAGTCACCTCCATTGACCCGATTTCAATCAGCTTATCTGACAGACAGCTTTTCGTTGAGGCCATGCAAAAGACGTGTCTTGGACTGGCCGTTCTGAATACGCTCGCCATTATTCCCTCAATATTGAGAGGCATGGGGAACCGAAGCAGGTCGAGTTGATCATGAATTGTGATAAACTGTTGGTGGGGTCGCCGAGATTTGAACTCGGGTCACGAGCTTTTCTGCGCCTGAGCGACCCAAAGCTCGCAGGATAGACCAAGCTACCCCACGACCCCGCTTCATATTTGAAGGTTTATTTTAAGAGATTGTCCCTGTTGGTCCTCTTAATTTCAGTGAGGCCGTCTTTATCCCCAAGAGTTTCAAAGCCATGCCTCTGATACCAATTAACCCGCTCTTTGAAGACGCTGGCGAATAGATCTCGTCCGCTGAAGTCTTCTATCACTCGTCTGAGCAGTGCGGTCCCGATCCCCAGCCCTCTGTGGGAACTTCCCACGTTTATCTCCTTAAGGTAAACAAAGTCCCTTTTTTCTACCACGACTGCAAAGCCCACGACTGAGCAGCCATAGTCGTCCCAGCACTCATATCGGTGCACGCCATTTTCCATCGTATGTTCTATCTGCATAGGGGTCAAGGCACTTAGGCGGCAATATATAAAAAGTTATTCTTGGTTGAGCCTGTCGGCGTTGTAACACCGGATCCGCTAGCGCCAAGAGCTAGGCCCGCCCGCGCTTGTCCCAGCGCAATTTCTTTTCCCCCGCTCGAGGATTCACCTTTTCGCTCCCGAACGTAGATTGAAAGTTAGCGATTTTCGAGTTTACGAAATAATGATGCTAAAAATAACTTTAATTCAGAAAAGAAGGAAAAGGTCCCTAAAGCTCAACATCTAGCCCCAACTTCTCGCAAAGTTCCTTGTAGCGATTCCTCACTGTGACTTCAGTAACCCTCGCCACGTCTGCCACGTCCCGTTGCGTCCTGCGCTCGCCCATCAGCACGCTCGCGATATAGATGGCCGCGGCCGCAACTCCCGTCGGACCCCGGCCGGAGGTTAATCCTTTCTTTTGCGCTTCCTTGAGCAGTTCTATAGCCTTTGACTGCACTGCCCCGCTCAAGCCTAGGTCTGATCCGAACCTCGGGATGTAGTCGATGGGGCTGGTCGGTCTCAGATGGATGAGGAGCTCACGGGCGATGAAGCGGTAGCTCCTCCCGATCTCCTTCTTGCTGACGCGCGAAACCTCGGCGATCTCATCCAGCGTTCTGGGAACTTTGCTTTCGCGGCAGGCCGCATAAAGCGCCGCCGCCGCAACCCCTTCGATAGACCGTCCGCGGATCAACCTCTCTTCCACAGCTTTTCTGTAGATGAGGGCAGCTGCTTCCCTCACGTTTCTTGGCAGGTTGAGATGAGAAGCCATGCGGTCAATTTCTGAGAGAGCAAAAGCTAGGTTTCTCTCGGTGGCGTCAGAGACCCTGATTCTCCTTTGCCATTTCCTTAGCCGATAAATTTGGGCCCGGCGCTTCGGCGTCAAGTCCTTTCCATGGGAGTCCCGGTCTCGCCAGTCAATCATCGTCGACAGCCCCTTGTCGTGGATCGTCAGCGTCATTGGTGCCCCAACCCTGCCCCGACGCTCTCTCTGTTCTTGGTCAAAAGCGCGCCACTCCGGACCCATATCCATAATCTTGGCATGAATGACATAGCCGCAGCTGGCGCAGACCAGCTCCGCTCGCTCGTAGTCGCGCACCAGCTTAGTGCTTCCGCACTCGGGGCACTTTTTCTGACTTTCCACCTTTTGCATGCGGCTCCCCCACATATACTTCTGTACCGACCAGCCGATTGAGTTCAGACTTTATCTCTGAGGCTGGTTTTATAGTGAAGTATGGTGATCTCACCGGCCCGAAGATGTCGACCACGTTGCCTATCCTCCTTTTTGAGGAGTCTAGGACGATCTGGCCCATTTTTGGGGCTTGGTCACCACGGGCAATTAGTCCCCTAGGTCTGATGTGCAGTATCTTGGCAGTTAGGACCAAAATTATCCCTCAAAAACCTTTTAAGTAGTCAAATTATCCTATATATAAACTTTTCGTAATGTTTTTATTTTGATTTTTTTACCCCACGTAGCTGGGTCTTTCCCGGTCCTCCTTATGGGGTGGCTGCAGGCTGGGCATTGGTATCGGCGGCGGAATGTTCAAAGATCTTGAAACCACGGTGGCTTCGACCAGCGAGGTGTTGGTTATCGCCTGTAACAAGAGTTGCGGAGGAGGCAGTTGTTTTTTGTAATCTTCATAAATTTTTTCGACTTCCGCGGGTTCGGCCAGAATAAGTGCTTGCCCCTTGATGTTTATCTGGGCCAGTGGGGGGCTATAGACAATGGTGACAACAAATGGCGCCGCTAGCCTATCTTCTTTTCTCTCCAGCCCAATGATATTTACATTAGTTGAGATGTGAACGCCAGCCGGAGCTGGTTTTTCCTGCTCCCAGAACCTCTCCGCTGAAATGTAGTTGATGCTCACTCGGACTTGCAATCACTTCACCAGTTTAAAAATTGCCTTTTTTACTATAAATCACCGCTGTTTTTGCCAGCGATTTCTCTGATCAGGGGCTTTGCTAGGTGCCTGCGGGCGCGAGGAGGAACTTCAAACTTTCCGGCACCTATTGCCCTTTCCACTCTTATTGTTTTTGCTGAACTTGCCGGAAGCTTTGTTTTGCACCGTTTGCAGGAGTACCCTTTATTTTTACCCTCCGACTTCATCCTTTTGCCGCAGCTCGGGCACCTTGGATTTTCCTTCCTAAAAAGTGGGGCTGCTTCTAACACCTCGACTTTTTCCAGATTTATCGTTAGGGGCAGCTCGGGTTTTTCCTTTATGCCGCCGTAGACTCTTAGCCGATCTCCAATGATAAATTTTCTTACTTTGTCGCGAAACTGTCGCGTCGGCTCATAGGCAGCGCAATCTATTTCCCCAGTTTCGTCCTTCAACCTGAAAATCACATGACCACCAGGGATGGTTCGTGGAGCTTTGGATACAACGCCTTCAACGATAACAGACCAGTTTGGCTTGGCGTCAGCTATTTTTACCTTTCTCAGATGCTCATCGGTGCCTTGGTTGGTTTTATAGATAATTATCTGTTCAATCGGTTCCAACGCCCTAACCATTTTGCTGGCTTTTTTCACTGCTTGTGGTGTTTCACCCCGGATCCCGTAAAGTATTGGACATGGTGTATGTGGAGTGATCCTGATTTCACCCGTGCTTGGATCTAGATTATCAAACGTGCTTGGGTAGGTTTTCCTGTTCATTTCCTCAACGGAAGACCGGTCGATTCTTCTCGGCGTCCCACGATTTTCAGGTATTCGATAGGCAATTAGTTCAAATGTCCAGTCATTTTCAAGGGCGTTTCCGATGGCGGCCAGCGCCCCCACGATACCCCGACCGAGCTTGAACTTGTGGACTTCAGCGCCGACTCTTTTGGCTAGTTCTTCGGCCTCCTCAATAGTGACTACGTCCTGGATGACTTTTTTTGAGAAGAACTTCATTTCCGGCGCAATTCTACTTCCTTGGTAAAAGACGACTCCGGGGTTGGTGGTCTCTACATGTAGTTCGGCCAGTTCCTCCACCGTTCTGAGAACGATTTCTTTGATGGTGGGAATTTGGTCCCTTTTTGCCGATATGGTAAAAGCGATGGAGCAGTTGCCCCTTGTTTTTATTTTCCAGTTGGGGTTGAGCCTGATCAGCTTTGGGTAGCCCTTTAACCTGAAGCCGAGTTTTTGTAGGCGCCTGATGGCAACTGCACCAACGTAGGTCGTGCACATACCCTGTTTCGAGTCGGTGTCGTCAATGCCGATGTGAAGGAGCACCATTTTCCCACCATAATTGCTATTTATTATCAAATAGACTGTTTGGCCCCGATTAATCGAATCGGTTTAATTTGTTCAGGAGGTAAAACCTTATTGACATCGTTGATAAGGGAATTTGGTAACATGCCGACCAATCCATGGGGACAGTTCAAAGGTGATGTGATTCGGGCGCTGGGGGAAGCTATTTCTCGGCTAGGTTGGCAGGTATCAGCTCCGCTTGATGCCACGCTTGAGGAGCCGCCGGACCTAAAACTGGGTGACATTGCGACTAGGGTTTGCTTCGAGCTGGCTAAGTCGTACCGCAGGCCTCCCGCGGAGCTAGCAGCAGAGTTGGGTGGGGAAATAAGGCCTGAGGGATTGGTCGAAAGGATAGAGGTCGCGGGTAATTATGTTAACTTTTTTGTTGACGTTTCACAGCTGGCCGAACTCACCCTGCAAAGCATTGAAAAGTATGACTGCAGCTATGGTTTCTCTGACGTCGGCCGGGGCAAGAAGGTGCTGATAGAGCACACCAGCGTGAACCCAACCAAGCCACTTCACATAGGTCATGGCAGAAACGCCGTTATCGGAGATACCATGGCAAGACTGTTGCGGGCGCTGGGTTATCAGGTCGAGGTTCACAACTATATAGATGACATGGGTAGGCAGGTTGCTGAAACTCTTTTAGCCTATCGTCTCATCAAGGAGAAACCCAAGGCCAAGTTCGATCACATGCTTGGGCTGATCTACTCTGACATGCACGGACGGATTGAACGAGAGCCAGGGCTTGAGGAGGAGGTGCGCAGAATACTGGCTCGGCTTGAGCAGGGGGCCGGCGTTGACCCCAAGCAGGCGAGGCGTCTTTCGGAGAAATGTGTAAAGGCTAACCTTGAAACCACCGATCGATTGGGTATAAGCTATGATGTGCTGGTTTGGGAAAGCGACTTGGTCAGGTCAGGAATTTTGAACGAGACCCTGCAGAGACTAAAGGGCACCAAATACTTGGTAGAGGGAGCCGGGGAGTACTCTGGTGCCCTAGTGCTGAAGCTTTCCGACTTTGGCCTTGAGGATAAAGTGCTGGTTCGATCAGATGGAACGGCTGTCTACACAATGAGAGATATAGCCTACCAACTCTGGAAGTTCGGGAAAACCAAGGCTGGGTTGAAATTTAAGTTGCATTCCAAGCGCCCCGATGGGACCAAGACTTATACAACCTCTTTGCGCGGTAGAAAAAATACAAGGTTTGGTCGGGCGGATATGGTCATTAACGTGGTCGGTGCCGAGCAGAGATTTCCCCAGCAAGTAGTCTTTAATTCACTAAGGGCACTTGGTCTTGAGAAGGAGTATGAGAACTCTTACCATCTCGCTTACGAACACGTTTGGTTGCCAAGTGGAAGATTCTCCGGAAGAAAGGGCACATGGATTGGTTTTACCGTTGATGACGTCGTCGAGGAAGCGGTGGCGAGATCACGAGCGGTGGTCGAGGAACACGCCCCCAGCGCCAGTGAGAGTTTCAAGCGCCGGGCAGCTGAATTTGTCGGCGTGGGCGCGGTAAGATATTCTTTGATCAGCACCTCTCCGGAAAAAAGGATAACTTTCAAGTGGGAGGAGGCCCTTAGCTTTGAGAGGAATAGTGGCCCGGCAGTGCAGTATTCCCATGCTAGGGCTTGCAGCATCCTCCGCAAGGCCAAGAGCTTTGAATTTAAACCCGTTAATAGCGCTTTTAAGCTGCCACAGGAGCAAAAGCTGGTCAGGCTCCTAGCTAAATTTCCTGAGGTTATATTGGAAGCTGGTATAAGAAGGCAGCCACATCTGCCCGCCTTGTATGCGGCGGAACTTGCCTTGGCATTTAATACTTTTTATGAGGTGGCACCGGTTATCGATGCCGAAACCCCTGAACTGCGAAACGCCCGCCTGCGATTGGTCAATGGTGTCCGTGTGGTTCTCAGGAATGTTCTCGAGCTGATGGGAATAAAGGCGCCTGAAAGGATGTGAAAGGTTAATCGGGTTTGATGAGCTCTCCCTTGAGATCACCAGTTTTCAGACGGTTGTACCATTCCTTAGTAAGTGGTTCCTTTTCGTGGAGCTCTTTGCGCCTCGCCTCCAGAAGTTCTGGTTCCAAGCCCAGTAGCTCCGAAGCTGTCAGAAGGCGGTGTCTTTTTTTCTCCGCTTCCCTGAAAACAGGACCGAGAAACTCCCGGTAATCAAGTGACCTTAACAGATGATGGTCAATGACGTTTAGCGGTACTTCTCTTACCATTTTCATCATGTTGCTCTTTGCCGACTCTAAGCTGGGCCCGTCGATTTTGTAGCCGGCGAGATAAATGGGTGGCCCACCGACTATCACCACTTGAGGCCTTTCGCTCAGGATCATCTGGAGAGTTTCACTGTCGACGGGCCCCTGAACATCGGAGGCATGGACGAGCGTACATCCATGGGTTTTGACCGTTAGCATCAGCAGGTAGCCCAGCCCGGTTCCGGGGGAGCCGTGAGCCACCGGTCTGGAAAACTTTAGCACAGTTTGGCCGAAGGTGAATTTTTTTCCATCGGCGATTTTTATCTCCTTGGCTATTTTTGCGTTCAGCTTCTGAAAAATGTAGCCGCGCTTGCGCTGGCTGGCATTGATATCAGCGTTGATATCCTTTGCTAGGATGACTTTGCCGCGGTAGAGGTTTGCCGCGATTTCAGGTGAACTCCAGATCCAGACCCAATCCTCGAAATTGGGAACATAATGGTCAAAGTGATAGTGGCTTATGGTGAGCAGTTCGGACTTTCGGGCTGCCTCTAAGATAGCAAGCCGAGACCGTGCTAAGGCCACGTATTCCCGTTCGTGCGGACTTAGGTGGAATCTCGGACCAAGGGCGGAACCGGGGTCGATGATCATTTTCACATCGTCGGTTTCTACAAAAGTTGCCATGCCCCTTACACCGAGGCTTTCAAACGCCAGTGGGAGAACTCGGATTTCGCCATTACCTATGGGTATGGGGTCTTTTATTTAACCACCCTGCTGCGATTCAACTTTAATTTCATCTAGTCGTCGAGGTTAATCTTTATTCTCTATTGAAATTTTAACGCTTAAATTCAATGGAACTAAAGGAATTATTATGCCCACGCGCTTGAAGCATCTCAGCCGCCCAAAGCTGAAGCAGCCGGTCTTGGTGGCGGGTCTACCAGGCATAGCTAATGTGGGTAAGCTTGCTCTCGAGTACTTGGTGCAAAAATTATCGGCGGAAAAGTTCTTGGAACTCTATTCAGATTATTTTCCCGAATGGGTGATTCAGGAGGAGGGCCGGGTTAGTCCCTTAAAGGTAGACTTTTTTCACTGCCGCCCCGAGGGAATGAAACAAGACCTGATTTTGGTAACCTCCGACGCCCAGGCGGCGACTCCACTGGGACAATATGCGCTGACGGGAGAACTGCTGGATGTTGCCGTTCGACATGGAGTTAAGTTGGTTGGGACAATGGCTGCCTATGTGGTCTCACCTGAAGAGAGACGCAGCTATGGGGTGGTCGGAGCGGCCTCGGATGTCGATCTGGCCAAGGCGCTGAGCGAAAGTGGAGTCAAGCTGTTGAACAGCGGCGTTATTGTGGGTATGAATGGGATGCTTCCGGTGATGGCAACCCGGCGAGGATTGAGGGGATTTTGCCTACTCGGTGTCACTGAGGGTGGGGTTCTGGACGCAGGTGCTTCAGCAGCGGTTCTGAGGTCGTTGGCCGCGGTGCTGAACTTTAAGTTGGAGCTAAAAGATTTAGAACAGCAGGCGAGGAAACTAGCCAAGCTGATTCCACCGCCACCCGTTTCCGAGATAGGTGGTGTCGCTGAGGAAGAGCCCAGTTACATTCGTTGATTAAATTTCAGTAAAACTCCTCACCCTGTCAGCGTCTAGCTCTTTGACGATCTCGATGGTTAACTTGACCGCGTTTTCCACATCTTCCAAGCACAGGTAGCCCACATGGGTGTGGATGTGCCTAGTGGGAACGCTGATGACGGCGGTGGGGCATCCGGCTCTATCAAGATGTATGCTGCCCGCATCGGTGCCACCGCCCGTGGACTGCGAGAGCTGGAGTGGTATCTTCTTTCTCTCCGCTAGCTCAATGATGAAGTTCTTCAATGGTTGATTCGGGATCATTGACCTGTCGTAGGTGAGCAGGGAGGGCCCTTTTCCCAGCTTGGTTGGGGCTTGGTGCGGCTGGATTCCAGGCACATCCCCTGCGATATCAACCTCCAACACAATTCCCACGTCTGGGTCGACCACGTGAGCGGAGGTCTTGGCTCCTCTTAGACCCACCTCCTCCTGCACGGTTGCGGCCGCATAAATGGTGTTGGGGTGTTTGATTCCTTGTTCCCTGATTCTTCTGACTGTCTCGGCCATCACAAAGACACCGATCCTGTCGTCGAATCCCTTACCCGAGGCAAATTTACCATCCTTGAATAATGAGAAGGGAGACCAAGGAGTAACTGGGTCGCCAATCCTCACCCCCATTTTAACTGCTTCATCCATGGAGCAGGCCCCAACGTCGATGTACATATCCTCCTTTTTCACCACCGCTTTCCTTTCCTCCTCAGTTAGAACATGGGGGGGCTTTGAGGAAATGACGCCAGGCAGGTCTCCTTTTTTCGTCCTGACGATTACCCGCTGTGAGAGCAGCACCTGATCCCACCAGCCGCCCAGCGGACCGAACTTGAGAAAACCTGTTTTTTCATCAATTCCAGTGACCACAAAGCCGACTTCATCAAGGTGTCCTGCCATCAGAATCCGCGGTCGCTGTGATTTTCCCCTAGCCACAAAGATGATCGAGCCCAGCTTGTCGGAGATAATTTCGCTTGAGTAGGGCTTCAAATATTCTTTAACAATTTTTGCCGGTTCCGCCTCAAATCCAGACGGACCGAAGGATTCCATTAACTCCTTCATGAATTTCATCGCTTTTTTATCGAACATGCTACTCCGTTTACCATTCTAGACTCTTTCATAAAAACTTGTCTTTTAAGCAACGGGGCCGGTGCTAGATAAAAATAAATAGTGGTTTTTTGATAGGTTAGGTAGTGTTTGTTATGACTACGATTGGCGATAGCAGGGTTATCAAAACAGTTTGTCGGATCTGTTCTGGTGAATGTGGTTTGGATGTTTACGTCCATGACGGTAAAATTGTCAAGGTGGAGGGGATGAAGGAGCATCCGATTAACCGGGGCGAAATTTGTCCCAAAGCGGAAGCAGCGATTGATTATGTTTATTCTCCAGATCGTCTCAAGTATCCTCTGAAGAGGGATGGCGATTCTTGGAAAAGAATTTCTTGGGATGAGGCGCTGACTACCATTGCCCAGGAGCTGACTAGAATTAAGAAGGAGTACGGGAGCAGGGCTCTGGCAGTCTATCTGGGGCAGGGGATAGATTATTATGAAAATAAGTGGTATGCGCGCAGGTTCTGTGATGTTTACGGTACTCCGGGCTATTACTCAGTCGACAGCATGTGTTATCGGGCTAGAGTGATAGCACACAGGCTGACATATGGCGCAATGTCCGTGGCAGATCAAGAGAATTCTAAGTGTATTTTGATGTGGGCTCGTAATGAGTACAACGCCATCTTGCCTCGGGCGAAGAAAGCCCTCAAGGCATTAGAAAACGGTGCCAAATTGATCGTCGTGGATCCGGTTCGAACCTTTTTCGCAAAAAGGGCAGACATCCACCTGAGACCGAGGCCTGGAACCGACTGCGCGCTGGCCCTCGCCATGCTGAATATCATCATCTCCGAAGGCCTTTATGATAAAGAGTTTGTGGAAAGGTGGACGGTCGGTTTTGAAAAGTTGGCCGAACATGTGAAGAAGTACCCGCCTGAAAAGGTTGAGGAGATAACTTGGGTCAAAGCCGATGATATGGTTAAGGCGGCTAGACTCTATGCTTCAACTAAACCCGCCTGCATAAATCAGGGCAATTCCATAGATCTTCAGGCAAACGGAGTCCAAACCTCCCGTGCCCTTGCCATAATGCAAGCGATAACTGGGAACCTTGATGTACCCGGTGGAAACATATACTCTCCGAGGTTGAGATTAACTAATCTGGGTTTTCCGAAAATGGTGAGTGAAAAGCCCTTCGGTGCCGATGAACATCCCATCCAGTACGAGCACACCCGAGAGGGTCAGGCAATGGTCCTGATTGAAAAAGTGATAAGCGGTGATCCCTACCAGATCAGGGCCATGATTGTTTCAGGGGGCAACCCCGCGCTTCAGTTGCCCAATTATAACAAAGTTAAGGCGGCCCTAGAAAAGCTTGACTTCCTCGTCGTGATGGACGTTTTTATGACGGCCACAGCGGAATTCGCCGACATCGTGCTTCCGGCTGCCACATTTTTGGAGAAAACCGAATTACTCGACTTCGGTGCCGTGATGGGAATTCCTTATGTTATGTTGAGAAAAAAAGTGGTGGAGCCCATTGGTGAAGCTTGGCCGGACTGGAAGTTTTGGTTTGAGCTGGGCAAGAGAATGGGTTACGGTGAATATTTCCCATGGAACGACGTTCGGGAAGCCATTGATGTTCTGTTAAAGCCAACAGGTTATTCAGCTAAGATTCTTGAGGAACTGCCCGGTGGCTTTTACTACGATTATCCTCGATATCGTAAGTATTTGGATGATGGCTTTTTGACCCCGTCTAAAAAGGTAGAGTTGTATTCTGAGACCCTTGAGAAGTATGGTTATGATCCATTGCCCACTTATGTCGAGCCTAATGAGAGCCCGGTAAGTACTCCTGAGCTGGCTGAGGAATATCCGCTAATTTTGACTACCGGAGCGAGAGTTCTGGAGTATACTCACTCCCAGTTGAGAAATATACCTCAGTTGCGAGAGAAGGTTCCTCACCCCTCGGCTGAAATTCATCCAGAAACTGCAAAAAGATATGGCATCGCGGATGGTGAGATGATAGTGGTCAAGACAAAGAGAGGAAGTGTTAAGATAAAGGCAAAGGTCACAGAAGATATGCACCCCAGGGTTGTTCACGTTCAGCACGGATGGAAGGAGGCCAACGCCAACGTTTTAACTGATGAAGCGAACCGGGACCCAATCTCTGGATTTCCAGCGATTAAGTCCTTATTGTGCTCAATCGAGCGATTAGGCAGATGAAGTTTTGACCCCGAATGGCCGATAAAAAATATAGGGATACAACTGAAAATTCAAAAAAAGAAAAAAGGTAATGATTTAGCCAGTTGTCAAGGTTTATGAAACTATCTGAGGTTCTGGCCACCAAGTTATCTGATCCAACCCAAAGTCCCAAATGCCAATCTGCGCCCATTTGTATGTACCATCTGATTTTACAACTTGGAATAATCCGTAGTTACTGCCCTCCCTGTCACCGGCTTCATCAAAAGGCGACCAGCCCGTGACGCCGGTGTAGTTGGAGACAACCCAGGGTAACTGGGCTTTAACTGCGTCGGCGTCGTACATTTTTGCGCTGTTCATTGCCAATGCCAGAATCCAGACAGCATCATAGCCATTTAGCCCATAGATATCGGCTTCCCTGCCCAGTTTAGCTTTTATCTGCGCTTGAACCTTGTATAATTTCGGGTTCGGAGTTGGGATTAAGCAACCGTAGACGCCTTTTTCTGATATTGTTTCAGCTGTATCGGTTTCCAATGCCCAGTCCGTTAAAACTAGACCGCCGACACCCACCCAGTGTACTCCCCAACTTGTCGGGTTATATGCTTTTAGCGTGGAAAAGATCGCCTTGCCCTCTTCAAAGCAGTGTATGTAAACACTTACTTTGTCGGCTCCATAAGTAGATATGGCGGTGTTGACTCTGGAAGCAAAGGCAGCGGCTTCAGAGCTGAATTCAGTGGCGTTGGGGTCGTATCTTACTCCCTCATCCACAGTAATTCCTAGCTTGGAACAGTAATCCCTTACATAGGACATCATTGAGTCTCCAAAAGTATCGCCGCGCCACATCGGTACTAAGTATTTCGTTCCTAAATCATGGGCGATTCGCGCAAAGCATTTGCCCTCAATTTTTGTAGTCGGCATGAGTCGATAGGTATAATCGTCTGGTATAGCTAAATCTGCCGCGTTCGATCCATAAGCAAGGAGAAGAATTTTGTTGGAATTGGAATAAGATATAGATGCCCTTAGGTCTGCGCTAGTTCCCCAACCGCCAACGATGGTAATGCCTCTAGCGTGTAAGCTCTTTAGCTTCTCCAGGGCAATGTCAGGCTTTGTTTCTGAGTCTTCATAAACTATGCTCATTGTCCAGCCAGCGTTGGTTTCGCTTAAATATTGGTTTACCTCGCTTAGCGCGACATCCGCAGCTGTTCTGGCCGCTTCTCCCCAGAAGGCGTTGCCACCGGTTAGACCGTCCACCCAGCCTATCTTCACTTCACCGGAGAGACCTGCGGGTGCACCTGGAGTTGCGGTAACGGTTCTGGTTGTCGTTACCGTCGCCGTGGCCCCTGGAGCAGTAGTCACCTCTGCGGGTTTGGCTACCCAACCGGCACCGATCCCAACAATAAGACCTACTACGAGCGCTATAGTGGCCATTACTAGCGGTTTCGTATTATCTACCCCCCCTGTTGTTTGTTTTTTGGCGTATTAAATGTTTTGTTCTCTAAGGGCAAAAATTAGATGTTAAAAATTACTTCTATTCCTCTAGCCACCCAGCCGAGCGGTAAGACGTGATTTAAAGGTTCCTCACCAATAGAACAGCTTCGTCAGGCCACCTGAATCACGCTCGAGCCTGAGGTGTCTCAAAATTCGCTTCCTAGAAAAATTGTGCATGAAGTTGTACAGTTAAATTAGTCTCTTAACTCTAGCTTCTTGAGACCACGCATGGAGCAGACCTTCGGCGAATTTGTTATGTATATAAATTGTTGTATCTTAAGAAAAAAGGGGGGGCGTTTGTTTAGACCTGTAGATAAGATAAGAGAAGCGATGTCAACATTTGATCAAGAGAAGTTAATCGAGGTCGCAAAGGGAAGCTTGAAAAATGGCTTTCACCCGTTGGAGATTATAAATGCGATCACTGTTGTTCTTCGGGAAATGGGTGAAAAGTATGAGAAAGGTGAAATTTTTATCCCGCATTTAGTGACAGCCGGAGAGGCTGCAAAGTATGTGATTTCGGAGCTTCTAGAACCATTGCTTAAGGATAAGGCGGAGAGAAAGACCCTAGGACGCGTTGTTATCGGCACCGTAGCCGGTGATATTCATGATATAGGTAAAAGCCTGGTTGCGTTGATGCTTTTCTCCGCGGGATTTGAGGTAATCGACTTGGGAAAAGATGTCCCAATCGAGGAGTTTGTTAATGCTGTTAAAAAATATAGCCCAAGCATTGTCGGCATGTCTGCCTTGATAACCACAACGCGACCTATGCAAAGGGAAGTAATCGAAGCCCTTAAGAAACAGAACTTAAGGCACAAAGTGATGGTAATGGTGGGTGGTGCGCCAGTTTCGGCTGAGTGGGCTGAGGAAATAGGCGCGGATGGTTATGCTGAAAATGCCATTGAGGCCGTTAATGTTGCTAAAAGACTTATGGGGGGTTAAAAAATGAGTTTAAAAAGCGGACAGTTGCGATTTCTCACCAGCGATGAGCTTTACGAAATTCATATGGCTTCTTTGGAAATACTTGGACAAGTTGGTGTGAAGTTCCTATCACAGAAGGCGCTGCAGATACTGGAAGGGGCTGGAGCGCAAGTTGATTTTAAGGAAGAAGTGGCTAGGATTCCGGAATATCTTGTAAAGGAGGCAATAAGAAAAGCACCGAGCAGTTGCACGGTGTATGGGAGAGACTTTAAGCACAAAATGAAGCTGGGAGATGATCAAGTTTACTTCGGCATGGCTGGCTGGCTGCCTTATGTTTTAGATCTGGAAACTGGCAAGCGCAGGGAGGGTACTTTAGCCGATGTAGAACAGTTTTTTAAACTTGGTGATTATTCAAAAAACATACATTTTTTGGATTGGGCTGTTTGGCCAAAGGACATACCAGAGTCTGTGGTTCATGCCTATGGTTTATTTATGGGATTTAAAAACACTACAAAACCTCTGGATGGATATATTCACGGTGAGTCACCTGCTGAAGATAACATAAGAATGGCTTCTATCGTTGCTGGAGGTGAGGAAGAACTCAGGAAAAGACCGTTGCTTTTGAGCATAGAAAACCCCACCAGCCCATTACAACATTCTAAAGAAATGATAGAGGGGCTTATGGTGTATACTAAATATGGGCAGCCCCTCGTCATCGCTCCAGAGGCTCAATCAGGAGCTACAGCACCTGTCTCGTTAGCGGGGCTTTTGGTGCAGCAAAATGTTGAGATTTTAAGTGGGATTGTTTTGGCTGAGCTTGTTAACCCCAGTACTCCGATGATTTACGGGACCGTTTCAACCATCGCAGATATGAAAACCGGCAACATTGCCCTCGGAGCGGTAGAAGCTGGATTAATTAATGCGGCCACAGCCCAATTGGCGCATTACTATAATCTCCCTAGCCGAGGAACAGCTGGTACCACAGACTCAAAAATACCAGATGTTCAAGCAGGTTTGGAAAAGTCGATGACATTAATTATGGCAGCCTTGTCAGGAATTGACTTTATCTACTCGTTTGCAGGCACACTAGAGTCAACGCTAACAATGAGTTACGAACAATTTCTCATCGATGACGAATTGGCTGGGATGGTGGCTCGAG
Source organism: Hadarchaeum sp. (SeqCode) (assembly GCF_038871235.1). GTDB lineage: Archaea > Hadarchaeota > Hadarchaeia > Hadarchaeales > Hadarchaeaceae > Hadarchaeum. Next base: position 57,670 of record NZ_JAVZIN010000010.1, read on the forward strand.
CTGTTAGAGGCGTTAGAGTTGACGATGAGATGCTTGCCGTTGATGTGATAAAGAAGGTAGGGCCTGGTCACCATTACCTAACTCAAAAACACACCATAGAAAACTTTATGAAAGAACATTACATCCCCAAGATTATTAATAGGGAAAAAAGGGAAACTTGGGAAAAATTAGGTGCGAAGGACCTCAGAGAGATAGCCCGCAATGAAGTCAAAAAGATTTTGAAAGAGCACCAACCAGAGCCTCTAGATTCAGATGTGGAAATGGAATTAAAGAAAATCCTGGAGGAAATAGAAAAAAGATCACGTGGTAATATCTGATATTTAAGATATTTTTTCCCTTGATAAGCAATGGATTCGTGGAATTTGTTTTGATTGCATCTATTTTTTTAGAATAATTAACCTTTTATTTCGAAGTTTCAGTAGTGATACGGAGGAAAATATGCCGGTTCCACCTTGGAGAATAAATGAGGTTCTGGAAAGGGCTGAAACCGGACCCATTTGCATGGAAAGGGATTTTGACACAAAGATTCTCTTCACCAATCTTAAGCGGGTGATAAAAGAACATGAGATTAAGTTTGATCCGGAAACAATTATACCTACGGACGAAACGCTTGCCGACGATGTTTGGGAAGCAGCTCTAGATCTTTATCTTACTGTTGGGACGCTTTGTATAAACACCCACAGGCGGATTCTATTTACTGAGCGGGAGATCAAGGAAGCCATGAAGGCCTTCCCAGGCGAGATAACGGTTGGCTATGGTAAAGATGCGCGAAAGATGTCCCACCGAAAAGTTGAGGATAGGAAGAGGCCTTTCTGTTTGTTTAGCCCCGATATCACCTACGATGAGGACCTCTTTGTCCCGGTGGCCATGGCCTATCTTCAGGAACCTCTTGCTGATGGTGTTTGTGGCCCGTTGCTGGATGAAATCGAGGGCACGGATATCAAGGCCAACGCCCCCTCCGATATCCGAGGTTCGGTCGCTCATGCGCTGATGTTCCGCGAGGCGGCCAGAAGGGTGGGCAGACCAGGCATCTTTTTACAAGGAGTTGGCACGGCTGAGGCCGATACTGCACAGATTGCTGTGAGCAACCAAGAGTGGGGAGAAAGGTTAACCGACGGTAGATTTGTTCCCACAATAACTGAGCTGAAAATAGACTATTCTGCTCTAAACCGGATGATCCATTATCATCAATATGGCTGTTTTGTTGGATGTCTCTTTGGACCACTTTACGGGGGCTACTGTGGCGGAGCCGAGGGCACGGCCGTGGTCGGCGTGGCATCACATATCCAAGCAATGATGGTCGCTCAAGCACATTACTCGAACTATTTCCCAATGCATCTGATGCACTCTTTCAACACCTCTCGGGAATTACTCTGGGCGATCAGCGTCACTTACCAGACGCTGGCGAAGCATACCCCGTTTATCTCAACCTCAAATGGTTTTGCCGCTGCTGGCCCAGCAACGCCGATGGTGCTCTACGAAGCGGCAGCGCACGGTTTGACTAGCTCGGTTTCAGGCGGAAATCTATGGGAGATGGCTGTGGCAAGAAACAAGCACAAAAACCGCGCCACTCCAATGGAGGGCAGAATGGCCTGTGAGATAGGCTGCGCAGCCGCGGATCAGGGATTCAAGCGAGAAGATGCCAATGATATTGTGAAGGAAATAGTCAAGAAGTACGAGGCCGACCTGACCAACGCCCCGTTGGGTAAGACTTTCCGTGAGTGCTACGATGTCAGAAAAGTGAGACCTAAAGAGGACTATGTGAAACTATTTGAAGAAATTAAAAAAGAATTAATTCAACTTGGGGTGCCCTTCCTTTACTGAGCACCTGTTTTAGCCTTCAGTAGACCACTACAGGCTCTGGTAACCACGAAATTTCTTCGGTGCCGAAGTCCCACATGCCGACTTGGACCCACTTCCACTCGCCACCTATCTGCATTACCTTGTAGAGTCCAAAGTTACGCCCTGACCTGTCGCCGTACTCGTTCAGCGGTGACCAGCCTCCGACTCCCTGGTAGACATCGAAGACCATAGGTAGCTGAGCCCTGACAGCATCGGGATCGTATTTATCCGCGGCCATGAGCGCCAGCGCCAGAGTCCAAACGCAATCGTAACCGTTAAGTCCATAAAGGTCTGCTGTTCTCCCCAGTCGCTTCTGCACCTCAGCCTGTATCTGCTGCATCTTTCCGCTTGGAGTTGGCATTTTTGCTGGGAAGATGCAGTCCGTCGTTGAAACCATTTCCGCAATGGTCGTGGAGCCTACCACCCAGTCACAAAGGCTTGGCCCGTCGTTTGTCAACCACTTGATTCCCCAAGCCGCAGGGTTGTATGCTGCCAGCGCTTCATAGATTGCTTTGCCCTCCTCAAAGCAGACGATGAACCAGCCTACCTTATTCGCCCCATATCTGGATTTGGCGCTGCTAACGGCTGAGTTAAGCGCGCTGGCTTCGGCGCTGAACTCCGTCGCGTCAGGGTTGTATCTTATTCCTTCATCTACCGAAATTCCAGCACCTGCAGCAGCGGTTCTGGTTGCATTAACTACGCTGTCACCCCAAGCGTCACCTCTCCAAAGTGGAATCAGATAGGTAACGCCCAGATACTTTGCGAGGCTGATTAGCATTTTTCCTTCCTGAGCACTGGTCGGCATTAGTCGGTATACGTAGTCGTTAGCCACGGCTAAGTCGATAGCAGTAGATCCGTAGGATAGAAGAAGGATTTTGTTAGCGTTGGCATATGACATGGAGGCTCTGAGGTCTCCACTGGTTCCCCAGCCGCTCACGATGGTAATACCTCTAGCGTGTAAGCTCTTCAGCTTCTCTAAGGCAATGTCAGGCTTTGTTTCTGAATCCTCGACTACTAAGGACATTGTCCAGCCAGCGTTTGTATCCTTTAAGTGCTTGTTTACTTCCTCAAGAGCTATCTCCGCGGTGGTCATGGCCTGTTCTCCCCAGAAGGCGTTGCCGCCCGTTAGACCGTCTACCCAGCCTATCTTCACTTCACCGGAGAGACCTGCGGGCGCACCTGGAGTTGCGGTAACGGTTCTGGTTGTCGTTACCGTCGCCGTGGCCCCTGGAGCAGTAGTCACCTCTGCGGGTTTGGCTACCCAACCGGCACCGATCCCAACAATAAGACCTACTACGAGCG
>NZ_JAVZIN010000011.1:0-54851 GCF_038871235.1 Hadarchaeum sp. (SeqCode)
GGCATGTGGCCGACTTTCTCGACGATGAAAATAGAAAGATCTTTGAAGAAAACTTCAAAAAGGCGCTGAGGGGGGAGAGGTGCGTTTACGAGCTCGTGAGGCTCAGAAAGGACGGAGGGAAGGTGTATACTCTCACCTCCTCGGCACCCTTACTCATTGAAGGTAAGGTTAAAGGCACATTTGCCGTTATCACCGATATCACGGATTTGAAGAGGACTGAATCGAAACTAAGGGAAAGTGAATTGAAGTACTCAACCATCGTGGAAAAGGGGCCAGAGGGCGTTGTTATCATCCAGGATGGAATAATAAAATTTGTCAACAGAAGGTTGTCCGAGATCACTGGAATAAAAGTGGAGGAGTATCTTGGCAGTTCATATCTTAATTTTATCGCCCCGGAATACCAGGAACTCGCCGCTGAGCGATACACAAAGAGAATGTCCGGAGTTAAAGTTCCAGATCGTTATGAGATCGAGCTCATTGGCCGAGACGGTCGCCACATCCCCTTTGAGATAATAGCCACGGTGATAGACTACGAGGGTCGGCCCGCGGACATGGTGATACTTCGAGACATCACCGAGCGTAGAAAGGCTGATCAGATGCTACGAGAAAGCGAGGAGAAGTATCGCTCGTTGGTTGAGTCGTCGTCGGACTCCATCTACATGTTGGACAGAGACTTGAGATATATCCAAGTTAATCAGGAGCTGCTGAAAAGGTTAGGCCTGCCGCAGGAGAAAGTAGTTGGCAAAACCTTTGGAGAGCTACATTCTGCCGAGGAAACGAGGGAATTCGAGGCTAAAGCAAGAGAAGTTTTCGAGACGGGGAAAGTGGTGCAACAGGAACACTACCATGCGCGGCTGGGGAGGTATTTTTTGAGAACGATTAGCCCGGTCAGGGACCCGAAAAGCGGTGAAATCAAAGCTATCATTGTGGTGGGAAAGGACATCACCGAACTGAAGCAGGCTTTGGAAAACCTGAAAAAATCCGAAGAGGAATACCGGAGCCTAGCCGAAAATGTTGCTGATATACTGCTTCGAATCGACCTCAACGGGAACTGTACATATGTCAGCAAGTCGGCCTTTGAAGAAACGGGATATACGATTGAGGATGCTAAAAAGTTAAATATCAAGGACATACTCACCCCAGAATCATACGAGACCGCCCTAGCTCGGATAAAAATGTGGAAATCAGGCACCCGAAAGTTGCCCCCTTGGGTGGCTGAAATCAAAAGCAAGGACGGCAGGATCGTACCATACGAGTTGAAAACGTCCCCCATCTTTGAAAACGGCAAACTCAGCGGCATCCAAATAATAGCCCGAAACGTCAGCGAACGCATAGCAGCGATGCAGGCTATTGAACATGCGCGTGCCTACGCAGAATCTATTGTAGAAGCCGTGCATGAACCTCTGGTGGTGCTCGATGCCGACATGAAGGTGATCTCGGCCAACCGCGCCTTCTACGAATGCTTCCAGGTAACTCCCGAGGAGACGGAAAAATACTCGCTGTACGAATTGGGCAACAAACAATGGGACATTCCGGAACTTCGAAAACTCTTAAACGACGTCGTGGAGAAAAACATCTCCTTCAAGGAATATGTGGTCGTACATGATTTCCCTCGCATCGGTAGAAAGATCATGATGCTGAACGCTAAACAGATGCGAACGAAAGAAGGAGGGAAGCCGATGGTTCTACTGGCTATTGAAGACATTACCGAGCGCCATCTGATGGAAACGCAGCTCAGGCGAAGCAGCGAAATCCAGAGCGCGATAGTCTCTCTGTTGAGCCTCCCTCTAAACTATTCCATGGAAGAAATACTAAAACGAGCCCTAAAAACCATTCTTTCTCTCTCTTGGCTCAACCTTGAGCAACGAGGCAGCATTTTCCTTGCTGACGACGAGCAAAACACCTTAGTGCTGAAAACTCAACATAAGGTTCCAGAAATTTTACAAACCTGCAGCACCGTCCCGTTCGGCAGGTGTCTTTGCGGCAGGGCAGCGGCGACCAAGAAAATTATATTCACCGACCATGTGGATGAAAATCACGAGACGAAATACGAGGGAATACGGCCTCACGGCCACTACTGCGTCCCTATTCTGACAGACGACAAGGTCGTTGGTGTAATCGATCTTTACATCCAAGAGGGTCACCGCCAAGACGAGGCGGAGATGGAATTCTTAAAAGCTGCTGCCAACGCTTTAGCGCTAATTATCACGCGCAAGAATTTTGAACTCGAGCAACTGAAGTTCATCTACAGAATTAACGAAATCTCTAAGGGTGAATGCTACCTGTACCGCTCCCACCGTGCCGCCTATAACATTGCCTCACATCTAATGCTGCTTGGGGTTCCCGGCATCTGTTTCACCAGAGAAGACCCTGAGAAACTAATTGAATATAGAATCCCTAAGGAAAACATCATCATAATATCCTCCGTGCCACTGAAGGGTTATGACACAACAGACAATCTCCAAGAAATCAGCATGAGGATCGGTGAATTCATCAGAAATAACAGGGGCTCGATTGTGCTCCTCGACGGGTTAGAATATTTGGTGAGCCGCTTTGGATTTGATATGACTTATAAATTCCTCCAAGAAAAGCGCTTCCAATTCATCGAAAACGATGCAATATTACTGATGCCGGTTGAACTGAATATTTTCAGCGAGAGGGAGAAGGCGTTGTTTGCCAGTGAGGTAAAAATCATCGGTTGAGAACTATTAACTGGTGTTTGTTCCGCTGATGCCTTCGAAAAATAAATTACTCGCCAAGAAAATCCTTGCTCACCTTCAACACATTGGTCCTGAAGTAGCGCTCCTTGGTTATGGCATGCTTTCGCTCGAGATTTTTTACCAGAGCGCTCAGTTTCGATTTCGACATGTCGAGTTCACGTCTGAGTTTGTCCTGATAGGCCCGGCCGTTCGAACGTAGTATTGCTTCAAAAACCCGCCGCTCATCCTCGGTCAGCGTCATCAGGACAACGCGCATCGCCCGCTCCGTGGAATACTTCTTGAAGATAAACGCCAGCACTGAAGCTATTCCGCCGGCAACCGCGGCCATCAAAGCGATAGCAACCAAGATTGTGTAAATATCAAGGCTGGACGAGGCCTGCAATGGGCCATAGAGCAACAGCCCAATGAATATCTGCAGCACGATCACCAGCGCCACAACGCCGAAAGCCTCTCGAAGCGTCATCGGACAGTATTAAGCCAATCAACCTATATAGGTTTGAAAATTATTAAATATCATCACGTTCTGGTTCTCCCTGAACAAATAATAAATAGGGCGTTTAAAAGCTATTTTTAAGAATTAAAGAAATTTTAAAGAATTATGAACGATAAAAAATTGAAAAAAGTCTTAAAAAATATTTTAAAAACCATTTTTTACTTTTCAAAAAGGCAAAATGAACCGTCTTGGGAAATCAATTAAATAGCTATTTCGACTCAGTCCTATCAAAAATCAATGGTGATTTAAAGATGTCCCGGTTGGGAAAAGCGGGTATTGCCGTAGCAATCGTGCTGGTAATAGTTGCAGCATCTATAGGCGGAGCCATGGCCACCCCGATAATCGTCGACTCCATCGGTGCTTCACCGGATTCTCCTCTTTACGGTCTGAGGCGACTTGGCGAAAAAATTCGTATGGTCAGCGAAGAAGAACAGATGAAGAGAAGATGGGATGAATACCTGCAAATGGTGAACAAGGGAAAGGGCTTAGAATATGCACAGATTCTCGAGGAGTTCCATGAGAAGATGACAAAGGTGGCCTCGGCCGAAGTCGAAGCCAAGGAGGAAATCGTGCGGTGGATGCAGGAACAGGTGCCCGGAATTGGGTTGGTGGAACTGAAACTTGCAGGCGAGTGCATCAGCAGGTCCAGAGGATTTGTTGAGAACGCGCCGGGATTTCCTGAGGGTTTGGAGAACATAATCAGGATATTGCAGGAACTGGAGCAGCGGTACCAAGCCGGCACTGATGAAGCCCGGGAAAATATCTTGGCACAGCTCCAGCTGGTAATGGAACAACTACGGATAATGATCAGCCGGATCAGGGGACAGCTGCCTGGAGAGTTGCGCAGATACTTTGACGCTGACAATCTGCTGATGGATGCAAGAATCGGCCTGAAACTTCGCATCGGCGGCGGACCTGTTCCTTGGATCGAAAACAGGTGGCCAGTTCAGGAAAATCTGTCCCAGCTTTTCCTAGAGGGTCTGGAAAAATTCGACAACAAATTAACCAAAGTTCAACAGAAACTTGAAGAAACGTCCGAGAATCACCCAGGGATTAGAGCGGCAGAGGTCCAGATTCAAGCCGCCATAGAACTCAGAGACAACGCCATTGCTGAGAACAGCACCGGCAACCTTGAAAAGGCTGTCTTCATCCTCAAGATGGCCTTCATGCGTCTTGACTGCGCCGAAAGAATGCTGGAACAGGCAAGAGTATGGCGTCCTGAGTTTCCGCCAACTTGGTGGTCGTGGTCAAAAGAGTTACCAATACCAATGGAGCCGTGGAAACAACCAGTGCCTAAAGGCCGGGGTTGGTGAAACTCATCAACAAATTTTTAACATCCAGCGCGGCAAACCCGCTATCGACTTTCAAAATAGATGATCGTTGGTGAAATGATGAGGAAAAAGAACAGGATTTATTTAATTGCCGTGTTCGTGGCTGCCTTGGCCTTCGTTGGCGGAACGGTTTTTGGCATCTCCATCTCGAACCTCGGCAAGATAGAAACTCAGGCAAAGGTTATGGGGTTAGAAAACTCGAGAAGCTCCTCAATTGCCATCGTTGCGGTGAGTGCCAATGAAACTGGCGCGCTGCTGAACCTGAACGTGGAAGTAAGGCCTGGCACCGGCGAGATATACGTGAACACGGCCCCGCTGGTGGAGGCTGATTTTCAATATGCCCAGTGGATCGCGGTCTCGGTCGCAGCGAACTACCTCGGTTTACCTGTGGATGACGATAACGTCGGCATCAAGGGCTTGGACATCAGCTTTTCCGTCAGCTCCGATGAACCAATCCAGCTGGTTGGGGGTCCGAGCGCCGGCGCCGCGATGACGGTACTCACCATCGCTGTGCTGGACAACAAACAGGTCAAAAACAACGTCGTGATCACAGGTGAAATCAATGATGATGGCAGCATCGGCAAGGTCGGTGGACTAATCGCCAAGCTCGAGGCGGCGGAAAAAGCGGGCAAAGAATTGTTCCTAGTCCCGCCCGGTCAGTCAAATGTAATTGTATATAAACAGGTAGCTTACAAGGTTGGTCCTTTCACCAAGATCATGCTTGAGCCGGTAACGGTCAACCTAAACGAGTATGCCGAGAACATGGGCTGGAAAGTCAAGGTCCAAGAGGTCTCAACCATCCAAGAGGCCATTACTCTTATGTTGGAATGAGCTGGTGATGAAAAAGGTAAAGTTAGGTGATTGGTATCAAAAGCTAAACCAACCATGATTGAACGGACAAATAAAATTATTTTCAGCTGGTTCCAAAGTCCTGGAAAATCCCCTTCTTCTTCATCCGGCTACAGATGGCGCAATATCGCCTGACCACATCGGCCTGACTGAGCTTGCCGCTGGCCACATCGTCGGCGAGGCTCCTGATCTCACCGCCGATGGATTTCATCAGCTTCTTTTCCAGCTTCCTCTTGCCCCGGAGCGCGCTAAGGTACTGGCTGACCGCGGGCTGCGTGATCCCCAGCTTCTTCGCCACCTCAACCTGACTCAGCTCGTAGCGCCTGACCAAATCCTTCACCACCATCGCCCGGATAGCGGGCAGCACCTGCCCGCTCACGAGTTCGCACAGCGGCTTCATTTCCTCACCAGATATCCCCTCAACCTAAATTTACATAACTTTGTTATAAATATCCCTTCTGCTCATCCGAAAGAAAAAGCGGGAGCCGGGAGCGGCTTGATCAACTAGGAACCCAGTTTTTCCTTCAGCTTTGCCCAAAACCCGGGCTTTTTCTCCGGGACCGCCTCAGTCCTAGCCGTGGCCCCTTCCTCGGCCTCTATCCTGGCCTCGGGATATTTCTCCACGTTCAGATATTTGTAAACGGTGAGATAGGAGAGATTGAGTTCCTTTGCGATCTTCTGATAAGTCATGCCCTGACTTCTCAGCTCCCGCATCTTCCTTACAACTTCAGGAGTTACTTTTCTTCTTTTATCCTCTTTCATAATTAATCGTTTCCTTCTCTTTATATATTAATTTATTTTTAACAAAACAATACAAAAAATTATCTTTAGATTAAATGATCTCATGAAATTAACATTTTTCGCGGCAAATATATATGTTATAAAAACAATAACTTCATCGGTGATTCATGGCCGAAAGAGGGCAGGTTGGCAGCACCCTCATCGGACTCGGCGCCTTTCTTATTTTTCTAGGAGTACTTTTTCTGCTGTTGGTGTTTCTGGGACATTTACCGAACCAAACCTGGATCTTCCCTTGGATCACGACCAACCGGGCTGCGGTGGTCGGTGTCATCCTCGGGGTAATTCTCCTTGGGGCTGGGCTCCACACGAGAGCCGCTGTCAAGAGATATGAAAGAAAGCTGGAAGAACTTGAGCAGGCTAGAAAGCAGCAGGAGGCCATAATCAGGGCTAAGGCCATCAAACTCGGCAAGGCCAGGGCTAAGGCCAAGAGAAAGGAGATCGCCCTGAAGCTCGCCCACGCAAAGCTGAAGAAAGCTAGGCTGAAGGCGGAGAAAAGAAAACAGGCTTTGCTGAGGGTGCGCGGCAAACTGGGTGAACGCAGCAAACGGTTGAAGAGAATAAGGAAATTAGCCGAGGTCTGAAGGGGAAAGCGAGTAAAACTTCAGACGGGCGGTTTCGGCTAAGTTAACCATAAAAACACCGGAGTTGAAAATCATCTGCAAAAGATGATCTCAATGAGCATCCGGGTCAAAGTTGAACTCATGCCCGGCCTGAGGCCGGTGAGAAAGGAAAACGTTTTTGAGATGGAGCTGCCTCCAGAGTCTAACCTAAAATCGATGCTGCTGGAGGTAGGCTTCAGGGAGGATGAAATCGAGCACCTACGCGTCTTCGTTAACGAAAAACTGGCCTCGTTGAATAAAGAGTTAAAGGATGGAGACAACATCTGGATAGGCATCGTTATGGGAGGTGGAGACGATCATCAAGACCTACAATAGGGCCCTGCTCTGCGACTTTGAATATTTTGAGCCCGTGAATATTTCTGAGGCAGTAAGTTTACTTCAAAAATATGGCGATGATGCCAAGTTGATCGCCGGAGGTACCGATCTGCTGGTTGATATAAAGGAGGAAAAAATCAAGCCTAAAGTTTTAGTGAGCATCATGAAAATTCCCGATCTGAAATGCATTGTTGAGGATGGCACGGAACTCAGGATCGGCGCCGCGACAACCCTAGCAGAGATTGAGGAGTCTCGGGTGATTAGGGAAAATTATGGGCTCATCTGCGAGGCGGCAAAGGAGTTGGGGACCGTACAAGTGAGAAATATGGCTACCATCGGCGGTAACATCTGCAATGCCGTCCCGTCCGCTGACCTGCCGCCCGCGCTGGTGGCCCTCGACGCCCAGTTAAAAATAGTGGGAGCAAATGGCGAGAGGATTCTACCGCTTGAAGAATTTTTCGTCGGCGTGAGGAAAACCAAGCTGAAAAACGAACTGCTGAAGGAGATCGTGGTGGGGAGACCACCCGAGCGCTCGGGAACGGCGTTCATCAAGCTGGCAAGAACCTCGGAGGACCTAGCCATCGTCAACGCTGCCGTCAGGGTCACGCTCAACAAGGACGGCATTTGCGAGGAGGCGAGGGTCGTAGTCGGCGGCGGCATTGGCCCCACGCTGCTCAGATCTAGGGAGGCGGAGAAGATGTTGGAGGGCAGAAAGCTGGACGGGGAAGTCATCGGCAAAGCGGCTGAAATCTGTGGCCAAGGTTTTCAGTGCCGCTCCAAATCAATCCGCGCCTCGCCTGAATATAAAATCGAGGTGGGCAAAGTTCTGGTAAAACGGGCGTTGTTAAAGGCGCTGGAAAGGGTCGGGGGATGAACGGATGATGCGTGAGATTGAATTCACCATCAACGGAAGGAAGAGAAAGGTGTTCGTCAAACCGAAGGATCTGCTCCTCAACGTGATAAGGGATGAGCTGGGCCTGAAGGGAACCAAGTACGGATGCGGGACTGGCGAGTGTGGTGCCTGCACGGTCCTTCTCGACGGCAAGCCAGTCCTCTCCTGCCTGACGCTGGCCGTTGCAGTAAATGGAAGAGAGATAACGACCATCGAGGGTATTGGAACGGATGAAAACCTGCACCCTATCCAGCAGGCTTTCATCGACGCCGGGGCCATCCAGTGCGGCTATTGCACTCCGGGAATGATAATCTCGGCCAAGGCGTTACTGGATAGAAATCAAAATCCCACCGAGGAGGAGATCAGGCGGGCAATAAAGGGAAATCTCTGCCGCTGCACCGGCTACGTCAAGATCATCGCGGCCATCCAGTTGGCTGCAAAGCGAATGAGGGGTAAAAGCCCATGAGGGACTTCAAAATAGTGGGTAAAAGGGTCAAAAAAATCGACGCGGCACTTCTGGCGAGAGGTAAACCCCTGTTCACGGACGACATAAAGCTCGAAGACATGCTCCACGCGCGGATCCTCTGGAGCCCACACGCCCACGCGCGCATCAGAAACATCGACACCAGCGAGGCCGAGGCGCTGCCTGGAGTTCACGCGGTGCTCTGTTACAAGAATGTACCCCGTGTGCTGTACACGAGCGCTGGGCAGGGCTGGCCGGAGCCGTCGCCTTACGACATGGTCATGTTCGACAACAAGGTGCGCTACGTTGGCGACCGCGTGGCAGCCGTGGCGGCAGAAACTGAAGAGATCGCCGAAAAAGCTCTCCGCCTGATCAAGGTCGATTACGAAATTTTACCGGCAGTTTTCGACCCGGAAAAAGCGATGGAGGAAGGAGCACCGGTAATCCATGATGAACCTGACTGCCGACAGTTGTTGCCCCTTTTCTATGACCCAAAACACAACCACTGCGCCCACATCGAAGTTAAGACTGGGGACCCCGAACGAGGTCTGAAAGAGGCCGACGTCGTGGTCGAACACACGATCAAGAACCACTACGCCCAGCACTGCGCTCTGGAACCGCATTCCTGCATTAGCTATCTAGATCATACGGGGCGCCTTGTCGTCCGCAGCTCAACGCAGGTGCCCTACTACGCGCGCAGGATTATTGCCCACTGCTTACAACTTCCAGAGAGGATGGTTCGGGTGATCAAACCAAGGATTGGCGGTGGCTTTGGATCCAAGCAGGAGATCGTTGTTGAGGACGTCTGCGCCATGTTCACGCTGAGGACGAAACGACCCGTGAGGCTCGTCTTCAACAGGCCCGAGGTCTTCGTCTCCACGAGGACCCGCCACCCGATGATAATGAAAGTGAAAACCGGGGTGAAGAAGGACGGAACCGTCACCGCAATCGAGATGCGCGTGATTAGCAACACGGGGGCCTACGGTCCCCACTGCATGACCGTCCTCGGCAGCACCTGTGCCAAGACGCTGCCTCTCTACAGGTGCCAGAACATCAAGTTCATCGGCGACACTGTCTATACCAACCTCCTCAACGCTGGGGCCTACCGGGGCTACGGGGTCCTGCAGGGCACCTTCGCCATGGGGATCATGATGGACGAGATGGCCCACGCGATCGGCATGGACCCGGTTGAATTCTGGAAGAAGAACACCATAAGGGTCGGGGAAACTTCGCCCATCTTCAGCGCGCTGAGCGAGATCGGCAAGGGCGCCGAGCAGAAGGTGGACAGTTGCGCCTTGCCTGAATGCATCGACCGGGGCGCGGAGGCCTTCGGGTGGAAGGAAAAACGTGAGCGCTACCGCAATCAACCTGACGGTCCCCTCAGGCGCGGCGTGGGTATGGTCTGCACCGTGCACGGCGGCACCGTCGCCCTCTTGGATGCCAGCTCGGTCACCGCGAAGATGAACGAGGACGGCTCCTTCAACCTCCTCATCAGCGCCAGCGATGTCGGTGGCGGCTGCGACACCGTGCTCTCCCAGATCTTCGCCGAGGCGCTGGACATCCCGCTGGAGGATGTGGTCATCTACGCCACCGACACCGACGTGACCCCCTATGACAAGGGTGCCTACGCCTCAGGAACCACTTACCTCTCCGGGCTGGCCGTCATCAAAACTGCTGAGGAAATCAAGAAGCAGATACTCCGAGTGGCTTCGGAGATGCTCAACGAACCACCTGAGAACCTGAAGCTGGAAAACAAAGGAGTGGTGTCGACCAAAAGCGGCAGCAGGGTGGAGTTCAGCCAGATCGCCAGACGAGCCATGTACAGTAAGAACCAGTTCCAGATCGCGGCGACGGCTTCAGAGTACAGCCACCTGCACCCACAGACCTTCACAGCCCAATTTGCCGAGGTCGAAGTCGATAAGGAGACGGGACAGGTCAAAGTTCTCTCGTATGTCTGTGCAGTTGACTGCGGGACGGCCATAAACCCGACTCTGGCTGAAGGTCAGGTAGAGGGGTCAATTGTCAACGGGATAAGCTACGCGCTCACCGAGGAATTTATCTTCGATGAAAACGGCCGGGTGTTAAATCCCAACTTCAGAGACTATAAAATATTCTCCGCGCCCGACATTCCCAAAATAAAGACTATCCTCGTGCCTAGCTATGATCCCACGGGTCCCTTTGGTGCCAAGCCCATCGGCGAGCCGGCCATCGATGGAGTTCTGCCCACCATTTCCAACGCCATCTACAACGCCATTGGCATCAGGTTCACCGAGTCCCCCTTCACACCTGAGAAGGTCCTCCGGGCAATAAAGCAGAGGAAGAGGTAACATCGCCGCCCGCTAACAAATTATATAAGATGGAAAACTGCCTCAAACTTGGTTGGTGGAGTCTTGACCGACAATAACGAGATTCTGGAGGAGCTGCGCCAGATCAGGAAGCTTTTGGAGCCAAAGCCTGCACCACCCGCCCCAGCAAAGAAGGGCCTCATCGCGGAGTTTTTGGATTTCATCACCAAGTACAAGGTGCTGGGGATGGCCGTGGCCTTCATCATCGGTCTCTATCTGGGTGCTCTAGTACAGGCTCTGGTGATTGACCTGATAATGCCGATAATCCAGTTGGGGGTTCCGGGAACGATGTGGGAGGCCATCGAGATCGGTCCCTTCAGAGTCGGCCATTTCATCGGCGCATTGATGACCTTTCTGATAGTGGCGCTGGTGATCTTCCTCATCGTGAAAATGACCAAAAGGTGGGGCCTCGAGTAAACCGGATCCGTATCCAGTTTTCACCTTTTCATTTTTTCAGCCTTGGCCAGCAGCAGCAGGCCGAGCACGGCGTCCTCCTTCCGCGGCGTCTCTATCGCAAAATGCAGCGCCAGAAATCTGGCCCGCTGGAGCCTGCTCTCGTACTCCTGCGGAATCAGCCCCTCAAGACCTTGCAGAGCCGCATGTCCCTGCTGAAGCAACTCAGAACCCGCGATTCCTGAGACCTCAACCGTCGTCTGCTCGGGTAAAAGGCATTTTCCACATTCCCCCGAGGCACAATTTATTACTGGCTCTCCACAAACGTTGCAGACCACTGCCGCCCAGATCAGGCGCGACACGGCGTTGGCCACCCTCAGTATCTCCTCGCGGTCCCTCGCCTGTTGGATCTTTATCTTCCCGTTCCTGAAGATGCTGATGTCCCGACCGCCCCACCTCAGCTTGGCCACACCTAAATTCTCGCTGCATCTGAGGTCGGAAAAGCGGTGGCGGTGGATCCTCAGCAACGAGCAGAGCTTCTCTGAGTCCAGAAACCTTGAATCGGTCTCCTTGGTGAGCTCTATGTCGGCCATCAGCTTACCCCGCTCTGAGGTGCACGGGTGTACATAAAGCAAGGCTTCCTTTCTGACCCCGACCAAGTCCTTAACATCGATGCCCTTGGTAACCAGACAGTCGTCCCTGAACTTTGGAACTGTAAGCCTCTCCTCGACCAACGATATCATCCCTGAGAAACCGTGCTGGATTTATGGTATTCGGCGAGCGCCTTCTTCAGGGTTTTATAGGAAAGCACGGCGCAGTGCATCTTTATCGCCGGCAATCCGCCCAGCGCCTCGGCGATTTCCTTGATCTGCAGCTTTTCCGCCTCGGCCACCGTCTTCCCCTTAATCAAGTCCACAGTGACGTCACCGGTGGCTATGTTGGCCGCGCACCCAAAGGAGAGAAACTTGGCGTCAACTATGCGGTTATTTTCGATCTTCAAAAACATCCGGAACATGTCCCCGCACTGTGGGTCACCCTCCTCCGCCACCACGGTCGGGTTCTCCATCTCACCGATGTTCTTCGGATTCCGGAAGCGCTCGAGCAGCTTTTCGCTATACTTAAGCATTCCCCTCTCAGTATATTCCACAGTCATTTCGACACCTCACAGCTGCTCCGGCTTCACCGGGCTTATCCTCCTGAGCTGTTCCACCACGCGCGGCACCACGCTCAGCGTGTAGTCTATTTCCTCCTCGGTGTTATATCGGCTCAGGGTAAACCTTATCGTCCCGTGGGCCACCGCCGCCTTGACCCCGATCGCCGTGAGGACATGGCTGGGCTCCAGCTTGGTCGTGGAACAGGCAGATCCCGTGGCAACCGAAATCCCGTTGAGATCAAGGTGCAGCATCATCGATTCCCCCTCCACACCCTTGAAGGAGCAGCTAACGTTCGCCGGGCTGCGCTTCTCCCCGCGCGGGCCGTTGATCACCGTATGAGGAATCTCCTCCAAGCCGGCCATCAGCCTGTCGCGCAGCCTCCTCATGTTGAAAATATCGCGATCAAAATTCTCAGCCATCAGCTCAGCGGCCCTACCAAACCCTACTATGCCGGGAACATTCTCGGTCCCAGGTTTCAATTTGAACATGGAGATGTAACCGTAGGAAACCGGCTCAATTGGTGTGTTCTCCGTGATGAAGAGGGCGCCAACTCCTTTGGGGCCGTGAACCTTGTGGGCGCTCAGGCTTAACAAGTCTGCACCAATTTTCCTCACATCAATCCTCACTCGACCATAGCCCGCCGCAGCGTTGACGTGAAAGTATATTTTCTCCTTTCGCCCCCGCAGAATTTCACCGATCTCATCCACCGGCTGAATGGTGCCGATCTCGTCGTTAACGTTGGCCACGCTTACCAGTATCGTCTCCTCGGTCAACCTTTTTTCAAGCTCAGCGATATCAACAAATCCCTCACCATCGACGGGAAGATAGTCGACCCTGAAGCCTTCCTTCTCCAGCCTCTCGCAGACCCTGAGCACCGATGGGTTCTCCACCTTGGTGGTTATGATGTGACGCCCGCGGTGGCGGTTAGCATAGGCAACACCGCGGATGGCCATGTCGTTGGCCTGAGTTGC
Organism: Hadarchaeum sp. (SeqCode); assembly: GCF_038871235.1. Lineage (GTDB taxonomy): Archaea > Hadarchaeota > Hadarchaeia > Hadarchaeales > Hadarchaeaceae > Hadarchaeum. The sequence goes on from NZ_JAVZIN010000011.1 coordinate 13,348, forward strand.
CCCCGAAGTGAAGATTACCTCCTCAGGTTTGGCGTTGATAGTTTCTGCGATGGCCCGCTGCGATCTCTCCACGGCCTCCGCGGCCTCCAAACCAAGTGAATAGGGAAAAATAGGATGGCCGAACTTCTCGGTAAAATAGGGTAGCATAGCGTCAACGACTTCCTTGGCAACTTGGGTGGTCGTGCCATTGTCCAGATAGACCCTCACGCGAGCACCAAGGGATAATAACCCCTTTATAGCTTATACTTTTTATTCCCGCCAGCGCTGTTTATTTGTGATGATCTCATGGAAGAGTTGACCTTCCGGGCTGCCTACGCGATTTTTGGGGCGGCTCTCTTTGTCCTCCTACTCTTCATTTTCAGCCGCAAACTCGACCGCAGGACTTTTTTGATTCCGGTAGTAGTGGGCTTCATCTTCTCCGCCGTCACAGCTCAACTCATCGGCGGCGGCGTGGCTTCTCCCCTCTTCGGCGGCGTCTTGACGGGATACCTGATAAAAAACACCACTGAATGGAAGACGCTCTTTCGGGCTGGTGCCGTTAACGCAACCATAACCTTGGCTGTACTGTTCGTGCCCATTCACCTCTTTCTCTACCAAACCAGTCTTCCAGATATCCTAGCGATGATCTCCACAGCCGGATACACGGTAAACGCGGAGCAGCTTCTCTACCTGCTCATCGGTAACTTCCTCCTCTACTACGTGACCATCTTCATCGTCCTCACTGGGCTGGGCGCCATCTTGGGGAGCTACCTGCGCAGGGTTTTGATGCCCGCCAAGCAACCTTGACGGCCGCCATTGATCCTAGCGGCACTAAAAACCGCAATCCATTTATCCGAAAAGAGCTGACGATTTCACGGTAGCGGGAGAGCTACCCTCCGTAGCGAGCCTAGTGCCTACAAGGGTAGGGCAGCATGGAGTGCCCGCCGGTCGTGGGAAAACCACGGGCGAAGCTCATAAGGCGTCAAGCCGTGAGTTTGGCGCTCCTGCGACACCCGGAGACATTCGTGCCAAAAGGCATGGATGCCGGAAGTCGGTGGTTCAAGAGAAGGCGGCGGCAAGCCGGCTTCTGAAGTTCCACCCCCCGCTACCATCCCAAAACTGATTTTTATAGCCATAACGCCGCACCACTTGAGACCAAAAATCTCTTCTCCTTTACCGCCGAAAATTAAGGGGATGATAGCATGGTCGACTTCTTCTTCATCGTGTTCTTAACCTTTCTCTTCGGGCCTCTAGGCTCCACGCCCTACTGCTTTTCCCAGGGACTGTCCATCCTTGAAACGGCGCTTCTGGTGAGCATCGTCCACGCCGCCCTTGTCCCGATCTGGTTCCTCATCTTGGAGGCCATTCGCTACCGGTTAATCTACGAGAACCGTCTGATCAAAAGGATCGCTCGTAGTGCCTGGACTAGGTCGGAGAGACTCCGGGCCAGCCTAGAGAAAAACACCCGAGAATTTGAACGACGGGTGGGTCAGAAGGGATTCGGGATTGGTGTAATGGCATTCACCTTTACCTTCGGCGTCTCCTGGGCCGCCCTCGCCGCCGTGATGCTCAACATAAAGAAAAGCACCATAATTTACTCCATTGCCGTGGGTGCGGTGGCCTCAAGCGTCTTCACCGCAGTCACCCTAGGAACCGTCGGAACACTGCTGCCCAGCCCTTGGCTCCTCTACCTCGTCGGCGTGGGCATCATCCTATTAATATTCGGCTACCAGAAATATCGCGAGCGCAGACTGTTGCGCGAGTTATCAAGGCCAAAAATGCTGCGATGATTAGTCCAATTCACTTGACTAGGCCGATGCTGTAGAGGTACTCCGCAGCCAGAACCGCGCCCTTCGCCGCACCCAGCTCGGTGTTGTGGGAAAGCACAGTGTACTGAAAGCCATTCTCGAAAACATTGGGCTCCACTCCACCGATGACGGCGACCATCCCTCCCTCGACCAAGCAGTCAAACCTCGGCTGCGGGCGGTCGACCGCCTCGGTGACGACGATGGGTTGCCTCGGCGCCGTGGGCAGGCCCAGCCGCTGCGGCTCGCCCCGGTAGTTCCTCCAAGCCTCCTTCAGCTCCTCAACGGTGCATTTATCCCTCGTCTCAATGAAGACCGACTCGGTATGACCGTCGAGAACAGGGACGCGGTTGCACTTGCAGGCTATCTTGAAGGAAGCCGGGACAATTCGGCCCTCGATGAAATCGCCGAGCAGCTTCACCGTTTCCCTCTTGACCTTCTCCTCCTCCCCCTTGATGTATGGGATCACGTTGCCCTCAAAGGTCCCGGGAACATATTCCGGGGAGGGCTCAGGCAAGTTGCTGCCTTGGGCCCGTCGCTGACTTGCCCAGCTGCTGACCGCCGCGTAACCAGCACCGGAAACTGCCTGCATTGACGCCATCGTCACCCTCTCCAGCCCGAACCTATCATAAATGGGCTTCAGGGACAAGGCCAAGCCGATGGTGGTGCAGTTGGGCTGCGGAACGACGAAGCCCTTCCAGCCTCGCCTCCTCTGCTGAATCTCGATGATCTTAACGTGTTTCTCGTTAACGCCGGGAAGATAGGTGAAGCTATCATCAAAATACCTGTAGGCCGAGGCCGTGCTGACGACCGGCTTCTCCCTAGCAATTTTACCCTCGACCCCAAGCGCCGTCTCCGAAGGCAGCGCGGAGAAAAAGAGGTCCACCTCATCCCCGCGGGCCTCGTTAACGTCCCTCACCTCTAGGTCAAGAATTCTCCTCTCGGGGGCGGCCTTGAGAAACCATCTGGACTCCTCGGTGCCGAAGCCCAGCGCCTCGGCATAGCTCTTTCCGGCCGACCTCTCGGAGGCAAAGAGAGCAGAGATCTGGAACCACGGGTGGTTCTGCAGGTTCGCGACGAACTTCTGCCCCACTTCACCGGTCGCGCCCAGTATGCCCACGCTTATTCTTGCCACCATCGCACCTGCCAAATTTTCGTCAATACTAAAATTTATGAGCGAACACCTTTTAACAGTTACCTACCAAAATCAGCTGGTGATCGGTTGCCTCGCCGCAAATACGGGCACATGGTCGGGCCGCTGCCGCAGCCGCCGAAGCCGGAAAAATGCCGTTTCTGCAGATCCGGGCGACCCTGTCCCTTTCACAAACAGAACCAGCGCCTGCAGGACCATGTGCAGACCTAGCGGGTCAAGATTTTAGGTCTACTCCTCGAAAATTATCTTGAGTTCCTTATTGCTCAGGGCCAAGTTCTTGGAAATGAGCTGATTTTCTATCCAGCAGGCGTTCATCACGGCAACGGGAACAATGCAAGTGGGAGTCAAGTGGGCCTCGCGAGCCCTCGAAAAGACCGGGCTCGTCTCCGCCCGGTATAGGTCCTCCTTTCTCACCTCAGGCAGGCACTCACCATAATCCCTTATCTTAGCACAACTGCTCTCCAGCTTCACCTTTGTGGACCGACCATCTTTCACAACCGTGACCACCGTCTTAAATCCACAAAGCCTGCTGTCAACGATTACCCTAGTTGTCATTTTTCATTACCTACGCTTTCCAACTGTTGCTTATAATATAAAATCTCTCCGAGGAAAGAGAGATAGCTCCAGTGTAAATTGGTGACAGTCAACTCGTGCCCCCGACAGAATTGAAACAATTCATAACATTTCTGAAAAATGAGTGTTGATTATCGCAGCCCAAGCACATCCTGCATGTCCCTTATTATTCCGGGCTTCCCCTTCTTGAGCACGTAGCGAATTGCCCTCATCACCCCAGCTGCAAAAACCTCGCGGCTCTTGGCCCGGTGGGTAATCTCCAGAGCCTCAAAGGGGTCTGAAAACACCAGCGTGTGATCGCCAACCACCTCTCCCTCCCGAATCGACTTTATCTTAATCTCCTCGGGATCAATGCCGAGCTCCTTTGCCACCTCCTCCGCTGCCTTCAACGCCGTTCCGCTGGGGACATCCTTCTTGTAAACGTGGTGTACCTCAGTGATGCTGGGCTCATAATCCCTGCCGAGGATGGCGGCGGCCTCACGAGCCAGCTTGAAAAACACATTCACCCCGACTGAGAAGTTGGGGGAAATCACCGCACGGATGCCGCTCCTTTTTATCGTCCTCTCCAGCTCCTTTCTCTGTTGTTCCGTGAAACCAGTGGTGCCCACAACAACAGCAACCTTGGCCCGGGAGGCGGCTTTTATATTCTGTACTGAGGCCTCGGCAACGGTGAAGTCGACGAGGACATGGGGCTTGGCTTTCTTGAGGACCTCGCTGAGCTTGGTCGACTCCACGAGATTGACACCCAGCTTCTGGGCGCCAGCAATTAATCCGGCATCCTTCCCCATCATAGGGTGCTCGGGCACGTCCACCGCCGCCACTAGCTTCATGTCCTTCTGGCTGGCCACTTGGCGGACGATCAGCCTTCCCATTCGTCCGGCCGCCCCGCAGACCGCTACCCGGATCATCACAACACCCCCATCTCGACCAGAACCCGGCGCAGCTTCTCCTGATTCTCCGGCTGCATTTCCACCAGCGGCAGCCTGTAGCCACCAGCGGGCATACCCATCCAGTTCATAGCAGTCTTCACCGGTACCGGGTTGGTCTCGATAAAGAGCGCCTTGAAGAGCGGCATGAGTTCATCGTTCAACCTCCTCGCCGTCTCGACATCACCCGCGCGGAAGGAATCGACCAGTTTGACCACCTTCTCAGGTACAATATTGGATGCCACCGAGATAACCCCCCGACCACCCAACTTCATTATCTCAAGGGTCAGTGCGTCGTCACCTGAAACTACCGTGAAATCCTCTCCGCGGGTAAGCTCGATAATCTTGGCCACTTGGTTGAGATCACCGCTGGCCTCCTTCACGCCCACGATATTCTTCAGCTTGGCCAGCTTCGCCATCGTCTCCGGAAGCATATTCACTCCGGTGCGGGAGGGGATATTATATATCATCTGAGGAATGTCGACTTCCTCGGCCAGTTTCTTGAAATGGGCGTAGAGACCGGCTTGGGTGGGCTTATTATAGTAGGGCACAACGATCAGCGCGCCATCGGCCCCGACCTCCTTTGCGTGCTTGGTGAGCATCAGCGCCTCCCAGGTGCTGTTGCTCCCGGTCCCGGCCAAGACCGGCACCCTGCCTCCCGCCTCATCGACAACAATCTCAATGACGCGGTTGTGTTCCTCGTAGGAGAGGGTGGGCGATTCTCCGGTGGTGCCGGTCGGAACCAAGCCGTGGATGCCCTTCCTGATCTGGAACCTCACGTTCTCGCGAAGTCCCTCCTCATCGATCTTCCCATCCCTGTCAAAGGGGGTCACCATCGCAGTATAAACGCCCTCAAACATAGATCAACCCTCGATATCTTTCATTGCTTTTTTGAAGAGTTTCAGCGCCTCCTCACGGACCTCCCAGTTAACGAAGAAGCTTATCGATGCCCGGCTGGAGATTATCTCGACGATGTTGATCTTGGCCCGGGCCAGGGGCTCGGTCAACTTTGCGATAACGCCCGGGGCATAGATGAAACGCTCGCTCTCAGTTACGATCATGGCGATGTTGCCCTCGCTGGTGATCGCCTTCAGCTTGCTGCCGACGACGACGCGGTGAAGTATCGTCATCGCCCTCTTCGCGTCCTCCTCGGCAAGATAGATGGAGAATGATCTGGGGCCGATGGAAACTGCATAGATATTTATTCCTGCCTTGCTCAGCGGGGCTGAAAACTTGGCCAGAATGCCCGGCGTGGTCTGCATGGACTCACCCACGATCGTCAGCATCGCCAGCGGCTTTTCGTGCAGCCTAACGCTTGCCAAACCATCATCCCTCGGACCAACTATTTTGGTTCCACTCACACGTAAATTACCGTGTCGATAGTGTATAACCTTCGCGCTTATGTCCGGGTCCTTGTAAGCCATCGCCCTCGGGTGCATCACTTGGGCCCCGAACCTGGCGAGATCGGTCATCTCCTCGACCGTGATGCTCCTCAGGAGCTTGGCCTCGGGAACCTTGTTAGGGTCAGCCGTCATAACTCCTTCGACATCGGTGACGATAATTACCTCGTCGGCTTTCAAGCACCTGCCAATGAGAAAGGCGGTGATGTCACTGCCGCCCCGACCGATAGTCGTCACGTTGCCCTTTCTATCACGTCCCAGAAAGCCGCAGATGACAGGGACCACTCCATCCTCGAGTAGAGGCACGATAAACTTCTGCACCCGCTGTTTAGTGGCCTCGAAGTCGATGTTCGCCATGCCGAAGTTGCTATCCGTAATCACCGGCCAGATCTCCATCCCTGGATCAACATAAATCGACTTTACGCCCAAGCTTTTCAGCGCTGCTGAGAAGATACGGGCGCTGGTGCGTTCCCCCATCGCCAAGATATCGTCAAAATCCTTGGGGTCAATCTTATCCTGAGAGCTGCCCTTCGCCGCCGCCACCAGTTCATCGGTGTAATGCCCCATCGCCGAGACCACCACGACAATCTGGGTTCCTCGGCGGTACTCATCCCAAACGGACTTGGCCCCCAGCCTGATGCGATCGGCATTGCCCACGCTGGTGCCGCCGAACTTCACCACAATGCGCCTCATTTCAACCAACCGGGAATTCGGTCAAGCCTAGTGAGATCGTCATACGTTTCTCTTCTTCTGACTATCTCGGCCTTTTCTCCGTTAACGAGAACCATGGCCGGTCGCGGCTGGGCGGTATGCTGACAAGCCATGGCCAGCCCGTATGCGCCCACATCAAAAACCACCGCGAGATCTCCTTGCTCAACTTTGGGCAGCCTTCTATCCTTCCCGAGAAAATCTCCAGATTCGCAGAGCGGGCCAGCGACGTTGACGAGTAACTCGTTCCTCTGATTCATCTTGTTGGCGAGTTCAATATGATGATAGGCACCATAAAGTGCCGGCCTCATCAGAGCATTCATGCCCGCATCTACCGCCACCCAGTCCGGCATGCCCGGGCGCTCCTTGATATAACCAACCCTGGCCAACAACACACAGGAATCACCGACAATGAAGCGGCCGGGCTCCAGCAACAGCATTGGCTTTTCCAGTCCCTCTTCATGTACGACTCTTTTCACCACGTTGACCATCTTCTCAGCCACCTCCTCCGGAGGTAACTCCTTGTCCCCAGGCTTGTAGGGGATTCCGATGCCGCCGCCGAAGTCCACAAACTTGATGTCGATGTCAAACTTTTCTTTAACCTCAGAAACAATCCCCATGATCTTTTCAGCCTCCTCCACAAATGGAGAGGCATCCAAGATCTGTGAACCCACGTTGGCATGGATGCCAAGCACTTCAACGGAGGGCATCTCCTTGGCGCGCTCGTAAGCCGCCAAAGCTTGACCGCTAGGGACATCAAACCCGAACTTGCTCTCCCTGAGTCCCACAGCTATATAAGGGTGGGTGTCGGCCCTGATGTCTGGATTTATCCTGAAACCGATCCTCGCCCGCTTGCCGAGACGGCGTGCTATTTTATCAATCGTCTCTAGCTCCTGAAAGCTGTCGACGTTAATCAGGACATCGTTAAGTATGGCCAACTCCAGCTCCCGATGGGTTTTGTAGTTACCGTTGAAGACAATTTTTTCGCCGAGAATACCTACATTAAGAGCAATCCTGAGTTCTATTTCTGAGCTGACGTCAGCGCCCGCGCCTTCGGACTGGAGGATCTTCACCACAGCCATGTTCGAGTTCGCCTTAAGGGCATAGTGTATCCTCACCTCAGGCCAGCGACTAGAAAAAGCCCTAAGATAGCGCCGATACCTCTCGCGGATTCTCTGCTCATCAACCACATAGAGGGGGGTGCCAAATCTCTCAGCTAGCTCCACCGCATCCAAATTGCCGATCACCAAGTGACCCAGCGAGTTCACCGAAAAATGCTCCTTGAGCATCAACATTTTCTCTCGACCTCTCGCAGGGACTCCTCAAGTAGATTTAGGCCGAGGTCGAGGTCCCGCTCACTTATTATCAGCGGTGGTGCAATCCTGATGCTGGCATTGCCTCCCCTGAAGACAATCAGTCCTCGCTTCAAAGCCTCGGCCACGATCATATCCCGTTCCTTGACCCCGTGCTGCTTCGTCCGCTTGTCCCTGACGATCTCCAAGGCCAACATCAGTCCCAGTCCCCTCGCCTCCCCGACGATCTTCGACTTCTCCTCCAGTTCCTTCAGCCGTTTCAGAGCCATTTCACCGAGATCGGCCGCTCTCTTGACTAGCTTCTGCTCCTCAAGTATCTTCAGGCCCTCAATCGCCGCAGCGCAGGCGACAAGGTTGCCGCCGAAGGTCGAGGCGTGGGCACCGGGTTCCCAATCCATCACCTCGGCCCTAGCGATCATGGCACCTATCGGGGCTATCCCGCAGGAAAGTGCCTTGGCCAGACAGATGATATCTGGGACTACACCCCAGTGTTCGATGGCAAACATCTTGCCCGAGCGGCCCAGCCCCGTTTGAACCTCGTCGACTATGAAGAGCCAGCCGTGCTCATCACAGAGTTCCTTGATCTGTTGATAATATCCCGGGGGCGGTATTATGTAACCCGAGTTTCCCTGAATGGGCTCGGTGATGATCGCAGCCACCTCCTCGGGTGGCACCACCTTCCTCAGTTGATCCCTAATGAAATCAACGCAGAGGAAACTGCAGTCAGGGTGGGTCTTGCCAAACGGGCAGCGATAGCAGTAAGGGTAGGGTAGGTGGGTGACCCCCGGGACCAAGGGTGAGAAGTAGCGGTGGTGCAAGACGTTTGTGGAGGAAAGGCTCATCGCGCCAAAGGTTCTGCCGTGAAAGGCCCCGGTGTAAGCGAGCATCCTCGGGCGTCGGGTGTGCCAGCGGGCGCACTTGAAAGCAGCCTCAACCGCCTCCGCCCCGGAATTGCCGAAGTAGACCCTCTTGGGAAAATCACCCGGAGTTATCCTCACCAGCCTCTCCGCCAGCTCCACTTGAGCGGGATAGTAAAAGTCGGTCCCGGCGAAATGGGTCAGCTTTTTGGCCTGCTTAACCACGGCCCTGATGATGCGGGGATGCGAGTAGCCGTAGTTGAGCACGAACATTCCGGAGGAGAGGTCCAAAAGCACATTGCCGTCTAGATCCTTTACATAGCATCCCCAGCCCTCCTCCGCCGCAATTGGCTCGGCCCTAGTGTAAGACGGGGACATCACCTTCTCGTCCTTGGCCACGAGCTCCCTCGCCCTAGGGCCGGGAATCTCCTTGATCACTCTCGGTCCTCCCTTGACCCACGATGGCTTTGACATAAGATCACACCTCATCCTTGATTCTTTTCTCCTTAAATATTTGAGGAAAAAATCATTTTCTTAACAACTGGTGGTTATGGTCATCATGAATGCCGAAAAACAGACCAACCTCATCCATTAATATTTGATGAGAAATAGATATGCGAGGAGGCCGGACGCATGTATCTCATTCTGGGATGCGGCGACGTGGGTTACTCGGTAGCGGCCGAGCTAAAGAGTCGCGGCGCAGAGCTGGTGATCATCGATCGGGACCCGAAGCGCGTTGAGCAGCTGAAGCAGCTGGGCTACAACGCGGTCGTGGGTGACTTCGGTCTGCCCGATGTTCTGCGGGAAGCCGGCTTTGAGCGCGCCGAGATGATCCTAATCATGGCTCCTGAGTTCTCCTCTGTGGAAAGTGCTCTGGGCGCCATCGGCAGGCTCAAGACGGAACTAAAGATTGACCCGGTCGTGGTCGCTCGGGTCACTGACGAGGCCGAGGTTGATGAGGTTAAAAGGCTGGGGGCCAGCGACGCCCTACCCAGCTCACAGCTCTTGGCGAGATTTACCGTCGACAGGTTTGAAGCCCTCAGGGCCATGGTCAAGGAGAAGAGGCTCCGGGCCTTAATCCAAGAGTTGGTCGGCGGCAGGCTTGCCATCGTCCTTCAGACCAATCCCGACCCTGACAGCATCGCCAGCGGGGTGGCGCTCAAGCGCTATGCCAAGGCCTTCGGGCTCGACTCCGACCTGATTTATGACGGTGTGGTCGGACATCCTCAAAACCGCGCCCTAGTCAACCTGCTGGAGCTGAACCTGCAAGAGGCCGAGAAAACCGACTTCACCAAGTACACCTCGTTTGCGCTGGTGGACGTGGCCACGCACGCTAACTGCGCCCTACCAAAGAGCATCATCCCAACCATCGTCATCGACCACCACTCGGTGCCTTCAGGAGAAGTCAGGGGGAGATATGTAGACACCTCCCTTGTCGGCGCCAACGCCACCATCATGACAAACTACCTCAAGTATGGTGGGGTTGAGATCGATGGACCCACTGCGGCGGCCTTGATCGTCGGGATCCTCACGGACACCATGTTCTTCACCCGCGGGGCCAAGGCACCTGACTTCGAAGCCTTTGAGCATCTGATGAAAATCGTGGACACAGATTTGCTCAACCGGCTGCTCTGGCCGACGATAACCTCTGACGCCCTGGATGTTCTGGCGACAGCGATAAAGAACAGCAAGTTGAAAGGGGGCTACTTATTAGCCAACGTGGGTGAGGTCAAAGAGAGAGATCTCATCGCCCAGGCTGCCGATTTTCTGCTCAACCGAGATGGGGTCACGACCACTTTCATCTACGGCATCTGTGGCGACGTCGTCCGCGTCTCGGCGAGGACCAAGGACGTAACCCTTCACTTGGGCCAGAAGTTGAGGGAGGCCTTTAGCGAGATCGGCTCGGGCGGCGGGCATCCGCGAATGGCTGGTGCCACCATACCGCTCACCTACTTTGGCAGGGCAAACCGCGCCACCGTCAAAAGAGAACTGAACCGGGTGGTCGCGAAAAGGTTCCTCGAAGCGGTGGGGCTGGAGAAACCGAAGACAAAACGGAAGAAAAAACCCAGCGCGCCGGCGCCTAAGCCGAAAGCCCCCAAGCAGAAGACGGTCGAGCCCCCGCCTCAACAGCAACGCCTGTTGTGAAAAACCCTGATTAATCTGGAAAAGATCCTGCTTGAGTTTATCCCAAAGAAAAAGAATCATAATTGGGGTGGATTTGACGAACCTCCACGAGTCCCTGCAAGGAATTCTCACCAAAAAGGAGCTGGAGTTGCTGCCGAGGAGATTCAAGAGAATTGGACACGTGGCGATCATCAATTTACCTGACGAACTTCTAAACAGATCCCAGGAGATCGCGCTGAAGATAATGGAACTCACCGGCGCCAAGACTGTCGCCCTGAGCGAAGGAGGAATCACAGGAAAATTTCGAGTACCACGGCTGAGGGTCATCGCTGGCAATCCCAATACTGAAGTCATCCACGTGGAAAACGGTTGCAGATTCAAAATGGACGTAGCGAAGGTCATGTTCTCCCCGGGCAATGTCCACGAAAGAAAAAGGATCGCCGATTTGGTTTCACCGGGCGAGGTCGTTGTTGACCTGTTTGCCGGCGTGGGCCAGTTCAGCATCCCCATTGCCGTACATGCCAAACCCCGCCGTGTCCACTCCATCGAGATGAACCAGATCGCCTTCGGCTATCTCCAGGAAAACGTCAGGATTAACAAGGTGGGCCACATCGTGAGACCAATCATGGGTGACTGTAGCGCGGTCGCCCCGAAGGGTGTTGCCGACCGGGTGATCATGGGGATTCTCCACGTGACCCACCGCTACCTGCCGCTGGCGATGGAGGTCCTCAAGCCGGAGGGTGGCGTGATTCATTACCACGAGACAGTACCCTCGCCGCTCAGGTTCAAGCGCCCGGTAGAAAGAATTTTTCAGGCGGCAGGTGGTCGAGAAGTGGAGATAATCAACCGACGTGTTGTGAAAAGATATTCTCCTGGAGTTGACCATGTGGTTGTCGATGCGAAGATCGGCGGGATGAAATAGCTGGGTTTTTAGCGAGCCAATAAGATGTAAACTAAGGGGGTTGATCAAATCCTGCAGGAACCTACCCAGAAGGAACTCATCAAGCTCAGGGCTATGGCCGACTATCTTTTTGACAGAGGAGTCGGAGCGCAGCTTTTTCCAGATGGTGTTCGCGTCATCAAAACTCACGGCAGGATCAGGCAGGTCTGGCTGGGCGACAAAATCCTGTGCACGATCAGGGCCTCAGATGGGTTCATCGTGCTAAACAGGAAAGGTGCGGAACTTCTCCATGCCGCCCTCAAGCCACCGCGCCTGAGGGTCACCGTGAGCGAAGAAGCAGCCCCATTGGTTGCCAGCGGCAGAACTGTCTTCGCCAAGCACGTGATGGCCGCGGACCCGGAGATCAGGCCGGCTGAAGAGGTTCTTGTCGTTGACCCCCAAGACAAACTGCTCGCCAGCGGTAAGGCCCTGCTCAACGGGGAAGAAATGGTAGCATTTAAGACGGGTGTGGCAGTGGTGGTCAGAAGAGGTTTTGGTGGAGATTAATGTTTTAGGTTGAAAAAATAAAATCTGCCTAAAATGGAACTGGTGAAAAGATGTTCCCAAGAAAGATAGACCGGCGCCAGATGGAAAGGGCCATGCGCCAGATGGGTGTCAAGATGCAGGAGCTTGACGGCGTTCAAGAGGTGATAATAAAATTCTCCGATCGGGAAATCGTCATCCCCGAGGCCCAGGTGACGCTCACCGAGATGGCCGGACAGAGAAGCTACCAGGTCGTGGGCAGGGAAATTGAACGCAAGCTGGTGCCGGAAATTCCTGAGGAAGATATTAAGCTGGTTATGGAGCAGTCAGGGACAAACAGGGAAACTGCAGTTCAGGCGCTCCGGGAAACAAGCGGCGATATCGCGGAGGCAATTCTGAAACTTAAAGGGAAGCAATAGTCCCGGTTGTCGCTGGTCAAAAAATTTCTCGACGAATTCATTCATCTGGTCAAAATCGCGATTATGATCGAAACTGCGGAAATAATCAGCAGTATCGGCGAGGTAACGAAAACGAAGCCATCGCTGCGGTAGACGTAGATGATCCACCACGGCACCTTGGAAAGGTCGATGTAATTTCCGATGACTGGAATGAGCACCAGCGCTATCCCGATGAGGATGAAAGCCACGCCGAGCAGCGTTATCGCGTTCGTGGCGACCACCGCTTAAAGGACTTCGACGTGCTCCACATATCCGCCGCAATATCTCCTGGCGTAGAGAGCGAGGGAGTTTACTGCAGCCTCAACGCGATCGCGAGGTATCCCTGGCGCATTCCAGACGACAATCGCTATCCGAGAGGTCTTGTAGGTAACCATGGCGGCCTTGGCGTCACCAGCGGTGTAAGCGGAAAGTACCCGTTGATCGTCTCTTAAAATCACCTCACCAGGCCTGGGGCTGACCTTGCGGCCATCGATGAGCTCAAAAGGCATCGTGTCGGTGGCTAACGTTGTCCTTAGCTCCCCCTTGACCCTCTCCAGATCATGAACGCTGACCAAAACCATATGCTCCACGGTGGCAAGTAGACATGAGTCGACGACGTTGTTCACCGAGGGGAACCTGTTGTCAAGGGCGCGCCTCACCAAGTACTCCGGTGCCGGACGGTGGCTGGATGGATCCACGCCCATCGCACTGAAGAAATCACGGTAGGCTTTGATCTCGGGTAACTCAGCCAGGTTAACCGTCCCCAGCTTGGCCTTGAGTTCGCTGAGGACCTGCTGCTTTCTCTCCTCCAGCTTTTCCACGGTGGGCTCAACCGTCACCCCGCTGGCCATGACATAACCCGCGACGAAGCCGGGATATTTCTCCCTGACTGTCAGATCTAGCTTCAAGCTTCAACCTCCTTGTATATTTCGATCGAAGTCCTTTTTTTAACTTTCTAATGATTGTTTGACCTAAAAGTCTTTTAGATTGAGGTGTTTCTGAAAAAGAGCTACCGAAGCGATAAACTTTCGACTAAAACTTATTAATGAAGAATAAAAAATCATGAACAACTCCTAGGCTCAAGAATTTTATTTAACGAACTATTCCTTGGCGATTTCCTCGAGAACTTTGCCTTTGGTCTCGATTCCCAGCACCGCAACGGCAACGGCACCTAAAAAGTGCATTAGGGAAAACACGGCGAAGGCTGCGGCCAAGCCACCATAAGCATACAGAAGAGGAGTTGCCGTGGGGGCAATTACTCCCGCAATGCGTCCTATACTTGCAGCGGCACCAGATCCGGTACCTCTGATGCCCGTAGGATACAGCTCGGGCGTGTAGGCATAAAGGGCCGACCAAGCACCCAAGTTGAAGAAGGAGATGACGAGGCTCCACAGGAGTATAGATGTGGGCTCAACGGCAAAGCTCAGCAGGACACTCCCGACGCCGGCAAACGCGAGATATATCAGCGCAATCGGCTTTCTGCCCACGCGGTCGAGCAACATGGCCGCACTGTAGTATCCCGGCACCTGCGCCAGCGTGACAATCAACACCCACTGAATCGATTTAACAACGGTGAAATTCAGCGGGGGGCTCGCGTAGAAGGTGGGCAGCCAGATGAAAATTCCGTGATAGGTGTAAACGAGGACGGCCCATAAGATCCACAACAGGGCGGTTCTTCTGCGGTAATTCCGAGACCAGAGTCCCTTCAAGGCGGCTCCGAAGCTGTATCGTTGTGGATAAATTGTGGGCAATTTCGGCTCGCTGAAATCCGAGGGAACTATTTTATATTTTTTGAGCACCCCTAACGCCTCGCGGGCTTTTCCCTTCAATTGCAGGTATCTCAGGGATTCCGGCGTAAAAAAGGCAACCACGGGAAGCAGGGATAAAGGCAATAAAGCCACCAAAAATGTGGCCCGCCAGCCATAGGCCGGAAAAAGGAAAAAGGGAAAAATCAGGGAGAGAAGGGCACCGTAAACCCAGGCAGTTTCGACCAAACCCAAAAAACGTCCCCGGTACTTCGCGGGTATGTACTCCGAAACATAAACACCCGGCTGAGGGAGCGACCCACCCAACCCCACACCGGCCAGAAAGCGCAAGAGGGCCATGGTGGCAGGGTCGGGAGCCAGCGAGTTCAGGGCAGTGAAAACAGACATGGTCGTTATCGTGAAAAGGAGGGTTCTCTTCCTACCGATGCGATCAGCGAGAATGCCGCAGACAAAGGCACCGACGAACATGCCCAGATAACCCGCGCTCAACAGTAAGCCTGAAATGAGTGGTTGCTGCCCTAACCCAAACTCCTTGATAATTGGGGTCAAAACTGCGGCGATGAGCAGGACGTTCATCGCCGTGAAGCCGTAGATAAGGCTGCCCACTAACAGCAACATGTAATGAAAGCGCGATAGCGGAGCCTTCTCCAGATAATCTAGAATAGTCTCGGCCATCTAAGTCAACGAGAGTTATCTAAATTTAAAACCATTCTGACAGGGGGTCTGAACAAATTGTAAAAGGCTTAAAGAGCTGACCGACCTAGCTTCTTTCAGCACTGGGGAATTGAGATGAGCGCAAAAACCGATGCCATTATTGTGGTTGACTTTGGTGGTCAATACGCCCACCTGATCGGCAGAAGGATCAGGGATTTCAACGTCTATTCGGAGATCGTCCCCTACGATGTCCTCAGCGACGAAATTGCCGGTCTGAGGGAGAGATTTCTGGTGAAGGGAATCATCCTTTCAGGAGGTCCCTCCAGCGTTTACAAGGAGGATACCGTTGAAAAAGTCAACCAGATCTTTGATCTTGGATTGCCGATACTAGGTATATGCTACGGCCACCAGCTCATTGCCCATGTTTCCGGGGGAAAGGTGAAAGCAGCGGCAAAAAAGGAATACGGGATAACCATTGCCACCATTGACCGGCCGCTGGGTGTCCTGCGGGGATTAAATAAAAGGGAAAAGGTTTGGATGAGCCACAGCGACACCGTCTATAGCGTCCCACCGGAATACCTCGTCCTCGCCCACACCGAGAACTGTCCCGTGGCCGCCCTCAAGCACCGGGAGAAACCCATCTTCGGCCTCCAGTGGCATCCAGAGGTAACCCACACCGAAAACGGAGAGAAGATGTTGCGCAACTTCATCTTCGAAGTCTGCGGCTGCCGAGCCAACTGGAGGATGGGCGACTTTGTAAAAAACTCCGTCAAAGAGATAAGGCAGCAGTCGCGGGGCAAAAAATGCATCATCGCGCTCAGCGGGGGAATCGACTCCAGCGTGGCCACCGCCTTGGCCGCTAAGGCAATTGGTAAAAGATTGACCGCGGTCTTTGTCGACCACGGCTTCATGAGGGAGGGTGAGCCGGAATTCGTTAGGAAAACCTTCGGAAAAATGGGCATAAACTTTATCTCGGTGGATGCGAGGAAAAGGTTCCTCCTGCGGCTGAAAGGAGTAACCGACCCGGAGGAAAAGCGGAAGATTATCGGTGAGGAGTTCATCAAGGTCTTCGAGGAAATCGCGAGAAAGGTGGGCGCCGACTATCTAATCCAAGGTACTATCTACCCGGACAGGATCGAGTCGGGTTTCAGGAGGAGGTCCGAGAAGATAAAGACCCATCACAACGTCGCCGGTCTGCCCACCAAGATGGAATTCAAGGGAATCATCGAGCCGCTGCGGGACCTTTACAAGGATGAGGTGAGGAAGGTCGCCGAAAAATTAAAGCTGCCCCAGGCGATCGTCCGGAGACAGCCCTTTCCCGGACCAGGCCTTGCGGTCAGGATAACTGGAGAGATAACTCCGGAGAAAATCAAGATAGTCAAAACTTCCGACCGCATCGTCAGGGAGGAGATAGAGAGATCTGGACTGAAAGACCGCCTGTGGCAATACTTCGCCGTTTTGACCGAGACCAAGAGCACCGGGGTCAAGGGAGATGCTAGGGCCTACGGCTACACCGTTGCCATCCGGGCCGTGGAGAGCCGGGAGGCGATGACGGCAAACTTTGCCAGAATTCCTTACGAGGTTCTGGAGAGAATCTCAACCAGGATAACCAATGAAAATCCCGGCGTCACCAGAGTCGTCTACGATATCACCCACAAACCCCCGGCCACGATTGAATGGGAGTAAATCAAAGACGACCAGACTTGAGCCTTTTGAACACATAGACCACGATGATTACCACCGCAATCGTGGTTAACAGACCAGAGGCTGTGATGACCAAGATGTCGTCAGTCTCAGCGATAAAGGCGATCGAGATCGCGGCCAAGAAGACCCCGATGTAGAGGCTGGCGTTGCTGCTCAGGAACTTGGTAAATTCCAAGCGAATGATTCTGTGGTATCGGCTAATCAAGATCACCAGAGTGGAAAAGATAACAAATATTATCACCAGCGTGTAGGTGATCCCGGTCCGGTAATCGCCGAAGGTGAGCAGAAGCCCAACCTCGTCCCCGATCAGCCCCCCTCCGGATCCGAACAGAATCGCGGCCAACCGGTCGGCCCGTTCGTCGCGATAGCTGATCCCAATCCAGCCACCTATGGCCATCATCGCCAGGCCGAACCAGAAGTGGTGGATGTGAAAACCGCCGCTGACCAAGACGATGTTGGGGTAAAGCGTGGTGAACGCCCGAGCGGCCAGGAAAGCCAGGATGAAGGAGATTAAGGCCAACACCGAGAGATTGGGCCTAAGCTCCGATCTTTCTGAGGACAAGCAGCCACCCCACAGGACAGAAAATAATCTAACCATTCTCCCTTAAAACTCGTGACCCACTGCAAAGGTGACAAATTCCTAACCGATCTCATCATAGGCTATGCTGCCAAAAAGGCCGCTGCAACTGAGTCAAAGTAATCATCCCATGGCAGCGAGCTCGCTGTATTTTTTCAACCGAAACTTTTTCCCGATCTCCCCATCCCGGAGTAAATCGGTTATTTCCCTGCCTTCTCTCTCGGCCTCCAGAGCCAGCTCCCGATGTCGGCGCAGAAAATCGAGTATCTCAGCATCTTGGAACTTCAACCCCTTGAGATACAGGATGAGGGACTCGTCAAGCGGAGTTAGATAGATGTCCTCCAGAACCACCGTCTTCAAGGCGAATTTCTTCTCCAGCCTGCTGGCGACATCAGGGGCGTGAAGTCTGCCGATGACCACATGCAAGGTGCCCACGTTGCTGGCGAGGGTAACCAGCCTCTCAGCTATTGCTGTGTTCCTCCTCTTGGTCTCATTTACCAGCTTTTGATAAAGACCCAGTATCGAGGCAAAATCCTCATCTCCCAGCAGCGCTAGGACAAGTTCATCCCGGCAGAACACCCAGTCGTTGTAGCGACCAAAATCCTCGTAACAATGAGCGCTGAAACTTTTGTTCCTTTGATAGAGTTCGGGGAGGGCCTGCAGGATGGGGCGGAAGCCGCGCTCGAAATAGGGAGAAATGACATCACCGCCGATGAGAAGCTCCATCAATTTATCGTAGGAAGTTTTGCCCCGCGCATAATCGTTTACGCGAGCCTCAACTTCCTGAGGGAATTCAAGCCCCAGATGAACGCAACCATCACTCAACAAGTAGTCTGCCACCAGCTCGCCAAATTTGTTCTCATGTGGGGCGGGTATTAACTTGATCAACTTCTCAATGACCTTCCTCTCAAAATTAATTATCCCCATTCCCTTAAAACCGCTGACTCAAAAAACCATCCGCTTTGAAATTCCCGCAAGCACCTTTGCTGGGTGATCTCATTTATCTCTTGTGCCTCAAAATTAACGAAATCACCACGGCAACCGCACAAAGAACGCCCGCGATCTGGAAGGCCCAAAGGTAGCTCCCGGTAAGGTCGAAAAGATAGCCGCTCAGATAGGGCCCGAACACACCGCCGATGCCGTAGGCGGTGAAGACAAAGCCGTAATTTATACCATAGTATTTGGTGCCAAAAAGATCTGCCGTGGCCGAGGGAAACATAGATAGGTTGCCGCCGAAGCAGAACCCAACTACTGCCACGGCAAAAAAGAGCGAAACACCACTGGTGCCGATGAGGAGGAACATCACCGCAGCCTGAATGATGAACATTATCGTCATTGACTTTGCCCAGCCGATCCGGTCGGAAATGCCTCCCCAAGAGATCCTGCCCAGTCCGTTGAAAATAGCCAGCACGCTCACGGCCAGCGAAGCCAGCAGGGCATCCATCCCGGTCTCCTGGGCAAACTTGGCCACGTGACCGATGACGCCCAGACCGGAAGTCGTGCCAAAGGTGTACATCAGCCAAATCATCCAGAATTTCTTCGTCCCCAACATCTGCCGCCAAGTGTAGTCCTGGATGGAGGCGGCTTTCGCCTGTCCCGATGACTTCCATCCCTCCGGACACCATCCCTGGGGCGGCACCCTTAGCCCCTGAGCACCTCCGACGGCCACCACGAGGAAGGTTATCCCCAGCAGCTGAAAGGCGGTCTTCCAGCCAATTGTGCTTATCAGATAGGTAGCCAGCGGAGCCAGAAAAGCCGAACTGAGGCCGAAGCCGCAGATAATAATTCCGGTGACCAGTCCTTTCTTATCCGGGAACCACTTGACGCAGGTGGCAATAGGAGTTACATAGGCGAGGGCGACCCCGGCACCTGCGATGAACCCGTAAGTCAAATAAAGCCAGGGCAGGGAGGAAGTGAAGCTGGCCAAAAAGAAACCCAGCCCCAGCAGCAGGCCGCCTACCGAGGCCACCTTTCTGGGCCCGATCTTGTCGTTGAGCCGGCCGGCGGGAATCATCACAAAGGCGAAGGTGAGGAGTAGTATGGTGAAGGCCAGCGAGGTCTCTGCGGTCGTCCAACCAAACTCATTCATCAGCGGCTTGAGAAAGACGCTCCAGGCGTAGACCACTCCCAGCGTCAGGTTTATGGCGAAACCGCAGGGGACAACTATCCAGCGATTGAACCCCACCGTCAACTCCTCCGCAATGTTAATTAGTTAGAGTGAAGGCATTCTAGTTTTTAAACCTATTGTCAAATACTCGGTGTTGATTTTTTTATTTTTAGTAGCAACATCTTTAGAGATGATTCTATTGGGGCGCGACCATCAGCCAAAAATATCTGAACACCAAGGGGGCTGCTGGCGCTGTGGAGAGAAGCGCTGCTCGCTCAAGAGGTTTTGCGCATCAGGACTAGGAGCTGGAAAAATCGCCTAAAGCTGGACAGGTCCAAGGCCCACCCGGATCCGGTCTCGGCCATTGGATCTTACCTCCATCCACTTAGGGAAAAACAGGAGTTATCGTTTGGGACATAACTTATTGCAGGTCGAAAGAAGTCCAAGCGATAACGGTTTCAAGAAAATGGCTAGACGAGGAACTAAAGAGAAAACGCAATAGATCAAAGTATCGGATTCTTTTGAGGGCCAAAAAGACAGAATTACATCCCGTCTTTCGGCTTTCGAAAAGATAGGTAAACGGGCGCACATCGGTTGATATTTTTGAACTTGGGGACAAAAATTATCACGGCGGCGGAGACCAGCTAGCCCTGACTAGCGTTGGCTAACGCTGTGGACGATGGGCACACACTAACCGCCGCCTACACCAGAATGGCGATTTTTCGGTTAATTGCCAAAATGCCGGGATTTGTCATAAAGGCAACAGTTCTCTCTTGTACACGTCTTTAAGTACCTCGGCGGCGGCCACGTAAATTGCGCTTGCCCCGCAGAAGATTCCTTCAATGCCTGCTATAGTTTTTAGTGCTCCGATGCCGCTGAGGTCGGCGGCGGCCAGCAGAAAGAAGAGGATGACCAAGGTCAGAAAAACTACCTGGAGCCCTTTACCCAGCTTCAACGTCCCAAGGAACAAGAACCCGCTGAAGATTCCCCACAGGATCAAGTAGGCAGCCATTGACCTTGGGTCCACAACGCTCGCCCAGCCCAAGGAAGGGAAAAGCAAAATTGCCACTAGGGAAATCCAAAACATCCCGTAGGAGAGGAAAGCCACCGTCCCAAAGGTGTTTCCTTTTTTGAACTCGAGGACACCGACGATCACCTGCGCTATACCTCCGTAAAATAAACCCATGGCAAATATTACACCCACGCCGCTCGAGGGCAGGATTCCGGCGTTGACCAGATTGAGCAACACCGTAGTCATACCGAATGCCATCAAGCCCAGCGGTGCAGGATTTGCGCTGGTCACCTGAACTGCCGAAGCCTCCTGATGCGGCAGGTATCATACCCCCAATAACAATAGTAACAAAGATAATCATCTAAAAAAGGATTTTCGTTGAAAAATTTTATCGCTGAACCAGACCAAGACGATGATGGGAAGTATCGATTTTTGAGGACTCTAAAAAAGCTAAATTTTTACAGAAAATAAATTATAACGAGAGCATGAAGGTCCGGGCTCACGTCTACGTCAGCGGGATGGTCCAAGGTGTCTTCTTCAGGGCCCACACTCAGGACCTAGCGCGGAAACTCGGCATCACTGGCTGGGTGAGAAATCTCTACGACGGTCGGGTCGAGGCGGTGTTCGAGGGCGAGCGAGACAAGGTGGAGGAGATGATAAACTTCTGCCGCCGTGGCCCCCCCGGAGCTGACGTGAGCGGGGTCGAGGTCAAATGGGAGAGCTATAAAGGTGAATTTTCCGACTTCAGCATCAGGCACGGGTGGAAATGATGAGCGTGCGTTCAATTTCCGAGATCATGGAGGAGATGCTCCGGAAGTACAGGCAGAGGCCAGATCTCCGGAGCCAGTGGCGGTTTCTGGCCGGAAAAGACGATCACGGCTACAGCGATTTTTTCATCTACGGCCCGGGCTTCGGGATCTGGCAGATAAAGGGGGAACTCAAGAACCCCTATGAGCTAGTCGGAGCTGGGGCGAGGATGGCTGCCCGGAGGATAGACGATGAGATCAGGGAAATTCTGGAGCAGGGTTCGCCGCTTCCCTTCGGCTTCCTCTCCCCGCATCCCAGGCTGAGAGACCGCGTCATCGTGGCCTCCGGGATCGGGCGCTACCAAGAATCGATGGACGAACTCCGTGCTGCGCTGCCGGAAAGACACCACTGGGTCGAGCGGGGACTAAGGCAAAAGCTCGAGGAACTGCGCCGGAAATTTGAGCTTGACAAAGCCTACCTTTAGTCGGCGGGTGTCAAGCGGAGACTTCACAAGTGCTTGGAGTAAACAGTCAAGACTTGAGTATAGTAAATTGACACACTAATCATCAGAAACCACGTCTTTCCGAATTCAAGGATCCTGCGGAATGTCAAATGAGGACTAAAATTACTCGCAGCCGTTCAAGTGATAAGCTCCAAAAATAAATTATCTGTGGTGTGAATTCTGGAGACCAGCTCCTTCGAACTTCTGGCCAAGCCCATCCGCAGGTTGCTGGAGGAGATGGGCTTCAAGGAACCGACCCTGCCCCAGCAGGCGGCGCTGCCGAAGATACTTGAGGGCAAGAACATCCTGCTGATCTCTCCGGCTGGGACGGGCAAGACTGAGGCCGCCTTTCTGCCGGCGCTGCACCTCATCCTCACCTCGCCGGCTCGTGAGCCCGGGATAAAGATCGTCTACATCACCCCGCTGCGGGCACTGAATCGAGATCTCCTGGACCGGCTGGGGCGCTGGTGCCGCGAACTCGACCTGAAGGTTTCGGTGAGGCACGGTGATACCGCCACCAGGGAGAGGCGCCTGCAGGCCTTGATACCTCCTGACGTGATCATAACCACACCGGAAACCCTTCAGATCCTGCTGCTGGGCAGGAGACTCAGGAACTACCTGCGGAGCGTGCGCATGGTCATTGTTGACGAGGTTCACGAGCTAGCCGATAACAAGCGCGGTGCCCAGCTCGCCGTCACGCTGGAGAGGCTGAGGAACCTCAAGGGGGGCGATTTCCAGGTAATCGGCCTTTCCGCAACCATAGGCGCCCCTGAAGAAGTAGCGAAGTTTCTGGTCGGCAGGGATAGAAACTGCGAGATCGTCGATGTCAGCGTTGCTCGAGAGGTAAGAATTGGTGTCCTCTATCCCACGGCCAAGAAGGTTGACGAAAAACTGGCGGAGGAGCTATACACCTTCCCAGCGGTGGCCGCTCGGCTGCGGGTGATGCGGGAGCTTATCGAGAGGCACGGCTCAACGCTGGTCTTCACCAACACTAGGGCCACGGCCGAGGTTCTCGCCAGCAGGTTCCACCTCTGGGATGTGAAGTTCCCCATCGGCGTCCACCATGGTTCCCTCTCAGCGTTCACCCGGCTGCGCGGCGAGCGGGGGCTGAAACAGGGAGAACTCAAGGGCCTCATCTGCACCTCGTCGATGGAGCTGGGGCTTGACATCGGCGGGGTCGACCTAGTCATCCAGTACAACTCCCCGCGGCAGGCAACCCGTCTGCTCCAGCGCGTGGGACGCAGCGGGCATAGGATCGGCGAGGTCTCTAAAGGGATCATCGTTGTTCAGGACCCCGACGATGCCCTAGAATCCATCGTGATCGCGGCCCGCTCGCATGAGTACCAGCTCGAGCCGGTTCAGGTGCCGGAGAAGCCTCTCGACGTGCTGCTCCACTTTCTAGCCTCCATTCTGGCCTCTCAGAGGTCCGCCTCTGTTGACGAGGCCTACGAGACCGTGCGCCGCGCCTATCCATTTCAAAACCTCGACAGGGAGGAACTACTTGCCGTGCTGAGGTTCGCCCAGAGCTTGGAGAAGCGCCTCCTCTGGGTCTCCGAGGACGGCCGGGAGTTCTCCCGCCCGAAATCCACGCAAAGGCTATTCGACTACTACTACAGCAACCTCTCAATGATCCCGGAACTCAAGCAGTACATTGTCGTTGACGACCAGCACAACCGCCCGGTGGGAATCCTCGACGAGTCGTTCATCGCCGAGTACGGGGAGCCTGGAGTGAAGTTCGTCATGGGGGGCGAGCTCTGGAGGATACTGCAGGTGTTCCGTGACAAGGTCTTCGTGAAACCGGACCGGGATCCCATGGGCGCCATCCCGACCTGGATAGGTGAGGAGATCCCCGTTCCCTTTTCAGTGGCCCAAGAGGTAGGCAGGATCAGGGGCAGGGCTGAGGAGCTGCTGAAATCCGGCAGGAAGTTCGACGAGGCGGTCTCCGAGCTGGCTGCGGAATACCGCGCTGACCAAGAGACTCTGAAATTGGCACTTGAAGATGTCCGCGAACAGGTGAACACCAATCTGGCCGTGCCCACCGACCGGCGCCTCACCGTGGAAAAGGTCAAAGACATCTGCGTGATCAATGCCTGCTTCGGTACCCTGGTCAACAGGACGCTGGCCCGGGTGGTGGCCCACAGGGCCTCGGAGGAAACGGGAGAAGCAACCGCCACCACAATCGACCCCTACCGCATCCTGCTGCGGTCGAGGATGCTGGAACCTGACGACCTGGTGACTCTTCTCCGGGAAAGGCTGGCTGAGATCCAAAAAGACATCCGCAAGGTGATTGAGGAGAGCCGTTTCTTCAGGTGGCGTTTGGCCCAGGTGGCGCGTCGGATGGGAGTTCTGGAGCGGGAGGCCGAGATAACCAGCTCGGCGTTGGAGAAGCTGGCGCGGGCGCTGCGGGGCACCCCGGTCTTCGAGGAGACGTTCAAGGAGGTGGAGCGGAAGGACCTCGACCTGAAGAAGACGCTGGAGGTGCTGGAGAGGATAAAAAACAATGAAATCGAGGTGGTCTCCCTCGGCCGGTTAAGGGAGCCGAGCCCGATCTCCAAGCTGGCCTGGATGCAGCGCTATCTGGCTCTAGAGCCGGTGATGCCGGAGCGGACCAAGTTGCTCGCCATCGCCTCGACCAAGGCCCGCCTGCTCAGCGAGGCCCGCATTTTCGTCTGCACCGATTGCAAGAAGTACATCCGGGAGCTCCAGATTCACCAGCTGGAGGAAAAGCCCCGCTGTCCCCTCTGCGGCTCAACTAGGCTGGGCATGGTCGAGGAATCTGAGGAGGAGGTGCGGCGGGCAATGGAACTGGTGGAAAGAGGCCGCGATGTCGCCCTCTGGAGGGAAATCATGGAGAGCTCTAAGCTGATCTCTCAATTTGGCAAGGTGGCCGCGCTGGGACTGGCCGGCCGGGGCCTGACCCCTGCGGCAGTGAGGGAGATACTCGCCAAGGAGCCGAGGTTCACCAACCAGTTCCTGGAGCTGGTGCTGAAGAAGGAGCGGGAGCTGCTGTTCAGGAGATACAGGTGGGGCGGCTGAGGCTCAACTTCTGCCCTCAAAAAATATCCCGCTGTTTGGTTGGTTTTCTCGAGCTCCAATGACACAGCTATGTCACCCGTGATGATACACGTGTATCAATCACGAATTTTCACTGCCAACACAAAATCAAAGGCCGACAAGCTTTTGGGTAGATAGCCATCTTGACGCATGTCTGATTTATACTCCAGCGCCATTAATTGTGGAGCTGGTATGGGTAAAATTCATCCTGGATCTGAAATAGCTGCCCTGGTGAAAAAACACGAGGAACTGAGGGCCAACGGAATCAACCTCATTGCCTCGGAGAACTGTCTCTCCTCCGCTGCCCGCGAGGCCCTTGCCAGCGACCTTGCCGGCCGTTACCACTCTGATTTCTACGGCGGTTCAAGGTTCGCTCAGGAGATCATCGAAACAACGGAGCAACTGGCGGAAAAGCTCTTCCGGGCCAAACACGCGCTGGTTTCACCGCTCTCCGGAACCATGTGTGACCTCGCCGTGATGCTCGCCTTCACCGTCCCGGAGGAAAAGGTGGCCATGGTTCCGTTCAGCTCCGGTGGCTTTCCGCTCGGGGTGCAAAAGTTCCACCGCCGCCTGGTCCAACTCTCCGTGAACGAGCAGAGCTACGAAATCGACCTCAACCATGCCAGGAAAACAATCGCCGAGGAGCGCGTGAGGCTGACGATCCTCGGGGCATCCTACATCCTCTTTCCCCACCCGGTCAAGGAGCTGAGCCAGTTCATCGAGAGCGAGGAACTGCCCTGCCTTCTGGGCTACGACGGCTCACACGTCCTAGGCCTGATCGCCTGCGGAGAATTCCAGGACCCGCTTCGAGAGGGGGCGGAAATCCTCTTCGGCAGCACCCACAAGTCCCTCTACGGCCCGCAGGGAGGGCTGATCCTGACCAACTCCAGCGAGCACGAACAGAAGCTCAGAAATTTCCTCGACATCGACCTGGAAACCGGCATCGGTCTCGTCGACAATCCCCACGTGAACAGGATCGCCGCACTCGGGGTTGTCCTCGAGGAGCTGCTGCGGGACAGGAGCTACGGCCGGCGCGTTGTCAGAAATGCCCAGTCTCTGGCCAAGGCCCTCGATGAATCAGGCGTCCCGGTGAGGTTCAAACAGAGGGGCTACACCCAGAGCCATCAGATCCTCCTCGACCTCAATCCCACGGCTGCGGAAAGGCTCTGCCGGCAGCTGGAACAGGTGAACATCTTCATCGACGTCGCGGGCAGGCTGGGCGTGGCTGAGGTGACTCACCGCGGGATGGGGCTCCCTGAGATGTTCAAGATTGCCGAGGTAATTTCCTCAGTTTACAAAAAGGGACCATCAACGGAACTGAAAAGAAAGATACGGCAACTGGTAAAACGCTGAAAACATCTTCGTTTATAAACCTGTCCAGAGATAACAGTTGAGATAAAAAAGGTGTTGCCAATGAAGAGCCGGTGGTTGCCGCTTGCGGTGATGACCTTTGCCCACTTCTTCAACGACTTCTTCCAGTTCATCCTGCCGCTGTTCCTGCCCCTCTTCATCCTCGAGTTCAACCTGAGCTACTTTGAGAGCGGGGTGCTGCTGGGCGTCTACCTCGGCTCCGCGGTGGTCCTGAACGGGCTGCTGGGACACCTGGCCGACAAATACCGCAAACGGAAGCCGCTGATGTGCCTCGGGCTGGCCCTCTACGGGATCTCGGTCTCAGCGCTGCAGTTCGCCCAGGATTACCCCACGCTCCTGATTCTCTCCGTGATCATGGGAATCGGATTCAGCTCCTACCATCCTCAGGCCACCAAGATCATCACCTCGCTCTACCCGAACCACAAGGGTAGATACATGGGGATTCATGGGGGCGGGGGCGCCATCGGCTTCTTCGCCTCACCGCTGCTGCTGGCCCCTCTAGCCTACTCCATCGGCTGGAGGCCAACCGTCTCCCTGCTCTTCATCCCCACCTGTGTCGCCGCCCTGCTGCTCTGGCTGGTGCTGAGGGAACCAGAGCCCGAGCCGAAGAGCAGCGGCAGGAGGATACTCTGGTGGCCGATAATCCTGCTCGGCCTCGTCTACGGCCTCACCTTGTTCGTCTTCCGGGGCTTTACCAACTTCATGCCCGTCTACTTCTACTCGGTCCAAGGCAACACCGCGATCGAGATGGGTCTGCTCAGCAGCCTGGTCTGGGGGATGGGCGTGATTGCCGAGCCGCTGGGAGGCACGATATCGGACTACATCGGCCGGAGGAACACCTTCACCATCTCGCTGCTACTGCTGGCATTTTCCCTGCTGGGATTCTTGAACTCCTCAGGTCCGCTGGCAATCGCCCTCCTCATCCTCTTCGGCTTCTTCGGCCAGGCAACGCGCTGCGTGGGTTTGCTCTACTCCTCCGAGCTGGCCCCGCCGGAGAGCACCGGGATGTTTGTGGGCATCGTCTTCGGCATTTCGCAGGGGTTGAGCCTGATCTCCACGATGACGGTGGGCTACATAGCCGACATCACCGGTTTCTACTGGGCCTTCATGGGCCTCGTCACCGTCGCCATAGTCGCCACGGCGCTGTCGCTTCGGATGAAGGACTCCAAAGCTAGGCAAACTCCCTGAGGAGCTTCCGGATGGCTCCCGGGATCTGGGAATACTCCCTCACCCGATAGACTCTGCCTCGTCCCAGCTCAGCCAGTAGTGAACAGGTGCCGGCGTCGGAATGAGGAGACTCGACCATGATCACGCAGAGCTTGGGAAATCCAGACGCGACCCTCTCTGGGTGAAAGCCTTCTGAGCACCTGCCATCGGTGATTATTATTCCCAGCCTTTCTCCTGCCGCGGCCCTCTCCAGCTCGTTCAGCCCTGCCCTCAGTCCCTCCTCCATGTTTGTGTACCCGAAAGCGTTGATCTCTAGAAGATCAGAGATGACCTGACGCACATCCCTCCTCTGCCCCATTGCCTTGAGAACCTGCGCCTGGGAGTTAAAGGTGATCACGGCATAATTATCCTCCCTCAACTCGATGGCCAGCATCGAGGCTCCCACTGCAGCCACGGCCAGCTTCTCCCCAGCCATGGAGAGGCTGGTGTCCAGCATCAGCGAGCAGGCCAGCTTCTTCCTCTCCCTCGTCTCCACCACGATGTCCTCGGCTCGGTAGTCCGGCTTACCGACGATCCGCTCGCAGGTGGCCTCGAGGTCCATCTCATCGGCGCCGAAGCGGTAGCTGTCCCTCCTCAGCCTGGCGGACCTCTTCGTGGGACCAAGGCTTCTCAGGGCCCGGCGCAGAATTGCCCTGATGGCTATCTTCCTGAGTTCCTCGCGCTGCCTCTCGTCGAGCCTGTTCTTGAGGTCAGGGTAGCTCCGCGCAATCAGCCAGCCGACATCTTCATTTTCGGCCTCGGTTGTCTTTCCGGAAAAAATCACGGTGTAAATCGTAGGTTCAGTCAAGTCTTTTTTTTTACTTCGAGAGGGGTGGTGATTCTATCCAATCCCTCTGCTCTTTTCAGGAGTGAATCAACGATCGCGTCGATGACCTCGGTGGGCTGGCTCCGGGCCTCCTCCCTCAGCTCGATTCTCGTGGGCAGGGCCAAGCGGCAGGCCTTCCTGACCGCCTCAACATCACCGCCCAGCTGGACAGCGAGCAGGGCCACGCTGATCGCGGCCCGGATCGAGGCCCCCCTCCTTATCTCAGGGTGCTCGCGGGTCGCCCTGACTATCCGAACGACCAGCCGGGCAAAGTTATCGTCCTCAATCCCAGTCCGCAGCTTCAGGATCTCGATCTCCTCGGCCTCAGGCTGGTAGCCCAGCGTCACCAGCTCGAAGCGGTCGCGCAGCGCCTCGGAGATGGGACTGGTGGCGATGAACTCCCTCGGGTTCTGGGTGGCAATGATGACGAAGCCATCGGCGGCGGTGATGCTGCCGATCTTTGGTATCTCGATCTTGAACTCGTCCATCGCGGGCAGCAGCACGTTCTGAACCGACTCCGGCATCCGGTTCAGTTCGTTGATGAAGAGGACGCCGCCGCTCTGCATCGCCATCGTCAGCGGCCCAGGAATGAAAGCCTCTTGAACGTAGCCCAGCTTTAGGACAATCGGCGGGTCGAACCAGCCGGTGAGCTTCTGCTCGGTGTACCTCTCATCGCCATCGACGCGGAAGACCTGCTTGTGCAGGTAGTTGGAAATGGCCAGCGCGATGACGGTCTTGCCCACGCCGACCGGTCCCTCGATTAGGAGATGTCTGCCCGCCCGGACCACCGCCAAAGCCTGCTCCAGCTCCCTCTCCCTGCCGATGATGCCGAACCTCTTCTGAATCTCCCTGATCTCCTCGATCATCAAGGCTGCCCCAGATAAACTAGCCGCTGGGGGATAAACCCTTTTCCGGCGTTGCAGGGTAAAATAGTTGCTATAGCAACCTTTATATCGGATGGTTGTGTTGGTTGATGGAGGCACGGCAATGGGCGAACGCAGGTCAATCGGGCGGCTGATCTCCTACCTTTACCGGCTCACGGGAAGCTACCTTCACGAGAGGCTGAAGAAGCACGGCATCGGCAGCGGGCAGGTCCCTCTCCTGATGAGGCTCTATCGCGGCGACGGCATCAATCAGGACCAGCTGGCGAAAGAACTCAGGATCGACAAGGCCACCTGCACCAGAGGGCTGAGGAAGCTGGAGCGGGCGGGCTATGTGAGGAGAATTTCTGATGAAGCCGACCGGAGGGCCTACAGAATCTGCCTGACCGAGAGGGCAAGAAAGCTGCAACCGACAGTCGAGAAGGCTCTGGAGGAGTGGACGAAGCACCTCCTCTCCGGATTTTCTGATGAGGAGAGGGAAA
Source organism: Hadarchaeum sp. (SeqCode) (assembly GCF_038871235.1). GTDB lineage: Archaea > Hadarchaeota > Hadarchaeia > Hadarchaeales > Hadarchaeaceae > Hadarchaeum. Next base: position 42,935 of record NZ_JAVZIN010000011.1, read on the forward strand.
TGGTGTTCGACCTTCTGGAGAGGCTGGTCGCCAACGCCTCGGCATGGAAAGCGGGTGGCGGGAAAGATGTCTGAAGAATTGCTGGCGCCGGAGAAGAGCTACACGGAAGGGGTCAAGACGCTGCTGGGAGATCCAAAGAAGGCCATCGTCAAGCTCTCCCTACCCATGATCATGGCGATGCTGATTCAGGCCACCTACAACCTCGCCGACGCCATCTGGGTGGCGGGCATCGGCGCCGACGCTCTGGCCGCCGTCGGCTTCGTCTTCCCCTTTTACTTCATCATGATGGCGATCTCAACCGGGATCGGGATCGGAAGCAGCTCGGCCATCGCCCGGAGAATTGGCGCCCGGGACAAAACCGGGGCCGACAGCGCTGCCACCAACTCCATCGTGCTGGTGGTGATAACCGCGGTGATGTTCACCGTGCCCTTGATCACCCTCACCGAGCCCATCTTTGGGGCAATCGGGGCCAGCGGGACGCTCCAGATGACCGTGGACTATGCCCGAATAATCTCAGCCGGGGCCATCTTCCTCTTCTTCAACAACGTCGGTAACGCGATCCTGAGGGGAGAGGGCGACGCCAAGAGGGCGATGTATGCCCTCGGGCTCGGGGCCGGGATGAACATCGTTCTGGACCCGATCTTCATCTACTCGCTGGGGCTGGGCGTTGCCGGGGCGGCGCTGGCCACCGTCCTCTCGATGGCCGTTTCCTCGGCCCTGCTGCTCTACTGGCTGGCGATCAAGAACGACACCTATGTCTCGATCAGGTTCCGGGGCTTCAGGTTCAACGGGAAGATACTGAAGGATATCCTCAGGGTCGGCATCCCCTCGTCGATAGTCCAGCTCTCGATGTCTATCTCGATGCTGGTGATCAACTTTCTCATCGTCCTCATCTCAGGGGGAGGCACCGATGGCGTTGCCGTCTACTCGGCGGGCTGGAGGGTGGCCACCGTGGGCACTCTGCCACTGAATGGAATTGCCACCGCCGTGGTCGCCGTCTGCGGCGCGGCCTTCGGCGCCAGGTCCTACGAGAAGATCAGCATCTCGCACCTGCACGCGATTAAAATCGGCCTGCTCATCGAGGCGGCCGTGACCGGGGCGACGTTCATCTTCGCCCCGCAGATCGCCGCCGTGTTCACCTACTCTGAGGGCGCGGCCCACCTCGCCGACGACCTGACGCTGTTCCTCCGGATCGCCTGCCTCTTCTGGCCCTTCGTCTCCTTCGGGATGCAGTCGTCGGCGCTGTTCCAGGCGGTGGGCAGAGGGATCAGCTCCATGATGGCGACGATCCTGCGCGCGCTGGTGCTGACGCTGCTCTTCATCTTCATCCTGGCCTTCGTCCTCAACTTCGGGCTGATCGGCGTCTGGTGGGGCATCGTGGTGGCCAACATCATCGGCTCACTGGTGGTCTTCAGCTGGGCCAGGTTCTACGTGGGCGGGCTGATGCGGGCTAACAATTCCGCGCGATGAAAAATCTGGCTAAATTCAATGGGGGCCGGGGCATCTATGGGTCCTCGGTTAATTATTCTTCCCGCCTTCAACAATGGTGGTGTATTAGGTGACCAAGGCCGCAATTGCACCGAGAGCCGCCAGCTAGGACGCCAGCAGCGCTCCGACGATTCCAGCCGTGACCAGAATCTTAGGGTTTTGCCCCACCTCATCCTTGACGATTATCTGGGTTATGTTCAACGCACGCTGATAAGCGAATAAAATACCAGAGGATCAAGAAATATGGAAGTTACTCAAAGATAAGGACGGCGATTAGGGAGGAGCCGATAAAGCTGGCGCAGTATTTGAGGGGAGAGAAAGAAAGTTATTGCCCCATAGGGCTTAATTTGGTGCAAAAACTTGGGATTTTAGCCACAAAGAGTTAAAAACGCTTGAACCAATGCGCAAATACATGAATACACTTAGACGTAAAACAGATGAGGTGAAGATCCAACTTTTAAAAGGTAAAGTAGCTGAATATGTAGCTGTTCGCTTCTTCCAACGGTGGTTATCCTTGGTCAGAAAAAGGTGTGGCAAAGATATGGACTCCTTACTTGTCGCTTGTTATTTCAGTTACCCGTACCGGAGCATGCGACAAAAATTAACGTGGGCGTACATCATTGAAGAAAAGTTATTGATGCCCGAGCTTATGCCCATTTTCAAAATTCTAAAAAATAAGGGTTGTGCATCTGACTTAATAGCTGAGGTCGACTTTTGTGAAATAAAAACTGAAAAGTATTTCATAGAAGTGAAATATGGTAGATCGCGCTTAGATCCATGGTAGAAACTATCCCAAGAACTCTAAAAAACGAAAGTTTTATCCCCGTGATTATTCGCGTTAGACGCGTGAATCTGGCTAAAAACCTTTTCGACATTGTGTTCGAATAATTTGAGATGAAAAATATTCGACCCGTTGTACAATCTACTTAACTTGGGTTATGAAGTCCTGAAAAAAGTGGGAATGATGGAGTTTAAAAAAATAAAACTTAAATCACTAACACTGATTCGAAATTTAACGTTTTGGCCAACGAAAAAGAAGATATAAAAACACAGATTCTGTAAAAAAGAAACATTTAATAAAAATAAAAAATAGCGTCTTATTTATCATAATCTAAACTCTTTGAGCAAAATCAAAGGAACCTCTCTATTCATATTGACATTAACTAACTTGAACTTTGCTCCGTAAAAAATTTTTTCGTCCTCTGGAATCGGTTCTACTTTCCAACCTTTTCTGATCTTTTTTCTATTTAGATCATACGCTACAAGTAGCATTATATCCTCAATTTTCTTTAATCCCTTGTCATGGTCCGCCATGAATTCTACTGCATCAACCTTGTATTCAACAAATCCTTCGACCATAAAAATATCGGGCTTTTGTTTAATTTTTCTGAATCCTTCTTGAATCAATTCCTGAGCACGGGGCTGTAGGTCAGATATTTTTACCGAATATCTAATAATGGCGTCGTATGGGGCATCCGAACTCTCAGATAATGTTTGATAACCTTTTAATATGCCTTTACCAATCAGTTCGTGGAATATTCCTACTACACTTAATTCCTCCCCTTTAGTGGGAACTTTCGCATATGGGATTTCTGCGATCTTAAGATCTTCTTTATTCCTAGCCTGATTTTTTAGTTGATCTAAAACCGGGATTGTAACTCTTGGTGGCGGAGTAAAGAGTCTCGCATATCTAACTACTTTTTGGTTGAAAAAATCTGCCAAATCTCTGTGAATTTGAATTAAATCCGAGCGGGTAATCGATTTTCGTCCAACATCTAAAGCTACATCGTCTCTCTCTATCAAGACAAATAGATTTCCCCAATAGCCAGCATAGCCAGTCTTTGGGGGAGATATTTCTACAGGCATGGGGGCACCTTTAACCCCCAAAACGATTGTTGCCGGAAATGGATATTGGCCTTTTTCTGATCGCAAATCTTCTCTCGCAAAAGTTGCTCGAATTTTTCTGTCTTTGTCCAAGATATCAAAAAGATAATCCTGATAAAAACCGTCTGGATAATCATTAATTTTTGTATCATTTTCTAGTTCTTCAAATGTTTTTACATGATCCGAATATTTGAGACTCGGATGCAAGAAACAAAAAGGTATTTTTCTTGTGGTTCTTATTTCGTCGCCGGATTCGTCTTTAGTGATGAAACAAACTTCAATTTCGATGTCAATGTCCGTTTCGGCCAATGCGTTTCTCGTGTTTCCAACAGCAGTGAACAATCTAAGCGCTTCGGCTAGGTCTTCAATATCTTTGAAGTCAGTCTTGAATTCAATACTTTTCGTTGTTATTTTAGTGTAGTTTGAGGTTTGTGTCCTTGCCACTTCCACAATTTTGAGCACAGGTTCTTTTCTACTGAGTAACGCATCTCTCGCTTTTTCACAAACAGCTCTAACCTTTTTGCCATCTTTTACTGATTCTACCTCAAAGTAGTCAGAGACAAGCAAAACATAGGAACCACCAACCCCTTTTTCCCCTATAAGAAAGGATCTCAAATCCTCTTTGTCAGTTCTTCCTAATGCAAATAGCTTTAAATCTTCTTCATCCATACCAGTTCCGTTGTCAAATACAGTAAACAAGCCTTTAGGAGCGTTAAATTCAACGTATATCTTGTTTCCAGATTTGCGTCCCGTTCGTCTAATCGCATCAACTGAATTTTGTAATAATTCCGAGAGGAAATCTGTTTCGTAATGATAGCTATCTACTATATCTTTTCCAATACGAAAAAGATCCGCTTCGCGGAAAATTCCGATTTCATTCATTTTTATCAATTGAAATTAATAATTAGTGTATATAAATTTTTAACCCCAACGATCTCATTTTTTAGAATTATCGAACTTATCAGTGCTGCTTATCCCATGATCTAACACGTCTCTCTTCATGGCCCTGTTTATAACTGCGTATAGAAAGAGGCAATCAGGGCAAGATTTAGGTATTTATTGGCGAAAAGGAGCTATTTAAAGGTAGATTTTGTTGTTCCAAAGATTTAAAAGGCTGGGATTGGCTAAATCGGTGTCCAAGCTATCTTAGATGGCATATTTTTGAGGTCAAAAGTGGGAAAATGATAAAAAAGTTAAAAATTAACCATCCAAACTTATAACCTAAAGTTTCGGCCCCGGATCCCGTATCAGCGGCGCCGTGGCACAGTGAGGCCCACCGCCCGCCTTGATGAACTCGCCCATGTCCACGGCGATGACGTCCACGCCTTCCTTCTCCAGCCTCCTCCGGGTAAACTCAAACCCATCCAGCATCATCACCTTGCCCGGCTCCAGCGCCAGGGTGTTACAGGCATAGTCCTTCCCCTCCTCGGGCGGGACCTCGATCAGGTTAATCTCCTTCTCCCTCAGATACTCCAGAAAGTCGTAGGGAACGCCGGGCGGGTAGATCAGCGCCAGCCCGTCGTCAACATAACCGAAGACGCAGTCCAGGTGGGCGAAACCACCCGCGGGCCAGTCGGTGTTCTCCAGCCACCCCGGAATGGACACAACCTTGATCTCCTCAACCCCCACCGACTCCAGCACCCTCGAGACCTGGTCTATCCCCTCCTGGTTCGTCCTGATGCTCTTCCCGATGCATACGTGTGCTGGATCGAGCCAGACCACGTTGCCGCCCTCGAACGTCCCCTTCCCCCGAACCGTGTACAGGATGGGGCAGCCCAGCTCCATGACTCTCTTCGCAAACCAGACCTCGCCACCCCGGTCCCAGGGCAGCGACATGCGGTGAACGATGGCGCCCCCTTTGACCACGAAGCCAAAGTCCCTGGTCCCCCAGAGCCCCTGCAGCACCGCGTAGGGTCCCCTGGCCATGGGCGGAGCCTTCATGTCGTAGACCTTCACCCCCTCCTTCTTCATGACCTCGACAAACCGGTCGTGCTGCTCTGCCGCCTTCTTCGCGTCCGGCGCCGACTTCATGCCGAACCACCTCCAGTCCTCCTTCAGCGGCGCGATCTCGGGACCGGGACGCTGCACCAGAACCTCCCGGAGTCTTCCGATCTCGCTCTGGGCACCCCACCTCTTGCCCCAGATGTGCTTCAGCTCGTCATCAAAACTCAGAGGAATCGGCACCGCGGGTTTCTTCTTGTCAATCTTTCTCAACGCCTCCTTGACCTTGTCCACCTCCAACCACCACGTTAAGTTTAGAAACGCCTTAATTAAACAGTTTAGTGTGCCCAATTTGTGGCATTAAAATAACGCGTCAACTTTATTTATTTTCAAGATAATTTAATTTGGAAAAATGGAGGGAGGTGGAGAAATGGCCAAGAAAAAGAAGGCGGCCAAGAAGAAAGCTAAGCCCGCCGAGGAAAAGCCCGCCGAAGCGCCGAGCTGTGGAGGCTGATCCGCCGCTCTGTTTTTAACTTCTCTCCCTCGAAATTCTCCATTTTATTGTAATTCTGAACCACCTGTTTCCCTAAAACTGCTAACCGCTGGGATCGAGCACGCGTCCCATGAAGAGAACCGCTCCTGTGCTGGTGTCGTGTATCAGGAAGATGAAGGGGCGATCCATGGAGACGGTGATCGGTGGAGGCAAAACTGCGGTGAGTTCCATGATTACCGCGGTCGCTGCCGCGGCCTCGGTGCCCTTCTCGTCGACGGAAATGAAGGCCTTGTGCAGCACCTTGCTGATCTTCAGCCTGTCCTGAGCCATCCCGGTAAAGTCGGCCTGATCGCTGAAGGCCGTTGCCATCCCCATCCCGGCCAAGGTTTCCGTGAGGTCCAGCGGGAACTCAAAGCGGAACTTCGGCATCTTCACGATCACATTCTGGCTCTCCAAGCTCGCCACGATTTCCCTCAATCGCCCGGCCGTCAGTGTGCCCTCAAACTCCTCGAAACTCTCCGGCAGGATGACCAGCATCGCCGCGGTGGTGTCCCGGTAGGGCAGCTCGACGGCCCGGTAGCCCTCTCCCTCTGTGTAGCGGATACGCTCACCCTTAGGCCAGGACATCGTAGGCACGGTGATCTGAGAACCGTCCAGAAGCGTGAAGACACCGTCCGCTGTCAGATTCTCCGAAAACTGATGCTCCCAGACCGCGTTGAAGTAGATGGCGTTGGTCAGCACCAGCCTGGTCAGCGCGTCGATGGCCCCGGGCGGAATCAGGTCCTTTATCTTTCCCTTTGTCTGCTCGCTCACCCAGTCGTTTATCCTGACCCGGGCCGACTCGGGGTTCTCCCGGAAGTTCAGCCCGCGCAGGCCGGCCCCGTAGTTCAGGGCCAAGACATCGAGGAACTCTTGCCTGAACTCAAAGCCGATCTGCCCCCAGATCGAGTTCGCGATGTTGAGCCTGAAGTTCTCGCTGTTCTGGGCCATGAGGGCGAGGTCCAGCGCGTTGAAGGCGGGATGCAGCCTTTCCTGAGGCAGGGTGAAGTGGAGCACCTCGGCCATCTCCTGAGCGGTGGAACCGCGGGCACCGGCATAGGTCATCGCCAGCGCCAGCGAGATGCTGTAGGGGGAGAAGAAGAGGTTGCCCTCGGAGCCGCGAACCACCCTGTAAAGATCCAAGGCAAAACTCGAATTGCCGTCAACCAGCTCCGCCTGATCAACAGGTGATACGCTGGGGCTAGTATTGCGGGAAAGGCTGGAATGGTAGAACTCCTCACCGGAGGCTGCATGGGTTCCCCAGAATACTGCGCCCAGCGTGGCCAGAACCACAACGACAACAATCACCAGCGCCAGAATGCGAAGGGCCGAGTATCCGAGCCTCACGTTAAACCCGGATAAACCTCAGCTCTCTCGGCTTATTAATTAAGTTTCATTTAAGCAACTTGGCGCTTCGACTTGTCAAGAGCCTCAGAGATCTTCAGAGGTGTAATAGGCGAATTCTTGGTTAAGTACAGCCAAAGATTAGAATAAACATGATTTGAGGATAAAAAATAGAAGGATGTTTTTGAAGAAGGGAAGTTACAAGCTGACAAAAGCGTTTATAGAGGAAAAAGAAAAGAAAAAATGAGACTGGTGTGGATAAATAGGGTGTGAGTGTTGGGTATCCGAGATAATTTAGAAGCGGGGCGGGAATGGTGGGCATCCGAGTTTAAGAGAATTTTTCCCACCTGCCCCATCTGCGGTTCTGACTCGGGTTACGATGTCACCCGCAAGTTCCTGACTTATTACGCTAAATGTAGGTCGTGCGAGGCGGTTTGGCAGCCAATTGTTGAGGGCCCAGTCTGGAAGACGGAACACAGATATCTCCTCGTGGAACCTGACAAAGAAATGCGGGCCAGTTCTCTGGTCAAAAAAGGGGACAGATGGCATAAGGGTTATAAAGCCGAATTCTGGAAATCGCTGAACTTGGGCCCGAGAGAGCCAAAGCCCACGGCACCACCCTTACCACCATTAACGGACTTGGAGGAGGAAGTTTTTGATTACATCGATAAACATGGCGGAGAAATCTCCATCCCGCAGGCGAGCGAGGACCTGGGCCTGAGCGAGGCAAGGTTGAAGGCGACAATCGATAAACTTAAGGAGAAGAAATATATCGAATAGTTTAGGAAAGGGAGTAGAAAAAAGATGGCATTTCTCCCGAAAAAGAGGCCGCGCAAGCCCCCTGAGGAGAAACTTAAGGTAAGAGTTGTTTATCGTCCCCCGAAGGGTCCAGTAGAGTTCGGAAAACCCAAGACAAAGCCAGAGATGCCGCAGGCCCAGCCGGCTGAAAAGGTGCCGAAGGAAACTTTCAAAGTGACCACTGAAGCGAAAAGAGCTATTGTCGAGCACATGGAAACTCCAGTTAAAAAAGGAGTATGGAAAACGCTCCCCACCGCACAGAAAATCCTGACAGTGGTTATACCGGCGGCCATTATCGTCCCCATCTTCGTTTTTGTGATCTATCCTTCTATTGTTCCTTTACTCACTCCGGCGCGTGATTTGACTGGGACATGGAGAGATTCAATTTCGGGACGAGGTTTAATATATTGGGCTGGACATACAAGCCCTGGAGCATTTGTCTCCGATAACCCCGAGGACCCAACTGTAGACTTAGCAATATATTGCACTGTTGAGTGGAAAGTGACGCAATCTGGCGATACTATCGCTGGGCCTATGACAATCAAGGTGGTAAAGATAGGAGGGACAAACCCACTTTGGGCAGCTTTACAAGGGATAGCAGTGGGAAATACATATGTGAACTATGTGACCGGAATTGTTGAGGGCACCAAAATCACACTTACGGAATCACCGGAGGGATACTCGGGTATATGGCCGGCGGGGTCTGGTACATTTACGTCTGATATGATGACAATCACGAAGTCTGTACCTGCGGAAGCGTACGAGGATAGCGGAGTAGTCACTTTTGTACCATCTGTTCGTAATAAACTGAGCCTCAAACGGGTCTGGTAATCTTCAGAAAAAAGCTTGTATGGCTCGGCGACATATGATGATCTAAGATAAAATTTTAACTTCTCGTCCCTGTTTCCAGCTCTCCCTCTTCAGCCCTGACCTCCTCGGCCTTCTCCTTCCCCAACAGCAGCCCCAGCAGCTGCCTCTGGTCCACCTCGGCCATCGCCCGCCAGCCCAGGTAGAGCAGCCCCTGCTCGTCCTCAGAGAGGTAACCCCGCCTGATGAAGCGGTCAATCGTCGCCTCCACCCGCCAGCGGGGGAACTTCTCCTGGAGGATGCGCTCGACCTCCTTCAGCGGCGCCTTGCCCCCTCTGGAGAGGATGTGAGCCAAGGCCACGGTGAGCATCGCCATGTCGTCCACCCGCCAGCCGAAGGTGCGCGCGTCCGAGAGCCTAGGATGTCCGCGCAGGGTGATGAAGTAGCGGTCCGACTCCGAGTTCTCCTCACCCTCGCTGACCCGCTTCACCGTCAGCCCCAGCTTCTCCAGCTCGGCGTCCAGCAGCTTCAGTATCTGCTCATAGTCCCGCCCCAGCGCCCGCCTCAGCTCCCAGGCCTTGGCCCCGGGCTGCATGTGGTGCCTGAAGAAGAGCAGCTGGGCCGCCCGCGCCAGCTTCTCCCTGAGCTCAGCCACATCCGGTGCCTCAGGCACGCTTCTTCCTCCTCTTCAGCCAATCCTCGCGGCTGATGGCGATGGGCACGGAAAAGGTGGCCACATTCTCCAGCACCTGCGGCTTCGGCAGCGGCTTCAGGTTGATCTCATCCTCGAGCGGGTCGATGTCCAGCGTGGCATAGCCGTAGCTCACCAGGAAGCTGACCAGCCAGGCCCGGAAGACCGTCTCCTCAAAGCTCTTTCCCTGAATGAACTTCCAGTAGGAGATGAACTCCTTGTTCCCGACCGCCTCCCTCAGCTCCCTCCAGGTCCGGTCGAGCAGGGCGGTGAGGTCCTCGTCGCTGAGTATTCCCATCTTGGCCAGCTCCCGGCGCGCGATCTCCCCAGTCATGACCTCGGTGACCTCCAGCTCCTTGAACCGCTCGTCAAGGCCGGGCAGGTTGCGCCAGTAGTCAAGGCCCTCCCTGACCGCGGGCAGGGAGAGGCTTTCGAGGTCGATGATCGGGTGCCAGGAGCGGACGAGCACCTCGGCCAGGTCTTGCGGCTGCAGCGCGTAGAGCTTGAGCGTGATCAGCAGCGGGTCGAGGTAGAGTAGGGAGGACTTGTGCTTGATCCACTCGCCCTGCTGGAAGATGACGTCGGCCAGCCCGAGCACCGCCTGAACATCGAGGTAGAGCTCCTCGTTGGTCTTCAGCTTGGGCAGCAGCTCTCTGAGTCGGTCGAAGAACTCCCGGACCTCGACATCGAAGGGGTCCAGCCCGCTCTTCCGCACCGAGTCGCAGAGCTCCACGATGCGCTGCAGCAGCTCCTGTCGCTCCTTCATCTAGGCGGCCACCTTGACGCTGGACAGGCCAGCTATGTTCTGAACCGTGATCACGTTCGGGACCCCCTCCACGTTCACCAGCCTGCCGGGGGTGATGACGATGTACTGCGCCTCCTCATCCTTCATCGAATTGAGGATCTCGGTCATCATCTGCTCGCGGTTCTTCGGGTCCATGTGCATCTCGAACTCGTCAATCGCCCGGATCGGTGACTTTATCCTCTGCTGAAGAGACAGCAGGAAGCACATGATCGCTGTGGTGCGCTCGCCGCCGCTCTGGGTGTGCGGGTCCAGCACCTGCGGCTCGGCGCCCCTGAAGCCGACCAGCAGCTGCAGCCCCGCCTCATCGATATCATCAGGATTCTCCAGCCTGACGTCACCGGTGGCGTTGACCCGCTTCAGGATCTCCATGTACCTCACCCTGACCTCGCGCAGCAGCTTGTTGATCTCGCTCTTCCACTTCTGCCGGCGCAGGTCAAGCTCCTCAAGGGCCCGCTTTCGGTTGGCCGCGGCGATCTCCGCCTTTGCCTGCAGCTCCTTGAGGGTGTTCTGGTAGCTCAGGTACATCCGCTCCACATCGGGCGAGACATCGGCGAGGCTGGCCAGCTGGATGTTGGTTGCCTTCAGCTCGTCCATGACCTCCTGTGGTTTCCTCTTGGTCTCGACCCTAGGCCCAATCTTGTTGGCCTCGGCCTCAACCTCCTCAAGCTCCCGCCTCGCCTTCCTCAGCTCCGCCTGAACCTCAGAGATATCCTTCTCCAGCAGCTCCCGCTTGAGGCCGAGAACCGCCTCTCTGACCCTGGCGTTGATGTAGGACTCCTTCGTCCGCTCGCTCTCCTGCTTGGCCTCGACCAGCTTCGACCGGGTTTCCTTCACCCTTTCCACGGCTTCCTGCGCCGCCCTTTGGGCCCGCTTCAGGTCAGACTCAAAACCAGCCAGAACTTCCTTGAAATCCATCCTGATCTTCTGAAATGTTTTTCCTAGGCTCTCCAGAATCTTGCCCCGCGCCTCGGCCTCGGCGTGGGCCCTCTCCTGCTCGATGAGCTTCTGATAGGTTGCATCTATCTCGAAGTCGATCTCCTTCAGCCTCTTTTCCAGAGCCTGCTCGTCCCGATTGCTCTTGGCCAGGTCCTCCTTAACCTCCTTCAGTTCAGCCTCCAGCTCGCCCAGCCTCTGCTCAAGGTTACTCACCGACTCCATCTGTCGGAAGAACTTCGACCAGGCCAGCTCGATTTCAAGCTCGAGCTTCTTGGACCCCAGCTCCTGTTTCCTCCTGAAGCGCTGGTACTCTCCCTCCCAGTAGCGCAGCGTCTCCTGGGCCTTCTCCAGCAGGCTCTTGATCGCCTCCTCCTCGCTGAGGCTGTGGGAAAGCTTTTCCCGGGCCTCCAAGATCATGTCCCGGTATTCCTTCAGCCCGACGACCTCCTCCACCACCTTCAGCCTCTCCTTGGCGTCTATGGCCCCGAAGACGTCGATCATGCTCTGGTGCATGATGATGAGCATGTTGTCCGGGTTTATCGACAGCCGACGCAGCAGGTGCATGACCTCACCCTTGGTCGAGGCCCGGGAGTTGATCTCGTGCCAGTAGTTGCCATCACGGCTCAGGTAGCGGGAGAGGACGATGGTGTCGGAATTTATGCTCGCGATCGGCCGCTTCCCCTCCCTCACC
>NZ_JAVZIN010000012.1:0-36957 GCF_038871235.1 Hadarchaeum sp. (SeqCode)
GCCTTAAAAGTTTTTTTGGTTAGCGATTTTACGTGATTTAAACGGGCTGATATCTATTATAAAAAGTCTAAAAAACTTTTATTTTTTAATTTAGGGCAAATATAACATTTTTTATTGATATTACAGCAATATAAAAGTTAATTATTTGTACAATTGGTAAATTTGCGGAAATTAAGTATTAATTAGGTCCTCAACTTCAGGTAGTTTGATAGCGCTTCTGCTGATCGATTGTGTCTTCGGCATATTTAGTCGACAAAATCATATAATCGCGAGAAGTGAAATAATCCCAAACCGCGAACCGAGTGCGGTGATGTGGGCAGGCTCCATATAATTTGGGTTGCTCAAACGGAAACCCGATTAAGACTAGATTTTAATTATTTTTTTCTTTGAAGTACTCGCGGCGATAATTTTTCCATTTTTTATTACATACAATCGAACGGGCTGAAAACGAAATGCATCTTTGATGTTATCCGCGTCAATAATCACGATATCTGCTGTTTTGCCCGCCTGCAAACCATAATCCTGATATCTCATGGCTTTGGCCCCGTTCAAGGTGATCATGTCGTAAACTTTCTCCAACTCGGCAGGTGTACCCAGTTGTGCCACGTGCGCCATGAGGAACCCCACCTCAAGCTGATCCATCTTCCCAAACGGATAATATGGATCGTTGACATCATCCTGCGCGGTGGCAACGTTGACGCCTGCTTCTAAGAATTCTTTGACTCTAGTTATTCCTCGCCGGATGAGCCCAACGTCCCTCCTTCCATTTAACATGAGGCTGATGTGGGGGTTTGAAACTATCGTCATCTCAGCATCTCTCACCATTTGAATGACCCTAGCAGCGTGGCTGTTATCGTAGGCTGCCAAGGCCCCCGCGTGGCTTGCTGACACTCTTCCGAAATATTTTTTTTTTATCGCTTTATAGGCAAAATATTCGAGCGTCCTCGAGGTTGGGTCATCGGTATCATCAACCAGCATATGAATGTCCGCGCCAAACCTTTTGGCGATGTCAAACACGATATCAACATGCCTTTTTTGATCATCTCCAAACTCAATCCAAGGAATACCTCCAACAACGTCTGCCCCCAGCTCCATCGCTTGATAAAGTAGATCCTCTGTGCCTTCATCTTTGAGTATCCCCTCTTGAGGAAAAGCAACCACCTGCAAATCAACATGGTTGGCTCGTTCCTTCTTAATTTCCAGCAAGGCCTTAACTGGATTTAGTCCGCCTATAGTATCGACATCCGCAAAGGCCCTAATCCTCGTGCATCCGTATACCACGGCAAGATCGACCACTTGATTGGCTCTTTTTTTAATCTCCTGAACAGTGTATCTTTTCTTGTATTCCCAAGTTCTTCTTATCCCCCCTTCACAGGTATCGACATTACCGCCAACAGCGTCTCCAATTAATGACTTATCGAGGTGGACATGTAGATTCACAAACGCAGGAGTCGTCAAACGTTCGTCAACATTAATTTCCTTATCCGATCTTTTTTTTATTTTTCCAGATATCTCAACAATCTTTCCGTCTTTTATGCCGATGTCCCTTACCTCGCCACTTCTCAACTTAGCTTTTCTCAGGATAAGATCCAGTGACTTCACCCCAAAAGACAAACAAGCTACTATCAGTATGATGGTAATAAAATATTTTGTTTGGACGTGTTGTTGTATTTAAAAACCTAATTTTAAGCCCTCAAGATGTCATGAAAATAGTCAAAGTTTTCTCACCTACTTAAAATTTTCTCAATATCTTCATAAAAATCGAGATTAACTCAAGAAAATAGAACAATCAAGAGCTAAAACTTATAAGAGCTGCACATACCATCTCTTATGGAGGTCAAAAAATGGTTGACAGGTTGCTTGAGTTGTTCGAAGAAAAAAGGGTGAAGATGTACGACCTATCCCAGCCTCTTGGAATTCACACGCCATTTTGGCCCTACTACCCACCTTTTGAGGTAAAATACTTCAAACGTAAACCAGAACACGGTGTGAACGCTCAATACATTCAAAGTTCACTACACATCGGCACACATCTCGACGCGCCAAGGCATTTCCTCACCGGAGGTAAGACCATCGACCAGCTGCCACTCGAGTGGCTTTGTGGACCCGGAGTTGTGGTTGACCTTACCGACGAAATGGACGACTTAGCCATTTACACCCCAGAGATGATCGAGAAGCGAGTGGATGTACATGAGGGAGATATTCTCATCCTCCACACTGGATGGGAGAAATATGCTTGGTGCGGATCCCAGCCAGATGAAGAACGCTACATCCACTTACACCCTGGAGCCGACAGACGGATGGTCGACTGGCTAATCAAAAAGAAAATTCACGTCTGGGGTATGGACTGTGTCTCCACCGACCACCCGATGAATCTCCCGATAGGACGATTCCTCGGAAAAGGCACTTTCGGCCAATGTGAAAGGGTCCGCGCGCTAGCTGAAAAGAAGTTCGGAGGCAAGGAAGCCGTTGACAAGCTCTTCCCGCAAGAGGACTATCAGCTGACCCACAACAAACTGTTCCCACATGACTGCATCCACCTAGAGAACCTCGGCGGTCAGATCAGTGCCCCAGAGATCCAAAACAAGAGGCTTGTGATCAGCTGCTTCCCGTGGCTATTCGAAGGCGGTGAATCGGCTTGGTGCCGGGTCGTTGCCTTTCTCTCCGAGTAAAAGCCCCGCAAAAATAACGCGGGGTATTTATTTTTTAATCTTGACTTCTTTTCGCCGCATCCAATATCGCATCAATAATTTGTCTGTAACCCGTACATCTACAGAGCAGGCCGCCGATGGCCTCCTTCACCTCTTCCTCGCTTGGATTCGGATTACGCCTAAGAAACGCTTCTGCGGTTAAAATAAAGGCCGGTGTACAAAAACCGCACTGTACGGCTCCATGCTCAACAAAGGCGCGTTGGACGCGCGATAGTTTCTCTCCGCGCGCGATACCCTCGATGGTAGTTATTTCCTTTCCGTCAGCTTCGACTGCCAGCACCAAACAAGATTTCATCGGCACTCCATTCACCAGCACCGTGCAGAGCCCGCAATCACCACGCTCACATGCCTGCTTGGTGCCCGTTAAACCGAGATCTTCCCGGAGCAATTGAAGAAGAGTCCGATTGGCTTCGATTTCAACGCTATATGACTCGCCATTTACTTTTAGTGAAATACAGTGCTTCACCATCAGCCCACTCCCCAGAGTTGCCTAAGAACTCTTTTAGTAAGCACTTCAGCCATGTGCACCCGATATTCTTTGCTGGCCCTAACGTCTGAGATGGGTGAAATCTTTCCGGCGACGATCGATGCAGCTTTGTTTATTTGCTCCGCCAATGTGCCACCTTTCCAGAAAACTTCCTCTACTTCAGGAATGAGAAGCGGCGTGGGCGCAACCGAGGACAGAGCGATACGCACCATCTTTTGATCGGGATTAACCAGTCCGGCGACCCCAACCACTGCCAGATCCTCGCCTCGTGTGCGACCCCACTTGAGATAACAGCTCATGGATCCTTCCGGAGGATTAGGTACCCGTACGGCCTTAACTAGGTCACCGGGTCTGAGCGAAGTGCGCTTGACTCCAACAAAAAAGTCCTTGACAGGGATAACGCGTTCCCCAGCGCTATTCGCGACCTCAACCTCGGCACCGTGAACCAGCAGCGCTGGTGCGGTATCGGAGGCTGGAGAAGCGTTACAGATGTTTCCGACGAGTGTGGCGCGGTTCCTCAGTATCGGATCCCCCAAGGACCTCGAGGCATCCCAAAGTGCCCCAAATCGTTCCTTGACAACATTGGATTCAACCAACTGATTCAGGACAACGGCCGCCCCAATTCTGAGCCCATTTTCCCCATGAGATATCTCGCGCAACTCCCCAATGCCCTTAACGTCGATTAAATACCTTGGCCTGATTGCCCTGTCCCTCATCAGAACTAAAAGATCTGTCCCACCAGCGAGTACCCTTGCTTCACCATCGTGCTCGGCAAGCATACCAACTGCTTCCTGAACCGTTTTGGGTTTGAGATAATCAAATTTGGGCAGCGGCAACTCACTTCACCTCAGACTTTTTAAGCGCCTTCCACACTTTCTCCTTGGTCATCGGAAGTTCATAGATATCAACTCCTGTGGCATTGTAAATCGCGTTGGCTATCGCGGGCTGCAGGGATATGGTCGGATGCTCGCCTATCCCCCTCGCCCCATAGGGACCATTACTTTGAGGATTTTCAATCATGATTGGCACAAACTCATCCGGAATGTCAGGTGCTCGCGGTATCTTGTAGTCGGTGAGGTTATTGTTCAGCAGAGCCCCCTTTTCATCGAATATATAGTCCTCGAATAGCGCCTGTCCTAGCGCCTGAACGACTCCTCCACATATCTGACCTTTAAGAAGTAATGGATTCAGAGCTTTCCCAAGGTCCAATGCGGTGGCTACCTTGAGTACCCTCACTTCACCGGTTTCGGGATCAACCTCAACCTCAACTCCCTGTGCCCCGAAGGTCCACACAAGCGCCGGCAACCCTTGTCCAGTCTCCGGATCCAAGTTTGTCAATCCCTCAGCGGTGTAATATCCATAACCAACTATCGGGCCCCGAATACCCCTGCCGTCGGGCAGCACGCCGCAAGTCGCAACCGCAGCAAGCGTCAAGCCCCTCTCAGGCTCCCTTCCTACGAAAACCCGGCCATCGGCTATCTCCAGCGAATCCTCTGGCATCCCGAGCAACTGCGCGGCCGTGGCTTTTACTTGGCGTTTTAGGTCCTTTAATGCCTGCAAAACTGCATTGCCATCCATAAAAGTACCGCGACTTGCCACCGTCTGCCACGAGTAAGGGGAATAATCCGTTTCCCGCTTGCTGACGACTTTGATCCTGTCCACCGGCATCTGAAGTTCTTCCGCCGCCATCTGAACAAAAACCGTCGGGGTGCCTTGCCCCATTTCAATCAATCCAATCGAAAGAGTAACCGTCCCGTCTTCGTTTAGCTTGGCGATTGCGGAAGACGAAGCAAAGGACGGCATCGCCGGAGCTTTCCAGAGCGCCGCAATTCCCTTTCCTCGCAGTTTTCCGTTTATCTGTCTTGGCTCCTTTCTTCCCCAACCTATTGCCTCGGCAACTGCTTTTATGCATTGATCGACCCGCCCGGCATCGTCTCGAAGTTTTTCACCGGAAGCAGTAATACGTCCAGGCAAAGCGGCATTCTTAAGACGAAATTCTACTGGGTCCATCCCAATCTTACGGGCCACCATATCCATCTGACGTTCAATGGCCCACAGTAGCTCTGGACAGCCAAACCCACGATAAGCGGTTCCATAGGGATGATTTGTGTAGACGGTATAACTATCACACTTCACATTGGGAACTTCATAAGGGCCGGTGCAAGAATAGCCAGCGGCGCGCCCAATGTTTACGGCGTAGTCAGCATAGGCCCCAGTATCCCAGATATACTCGATCTCTTCGGCCGTTATCTTACCGTCCCGCTTGACACCGGTTTTTATGCGAGCATACATTCCCTGACGAACAGCCACGGTGCGGAATTGCTCCTCGCGGCTCATCACCAACTTTACGGGTCTCCCTCCCGCTTTTCGAGAAAGCAGCACAACTAGAGGCTCCCAGTGAAGCCCAGCCTTTCCACCAAATCCTCCTCCAACATAGGGCACATGCACATTAATTTTGTGGATGGGCACACCTAGGCCAACGCTTAGCAGATGTCGAACGGCAAAAGGGGACTGGGCGCTTGTCCAGACATTTATCTGCCCGTTGGGAAGCCACTGCCCGATCGAGGTGTGGGTCTCCATCTGCACGTGGTGAACTTGGGGTTGGTAGAATTCATTTTCGACGATAAAGTCAGCCTCAGCAAAACCTCTTTCCACATCTCCTTTACGGAGCTTGAAATGGCTAGCGATGTTGGTGTGAGGTTTAGGAAAAATATATGGGGCGTGTTTGTACTCATGAAGATTTTCATGCACCAGAGGGGCACCTTCTTTCATCGCCTCACGCTGATCAAAAACAGCGGGCAGCTCCTCATACCGTACTTTTATCAACTCTAAAGCCTCTTCGGCTATCTCCTCGGTATCGGCGGCTACGGCGGCTACGGGCTCTCCGACGTGTCTGACCTTATCAACGGCCAAGACCGTCTTGTCGCTCAGGTAAATACCAAAATGATACTTGGCTTCACTACCGGTAATTACGGCTCGAACGCCCGGTAAATTTTCAACCCCTGAAATATCGATTCCAACTATTCTAGCATGTGCATGTGGGCTCTTCAAAATTTTAGCGTGAAGCATCCCTGGCAAACGTATGTCTCCTGTGTATACTGCTGAACCAGCAACCTTTTCAACCGCATCAACACGCTCAACATCACGACCCAAATAGGAGTACTTCATGTACTCACAAACAATATCAAAAAAATAACTTAAAAAGTTATCTAAGGCCCCCGCCTACCAGTGGAACGAGCACTATTTCGTCTCCGTCCTTAACGGGACTGTTTTCATCCACAGGCGTCCCGTTTAAATATATCAAAGCAATGGAAGCCGGGTGGTACTTCAACGCCTCGAAAACATCAATCACTCTCATCCCTTCCCTGAAATCAAGCTCCGTCCACCCGCTTGCCGCGGCGAGCTGTACACGTATTACCAAACTAACCCCATAAATATCTAACATTCTTTATTTATTCAATTGATTTTTATTGGTAAGGAGGGTTTAACCTAACACAATTTAAAGCGCTTTGAAAAGAGTCCGGAACATAAGCTCAGCGATGATTTTAAGCAACTTCAGCCGAAAGATGAAGCGTATGTTTGGTGGACATTTTAAGGTCCAAAGAAGCCTCGTTAACGTGGCCATGGGTCGAGAAAAAGCGGATCTCGTGATCAGTGGTGGCAAAATAATAAATGTCCACAGCCGTGAGATACACAAATCCGATATCGCCATTAAGTCCGGCCGAATAGCCCTCGTGGGAGATGCTGACCACACCGTGGGTAGAGAAACCAAGGTAATTGACGCAGGAGGATTTTACTTGGCTCCAGGACTTATCGACACGCACATCCATATTGAAGCGAGTATGCTTACCCCCACTCAATTCGCTAGGGCCTGTTTGCCCCGGGGAGTCACCGCGGTCCTGTGGGAACCTCTGTGGACGGCGAATGTTCTGGGGAAGAGAGGGGTAAAATTCTTCTTGGACGAAGGAAACAGAACCCCCCTAAAACTTTTTGCGACAGCGTCGTCAGGAGTTCCACCTGCACCTAAGGTTATGATAACAGCTGCCACAGAATTCAAAATGAGTGATATCAGACAATTGCTTAAATGGGAAAAAATAGTGGGGCTGGGAGAAGTAGTATTTTTCGCGGAAGTGACAAAGGGGGATCCAAAAACGTTGGAGAAGATACGGGCATCATTAGTTGAAGGGAAAATCGTTGACGGAAGCGCACCGGAATTTAAAGGAAAAGAACTAAACGCATACGCTGCCGCAGGAGTGCAGTCTGACCACGAAGCGATCACCTTAGATGAAGCAATTGAAAGGCTCAGGTTGGGGATGCGCTTGGTTATCAGGGAGGGCTCGAGCATGCGTAACCTATCAGAACTCATTAAGATTATTACTCAAAGAGGTCTTGATCCGCGCCACTGTTGTTTTTGTGTAGATGATAAGGACATCAGAGAAATTTTCAAAGAAGGATTGATTGACCATATGGTCAGACGTTCGATAAAAGCAGGAATAGACCCGGTGACCGCGGTACAGATCGCGACGCTTAACGCTGCAGAATACATAGGGATAGACCGGGATATAGGGAGTATTGCCCCGGGCAGGATCGCCGACATTCTTTTCGTTGACGACCTAAGCAAATTTTCCATCAAAAAAGTCATGGTAAATGGAAAAATAATAGCCAGGGATGGAAAAATGCTCATAAGGTTGTCTCAAATCAATTATCCCAAATGGATCCTGAAAACCATCAGGGTTGCTAGGAAGATCACCCCTGCCGATTTCGCCGTCAGAACCAGAAGGAGGGGAAAAGTGAAAGTTCGGGTGATAAAGGTATTCGCCGATCAGATTATTACTGACCAGATAATCGAAACGCTTCTGGCACAAAATGGAGTTATCCGACCCGACCCGTCCAAAGACATCCTTAAAATAGCAATGATCGAAAGATTCGGTAAAACAAAACCAAACATAGGGAAGGGATTTGTGAAGGGGTTCGGCTTTAAAGAAGGGGCCATAGCAACTAGCGTAGCACCTGACGTACATCACCTGATAGCGGTTGGCAATAAGGACGCTGACATGGCCACCGCCATAAACAGGTTGATTGAAATTCAAGGAGGAATAGTTGTCTGCAGGGATAAAAGGGTGCTTGGCGAGCTGCCACTGCCTGTAGGAGGCATCGTCTCACCGGAACCTTATGAGAAGATTTTAAGTGATCTGGAAAAAATCCATGAGGCAATCAGGGAAATTGGCTGTAAGCTTCCATCTCCTTTTATGACACTAGCGTTCTCAGGTTGCCCGACACTCACTCGGCTCAAGATCTCAGATAAAGGGCTGATTGATACCGTCAACCGTAAAATTGTACCAGTTGAAGTGGGATGATTATTAAGCCGATCCAAGCATTCATCTCATTGCGATCAATCTCAACATCCCGACACTTGCCTTAAAACCACTGAATTTTGGGGTTCCGCAGAGGATTTTGCCCACACCTAGACTGACGGCAGCTCAATTTTCAGCGAGTGTTGAGACCGACACGTACTTTAAAATATATATCCGCCTTGAGTGAATTCTGGTGTTGAAACAATATCGGTGATGTGACAACATGGAAAATAAATTTAGAATAGAAAAGATTGTGGCTAGAGAAATTTTAGACTGCCGAGGTGACCCGACCGTTGAAGTGGACATCCTGACCAAAGGAGGTTCACTAGGAAGGGCTGACGTCCCTGTAGGAAGATCCACCGGAAAATATGAAGCATTCGAGCTCAGGGACGGAGGGAAAAGATATCGCGGAAGGGGGGTCTTAAAAGCTATAAAAAACATCAATGCGGTCATTGGCCCAAAGTTGATTGGAATGGATGTTACCAGGCAAAGGGAAATAGATGAACTATTGCTCAAACTTGATGGCACCAAGGACAAATCGAGACTGGGAGCCAACGCGATAGTGGGTGTCTCCTTAGCCGCTGCGAAGGCTGCCGCGCAAAGCCTAGGAATGCCCTTATATCAATACATTGGAGGACCAAACGCCCGGATCCTACCGGTCCCTTTCCTGAACCTCATAAACGGGGGCAAACTCGCTGCAACCGAACTCGATTTCCAAGAACACATCGTAGTGCCAACGGGTGCCAAGACTTTTTCGGAGGCGATCAGGATGGGCACCGAGGTTTATCACGAACTCGGGAGGATATTGGAGAAGAAGTGGGGAAGGCACTCATTGAATGTCGCCGACGAAGGCGGTTATACCCCTCCAGGCATGAACGACGTCAGGCAGGCTTTCGATGAGGAATTAAGGGCAATAGAAGAACTCGGCTACACGGATAAGTTTGCGCTCGCCTTAGATGTCGCCGCAAGTCACCTCTATGACAGGAAGGGGGGAGTTTACTTGATAAAGGGGAAAAAGATGACTAGGGAGGATTTAATTGATTTTTACAAGGAACTGGTAAAAACATACCCTGTTGCGTCCATCGAGGATCCCTTGGAGCAAAACGACTTTGATGGCTTTGCGGAACTGACCAAGGAGCTGGGAATTCAAATAGTAGGAGATGATCTCTTTGTGACCAACGCGGAGCGACTGGGGAAGGGGATAGAATGCGGGGCCGCAAATGCTCTACTCTGGAAGGTAAACCAAGTAGGAACGCTAACTGAGGCTTTGGATGTGGCTAAGCTTGCCTTTGATAATGGCTACGGTGTCCAAGTCTCCGAGCGATCCGGGCAGACCGAGGACACGTGGCTGGCGGATATGGCGGTCGCTTTGAACTGCGGGCAGATAAAAACCGGCGCTCCGTGCAGAAGCGAGAGAACTGCCCAATATAACCAGCTGCTTAGAATAGAGGAGGAACTTGGCGCATCCGCAAAATACGCGGGTAAGAACTTCAGACGCGCGCGATTAAAAATTAAACAACAACAATAACGATGAGGTCCATCACGTTCGTCCCGGTAGGCCCAGTTATAATAGCATCTTTTAATCTTTTCATCAGCTTGCCCGTGTTGTGCCTCCTTATCTCCACCGACACGTCCATGCCCAGCTCCCTTGCTCTCTCGACGGAATATCCGTCCGCCATGCCTCCGGCAACTTCTGTTAGTCCGTCCGTTCCATCCGTATTTACCGCTGCGATTGCTATTCTCCTGTTCCCAGCTATTTTTGTGGAAAAAGCGGCGGCTAATTCTTGATTTCGCCCGCCCTCGCCTGCCTTGCCCTCGATAGTAACGGTCGTCTCCCCGCCAGCTATAAGGACACATGGAGGATTAAGGGGCCTTCCATACTTCTCCACCTCTTTTGCTATGCCTGCCAAGACGAAACCGACATCCTTGCTCTCTCCTTCCAAGACCGTGGAGAGAATCTGGGAATTTAATCCTATTTCCTCCGCCCTTTCCTTAGCGGCTTCGCATGCAGTTTTGATATCCGCCAATAGAAAATTATGAAATTTAACCTCCTTGAAGCTCTCAGGCTTGGGTGTTTCCATCTTAAGATCCGACCTTTTAAGGTGGTCCCTTACCGAGGTAGGGACCTTATCCCACAATCCATACTTTCTCAAAACGTGGATGGCATCGTCAAATGTAGATGTATCCGGCACCGTCGGGCCCCACGGCAAACCAGCTACCTCATCCACCACGATTAAGTTTATGATCTCGGCCGGATGAGCTCGCAAAGCAAGCCTTCCTCCCTTTATTGCAGAAATGTGGTTCCGGACGGCATTTATTTCATCTATCGTGGCCCCGCTCCTGAGAAGCAATTCCGTGGTTCTCGCTTTGTCCTCCAAACTTACGCCCTCAACTGGCAAGGGCATCAAAGCAGAGCAACCCCCAGCCACACAGAAGAAAACCAGATCGTTTTTCTCCCTGCTCTTTAAAGCGTCCCAAATCTCCTTTGCGCCTTTCCAACCCGCCCGATCGGGTACAGGGTGTCTGGATCTTAGGACTCTGATTCTGCCTAACCTGCTTTCTCTCTCATTTTTTATCCTTTTTTCTATTATGATTCCCTCTTTGATCCTCATCCCAAGCACATCATTTAATGCCTTGGCTATGTGCAGAGTCCCCTTTCCGGCACCCATCACAAAGATATCTCCAACTTTTGAAAGATCGTAACTCAAATCGCCCACGAATAGCTTCCCACCGTGGACACGAACCAGCTTTTTCACTATATTATAGCTATCCAATTTTTTCAGGGCATGCTCGACTATGTCTAGGGCTATTTTCCTACCTTTTTTGTTTCCATGGGAAAGTAACTGTTTTCTATTTTTTACCAGCATGGCACCAATCATCTGTTAATCCCAGGATTATTTACGATTACTGAGGTTCAGCCTTTTCAAATTGAGTTTGAGAAAAATTAACAATTTACAGCCATGCTAAAATCAACAATTAAAAATAGAGAAACATTAGTTAAACAGGAGGTTCACATTGGATTTGGTTATTAAAAATTGTAAAATAGCTTCTTCCCGGGGTTTGTGGGAATGCGGGCTTGGCATAGACGATGGTAAGATAGTATCAATTTCCAAGGACCACCTCCTGCCCGCCGCCGATAGGGTAATAAATTGCAATGGAAGGATAATCCTCCCTGGTGGAATCGATTTTCACGTGCATTTCCAAGACCCGGGATACACGTACAGAGAGGACTGGAAAACAGGGACGGGATCAGCGGCCGCTGGTGGTACGACATTGGTCGTCGACCACGGCAACACCAATCCACCATCGACCACTCCGAAAAATTTAATGCGGATAATTAAAACCGCTGAAAGAAAGGCGATCGTCGACTTTGGTATCAATGGCGCTGTCACGTCAAAGAACTTAAACCATCTGCCAAAACTAGCCGCCAAGGGTGTAATGGCATTTGGCGAAATTTATATGGCCGAGTCTGTTCCTGAGCTTGAGAGGGTTGAAGACGGTATCCTGCTCGAAGCCTTTAAAATAATTGGCAAAATGGGATGCATCGCCGGCGTACATGCGGAAAACTGGGAAATTGTTTCCCACTTTACACAAAAACTCAAGCAAGCCAAAAGAAAAGATCCCCTCGCCCACTGTGAATCTAGGCCGGATATTGCAGAGGCAGAGGCCATATCTAGAGCGCTACTCTTTGGACGAGAGACTGGCGTTCGCCTCCATATTTTCCACCTAAGCACCGGACTCGGGACTAATATTTTGCGGCAAGCGAGGTCCCTCGGGCAGGATGTAAGCGCCGAAGTTCTTCCTCAGCATCTCCTTTTCAGACAAGCAGATATGAAGAAACTAGGACCTTACCTGAAATGCAACCCGCCCATAAGAAGCGAAGCAAATAGAGTTGCTCTGTGGGAAGGATTGAAAACTGGTGTGATAGAGATGGTTTCGAGTGACCATTGGCCAATGCCACTCTCCGAGGTTGAAGCCGGGTGGGAGGATATTTGGAAAGCAGGTTCAGGAATAGCTGGTGTCGAGACAAGATTACCGCTCCTACTGACCTACGGGGTGAAAAAAAATTTAATTTCAATGGAAAAATTTGTCAGGATAACTTCCGAGAACCCGGCCCGCAAGCTGGGCCTTTACCCAAGGAAGGGATCAATAAGTATAGGAGCAGATGCTGATTTGACTATTGTCGACATGAAGAAAAAAGTTAAAATAAAGATAGATAACTTGCGCACGAAGGCGGGTTACACGCCCTTCGAAAATTGGACTGTTGTCGGTATACCATGGTTAACGTTGGTGCGTGGTGAAATCGTGTTTGAGGAAGGGGAAATCGTGGCTAAACCGGGGCATGGTAGGTACATTCAACGTGACTACGGAAAGAAGGAGGAACATGGTGCCAGCAAAAAAATCTGAGTTCGAAAAACTGCTCAGACTCATGAGCCGACAGGGTACCATCCGTCACTTTAAACCAGATCCAGTTCCGGACAAACTCATAGAGAAAATACTTGAGGCCGCTAGGTGGGCCCCCTCAGGCGCCAACACACAGCCATGGGACTTCATCGTGGTGAAGGACCCGAGAGCAAGGGAGAAAATCGCTCAAATTTTCGTTGAGACCTACGAGCGGGCTAAAAAATTGGACAGGAGATTCCCCTTCTACAGCGGTGAGGTGTTACGGAAGAGGCTCACCGAACCACCCATTCTCATCGTGGTTTGTGCCGACACGCGATTCACGAGTGCTTATCCCAATACCATCTATAGGGAAGAGATTCTAGATGTCAGCATGGGGGCGGCCATTCAAAACATGACCTTGGCGGCAAGTGCTCTCGGGTTGGGGCTTGGCTGGGGTACCGCAAACTTCCCCTTGACCAGAAAGAGGCTCAGGCAACTGTTAGGAGTCCCATCGTACATCAAGATAATGGAGGTTCTTCAGCTCGGCTTCCCAGTCAAGCGGGTCCCGCCGCGTTTCAGACGACCCATAAGTGAATTCACGCACCACAATAGGTTCGATGTCTCAAAGATCAGGAGCGAGGAGGAGATCGAAAACTTGCTGAGGACAAGGAAAGTCCCTGACATCTATTCAGGCACTAAATTGCCGAAGTGATAAGATGAGGGACCCAATTAATGTAAAAAAAGTTGATCTCTCGGTGAAATTTTGTGGGCTTGAATTTGAAAACCCGTTTATCCTCTCATCGGGGCCGCCAACGAGTAATGCTGAGAAAATAGGGCGAGCCTTTGAAGCTGGCTGGGCCGGCGCCGTCACGAAAGTTTTGGGTTCAAAACCGCGGCCGGACCCCCATCCACGGATAGCAGGCCTACATTACGGGGGGAAGTTAATTGCGATTGAAAATATAGAATCGGTAATTTATCCCTTAAAGGAATGGTTACCCAAGATCACTGAACTCAAGAAAAAATATCCGGAAAAGATCTTGATACCAAACCTCATGGGTGGAGCAGACCCGGAGATCTGGCAAGGAATGATCAAAGACGTCCAAGAAGCAGGAGCGGATATGATCGAGCTCAACTTATCCTGCCCGCTGACGGATGAAGTCTGGGCTGTTGGAGCAATATTGGGCCAGAACCCCGACCTAACGCGCGAGGCCACGAGGTTGGCCAAGGAGGTCGCGACCGTTCCGATAATGGTAAAGCTCACTCCAAATGTGACAGATATAACTTTAATAGCAAAAGCGGCAGAGCGTGGAGGAGCTGACGCCATCTCAGCTATTAACACCGTTCAGGGGCTCATAGGAATAGACCTTGAAAACATGGAGCCACTACCTTCCGTGAGAGGGATATCCTCGTTCGGCGGAATCTCAGGACCAGCAATCAAGCCCATCTCCCTCAGATGCGTGGCGCAAATAGCAAAGACAACAAAGCTACCTATTTCAGGGATCGGCGGCATCTCTAAATGGGAAGATGCGGTTGAGTTTTTCATGGTGGGCGCCTCCACCGTTCAGCTCTGTACCTCTGTGATGCTGCGTGGAAATAGGATGATAAACGAGCTCAAAGATGGTGTTTCCTCCTATCTTTATAAAAAGGGATTCGGATCCGTAAAGGAAATCGTGGGGTGCATCCTGTCCAAGCTAAAGAGCCAAGAAAATCTGGACTATTCTTATTGGGTGCTTCCAGCAGTTGATGCAGCCAGATGTACCAAATGTGAATTGTGCCGGGTTGCATGCCAAGACGCGGGTTATGCCGCCATTAAAATCGAGGGTGATCTGCCTAAGATTGATGAAGAAAAATGCAATGCCTGCGGCCTCTGTATCCAAGTTTGCCCACATGGAGCTTTACTCTTAAAACCGAGTTTGTCGAATAAATCCAACAAATAAAAAATAACCCATCTCCTTCATCGCTCGGACGCGCACCAGAGTGCGCAGGTTGTGCGCCACGGCCATAAGCAGAACGCTGACTGCCCTCGTGGCCGGCAACTTGCACCTGATCATGGCACCGTACCGGTTCGCTATGCCGCCGAAGACAGCCTCGGCGATGCCCCGCTGGCGGTACAGCTTGAGGTTGCGCCTGAACTCCTTGAACTTCTTTTGGTTGACCCAACGGTCCATCCCTATGGCGCGGGGTTTGATCACCGGCTTGAAGCCATGGTGAGCCGCAATCTCGACGTTGCGCCTCGAGTCGTATCCTCTGTCCGCGAGCAATGGCTCGCCTCCACCTTTGAAGCCATCAAGCAAACGGCCGAGCTGTGCGCAGTCGGCGACGTTGCCTGCTGTCACCTTCGCCGACACAATCGCTAATGCACCCGCCTGCGGGGAATATCCCACCAGCGCATGCAGCTTCAGGAATGCGCGGCTCCAAGACTTTTTGAGCACCCTTTTGCGCCTCGACAGGCACGTCGTCGAGATGCCGGTCGAGTCTATCATGTAGATACCGCACCTCGCCAGCCTGTTTATCTCCCTGAAGAGCAACAGAAGAAGCAGCTTCAGGTAGGGCGCTCGCAGGCGCTTCAGCGCCCAGCCGACCGTGGAGTGATCGATGGTCTTAGACGTGATGAGGGGCATCTGCCCCTCGACATCGCGGTAAGTGTAGTCAAAATATCGAGCCGTGGCACAGATCGCGGCGTGCCGCCGCGCCGAAAACTTGGGTCGACGGCCCCGCTTGGAGCGCTCCCAAGGAGGCGGCAGCCTCCTCACGAGCTTATCGGCAAGGCTAAATATTCTCTCGACTGAATCGAGTTTGGAGCTGTGTCGAGCAGCCCAATATCCGGGGCAAACCATATGGATGTACCTCCTATTGGTTCACCCTAAGCTACTCGGCGCAGCCTCCGCAACAATAGGAGTATTGCCGTCGGCAATTAAAAATTAGAATTATTCGACAAACTCCTTAAAACCAAAAAATTATTGAGCCGCCAAGAAGTTTAACTTCAGCGGACTTCTTGCCAAAAGATTTAAAAATTTTTCTGACTGTGATAGTTTGCCAAGCTCTGAAAAGAACTGCTATCGTGACAAAATAAAAATAACTACCCAATCGACCAAGCAAAGATTTTCGGTGCCCGCAGTTGTTAAAGCGGCACCGAAGAAGAAAACCTTTAATTTTTCAATCATCTTTAAATTTAGACGCAAATACTGATGTTGGGCCCGTGGCTCAGTCTGGCAGTCGGTTTTCCGGCCAAAAGCAATCGGCTCTTAACAGTCGATTGGGAGCTAACCGATCGGTCGAGGGTTCGAATCCCTCCGGGCCCGCCATAAATTCAAATTGCCGAGGTTATTTCCGGACAACAAGCTATCCTGCGATCGATTAATTTTACGGGTTTCTTTCAACCGATTCAAGCAACAGCGCCTTACTCCATCTTAACTAAACCCGCCGCCGCCTTTCTGAGCCTATTCATAATCGCAAGCCCGATACCCTCGGGCTCTACCCCCTCAGCCAGAATAACGTCCATGTTTTCTAAGTCAAATTCCCGGAGGGTTTTGAAGAGCCCCTTGGCGATGGTCCTAAGATTCTTGCGTTCCCCAACCACCTTCACTAATGCCGACCCATATTCACCAGCCGTCTCTGCCGTTGCCATAATGCCCACTCTTTTTCCCAACTGCTCGTAACTTTCCTTAAGCTCTTTAATCTTATCGACAACATTCCGAGGCGAACCTTCGACCAACACCAACTCCGCTTTCGGAGCATAATGTCTGTACTTCATGCCGGGCGCTTTTGCTATGGCAGCTTCCGCCGGCATTTCTGCCTTCGCAATCGGATGAACTTCGACCCGGCCCAGTATCTGCCTCAGTTCCCCAACGGTTATTGGACCCGGCCTCAGCACTACTGGTGGATCAACTGTCACGTCGAGAACGGTGGACTCAACACCATAACCCACCTCGCCACCGTCGATTACAACCTCTATTTTGTTGAAAAAATCATCCAACACATGCTTGGCAGAAGTTGGACTCGGCTTGCCCGCGAGATTTGCGCTTGGAGCGGCCACGGGCACGTCCGCCTCTTTTATCAGAGCTTGAGCGATGGGGTGACTGGGCATTCTTACCGCCACCGTAGCTAAACCGGCTGTGGTAACGGCAGGTACAAGCTCTGATTTCGGCAAGAGCAACGTTAACGGGCCTGGCCAAAAAATATCGATGAGCCTTTCCGCGATGTCTGGAACCCTTTCAGCTAAAACGTTCACATCATCCTTGTTAGCAATATGAACGATGAGCGGGTTGTCCGTAGGTCTGTTCTTTACTTGAAAAATCCTCAAAACCGCAGCCTCGTCAAGCGCGTTCGCTCCCAACCCATACACCGTTTCGGTTGGAAAAGCGACCAAGCCTCCCTCCCGAAGAAAACGTGCTGCTACCCAAACGTCATTTAAATCCGGCTTCTCTGGGTCTATTTTCAACACGAGAGTCATGACCAATTAACCACCGCACCGTTATCCATTGATATCATGTGCTCAGGATTTGTATGTTTAACGGCACATCAAAAAGTCAGGATGAAAATATTGAAACTCAACCGCTTAATCCTCGGAGCACTGCGCCGGTTAAACCCAACGGACTCCAGCTTACTTCTCTTCCTACTTTTCCTCATTGCCCTTAACGCCCTTAGCCAGACCCTTCCCGACTCCTTTGACCGTCACCCGGCCTTTCTTCACTCACTTGCTCTAGTTCTCGTCCGTTTTCTCAGCGGTTTCTTTGGCCTTGCCCTTTTCTCCTCAGCCATAAGGTTCACTTTAAAACAAGTTTTGACGCTAAACCTCTAAAGAACTCCTGTCTTTTCAACGCCAATCAGCTTGGTAGCCCCAAGCGCCTCCTCAATCAGCTTAAGTTGGCGCACGGTGAACCTTCTGGGATTCAACGGTACGATGAGGTTCGAAGAATGACTGAAGCAAATCTTTCCCAGTTCATGTACAAAATCAAGCATGTGCCTAAAACCGTTTTCCACCATCAATTCATAGAAACAATCTAAGAGGACTACCGACCTGCCCCGGACAAAGTTCAGTCGGTTTTCGACGAACTCCTTCAAGCGATTCAACTCCTTCGGAGGCATCACGATCTCTCCGGGAATCCGATGTGAAGAAATGAATATTATCGGAGTTCGAAGCAGACCGTATTTTTCCATCTGTTTAGGCTCGCGGGAAGTAATCCAGAATCCGGGGACGCCGTGAGTAATCTGGTCCAAAAATATCTCTACCCGCTCGTGAGGCCGATAACTTATTATCAGATAGCATCGCCCTCTCGCGAGCCTGTATCGATATCGTGAGGAGAGACTGGCCTCGGGAAGTGGCAAAAGAAACCGAGATACCGAGGGCAACGGCATAAAACCGCGGCGAACCACGGCGCTTCCTATCGATATCTCCACCGCTATTAACTCAACTGCTGACAAGGTAGGAATCTCGAGACCAAGAGCCACAATCAGGAAGTCCCCGAGGAATAGAATGCTAAGTGCAAATATGCAACCAAGCAGCGTATTCCTAAGATACTTGCGATAGAACCCGATCTGCATCCGCCGAAAAACTCTAAAGAGATGAATTACCGAAATGACCAAGACCACCGCCACGAAGAGATAGAGAAATAGATAGGCCGGTTTCAGTTCGTAATCATAGCCCAAATAATACAGCGCCGTCTCACCAATTAGGTTGTCCGTAACTAGGAGGACTATGAAGACCCCACCTATTCCAAACAGCACCAACCAAAAGCGATTATCATTCAACAAGGAAGGGTTGGTAGTAGCGTGAATCAGGGTGACGAAACGGAAAAAGAGCGGGGCAACAAAGATCACGCCAATGGTTTCGACTTGGCTCCAAAAATCAGGTGAGGGCAAGTTAAAGTAGATGCGTCTCATGAACTCGCCCAGCATCCACAGAAAAGCGCAGGCGAGCACGAGCAGGAAAATGACGTTTATTCTTTTCCTCGGTCCCCTCAGGGTGAAAAAAGCCAAGAACAGCGTTAGAAAAAGACCAACAAGAGAAAGCAGCGCATAAAAGTTCATTTCACTCCTCCTACCACTATCTACTGTCAAAGACGTAAAAGCTCTTCTTGAAACACCTCAAAGCAAACTCTCTACAGAAACTTAAGCCGCTATTTACGAGCCGCTAAAAAGTGAATTCAGGTACGGCACCATTCCAAGACGTCTTGGAAGAGTTCCTCTCCACTGCACTCAGTTAAACTGAACTCGTTACCCCTCTCCCGGTAGCGCTCGGCCACCAGTTCGGGGTCGGCCTGTTCGGGAACAAACTTCGATAGCTCCTGAATCGACAACGGCATGGAAATCAGTCCGGTCTTGTAATGCATGCTATAAGGGGCCCTGACGTCGCCCATTGGTTTGATTATTGAGGCGTCTAGCAAAACCTTACTAACCCGTTCCTCCTTCTTTGCCGTCTCCGAAGTCGTCAGCCCGGGCAACTTCTCGGCAACGCGCGACTCCACGAACCTGACGATGTCCGCATAAAAGCTAAAGTGGTTGCGTTCTCTCCTCTCGCTCCTGAGCTGCTTCGGCTTGTAATCTTGAGGTAGCTCATGGGACCTGAACTGCGCCCAGATCTGGAAGCCGCGCGAACCAGAGAACTTCAGTGCTGGCTTGACTCCATACCCCATTAACACTTCATAAGCAACCCGAACCACTTTCTTGGTATCCTCGGGAGAAACCTCCTTGCCGGCATCAAAATCGATGACCAGCCAGTCGGGGCGATCGCTACCAATCCGGTGCAGGTAGGGAATGAAATCGACCCCGTGAACGTCAAGCCATTTCTCAATATCTCTCCAGCTCTTGATCATGATGTATTTTGGTCCCAACTTTCGCTGCAGCCAAGCTCTGCCCGTGAAAAGTCGGAAAACCGAGACCCATCGGTCACGGCAAAATTCAAGTATGGCATCCGCCACCTGTGGATAATAACGTTTGGCCCGGTAGACCTTCAGATAATCTTGATTCAGCTCCGCTCTAATCTGGCGCCACCTCTTCTCAAAATATTCCCTGCCTTGATCGGAAATCGAATACTCGCCGGCTTTCTCCACCAAGAGCCCCTCCTTCACCAAGGAATCCAAGAGCTGCTTGGTCTCATCCTCCGAAAACTTCCGGCCAGCGTCACGACTTATCTTCTCCTGAATGTGGGCAAGGTCAACAAATCTCCCTGCCCTCTTTATCGCCAAGGACATCAGGGCATGGTCCTTAGGGGTTGCCCGTGACAACTTCCCACCAGAAGGTCAAGTTCCGGTTATCTCGTTCAACTTCTCGCCCAGCTTCTTCTCTGCGCAGCTCCAGCAGACAAAGGTGGCCTTTGCCTCGCCTGGCTTGACCAGCTTAACATAGGCCGAATCGTAACTCATTATCTGGATCGACTTGCCGCAGAGCTTGCACCTTGGCCCTTTCACCATGGTCTCCACCTAAACCTTTTGACGTTTAAAATATAAACTGTTTCAAATAAGAGCCTTTACTAAACCATCTTCTTAACCTTCACTCTGAGTTCCTAGTTCATCGAAAAAAATGGAGTGATTTTTTACTTTGAAAAAGATAAATGAAAATGATGGAATGCTACCACTCCTGACCCCGCCAAAAGTTGATCTAGAGGAACTCATCAGGATCCAAAAAAAGATCGCTGAAATGGTCATCAAAAGGGATAGCTTCAGCAAGCTCGACACCATCGCTGGCTGTGATGTTTCTTTCACTAGAGGAGAATGGGCCTGTGCCGCCTGCGTGGTCCTAGATTACCATGACCTCAACATCGTTAAACAGAGAACTAGACAAGTAAGGCTAAAGTTTCCCTACCTGCCCACCTTTCTCGCTTTCAGAGAGCTGGAGGCAATGCTAAAGGTGCTACATGGTATTGAAACCGATGTTTACATGGTGGGAGCCCACGGAATCGCCCACCCCAGAAGAGCCGGGCTTGCCAGCCACCTTGGTGTGCTACTAGACCGCCCGACTCTTGGTGTGGCAAAATCAAAGCTCTGCGGCGAGGCTGAGGAACCAGGCGAAAAAAAAGGCAATTTTTCCCCGCTAAAGGACAACGGGGAAACGATCGGTGCGGTGGTTAGAACAAGAGAGGGGGGCAGGCCCGTCTACGTTAGCGTGGGTCACAAGATCTCGCTATCGTCGGCCATCAGGATTACATTGGAGACAACCAGGGATCACCGCCTTCCAGAGCCGCTGAGGCTCGCTCACACCATCGCAACCAAATCCATGCAGGATAGATTATAGCGGCCAGACTGAACTTGTTCGGTTGGAATACAGAAGATCCTAGCACCTAGTCGGACTTAAAACGAAATTGTCCGGAGGGGTTGTCAGAAAAATCAACGAAAATCTGGAGATGGTCGGCAGCGTTAACACATGTAATTTTGAGGGAAAGCCAAAGGTCTGTCTCCACACCGCCGGCGGTAATGAAAGGAATTCTCGGGCCACCTGGTGGAGGAAGTTGTCACCGTTTTCTGCGAAATCACAATTCAGGTCTTCGACAACTTAAAGAAAAATGAATAAAAACCTGTTAAATTATAATGTACTTAACCCTCATGTGCTCGAACCATAGGTGACTCTATGAAATTCGGCCTCTCTGGGCTGCTCTTTCCCCACCTTGACATGGAAGAAGTCATCTCCAGCATTGGCAAGCTTGGCGCCGACCATGCTGAGCTGATCTTCGACCTGCCCAACTTTACGCCGGAATTCAACCTGAATAAGCTACCCAAGCTCAGAAAGCTGGTCAATTCCTACGGGTTGGCCATCTCCATCCATGGACCGATCTGGGATCTCAACCCGACTAGCTGGCACGCTACCGTTAGAGATCTGGCACTAAAATACCTGAAAAAAAGCATCGATGTCTGCAACGCCTTGGGCGGTGAAATTATCGTAATACACCCGGGCAGATGCCCATTTCCCCACGAGGAGAGGTTCCTCTTACCAGCCCAAGAACGCTTCCTGAACTTTATCCAAAGTTCCCTAAAATACGCTCGAAACCGGGGCGTAAAACTAACTCTGGAGAACTTCCCCATGAACACCGAATTCCCCTACTCATCACCACAGGAAATGCTAACGCTGGTTAAAGAGCTTGATGATCTGAAGATAACATTTGATGTGGGGCACGCCTTTTTGAACAAGACCTGGCAAAAGCTCTGCTCTCCGGAGAAAAAAATTGCCGAGGAGATAAAGATGGTCGGAGAATACATCACTAACATCCACTTTCACGACAACCGGGGAGAGCGAGATGACCATCTGCCACCGGGGAAGGGCATAATTAATTTCACCCCTATCCTCAAGACCCTCAGAAAAATCAACTACAATGGCTGGGTTACCGTAGAACTACATAAAACCGAAGACCCCATAGAGACGGGTAGGATCGGGCTCGAGAAAACAAGAGAACTATTTAGGAGGTAAACTCCGCCACAATCGTGGCAAATATCGGGCCTCTGATGTCGATCCTCTTGTTGTTAGAAGTTATGTAGCGCTGTGCTGCCCCATCCAGCTCAAGGTTGACATCACTCAAAGATTTCGCCGCTCGAACGCGAATTTTCACCTCCCTATCTCCCCGCTGCGCTGCCCGCTCAATTTCATGCGCTGCTAGAGCTGCAAAAGCATCCATATAGGAGATCCCTGTAGCTCTGCCCCGGCTGCGGACAGTGTTCAAGAACTCGTCCTTCTCCCAGCCTTTAGGCGGCACCCCGATCACGTTGCCATCGTAAACATAAATTTCATTGAAACCG
This sequence comes from Hadarchaeum sp. (SeqCode), assembly GCF_038871235.1. Lineage (GTDB taxonomy): Archaea > Hadarchaeota > Hadarchaeia > Hadarchaeales > Hadarchaeaceae > Hadarchaeum. The sequence continues at coordinate 22,661 of NZ_JAVZIN010000012.1, forward strand.
GCCGGGCCGATCAGCTTCGTGTTGCTCTCGGGCTCCACGACCTTAACGACAACCCGTCTGCCTGCAATCTCACCTTCACAGGCCCTGAACTCGCAGGGGCTAGGCTCATCAGCGTGCTCCCGGGCCGTCCTCACTATTGCCTCGGCTATTCTCCTGCCGGCCTCGGTGCTGGGCTCACGCTGGAACCTTATCGCGGCCGCCAGCTCCTCGTCAGAAAACTTCACCTCACGGTAGAGGTAGGGGAAAACCAACGCGCGGATGTCCGTCTCGCCCGTCCTGATCATCAGCACCCGCTCCAGCCCGATTCCCAAGTTAAACACAGGATAAGCGATATCATAGCGGCTCAGCGAAACGGGGCTGTAAAAGCCGGCATCGCCGACCTCAAGGTACTCCCCGGTTTTAGGATGCCTGACAAAGACCTCTGACTCCGTTTGTGGGGCATAGTATTTAGAAGTGGTAGTTTTTCTAACCAGCCTGACCTCATCAAAACCCAGCTTCGAAAAAATTTTCCGGGTCACCTCTTCCCCGTCCTCCAAGCTCATCCTCTCCGCCATGATGACCATCGATGCGGTCCAAGACTCATAGAGGTGGCTTTCATCCAGTCGCTGCTCCCTCCGGAACTTGGGACCGATGGAGAAAAGCTGCAGCGGCAGCGGCTCCCAGCGCTGAAGTTCACGAAGGGCACCAAACCAAGCTGCCGTGGTATGGGACCTCAGGGTTAAATCCATCGGGACTGGTCTGAGCTCCCTGAACTCAGGAAAAAGCGAGAGAATGGCTGTGGCCTGCTCCTCCTTTACTCCCAGCTCCTGAACCATCACTTCAACCATTTCATCCGCGTCAATCTCGCCCTTTTTGTAGCGTCTGAAAATCCCCTGAAGCTGCTTGGGGCTGTCGAACCCTGGGACAATCTTTTCTATCTCCAGAAGCTTTTTTCGGCTGATTCCAATATCCGGCCTCTCTAGCCCGGCTAGGAAAAAGATCCGGTCGAGGATGACGGCGGCCTCAGGACCATACTGGGCCTGCACCTCCTTCTTATCCACCAAGATAGGGAGAACGACCTCAGTAAATCCAAGGTCAAGAAAAACCCTTCTGACCTCGGCAATTAGCTCTTGTAACGGGTGGGGTCGGGACTTGTTCTGAAGTGAAAAAAACCTGCCCTTTTTTTCAATCAGCTCCCCGCTCTCCAGCCAAGCTTTCTCATAATCCTTTTCGGCCTTGACCCTGATCTCCCGGACGTCAAACCTCAAGTTCAACCGCCCCTCTTCTCCAAAGCCCGCTCCAAACGCTGCTGCCTCAAGGCTATGGTTAAATCACCTCGGGTTCTCTCCAGCACCTGTCTGACCATGTCCTGCCTCCTCTTCATCCCTGGCAGAACAGCGTCCGCATAATCGAACTCCATCAGAAACTCAAAAATTCTCTCCATCAGCTTTAGCATCGTCTCGGCGTGGTCTATTTCGTTAGCTCGAATCAAATCCAAAACGTGCCGCCGCAACTCACCCACCGCATCGGCCAGCGCTGCCAAATATGGCTTGTAAGGGATACCGATTTCGCCAACCTCAACCAGTTTCTTTTCCATTATTGCCCCTCTGACGATCTCCGCCTCACCATATTCCTGCTGGGCCGAGAGCACAATTCCCGATTCGGCCAGCTCCGGAGCATCCGCGGTCAGTTTCGCCAGCGAGTTCAGACCCTCCCTCGCCTCGGCGATGAACCCATCAGCCGACCGCTGGTCGCCCCTATGGATGGCCGCTATCGCCTTGGCTGAAGCCCTTATCGTCTGTCGCGAAGCTTCCAGCGCCTGCTCCCTCAGCTCGGCCTGATGGTCAAAATAGGCCCTCATCCGTTCCAACAAGTTTACGCCTCCTTCAATAACTAAATGTTTGAACTATTCAAGGCTTGTGGCTATCGCCAGCTATCTTCTGCTCAAGAGAACAACACGACTGAGCTCCGCCTCGTCTAAAACCTTATAACCGCTGCCTGCTGCAACCGCGCGGGCAAAATCGACTATCTCAGAGTGAAGAGGCATGTTCCCCAGGCCCAGCCTGCTCCGGGAAAAACCCACGCACATGTAGGCCTTAACTTCGACAAAGTCAGCGTCTGCCCGCGCAATTATTTTCGCGTATGACTGTGGGTCCCTGAAATTCAGGCCCTTCGCCAGCGTCAGCCGAATAACCCTACGACAGCTGAAAGATGATAAAAGCTCCAAGCTCCGCATGAGCCGCTCCCAGCCATCGCTCAAGGCTGGACGGCAGACTGCCCTATAAACGTCTGGATCCGGTGCCACCAATGAAATGTAGAGCTGGGTCGGTTCCATCATCTTCTCCAAGATCTCAGGATGTTGCCCGTTACTCACAAAAAAACTGGTCATCCTTCGTCTTTGACACTCCTCAATCAAGTTGTTGATCTTGGGGTAAAGCGTCGGCTCTCCGGCAAGCGAGATTGCACAGTGGTTGGGATGTAACGCCTCGCTGAACTTTTTTTTATCCACCTCAGGATTGCCCCCAAACCCGCTGATCAGGAGACGTTGAGCGGCGATGGCTCCATCCAGAATTTCCGCGGGTTCATCGGCCTCTCCTTCCCACCTCGAGCTGGTGATCTCAGTGTTGCGCCAGCAGAAGATGCACCTGTGGTCACAGAAGGGAAGACCCGGCGCCAGCTGTAGGCAGCGGTGGCTCTGGATACCGTAAAATCTCTGCTTGTAACAGGACCCGCGATTGAGCAGGCTTTTCCTAGTCCAATGGCAGACCTTCACGGCGCTGTGGCGGCTTCTGCCCAAAAAGCGATAACCTGCCTTCTCCAGCTCTACCATCCAATCAGCTGGCATGGACATCATGTCACCCAGCCTTGAACAATCTCCTTTGGAGCATCTTGACTATCTGTTTTTTTACTTCTTCAAACGAGCCTTTACCGCTAACGCTGGCAGCTCCCGCGTGGCCGCCACCGCTACCGTTAAACTGCTTTCCCAGTTCCTCCATCATTTCTCCAAGGTGTATCCCGGTCTCCTTGAGAAACTCGGGACTTGCTCGGCCACTTACCCTGAACTCACCCTTCTCCTCCGACCCGACGAAGGCCACATCTGCACCAATTCTCACCAACATTCCCGCAGCATCACCCTCAAATGAGCCCAGATCAGAAAAAACTATCAAGCGGCCGTTTATGCGCTGCAGCTCGGAGCGGCCGGCGGCCTTCAGCATGGCCACCCTTCTGGAGAGGTCATCAGGAGGCTTGAGTAGTTCGAGTGCCCGGTTGTAATCCGCGCCAGCCTTCAAAAGCCCTTCAACCACCGTGAAAGTCTCAGGACTGGCAAACCTGAAATGACCGGTGTCGCTGATGACCCCAACCAGAAGTAGTGTGGCCTGCTCTGGCGTCAGCTTCAACCCCATCTCGACCAAAATCCGATAGATGAGTTCCGACTCTGAAGTAATATCCTCACGAACGTAATAGAACTTCGCCAGTTGCCTCATCTCCTCAACTGGTCTATGATGATCTATAACCGCGAAAGCGATACCAGAGTCCCTCAGCTTCTTACCAAATTCACCCAAATGTCCAAAGCTCGAGGTGTCGACGAAAATGGCGAGGTCAAAATCCAGCTCTGGATTCACCTCAACCTTACGATTAAAGCTGTTCAGTACAACCTCGGAAATTGCAGCGAGATCGTCAGCTGTTGCGGCCTTGACCTGCGCCCCAAGCGATGACATCACCTCGGCCAAGACCACGGCGCTGGCAACCGCGTCTGGATCGGCATTACGGTGGCAGAGAATGACGATTCGCTGCCCACTTCTGACAGCTTGGGTTAAAAAGTCTGCCACATCTTTCATCTGGCCCGCCTAGCTCGCCAAACCTTCCGATCCCTGTCCCTTTAGCGCCTCGTCAATCTTGCTCTGCATTTCCCTCAGGCGCTGGATGGCCCGTTCACTTTGACGCTCCAAGGTCTTAATCCTCAGATCCAGTGTTTCCTTCTGCTCGGCGAGACTCTTTTGGAGCTCAACCTTGCTGGCCTTCACCAGTATCGTTCCCAAGCTCTTGTAGACCACAGCGTCGTCCGGCAGTTTGACCAACTCCTCGTGCGCCCTCTCAGTCTCGCGAAGCAAGAGTTCAAGCTGCTGTCGCTGGCTCATCAGTATCTGCGCCTGCTGCTGCGCCTGCTGAAACTGGGCCAGCTGATGCCTTAGCTGAGGCGAAAGTTTATCCATTGCGCTTCCTCCTTGGCTCCAACATGTCGCGCGCAACAATCGCCCATCTTATGAACGAGTTGAGCGCTGCACGTAGGGCCGCTGTGTCTTCTGCCTCTACCTGTAAAAATAAAGCGTTTTCCCTTCGAAATACCTTCGCCTGACATCTAGAAGTGGCTGGCAATTCCTCCTCTGGGGCAAGAGCCTGCTTCACCACCTCAGCTTCGCGAACACTTTCAAATTCAATCCTCACTAGGGCGCTGGACTTCTCAGCTCGAACCACCCACATCACCCAACCGCTTAAACAGGGGACCAAAAGAACTCACCAACAACACAGGACCCACATCCTCAGCATCGGGCATGACCCCAAATTTTATTTTCAGACCATCCTTTGAGGTTATAAGAATAATCGGGCCTGACTCCGGCGTTCTCTCAACGCGGTCGATGCCCAGAATTTTCCCCAGCCAACGGGCAAATTCTAAAGAGGATGCATCCTCCGCATAGATTCTTATTTTGCCCAAACGACCAAACTTGGTCTTTACCCGGCTAACCGTCACCCCGGCCAGCCTTATCGTGGCATCCATCCATCGCCATGTCTCCCTTACTTCTATAAAGCGGATTTCTCCTGGCTTGTCCAGTAAACTGCTGATGATCATGACCCGGTCATGACCACGTTGCTTGGCCAGAAAGACTATCTTCTCAATCGTCTTTACGCCGCGAGGGATATACTCACTGCCGGGAAGAAACCGGGCCAACTCCCTGCCGAGGACCCTAGCCAGATGACAAGGCCGCCTCGATGTGGTCAGCAGCATGGCCCCCCCTAATTATCTCTGAGCTAGCTAAAATAGGGGTAACTCATCTCGCCTTTATCTTGCGGACAATATCCCGGCGCGGTTTGTAAAGGATCTTCGAACCACAGTAAGGACAACGCGGCCGGTTTTCCGGAAGTTTCTCCACCATTCTGCCGCATTCACCACATCGATACATTACGCCCCCTCCTTTGACGGTGCCCTCTCAACCGTGGTCGCCATGACTGTGGGTGCGTAGGCGCCTCCAGCAAATTTGGCCCCACAGCGGCGACACTGCCAGATGGAAGAGCCGGTTCTTCTGACCTTCATCGCCCCACAGCTAGGACACTTGTACACCTGTTTCAGCTTCTTCTCAACTTCAACCACGAGCTTTCTTACCTTGGTACCGTAGCGGGGACCGAACCTGCCAGCGGAACCTATTTTTTTAGTCCGAGGCATGCGCTCACCTCAGCTTCTCCCTAAGCTCCCTCGCTTTGGAGCTAGCCAAGTCATAAGCCTGTTCAAGCTCCTCGCGGGTAAAATACCCCTTACCGCCCTTTTGCATGGAACAGATGCTACCATCTTCTATGGTGGTTATCGTCAGTCTAGCATCCATGACTCTCTCCTCGTCCAAGCAAGGGTCGACCACCAGTCTGCCATCGATCTTGGCAACCGTCACCGCCACCGGCAACTTAGAGAGGGGGAACTCCGACAGCCTCCAGTCCTCATCCTTCGGCGGCTTCACATCGGTTAGGGCGGCGATTGAGGCGAGGGCCGCTGCGTCGATGAGTCCACCATCGTGATCTAAAACATCAATATCGATAAAGACCGACCAGACATCTTCGCCCGGCTTTATCCCTAGCTTTTCCAAGTCAATGGCCTCTGATTCTCTAATGCCGCGGTCGACCACCCGCGCCAGCTCGATGGCCTCAACACGCGGTGGGCCGGGCTCAAAGGTGGGAGAGGCCAGCGGTAGCAGTTCCGCGTTCACGATTAAAACTCCGCTCTCAGGGGTGTCCGGGAAGGGCTCCGCATGCATCAATTTGACGCCGACGAGGACCTGGGTCTTGCCCAGCTTCACCTTCGCCGATCCATTGGCTGTTTTTATCAGGCCTTTTTCCACCACGACCTCCCTGAGCTGGTCCAAGGCACGGCCGTCCACGCGCTTACCCTGTTTCACCAAGTCAATTATATAGTCCCTCTTGACGCAGGAAATTATTTCATCCATGGCTACTCACTCTCCTTAATAGCATACTTCTCCTTTAGTGCCTGCCGTTGCACCTCATAGATCTTCTCACAGCCCTTGAAGGCTAAGTCCAGAGCCTGCTTAAACTCCTCCTTGGTGAAATGTCCATCCATCTGTAGAAGAGTTATCACTCTCTTTCTTGGAATAATCGCCACCGGCATGTCCGTGGTCCCAAACTGGTCCTCTTCCTTCATAAGGTCAAGAACAATGGTGTCATCAATTTTGCCCACCGCCACCGATGAAACCAAATCTCTCATTGGTACTCCAGCATCGGCTAGCGCCACCGCAGCCGCGTTGATTCCGGCCGTTCTTGTCCCAGCATCCGCCTGCAGCACTTCGATAAAGACATCGATCACCGATCTTGGATAAAGCTCCAAAAAAAGCACAGGCTCCAGTGCCTCCTGAGTGACCTTTGAGATCTCCATTGATCTTCTATCCGGTCCCGGCTTCTTTCGGTCCTCGACCGAGAACGGTGCCATGCTGTACCGGCAGCGCAACACTGCCGAGTCTGGCTGCTGGTCGTGCCTCGGATGCATTTCTCGAGGTCCATACACGGCAGCAAACACTTTATTATTTCCGAGTTCGACATAGGCTGAACCGTCGGCCCGCTCAAGAACTCCTGCTTTTATCTTCAGCGGCCTGAGCTCATCAGGTGCTCGGCCGTCTAGCCTTCTTCCATCAATCAACAATTTTTCCGGTTTTTCCATTCAAATTCCTCCTGCTTTTTCCTTTTCAAGCATGAGGGCCACCCGATCAGTAAGACCGGAGGTATGCGCCTCGCGCTCGATCATGAGTATGGCCTCCACGGCCAAGTTAACCATCTCAGGGTCATCTCCCCAGATTATTATCCTCCCGTTCTGGCCCACGGCAAGGGTACAGCCAGTCTTGGATTCTATAACTTTAAGCATGGATCCCTTACGACCCAGCACCCGCGGTATCTTTGCCGGCGATATCTCCACCAGCTTGCCACCCTTAATCTTACCCATGCCTCGCCCCGGAGTTTCCAGCAATACCCTCATATACTCATCGACTTCTTTGACTGAAGCAAGCACCACATCACCGATACCGAGGAACTTGCTTATATCCTCCTTGTTAAGGTCCACCTTTCGATGTACTAGCTCGGAAACAAAAAGATTGGCCGTATATGGTGAGTTAATATCTAGGATCCAGCCTGAGGGGTGATTGTCGATGACCACGCCGATGACGAGATCGCCGACATGTGGTATGTAGCGACCCTGAAGAGGTATCACCCTGACCCTGTCACCCTTAACATCGGCCAGCCCCACTACTGCGGAGTAGATTTTGCTGCCCTCACGGTAGGAACCCTCAAGGTGCCTGTAATCTCCTTCCGCAATCAGCTGCCCGGGAACCACTATCTCCCTGTTCTGAACGTGAATCATCACAACACCTTTGTTTCGGCCTCTCCCCTAGTCAGGTCGTTGAGCCTGTCGAAAAATTCTCCCTGCACCCCTGCAGGTATTTCCACAACCACGGCCCATGAGCCATCATTGAGCCACTGTTCCTGCTTCACCACCCCGAACTCCCTCACCGTTCGTTGAACCCGGCCCACATAACTGGCTGGTATTTTTACCGCTATCCTCTTGCTTTCAAACTTCAGCGGCAGGATTGGAACCAGTGCCTTAACTATCTTAGGAATCTGCTCCTCGGCGCTCTTGTACTCATCTATTTGAACCTTGGCCTCGTTGATTGCCGTTTCAATCCTAGCTGGGGGGTGTGGCAGCCCAGTCTGTGGATTGACCGCACGTCTGGAGATTATGGCCACCACCTGTTTCAGCCTCTGTTCTCGCATCCGTCGCCTTTGCTCCGTGGTGATCTGAACTTCGCCCTTTTTTACGATCTGCTCGGCAACCTTGTAGACATCGGTGGTCCCAAAAACTTTCCGGATCATCTCCTCAGATGCCACGTCGCCTTTTTTTGAGTCCTTGAAGATCTTATCGCTGGCCAGCAGGCTACGCATGTCCACGCTACCGCCTGTCCTCAAGCTAAGCGCCAGCTCGGGATCTACGAGCACCTCAAAGGTCGTCCCATGACTGGACAACCTAGCTACAACAGCGTCCTCTAACTTGACCATGGTCCGCTACTCCTTCGCGGACTTGGTCTGCGGCTTAGGGCCCAACTTCCTTATGTACTTGGCTATTTCCTCATTGCTCAGCTTCTCAAAACGCCCTGTCTTTACCGGTATAATTGCCATCTCCACGTTCTCCTCGGTAAACTCACCCTCAACAACCAGCCGAAGTGCTTCCAAAGCGAGGAGAATGGCATCTTCAAGAGAAAGCTTCTCGTCATAATTCTTCTCAAAGAAATCGGTCACTGTCTGGGCTCCGCCCCCAATGGCCTGACACTTGTACGCCGCCACAACTCCGCTAGGGTCCGTCTCAAAGAGACGGGGTTTCTTGTCATCAACGCCGGCAATGAGAAGTCTAGCACCAAATGGTCTGACGCCGCCGTGCTGAGTGTAGAGCTGCTTGGTATCCCCGATGCGTTTAGCCAATGATTCTACGCTTATCGCCTCGTCATAACGCAAACGGTTGATCTGGGCCTCTATGCGCGCGTGATCGATCAATACGCGAGCATCTGCAATCAAACCCGATGCTGCAGCCCCGATATGCTCGTCCACTTGAAAAATTTTCTCGATCGAAGTTTCTTCCACCAGTTTGCTCCGAACCCTTTTTTCCGCAGCCAGAACCACGCCTTCATTTACCTTGATTCCCAGAGCCGTCAGCCCGCGCTTGACGGCCTCCTGGGCATATTGGACCTGGAAGAGTTTACCATCTGGGCTGAAGACAGTTATCGCCCTGTCATAACCTGCTCCAGGTGGTACAAACGCCATGCGCATCAACCTTTCTTAAACCAGTGACTATGATTCAATAACTGTAAGATATAGACATATTTAACATTAGCGGCAGCTCCCAGCAACGCCCCCTTCGCCCTCAGGCCCAAAAAATTTTCTTTTGGCAGCCCTCATCGTACCAGAAACTCCGATAATCTTCATTGGAACTCCTCTCTCAGCTATCTTTTCTCTGAGCTCATCTAAGAGTCGATGAGAACAGAAAAGAATGCCCTTTCCCAAATTTTCATCGTAAATAACTGTTCTGATCTCCCTGTGGTCTGCTTGCAACTCCTCGCAAAGCCAAGCTAGTGTTTGTCTGATATTCAGGTTTCCATCGACAATCTCAAACACCACATATCTTCGCCTAAGCCTCATGATCTCTCACCGGCTGCAAGAAAATCCACCACCTTCGCCACAGCCACGTCACGTTTGGCGGGAAATGATATTACCTTGAGCTTCACATGAATTGACTCACCCAGCTCGGTGAGGACCAGCCTGCCCTCGCTCGCACACTGTTTGTCAAACCTAAGATAAAGAAAACATGAGTCATCCATTCTTTCTTCAACCGCTTTTCGGAGATCTGAGAAAGTAGCCTCATCCATCTTCATTCGAATGGTCTGCCAAAGATCCTTGAGTTCCTTTCTCTGGTTAATTCTAGCCTCAAAAACTATGATAGGATTTCCGTGATGTCCAGTCAGGTGTGACCTGCGTACGCCCACAGATGAAGGTAAAAAACTTCTTAGTAATTCCAGAACCTTCTGCTCGTCCTCGGTGGCATGCGCATGTAAGCTTATTACCGCGCTGCTAAAGGGAAACTTCATCAACTCACTTTATTCTCTTCCGGGCTCTGACGCTCGGCCTCATGCGCTCCGCTCCCTTGCCCTTCCTAGTCAGCCCGCGGGACTTTTTTCCCGCGTGCGTCAGGCCCCGGTAGACTCGCCCCCGATGTTCCCCAGCCGCTATCCAGCTCAGCTGGGGGTCGCTTTTGATTGCAGGATGATGGGGATCAATCATGATGACCTCATAGTACTTATGGGTGCCATTCTCCGCAACCTTGTAGGAGTTGAGAACCTCTAGGTTGGGGTATTTTCTCGCTGCCCTTTCCTCGGCAATAAGCTGAAGGTTTTTCTTGGGAACTATCTTCAAAACGCCCATACGCTTCGGTCTTCTGCCGCGCGAAGGCCTCTCCTTTCTCCTGCCTCCTCTCCTGACTCTAACCCTGACCACGATGACGCCCTGCTTGGCCTTGTAGCCCAGCGATCTGGCCCGTTTTGGATTGGTGGGGCCATCTATGCGCTGGATGGCCGGAGCCCTGCGCCACTCTGATAGGTGGCTTCTTAATAATCCTGCTTGTTCTGTCGCCAAACTAACACCACCAAAGTTATGCTATTGCTTCCTTTATCTTCTCCGATATAAGGATGGCTGCTTCCTTCTGGGCCTCATGTGTAGATGCTCCAATGTGAGGCGTCAGGATCACGTTGGATAGCTTCAATAATGGGCTATCAACCGGTGGCTCGCGAGAAAACACGTCAAGGCAGGCCCCGGCAATTTTTCCGCCCGTGAGAGCCTCGATCAAAGCGTTCTCATCGACTATTTCCCCTCGGGAAGTGTTAATTAAAACAGCGGTTGATTTCATCAGTCCAAGTTCCCTTCTTCCGATCAGGTGCCTAGTCTCCGGTGTCAGCGGTAAGTGGATGGTCAAGTAATCCGCCTGTTTGAGAACCGTGTCCAAGTCGGTATATTCACAAGCAGTCTTGGCAATAAATTCCGGATAGACCACGCAGTCCTGAGCAACTATCTTCATCCCAAAGGCAACGGCAAGACTACCAACGCGCTGCCCGATCTTGCCAGTCCCAATTATGCCCAGAGTCTTTCCACGCAACTCCGTGCCCATCAGCTCGGATTTCAGCCACTTCCCCTGCTTCATGCTAGAGTCAGCCTGCGGCAAGCGCCTAGCCCAAGAGAGCATTAAACCGATTACCAGCTCTGCCACTGCTTCGGTTGGTGCCTCGGGGGTGTTAAGAACTTTTATCCCTCTGGCCTTCGCCGCCTCAACATCGATGTTGTCAACGCCAGCCCCGGCGCGGCCTATTATGCGGAGCTTCTTTCCGGCCTCGATAACCTCCTTTGTCACCTTGGTCGCACTACGGACAACCAGCACCTCATAATTTTTGATGCGTTCAAGTAGTTCTGGAGGTTTCAACCCAATCGCAAGGTCGACGTTGGCAACTTCCTTAAGTCGCCTGATACCTTCTTCGTCTATCTTATCAGTAATCAGTATATTCACCATTTTACCACACCATCATAATTAAACTCGCCTAATTTATAGCCGTTCCAGATAAATATTTTTTTTAATCACTTAAACATAGGATGCCAAAAAAGTATTTTTTTCAAGCCACTATTTTCCCTATCTTGACGGTTAAGCACAGGCTTTGAAAGGCCGAAATTTCAAATATTAAGCCTCAAAAATCAGGGCACGAGAATCCAAAATCAGCGCCCCCGGCTGGAAACTATCTTGATAATGTCGCCGTCCTTAAGCTGGTAGTCCTCACCAAGCCTACGTTTCGTCCTAGCGTCGATCGCATAGAGAAAGGCCTCGCCTAACTCAGTATGGATGGTGTAAGCGAACTCCCTCGCGGTGGTTCCCCTGCGAACAAGAAAAGCATCGGGGAGTATATTGCCATTTTTGTCTGTTAGCTTGTGCTCATCATCTACCGGGTAAACTACAATCAGCTTTAGCAGCTCGTAAATTGCCTTGTCGACCACCTGCTGCACGCCGGTCGAGCCGAATTTTTTCAGCAACACCGAGATCTTTTCCAACGCCATCTTTTGTTGTTCGTTCAGCAGTTCCGGCTTTAACAACTTGAACTCAGCATCTCCCGGATGGTATTCAATTATGCCTCTTTCCGCCGCACGCCTCAGGATTAACTCGGCTTCTGAGCAGGTCGGCACGACAATGTAGCCGCGCTTCTTCAAACGCTCGATGTTGGCCTCCGCGGTTGGAACATCAGATTTGTTGGCCGCGATCATTATGGGCTTACTAACCTTCCGCAACTCTGCCACAAATCTAAGCAGATCATCAGCTGTCCATCTTTCGGGGTCGAACTGATCCACGGCCGCCTGTTTGAAAGCCTCAGAAACATGGTTGGATTTCACTCCCAAACCGCTAAGGCGATTGGTTATCTCTTTTACCAAATCCAGCTTCTCGTACTTGGCTCGGCGCGCAAACTTGGGCCAGTCCTTAGAAAGCAGACCCCTAATCCACATGGCAATCTCAACTTCAAGAAAATCGATGTCCTTCAAAGGATCATGGGTGCTAGGGGGGCATGGTCTTCCCTCACCGTCGGTCCCCCCAGAAGCATCTATTATGTGGATCAAAGCTGCCGCCATGCGCAGATTGTCTAGAAATCTGTTCCCCAGCCCCCTCCCCATGTGTGCGCCTTCGACCAAGCCGGCCACGTCGATGATCCTCACCGGTACGTGGCGAATACCGTTAATGCACTTGGAATTCTGCGGATTGCAGACCACGTTGAACTCCCGGCAGGGACATTTGCTGCGAACGTAGGTTACCCCGACATTAGCATCGATCGTGGTGAATGGATATCCGGCCACTGGAGCGTTGGCCAGTGTCACCGCATTGAAAAAAGTCGTCTTGCCCGTGTTGGGCTTGCCGACTAGTCCCAGCTCAAGCACGATTAACCCTTCGCAACACGCTCGTAGTATCCCGGCTCCTTGTGGCTGCCAAAGCTGTCCAGCCCCTGTTCAACCAACTGCCTCCGGAGCCTCTTGGCGTAATCCTCGTTGATCTCCTTTCTGACCTCAAGATAGTTTATTATTTCCAAGGCTTGCTCCTCCGTCGAACACCTGCGGATAAAATCAACCGCGGTTGGTATGTAACCTTGACCCAGACCAGCTGCCCTTTCCCCTTCATCAATCGTACTTCTAACAGCGTTTATCCTAATGCTGCCCTTGCCTCCCATTTCTCTAGCCAAGTTCGGATATTTTTTCCTAAATTCCTCTTCTGAATACTCGCCCATTTCACCACCCGGTCTTTCTGGGCCACCTATGTTTCTTGATAATCGGCTCGGCTATTACTAGTGTGTTTGGCTGAACGTCTTCATAGACAACCGCACCTGGGCCGACCGCGGCGTTCGGGCCTATCTTGACTCCAGGGTTTATCATGGAATTAACTCCTGTCTTAACATCGTCTCCGATCACGGTCCCGAGCTTCTTTCTCCCCGTGTTGATGATTCTTCCGCTGACTTTCATCTTGACCGCGCTTTCATCAAGCCGCAGATTAGCGATAGTGGTACCAGCACCCAAGTTACATCTACTGCCGATGATGCTGTCCCCGACATAGGAAAGATGGGCCACGTTGGTGTGGTCCATGATGATGCTATTCTTTATCTCCACCCCGTTGCCAATTCTAACGTGATCACCAACGCTGGTAGAGGGACGGATGAAGCAATTGGGGCCGATGTCGCAGTTCTTACCAATGTAAGTAGGTCCTTCGATGTAGGACCCGGATCTTATCCTTGTCCCCTCACCCACATAGACGTTCGATTCAATATAAACGCCGTGCTCAATTTTCCCGTGGATTTCACCCTTTAGGTCCCGGAGGAAGTATTCATTAGCCACCAACAAATCCCAAGGCCTTCCGATGTCGGCCCATAACTCCAGAGGTGATGTAAAGACCTCCCCTCCTTCGTCTATCATTATCTGAATCGAAGTGGTAATCTCATACTCTCCGCGTTTAGATTTTTTCGTCCTCCTTATGGCGTCAAATATCCTAGAGTCAAAGATGTATATTCCAGCGTTGGCCAACCTGCTCTTCACGCGCTTGGGCTTCTCGACGATTTCGGTTACCTTATTTTCCTTCACAAAAACAATACCAAACTGGGCTGGATCCTCAACCTCAATGGTTCCCATAAGGCAGGAAAAGTTTTTTCTACTGCTCAGCTCATGATACCGAGCAATAAACACGTTTAGAGATTCTTGGTCAACCAGCGTGTCTCCATTCATAACCATAAAACGCTCCCCGCTCACAAAATCCTCGGCCAGCGAAACGGCATTGGCGGTCCCAAGCAGTTCCTTCTGGTGCAGGTACTCCACACGAACGCCGAAGCTTGAGCCGTCACCATATCGCTCCATTATCTGGTCCTTGCCGAAGCCAACGACCATCGCAATCCTGCTCACTCCTGCGTTGCGGAGAAGCGATACCACGTGATCCAGAGCGGGCT
>NZ_JAVZIN010000013.1:0-26558 GCF_038871235.1 Hadarchaeum sp. (SeqCode)
CTGCTAAAGGAGTGGACTAAAGGGTGGGGAAAGGAATGGAGTAGAGAGATCATTAGCGCATACTCCCGCCAGCAGGGGGAGGCCTACCTAGCCCAAGACGGTGGCAAAATCGTCGGGACCATCCTGCTGAGAAAAGAGGTCCGGGCGCTCGTCATCTATTTTCTCGTGGTCAAGAAAGAGGAGCGGCTGAAAAACATCGGCAGCTCGCTGGTGAAGTTCGCTGAAGGAATTGCCAGAAGAGAAAAGAGAATCCTGCGGGTTGATGTGGCTAGGGAGTTCGAGGGAAATACCAGGTTTTACCTCAAGCTCGGTTTCAAAAAGTGTGGCCGGGTGAGGAACTTTTACCAGCAGGGCGACGAGCAAATCTTCCTCTACAAAGTGCCTAGTAAATAATCCCGAGCACCGAGTCCATCCTCTTAATCGTCTCAATTGCTCTCCGCGCGTTGCCAGCACCTAGCCTACCTTTTTTCAACAGCTTCTCCAGATCTCGAACCAGCGAGCAAAGCGAATCCATGGCCGCCGGGGTGTCGATGTCGTTGTTGATGTGGAAGGTGAAATCCGATAGGGCCTTTTCAATGAGCCTGTCGGCGACTTTGCTGTCTTCTCCGGCTCTCACGCGCCTCAGGCCTTTAATCAGCGCCTTGCATCTGGAGATTTCCCGGCTAACTCTGCGCAGCTCCTTCAGGGTAAAGTTCAACCGCCTCCGATAGTGCTGGGTGAGCAGGAACGCCCTGATGGCATCATACCCATAGTCCCTCCGCCTCAACTCCTCAACGGTGTAAAGCCGGCCCGCCGACTTGCTCATCTTCCTTCCGTAGGCCATCAGGTGGCGGACGTGCATCCAGTACCTGGCCGGAATCTTCCCCGTAGCCCCGGCGCTCTGGGCGATCTCGTTCTCGTGGTGGGAGAAGACGTTGTCGATGCCGCCCATGTGAATGTCGAAGGGAATACCCAAATAGCGGATGCTCATGGCGCTGCACTCGATGTGCCAACCCGGTCTGCCCTTACCCAGCTCGGTCACCCAGAAGATGTCACCGTCGCTTTTTCGCCACGCCTTCCAGAGGATGAAATCGCCGGCCTCAGACTGGAAGTAATCGTCCTTGTAAATCCTCCTGCCAAGAATGCCCCTGAACCTGTAGTGGGAGATCATACCATAACGTGGAAATCGGGAGACATCGAAGAAAATGTTTCCCCTCTCGTCGCGGTAGGCCAGCCCTTTCTTCATCAGCCTCTTGATCAGTTCAACCATAGGCTCGATATTCTCGGTGGCCCTCGGGTAGTGATCAGCAGGTATCAGTTTCAACCTGCGTGACTCCTCAAGAAACCTTCGCTCATTTTTACTCGCTATCTCCCTCAGCATTTTCATGCTGCCCTTAGCAGCTCGCACCATTTTGTCCTCGATATCGGTAATGTTCATCACGTGGATCACCCGGTAGCCGTTGAAAAGCAGGACTCTCTTGACCACATCCTCAACCACATAGGTGCGGAAATTTCCGAGATGGGGCGCGGAGTAAACGCTGGGACCACAGGTGTAGATGCGGACCTCACCCTTTCTGAGAGGAGCAAACTTCCTGACCTTCCCGGAAAGCGTGTCGTAGACCAGCATGTTTTCAAACAATCAAGGAACTCTTGACTTTTAATCCCAAGCCCTCAATTTTAACTCAAATGGTGCTCCGGCCGGGATTTGAACCCGGGGCGCAGGCTCGAGAGGCCTGCATGTTTGACCGGCCTACACCACCGGAGCACCAAGATTACACTTTTTTTCAATTGTTAAACTTTTTCTACCTAACAATAAGCGGCTTAATTCCTCTTTCCCAGCACGACAACAAAGAATGAAAAGCCAGAGAGCTAAGCTTGAAAAGGTGGAACATGAACAAAATTGGCACGGCCGCGATAGCTATCGTTCTAGCAATCGCTATCTATTGGTCATTTTTTATCTTGCCGCCATCATTCGAGATCAGCGGCCTAGAAATAACACCTGCTGAAGCTGGACCGGGAGAGATGATTACCATATCTTTGGTGATCAATAACCGCGGGCTGATGTCCGGCGTGTACTCAGCCGACCTTTGGAGCGATAACGAGTTATTGGAATCCAGGACAATTGAGGTCGCCGGAGGAGAGGTGAAATGGATATCTTTTACCATCACTCGAGAACTGCCGGGGACCTACCTTCTCAGAATCGGCAGTTTAGTGGGTGAGTTAAAAATCCTGCGCCCGCCTCAATTTGAAATCACCAATCTGAAGGTTGAGCCCCTAGAGGCAATAGCGGGAGAGAACATCACAGTCACGGCAACGGTGAAAAATCTGGGAGAAATGGAGGGAACTTACCTCGCCACCCTTACTATAAACGGCACTGTTCTTGAGTCGAAATCCATTACGTTGCCGGGCGGGCTCGCGGAAACGGTCACGTTCACCTTCGCCGAAGACCCGGGAGTTTATTTAATCGATGTCGGTGGTCAGACCACCACCGTCACGGTGAAGCCCACCGTGATCTTGATTCAGCAGGAAACTGAAATCACCTCGGCTGAAAACATCATGCTGCATTTTGAGTGGAAATATAAAACCTGGGAGCTGAAATGGGATTTCTCCATTTCCAAAGAACTTTATGATTACTACCGGAGCAGACCGAGGCCGCCAACGGGAAACTACTCGGTGTACGTCACCGACCCTAAGGACGACAACCTTCTCAAGGAGCTAGTGATAAAATTCGGCGAAATCGTCTCAAAGTACAATTTTACCGAAACGGAGAAGATCAACTCCATGATCGCTTTCGTGCAGAGCTTGCCCTACACCCCGGACGAAATCTCCACCCCATACGACGAGTACCCCAGATATCCGCTTGAAACGCTGGTTGACGATGGCGGCGACTGCGAGGACTCATCCATCCTGCTGGCAGCGCTTCTCAACGCGATGGGTTACGATGTCGTTTTAATTGAGCTGAAGGACCACATGGGTGTTGGAATTTCAGGGGCCTTCTCTGGTTTTTACTACGAATTGGAGGGAACGAAATACTTCTACATTGAAACCACCGGCACGGGGTGGAAAATCGGGGAGCTGCCCGCTGAGTTCAGGGGCGCCAAGGCCACCTTGTATCCCATCGAGCCGATCCCGGTTTTAACCCACTCCTGGAAGGCAGAGCAGATAAGTTACCAAGTGCTTGAGCTCACGGTCACGGTGAAGAACGAGGGGACCGCAACCGCTGAAAACATCTACGTCTACGCCGGGTTCGACGCCGGCGGAGACATGGTGTGGAATCCCCAGAAGAGCGAAAGCTTTTCCCTGCCGCCTAATTCCGAGGCCCGCGTGACCCTACGGCTCACCATCCCTAAGGACAAGTATACGAGATTGATCGTCCAGATTCTCCTTGGAAACTACGTCACCGACCAGAGCTTCTCAGATTGGTTCAAGACCTAGCTCTAAAAACCGACACCTGCTGGTTCTTAGAAACTCACCGCTGCAAGATTTTTTCCAGCTCCGGTCTCTTCCCAGCTTTAGGATAAAGGGGGCATGATTCATCGTTCTCAGGACACTTGCCAGCCATGACGCAACTCGGGCCCGCGTTCTCGAATATTTTCGGGGCTACCTTCTTCACCAGCTTAAGCATTTCATAGGCCAGTTCCCGGATCTCCCACTGGGCATGAGTACAGCACCTCAGCTTGAAGAAATTCATCAATGCCCGGGCGTTCATGGTGACGACTATGTTTGCCGCGGCGGCGTTGGGGAGCAGGTAGCGCGCGTCCTCAACCGGAATCCCGCGCTCAATCAAGCTCAGGTAATCCCTCCAGGCGGCATCCATCGCAGCGATGAAGATCTTCTCGGCCTCCCTGTCCTTGGAAATCGTGGGGGGAACAATATAGTTCTTCTCCAGCTTCACCGCCCTCTGGCTCTGCTGGGAATAGCTAGCGATCCTGTGCCGGACGAGCTCATGGGTGCAGGCCCGGGAAACTCCTTCAACGCTAAAGGTAAAAGAAGCGTGCTCAATTACCGATTCGTGGCCGCGCTCCACGCAGACCTCCAAGCTCCGCAGCAGCTTGGATCTTTCCTCCTTGACGATTTCATCCGCTGGTTTTGTGGAGCGACAGGAACGGGCGGCTGCACCGGCAAGGGCATCGGGATCAGGGGTGTGAGCAATCAGCTTTACCTTCATGGGCTTTCCTCAATCTCAATAAGGGTGGCGAGATCCTTATCAGCGTAGAGTTTAGGCAGTGCCGGCTCGGTGCTGCCCGAATACTTCCCCTGATAGGGTTTTTCCGGCGGCGTCTCGGTCCTGAAGAAGACCATCTGGCCGATCCTAAGTCCTACAGGCAGATAGTAGGGAACCGGAAGGTGATTGGTGATTTCAATCGTCCAGACGCCGTCAAAGCCCACGTCCCCCCAGCCAGCCCCTCTGACAATGTCTATCCCCGTCCTTGCCAGCGAGGACCTGCAGCGGATCGAGGCGACGATGTCCTTTTTAGTCCCGACCCTCTCCAGCGTCGAGGCAATGACGAACCCATGAGGGGGCAGCCTGATGAACTTTCCTCGGACGATCTTCTTGCCCACGCGCAAAGTGGTCTCCTGGGCCTCGTTTCTCACGTAAGCCATGTCGACGGATTCCTTGATGAAGGGGAAGAAGCCATCGATGTTGTTGTTGAAGGTGTAGAAGATCGGGCCGATGGAAAGATCATATCCGTTGGGCTGGAGCTTTCTCCGGTCAAATGGTTCTATGATGATGTTCCCCGCTGACATCTCCCTGAGGATGTCGCAATCTGAGAGCGGCAGTGTCTCACCTCTAAATGTTCCTTACCTCAAAGCTTTTGAACATTCCGCTTATCGCCTTTCGCGTCCTTTCGACGGCCTCACGGGGCCAAGGTGCCATCTGCTCAAACCGCGGGTCGACAGTGGAGTGAGGGGCAAACTGCTGAATCGCGTATCTTCTCGCCCCCCTCAGATAGGTGGCTATCTTGACAACATCGTCAGGCGAAAGCAGTTCGGGGACGAGGGTGGTCCTGAACTCATAATCCACCGGGGAATTTCTGATCAGCTCAATGCTCTCGAGCACCCTCTCAAAAACAGCGCTATCGTCCACACCGGTCAACTCCCGGTAACGCTCCGGTGTTAATGGGGCCTTGACGTCCATTGAGATGTAGTCAATCAGCCCGGAATTGATCAGGTCATCCAAAACTCTAGGATCGGAGCCGTTGGTTGCGACCGAAACTTGGAGCCCCTTCTCCTTTACCCGCCCGCAGAAATCTTTCAAATCAGGCTGTAGGGTCGGCTCCCCGCCGGTGATGGCTATCCCGTCCAGCCACTTTCGGCGCTTCTCCACCGCGGCGAAGATATCCTCCTCGGTGATCACGGGCATTGACTCCGGTCTGAGCACCAGGTCCCGATTCTGACACCAGGGGCACCTAAAGTTACAACCGCCGGTGAAGACCACGGCAACGGCTTTGCCCGGAACCTCATTGAAGGAGATAGTAATCAACCCGTTGACTCTCGTGGTCTCACTTCCACCGGTAGTTATTATCGATCTACCCGAAATACTTGCGCTGCCGGAACTCTTCCCGCTTACCGTCGCTCCAGTTGGCCACCGGGCGCAGGTAGCCAACCACGCGGGAGTAGACCTCGGTCTGCTTGCCGCACTGTGGACAGACCTTGTGCTCGCCCGGGAAGTAGCTGTGGTCCGGGCAAATGCTGAAGGTCGGTGTCAAGGTGAAATAGGGAAGGCGTGAGTTATTTGTCATCCGTTGAAGTAGCAGTTTCGCAGCCGAGCCCTGAATCCTTTCCCCGAGCCAGGTGTGAAACACGGTGCCGCCGGTGTAAAGCGTCTGAAGGTCCTCCTGATGCTCCAAGGCTTCCACCAAGTCAAGGCCGGAGTTGACGGGCAGCTGGCTTGAGTTGGTGTAGTAAGGCACCCTCTCACCGGCAGTGATGATGTCCGGATATTTTCTCTTGTCAATCAGCGCCAGCCGGTAGCTGGTGCCCTCAGCCGGCGTGGCCTCAAGGTTATAGAGGTGACCCGTCTCCTCCTGGAACTCAACCAAACGCTGTCGCATGTGTTTCAGGACCCTGATGGCAAACTCCTTACCCTGATCTGTGGTGATATCCTGATCAAACAGGTTCAACAGGGCCTCATTCATTCCCACCAGACCGATAGTCGAGAAGTGCTGGTTCAGGTTGCCCAGATACCGCTTGGTGAAGGGAAGCAACCCGTTGTTCATGTTCTTTTCCACGATCTCCCTCTTGATCTCGAGCGAGCGCTTGGCCAGCTCCATTATCTGATCCAGCCTCTCGAAGAACTCGTCCTCGTTCTTGGAGAGATATCCCAGCCGGGGCATATTTATCGTGACCACGCCCATTGATCCCGTTGAGTCTCCAGCCCCGAAGAGACCTCCTGACATCTTGTTCCGGAGTTCCCTCAAATCAAGCCTAAGTCGGCAGCACATGCTGCGAACGTCGCTGGGTCTAAGATCGGAGTTGACGAAGTTCTGGAAGTAGGGCTGTCCGTACTTCGCCGTGGCCTCAAAGAGGATATCGGAAAGCGGGCTATCCCACTCGAAATCCTTGGTTATTGAGTAAGTGGGGATGGGGAAGGTGAAGGGACGCCCACTCATGTCGCCCTCAGAAAGAACCTCGATGAAGGCCCGGTTGATCATTTCCATCTCCTCAGTGAACTCTCCGTAGGTTCTGTCCAGCGGTTTACCGCCGACGATGGCTGGCTTGTTCACGAGGTCCGGTGGAACATTCAGATCAAGTGTCACGTTCGTGAAGGGGCACTGGCCGCCAAAGCGAGAGGTGACGTTCAGGTTAAAGACAAACTCCTGGATGGCCTGTTTCACCTCACCGTAGTCCATCTTATCCGCCCAAACGAATGGTGCCAAAAGAGTGTCGATCGAGTTGAAGGCCATCGCCCCGGCCCACTCGTTGGACAGCGTGCCCATGAAGTTGACCATCTGCAAGAGCGCTGTGGTCAGGTGTTTTGGTGGGTTGGAGCCTATCCTGTTGGGAACACCGTTAAATCCCTCGACCAAAAGTTGCTGCAGCGACCAGCCAGCGCAGTAGCCGCAGATGCCACGACCCAAGTCATGAATGTGGAAATCACCATTGCTGTGGGCATCAGCCACCTCCATCGGATAAAGCTTGGAAAGCGTGTAGTTGGCGATTACCGTCGTGGAGATATGCTGTTCCAGACCGCTCAGCGAGAAGTCGATGTTGGCGTTCTCCCTTACCCTCCAGTCCATGTGTCCTATGTAGCTGTCCACGATGCGTTCGACCTCGAGGGAAGTCGAGCGAAGCTTTCTCAGCTCCTCCTGATGCTTGCGGTAAAGGATGTAGGCCTTGGCCGTGCGAGCATGACCGCGTTCGATTAAAACCTTCTCGACGATGTTGCCGATTTCCTCCGTGGAAACAATATCACCTTTACACTGAGTCTGGATGATGGCAACAACCTCGTTTGCCAGTCTCTTGGCCATTTCACGGTCGCGCCCACCCACTGCCTGCGCCGATCTGAAAATCGATTCAACTATCTTCTCCTGATTGAAATCCTCTATACTCCCATCTCTTTTTCTAACTTTCAAAATCTCACTTCCTCCTTTACTTCAACGCGAAAATCTTTCCGGACAGATTTTCCACTCTGCCCTGGCTGACTTAAAACAATTGGGTGCATCAATTACTTTTCTTCTGCTGACTAAAAAGATTTTCGCTTTTGTGAAAATTTTTCATTTCTCTGAACAGACGGCCTATCTCTCCATCTCCTCAACCAACTTTTCGACTCTTATTCGAATTAACTCCCTGATCTCCCTGAATTTTTCAATCGATTTTCCGGCTGGATCCTCAATTCCCCAGTCCTCGGTCGGCACTAACGTTGCCGGACACAGTTCCCCTGAAATGCAACCCATAGTTATCACCCTATCAGCGGCTTCCAGCATTTCCCGCGTTATCATCTTGGGCTTGGCCGCGCTGATGTCGATGCCCACCTCCCTCATCACTTCAACTGCCATTGGGTTCACTGCAGCGGCGGGTTTTGTCCCAGCGCTTTCTGCCCTAGCCGACTTGGCCATCTTATTGAAAAAAGCCTCGGCCATCTGGCTTCTGGCCGAATTCTCCACGCAAACGAAAAGTACCTTCTTCATTTCAGGATCTCCGCAATAGTTAGGTTCAAAACTATCTCGGCTATATCGCTGCTGTATTCGGCTATTCTCCTCAGGCTTTCGGATATCAATCGAACATTTATTGAATCCTCGTGCGGAATTTCAAGCGTCAGTTTAGCCACCTTTTCCTCCAGCACCTTAGCTTTTTCCTTTTCCACGATTATCTCTTCGGCAAGATCATAATCCTCCTTAAACAGGGCTCCAACCGATTTTTCCAGCATCGTGTTAGCAAGATTGCTGAGGTTCAATATTCCTCGCAGCACATCCTTACTAAGTGGTTTATTAATCAGCTTGACCCTTTCCGCGATCAAGGCCGCGTGGTCGGCAATTCTTTCCACGCTTTTAACTATCAGCCTGTAGCCGAGACAATCTCTGGCATTTCGCAAACCTATCTCCTTTATGGAACGTGGGTCTTGCACTGCCAATTTTATTTGTCTTATCACATACATGCTAAATCGATCAACCTCATTGTCCAGCCTGATCACCTCTTCAGCGGCGCCTTTGTCTAAACTTTCCAGAGCTGATATGGCGTCCCTCTGCATGGAGGAAGCGATCAAAAACATCCGTCTGAGGGCATCTCTGACGGAAAGCTCTGGATAGCTCAGCAACACCTGTATGGTCATCTCGTTTGGGGAATCGGCAATCAGCTCGGCTCCGACCAGCTTTTCCCTGACATAACTTTTTATGACCTCACGCTGTGGCGGTGAAAGCCTACCTTCAGCCATAAGATGAATCACGTGGTAACCGACAAGGTACAAGGAGACGACCTTTCTAGCCAGCTTATAGGGGTCATCGCTGGGGGAAATTTTAATCGTGGCCTCAGCTGCTTTCTTCTCTTCCTGAATTCTAGGTGGTAATATCTGAAGCGTGGAATCTTCAAGTCTTTTTACGACCAGACCATCGCCCGGCTTTATCCTATTTTCTTCGATCCAGTGCTTAGGCAGAGAAACTATGTAGGTGGACCCACCAGTTCTCTGCACTTTCCTAATCTCCCCTTTTATTTCCAACACATCACCAATCAGCTTTTTTTTGTGAACGTAAATATATATTTTTCCAAATAAAATAAATTAATATATAGATTATTGGTAGAAACAATAAAAATAGCGTATTCTATATAAAATCGATGAGAAAATGAAATCGAAAGTTATAGCGTCTGGAGTCTTGGTAGCGGCTGTCATCATTGCCTCTGCCATTTTATTGCAAGGAACCACCAATCAATCCTCCACGCCGAGATCAATAAACATCAAGGGTTCCACAACGGTACTGCCCATAGCCCAAGCTGCCGCAGAAGCTTGGATGGACTCCCATCCCAACGACAAAATAATAGTTGAGGGCGGCGGCTCCGGCGTTGGCATTGCAGCCCTGATAGACGGCACCTGTGACATAGCAAATTCATCGAGAACTTTGAAGGACGAGGAAAAACAGAAGGGCCTAATTGAACACCGAATTGCCTTGGATGCCGTTTGCGTGATCGTTAACTCGCAGAACCCTGTTAACGGGCTAAGCTTGGAACAGGTGAAGGCGATATTCAAGGGTGAAATAACCAACTGGAGCGAGGTGGGAGGACCAAATCTTGAAATAGTTGTTTACACCAGGGAATCAACATCCGGCACCTTCGAAACCTTTGAGACCAAGGTAATGAAACCCGACAACATCACCTTGCGGGCACTGACCAAAACATCCAACGGAGAAATGGTTCAAGCGATCTCCGGAAATCCTAACGGCATCGGATACGTAGGTATAGGATACTTGGCTAACGCTACAGGCATTAAGGCATTGAAAATAAATGGAGTCGAGCCATCGACCAGCACGGTTCAAAGCGGAACTTTCCCCATTTCTAGGTATCTCTATATGATAACTAAAGGACAACCTGAGGGGCTAGTCAGGGACTTCATAGACTTCGTCACCAGCACCAGCGGACAAAAAATAGCTGAGGAACATGGCTTCGTTAAACTCCCATAGGCCGCCAAAGGCGCGGCCTTCTTTTTTTTAGAGGTTGAGGACTATGAAAAAAATTAAAGTAAAATTCTCTGGAAGAATCCTCACAGCTATATTTGCCTCCATTTCCATTCTCGCCGTCTTCTTCATCTTTATCTTCATATTCTCGCAGGGGCTACCTCTTTTCACTGAAATTGGTCTGTCTGATTTCCTCTTCAATCTCACTTGGAGACCAACCGCCTCGCCGCCTTCCTTCGGCATAATACCGCTGGTCTTGGGATCCCTCTTGGTCACTGGATTGGCCCTACTCATCTCCGTCCCCATCGGTCTTCTCGGAGCAATTTACATCGCGGAGATTGCCGGGTCTAAGGTCAGGGAACTGCTCAAACCTGTCATAGAAATACTTTCCGGAATCCCCTCGATCGTTTATGGTTTCTTTGGGCTGATCTTCCTAGTCCCCGCGATGCAGGCGACGTTTGGGTTACCTACAGGAGAAACCGCTCTGACGGGAGGGATAATCTTGGCAATAATGGTTCTTCCTACGATCCTGAGCATCGCCGAGGACGCGATGAGTTCAGTGCCGGCGGATTACAAAGAAGCCTCTCTGGCCTTAGGAGCAACCAAATGGAGAACCATCAGAAGCGTGACGATACCGGCGGCGGCTTCGGGAATTGCTGCCGGCATCATCCTTGGCTTCGGCAGAGCTATTGGTGAAACCATCGCGGTAATGATGGTAACCGGAGGCTCACCAATAATTCCCACATCTATTTTTTCTCCCGTTAGAACAATGACCCAGACTATAGCCGCCGAGATGGGTGAGGCTGTCTTTGGCGGCTTACACTATAACTCACTTTTCGCCATCGGCATAGTTCTGTTCATCTTAACCTTTATCTTGAACTTGGTTGCGGTCAAGCTCATAAAAAAACATGGGGGCGGCAAATGAAGGCAAAAATTTGTCAGGCGCTAGGCATCTGGTCCTCCCGGATCGCGGTTTTAATTATCCTCTCAGTAATGGGCTACTTGCTCCTCCACATTATTTTGAACGGAGTGGGCATCATCAGCTGGGACTTTCTGACCAAGCCGCCCGCCTCTGGGATGACGGGTGGTGGTATTTTCCCTGCCATCGTCGGCACCCTTCTATTGGTAGCATTGGCAATAGCAATTTCACTGCCACTGGGTCTGATGTCCGCAATTTATCTGGTGGAATATTCGACCGAAAACAGCAAGTTTGTCAGGCTGGTAAACTCCGCGATATACAACCTTAACGGCGTCCCCTCAATAGTCTTCGGCCTTTTCGGGCTGGCCTTTTTTGTTAAATTTCTGGGTTTCGGCACCTCCTTGCTCTCAGCGTCGCTCACGTTGTCTGTCATGATCCTGCCCACGGTAATCGTAACCTCGGTGGAATCTCTGAAAAGCGTACCCAATTCCTTCCGAGATGCCAGCATGGCACTGGGAGCCACTAAATGGCAAACGATATTAAAGGTAGTCTTACCGGCCGGTTTTCCTGGAATTATCACCGGCGCCATTCTGGGGGTGGGCAGGGCGGCTGGAGAAACTGCACCGATACTTTTTACGGGGGCTGTGTTCTACATGAGGGGTTTGCCGACATCGATCCTTGACCCGGTCATGGCCTTACCCTACCATCTTTTCGTTCTTGCCACAGAGCACCCAAACATCGCGAAGGTGACTCCCATTCAGTACGGTACGGCTTTGGTCCTCCTCCTTTTGGTCCTTTTCATTTCTCTAATTGCCGCCATCATTAGGTACCGTTACCGCCGCCGAAGGAAGTGGTAGGATGAAAATCAAGGTGGAGACCAAAAATTTAAACGTTTGGTATGGCCAAAGCCACATCGTCAAGAACTTCTCCATCAAGATACCAGAGAAAAAAATCACGGCAATAATCGGGCCGTCGGGGTGCGGTAAATCAACCTTCATAAAAACGCTCAACAGGATGGTGGAGTTGACGCCGGGCGCGAGGGTCAGCGGTGATGTTTTCGTGGACGACAAAAACATCTACGGGTCTAATGTCGACGCGACCGAAATTCGGTGGAAAATGGGGATGGTCTTCCAGAAGCCCAACCCATTTCCAAAATCCATATTTGAAAATGTGGCCTACGGTCCCAGAGTTCACCACTTAGTTAGCAATGAAAAACTGGATCAACTGGTGGAGGAAAATCTAAAAAAGGCCGCGCTTTGGGAGGAGGTCAAGGATAGGCTCAGGATGTCAGCTTTTGAACTATCCGGTGGCCAGCAACAGCGCCTGTGCATAGCCCGGGCCTTGGCAGTTAACCCTGAGGTCATCTTAATGGATGAACCTTGTTCAGCTTTGGACCCGATCGCGACGACGAAAATTGAAGACCTTCTCTTTGACTTGAAAAAGAACTACACCATCGTCATCGTGACGCACAACTTGCAACAGGCGGCGCGGGTCTCTGACTTCACCGCCTTCATGTATTTGGGAACGCTCATCGAGTACGGAAAAACAGAGGAAATGTTTGAGAGGCCTAAAAATAAACAGACACAGGATTACATCATGGGGAGATTTGGGTGAAAGAACCAACCGTTAAAGTTAGAAAGAGGCTCTCCGAGGAGCTCGAGGAGCTGAAATCAATGATGATGGAAATGAGTTCACTAGCCACCGCCTCGGTAGAAAAAGCGGTCGGGAGCCTAGCCAAACAAGATGTCAATCTGGCGAACAAGGTGATAAAGGAGGATGACAAAATAGACGCTCTTGAACTCGAGATTGAAAACAAGTGCATGCATCTGATTGCCCTGCAGCAACCAATGGCAAAGGATCTTCGCGTTATTGGGTCTTGCCTAAAGATAATCACCGACTTGGAGAGGGTGGGCGACCGGGCTGCTGACATCGCTCAAATTACCAAACAGCTCGCTGGTAGGCCCTTAATCAAACCGCTCGTTGACATCCCGAGGATGGCGGAGCTTGCCATAGCTATGGTTAAGGACAGCGTCAGAGCTTTCAAGGAAGAGAATTCCCTGCTGGCTTGGGGCTTGGGTGAAAGGGACGATGAAGTGGACAAACTGGCCCATCAGGTCAACCGGGAGCTCTTTTCATTTGTCGTCGAAGACCCTAAGAAAATATCCGACGCCTTCCGCCTGATGTTTGTCGCTTCCTTCTTAGAGAGAATCGCCGATCATGCCACCAACATCGCCGAAAGAGTAATCTACATGGAAAGGGGGGAAAGGGTAAAAATAAACTGAACTAAAAAAGGCCCCAAGTTACGTACAAAATTCATTTCACTTTCCAAGAATTTGCCCTTGCTAAGGAAGCTTTTATAAAGGCATCAAAAACGGGAGCAGGTTTACCGGGCCTTGATTTAAACTCCGGATGAAACTGTGTAGCTAGGAAAAACTTATGACCGGGCAGCTCAATAATTTCCATCCTTTTCCCATCCATGGACTTGCCTGAAAATCTCAATCCCTTTCTCTCGAGTCTTCCAATGTACTTGGGATTAACCTCATACCTGTGCCTGTGGCGTTCGCTTATCCTTTCTTTACCGTAAATCCGAAAAGCTAACGACCCTCTTTCTATTCGAATCTCATGAGAGCCAAGCCTCATTGTTCCACCCATCTCCAACACTTTCTTCTGTTCAGGGAGCAAATCTATAACAGGGTGATTGGTTTTGGGATCAAGTTCAGTGCTGTTGGCTCCTTTCAACCCAATACTTCGAGCAAACTCAACCACGGCCAGCTGGAATCCAAAGCAGAGGCCCAGAAAAGGAATTGAATGCTCCCTAGCGTGTTTTATCGCCGCTATCTTGCCCTCGCTGCCCCTCTGACCGAAGCCACCTGGCACCAGAACTCCATCGTAGCTTCGCAGCCTATCCAAATCTTCATTCGTTCTCAGCTGCTCGGCATCTATCCAGTCTATTTCAACCTTGCAGTTGTTGGCACCGGCGGCATGCTTCAGGGCCTCGTTGATGCTCAGATAAGTGTCGGGGAACCTGATATACTTGCCCACCATGGCGATCTTGACGACCTTGGTCGCACTGTCCATTTGTTCAACAACTTTTTTCCACTGGGATATGTTCTTACCTCGGTTCTCCAGACAAAGCCTCTCAACCAAGAGATCTCCCAAACCTTCCTCGTCAAGCAATAGAGGCAATCGGTAAACATTACCAACATCGTGAGCACTGATGACGGCCCTCTCGGGAACGTTGCAGAAGAGCGAAATCTTCCGCTTCGCATTTTCGCTGAGAGGGATCTTGCTGCGGCAGATCAAGATGTCAGGAGATATCCCGGCTGCAAGAAGCTGTTTGACGCTGTGCTGGGTTGGTTTGGTCTTCTGCTCCCCGACAACGTCCAAGATGGGGACTAAAGTGAGATGCACGAATGCCACATCCTCATGCTTTTCTTCCAAGGAAAGCTGCCTCATGGCCTCGATGAAAGGCATGCTCTCGATATCACCTACGGTGCCACCGACCTCGACCAAACAGATCTCGGCGTCACTTTCGCTAGCAACCTGTCGGATCCGGCTCTTAATGAGGTCCGTAACGTGTGGAATGATCTGAACCGTCTGTCCCAGATAGTCGCCCTTTCTCTCCTTCCTTATCACCTCTCCATAAATTTGGCCGGTGGTGATGTTGTGTTTCTTAGTCAGGTTCACGTCAAGGAATCTCTCATAGTGTCCCATATCCAAGTCTATTTCGCCGCCATCATCCGTGACGAAAATCTCGCCGTGCTCAAAGGGATTTATCGTGCCGGCGTCGCAGTTGAGATAGGGATCGATCTTTATCGCCGTCACTCTATAGCCCCGGGATTGAAGAATTCTGCCTATGGAGGCAGTCGTTATTCCTTTTCCCAGACCGCTGATAACACCGCCGATCATAATCACGTATTTCATTTTCTCACACCTGGGCGATCCCGATGACCTCCTCAACACTTCTAAACTGGTGCCTGATCAAATAATCCTTTATTCCCTTCTCTATCTCACGGAAAATTCCAATCCCGGTGATGGCCAAGGCTGAACCAACCTGCACCGCCCGAGCACCGGCCATGAGAAACTCCAGCGCTGTTCTCCAATCGCTGACGCCTCCACAGCCTATTATTGGAATCGAGAGCTTTTGATAAAGCTCAAAAACACAGCGCAGAGCTATGGGATGAATGGCTGGCCCCGAGAGACCGCCATAGACATTGGTGAGCACGGGTTTCCTAGCATCGACATCAATTGCTATGGCCTTGATGGTGTTAATAACAACCACCGCATCGGCTCCGGCATTCTGAGCGGAAACCGCTGACTCGGTTAATTTATCGCTTAGCCCCAGTTTAGCATAGACCGGTATGCTTAGTGCTCCACGGACCTGCTTCACGATTTTAGCGGCGGCGGCGGGATCGGCACCTATTTCCATTCCGTGTTTTTCCACGTGAGGGCAGGAAAGGTTCAGCTCAACGGCGTCAGCACCGGCTTCTTCAGCCCTTGCGCAAATCTCTTCAAACTCATCAATAGTCTTGCCAGCCACGCTGACGATGACTGGGACCCTGCCCTTTTTTGCTAAAGGTAGGTCTTCCCGCAGATAGGCCTCATACCCGGGATTGGTCAGCCCCACCGCGTTGATTAAACCTCCATTAACTCCTACGATCACGGGCGTGGGATAACCTTCCCGCACCTCCTTCGTCAAGCTCTTTGTCACCACGGCTCCAGCGCCGCCCTCGGTAGCCGCGCGTTTCAGGAGTGAGCCGTTGCAAAGTACCCCTGAGGCTAGCATGATTGGGTTTCTCATTTTCAACTTACCTACTTTAATTCTCAACATAAATTCACCCGAGCACCTGAAACCTCCCGCTTCCTTTTGCCAAAATCCGTTTTCAGAAGAATGGCACCATCAAAAACTGGGCCGTCGGAACAAACCCGCAGACCCAAGGGATCCAGAACACACGAGCCACAGACACCAAACCCGCACTTCATGTAACGCTCTAAAGATGCCTGAACCCTGATCCCAAGTTTAACTCCCTGCCTAACCACTTCATACATCATTCTTTCCGGACCGCAGGTCAGTATCGCTTGATATCTTCTCTTTTTCAGCTCAGATTTCATGAGGTCCGTCACCAGCCCCATGCATCCTTCGGAACCATCCTCGGTCGCTACAACTGATCTTATCCCCATCTTACGCGCCTCAGCAACGAAAAGCAGTTCCTCTCCGCGTCTGGCTCCGAAAAGGAAAGTGCATCTGCCACCGGAACTGGATATCGCCTTGGCAGCGAAAATCAGGGGCGCAGTTCCGTACCCGCCCCCGACAAGAAGAAAGGATCTTCCTTTTAGGAAAAATCCATTACCGAAAGGGCCGCGCAGAAAAAGTCTGTCACCTTTATTCAGCCGGTGAAACTCTGCCGTGGTGGGGCCTTCATTAGAAATCGAGATTCTGATGAAACCCTCCCCAGCATCGGAAACGCTCATTGGGACCTCTTCGAAGCCAGGGAGCCAAACCATAAAGAACTGTCCGGGACAGGGTAACCTCGATGCGGTGTATTCGAGATAAAACGACTTCACCCTCGAGTTCTCATCAACCGTCTTTTTTATCCTCGCCGGCAAGAAACCGAAACGTTCAAATTGATTTTTCCCGACAACCTCGTCCTGAGTTCTGATTGATGATTTATCTCGCAACTTTATCCCTCAGCAGGCACTAAACTAATCGATGCGCTAAAGGCTCTGAACATTTTTGCTCTCCTTGATGTACTTTATCACCTTTTCATAGTCCTCCTTGCCGATGAACCCGTTCAAGTAGAGTTCCTGCATCAACCGCGACGCTGTCATGAGAGAGATCAGTTTGACCCCTCTTTTGGCAAGATTCTGTGCTCCTCCTTGCTCACGGTCAACGAGCACCATCGCATACTCCACCTTGCCGCCTCGCTCACGGATGGCCTCAATGGCCTTCAACAGGCTGCCTCCGGTGGTGACGGCATCATCCACGATCAGAACCGATTCACCCGGGTTTATCACGCCCTCGATCAGGCTTTTGGTCCCATGAGTTCTTTCCTCCCTTCTGATGTAGAGGAACGGCTTATTCAGCTTATAAGCGACCAAGGCACCTATCGGCACCCCTGCCGTGGCCACACCGGCGATCCTATCGAAGGAAAGACCGAGCGCCTTCAGCTCAGCGACGTAGGCGCTGGTTATCAGGTCAAAGAGGTCCTGATGGGAAGGAGTGGCCCTCAGGTCAATGTAATAGGGGCTCATTAATCCCGAGGTCAGCTTGAACTCGCCCACCATCACACAACGATGCTTCGCCAGAGCCAATGCAATTTTCTGAATGTCGATGCCTATCTCCCTGATCTCCTTCAAAATTTCTTTGGCTCTGGCTGCAGGCGAAGGGGCTTGGGCGATGCTCCTGCCGATTATCTCATAGTCGGCACCGGCTGCCAGCGCCGAGCCAAAGCTCGCTCCCTGAGTGCCCACCCCGGGAGAAAAGATAATCGAAGACGGATAAGCTTTCTTGGTGCTAGTAATCAGGTGGGGATAGGTGGCCGGCACAACGAAGCCATCCACGCCCGCTTTAGCCGCAATCTCCAAAAGTTCGTGGTAGTGTTTGTTAAGGTGCTCACTGGCACCGGGGTGGCTCATCGCACAAAGCCCCAGGACTCCCTTATCCATTTCCTCAGCAAGGCTAACCACCTCATCAATTCCGCCTTTAATCCCGACCGCGGCATGGATAATAAGAGCATCAAAGCCAACGTCAAACAGCTGAGCAGCCTCAAGACTGTTGATATGACCTATGTCGGCCATCTTGGGATCGCAGATGAAGAAGTAGCTTTTTCTGTAAGTGTTGATGATGTCCTCGACCAAGTCCAATCCCAGCCCGAAGATAAGGGGCAGACCTATTTTCACCCCCGAGACCAGACCATCAAGCTCCGCCAGAAGATTCTTGACTCTAGCTGCTGTGTTGAGCCTCTCCTTCAACCTCTCCTCAGAATTCTTCAGTGAATAGGGGTTAAAGGGAGGGTCTAGCGCGAGCACAATCCTCGAGTCCGTCCTCTTCGTTATGTCCGATACCAGTTTTACAAACGTCTTGCTCAAAAGCCCGCCCATAGTTTAGTATGGAAAGTCATAAAAAGGTTTTCGATAATCGGGAAGGTTTTCTCTCATCCTCACGAATAATTTTTCTCTTGACTCCCTCCATCCTCAGAATCTCAGCTCCACACCTGCACTTGCCCTCAATCAGGTTGGAAATATCTCCCGATCTATATCTCACCAAAGGCATGCATCTCCTGTTGAGGGTGGTAAAGACCAGCTCCCCCTCCTCACCGGGCTCCAAGACCTCACCCGATTCCGGGTCCACAATTTCCACAAAAAAATCCGCCTCATTTATGTGAAGACCATCTTGGGCCTTGCATTCGATCGACACAGCTAAGCCAGTTTCTATCGTCCCGTACTGGTCATAGGCATTGCAACCCCACACCGCTTCAACCTCCCTCCTGATCGATTCATCAAAGGGAAAATAGTTACAACCGCGGCTCATGATGATCGATTTTATTCCAAGCCAGTCTAAATCGCGACCCTCGGCCAGTCCTGTGATCGCATAGATGTAGGGATTCGATCCGATCAGCATGGTGGATTTATGCTCCACTATCTTCCGCACCTGCCCCTCCAGAAGGTCGTGACCAGTAACCACCGCCGAAGCTCCGCAGGCCTCCGCGGCCCTGCTGACTAGGTAATCACAGCCCCACTCGGCTTCAGGTGGAAACATTATTTGCAGCACGTCACCTCGCCTCAAGCCCAAGGTCCTGAGCGCGGCTGCTATTGAGGCGACGATTCTGTCCAACTCATCTTTGGTATAAAAAACACGTACCGAGTCAATGGTCCCATCAGCGGAAAATCCCCGGAAAATCTCACTCTGCGGCAAACAGCAGAAAAGCTGTGGCCTTCCGATCAGATCCCTTGGCTCCGTTAACGGAATTTTGGAAAAATCATCAAATGATTTTATCTCATCGGTATCGATACCTGCAGCCGCATACAGGCTCCTGTAAAAGGGACTTTTTGCACCAGTGTATTTTATCACCTCGGAAAGCTTCAACAGATGATATCTCTCAATATCTTCCCTCTTTATCGGTTGATCCTTATCAAGAGAGTATTTCCTTGTCATCTGACTCTCTCTAAAACTTCGATTTATTTCAGAGTGAATCCATTTCTCTAGAAAGTTCATCCTTGGTCCCTAACTTTTGCTTTTATTATCGAATCCAAACTTTAAAGCGTGCTGGTCTATAATGATTACATCAGAAAAATTGGGATAGGTCCAAAAATGAGACAAAAGGCAGTTTCCATCGACGTGACAAATAGATGCAACCTCCGCTGTCGGCACTGTTTCTTTTGGAGGGTAGAAAACCTAGGAGAACTGTCCATCGAAGGTTGGAAAGAGGTCTTGGGAAAGTTGCCTAAATTTCTTTACTGCTCTTGGGTGGGGGGAGAGCCTCTTCTCCGCAAAGAACTCATAGAAACAGGAAAAAACAAGTTCCTCATTAATGAGGTGGTGACTAACGGTACTGTCCCCATACCTAGCTGGAACGATGTCTCCTTTTTCATCAGCATCGACGGCACCAAACACTACCATGAAGTCATCAGAGGGAAGGGGACCTACGATCTGGCGAGGGAAAATATCAAAACCACCGGGGCTCGTTATCTGCTGCTGAACATGGTGGTAAACTCCCTGAACTACCGATCCATCGAAAAATTTGTTTCTGAATGGAGCAACTCGAAAGTACTGTGGGTAAAATTCAGCTTTTACACGCCGTTCATCGGTGGGGAAAACTCGCTTTTTCTGCCGTTCAAAAAGAGGAATGAGATTATTGATAGAGTTTTGAAGCCGTTGAAGGAAAACTATGGAGACTTCATCTTCATCTCGGATGCTCTACTGGAATCGATGAAATATCCCAACTGCTTAAAGGTAACTTCGGACTGCCCAGCTACCAAACTTATTCTCAGCCTAGACAGCATGGGTAAAATAAAATACCGCAGCTGCGGCGGTAGAAGAGCCTGCTACATGGGTGCTGGAGCCATCTGCGAAAAATGCGGCCATATGACCCCCCATTATCTCAGAGCAATCTACGAGATGGAAGACTGGGAAATAATCCGCAAATCCATCAAGCACATACCTAGAGGAGTGGCACTTAAAGCCATCAAGTCGTTGCTACCAAAAACTATCTGCAAAAAATTGTCTCGTGGAACCAACAAAGAACATATTGTGGAAAAACAAAACAAAGATGAGTTTAATGTCTGAAATAATCGGGAAGACATGGAGCCTCTGCCCCACTTGCTTGCGCAAAATACCTGCTAGGAAGACCATCGAGAATGACGCTGTCTATCTCGAAAAAGAATGCGCGGAACATGGCAAATTCAAAACCATCGTCTGGAGAGGTGCTAAACACTACCAAATTATAAACAAGTTTGAATCCATTAGAAAGGGCTCAAAGATTAGGCAAACTTCCGGAAAACAAGGGTGTCCTCTAGACTGCGGGCTCTGCCCCAACCACAAGCAGGACACTTGCCTGGTGGTCATGGAGGTAACCAACAAGTGCAATCTCAACTGCGTGGCCTGCTTTGCTGGCGCCGGTGAGGGATATCTCTACGAGCCAGACATTGGCCAGATCGAGAAGATGTACAAAATGCTGTTAAAGAGTTCCAAGCCCGTGTGCGTACAAATCAGCGGTGGTGAGCCAACCGTTCGTGAAGACCTGCCGGAAATAATTTCGCTGGGGAAAAAAATGGGAATAGATTACATCGAACTGAACACCAACGGCTTAAAGTTGGCCGATGATCTCGAGTACCTGGACCTGCTTAAGCGGGCGGGCTTAGATGCCGTTTACCTCTCATTTGATGGCCTCACGCCGGATGTCTACCGCAAGATCTGCGGCGCGGATATACTTGATTCAAAGATAAAGGCGGTGGAAAACTGCGCCCGTGCTGGAATGGGTGTCATCCTTGTCCCGAAAATCATCAAATACATCAACCACGACCAGATTGGCGAGATAATAAATTTCGCCAAAAAATGGATCCCGACCGTTAAAGGGGTACACTTTCAGCCGCTCAGTTATTTTGGCAGACATCCGGGTCAACCGGACGATGATGAAAGGATAACCATTCCGGACCTGCTCAACGCCATCGAGGTACAGACAAAAGGTGAAATCAGAACAGACAACTTCATTCCAACCTCCTGTCCCGACGTGCACTGCGACGCAAGATGTCTTTCCGTGCTGCTGGAAGACGGCAATCTCCTCCCATTAACCAGCCTTTCCAATATCCCGCCGCCAAGCTGCACCGATGTTCCCCAGCTAATCCGTGACTCCGTCGCCAGTCTCTGGAAGCTGGCACCTAGGAGTGAGCCTCCAACCAAGCCGGGCGTGGCCCCGTGCAAGTGTAAGGCGGGCAGCTGGATGGAATTGGTCCAGAGAGCGACGGAGAACTATCTGACCATTTCAACAATGGCCTTTCAGGATGTTTGGAACATTGACCTCGAAAGGCTGGAAAAGTGCTGCATCCACGTCGCCACACCCGACCTGCGGCTGATACCCTTCTGCGCTTTCAACGTTACCTCCTCAGGCGGTGCCTCCCTGTATCGACACCAAGTGCTGTCAAAATACGCAAAATGACTCAGGGATATTTGAAAATTCTCCCATCCTAACCATGCCAAAAGCGGGACGTTGTCAACTCAAATTTGGCTTATCTTGACGGATTTTCACCAAAGTCTTCATAGTAGCTGGAAAATATCTGGGAGGTGTAGGCGGCCAACTCCCGGGTGTCCTTTTTTGATGAGGTGACTCCGATTTGATTGATGGGAAACTCATCATCACACCTCGGGCAGCGGGTGTATTCACAGCCAAGGATGGCCTCCGGGCAGCCACGGCAGGCCACCGCCCTTGCATAGAAGATACTAAACTCAAACCCACACTTGGGACACCTCAAAGTCCTCGTGGTCTTAAGAAGTCGCGGACTTCCACCCAGCTTCTCCAGACAACTCGAGAGCATACTTATCTCCAATCAAGCCCTCTTTTTCTCGAACAAACACATGGCCGTGCAGAGCGTTTTGGTAACTATATGCTCCTCAAAAAATCCCGTCCCACACTGTGGACAGGCCATCACCGGGGCCTGCCTCGTTATTCCTAAATAGGAGACATTCATGCTTGCGCGGACGGTGTTTTTATTGCATTTTTCGCAGCGCCATGGCTGAACGTCGTCGAGGACTAAGTCGGTGACCTCCTTTTCATCCATCCGGTGGGAATAGGCCGTGACAACATCGACCGCACCGTCCGAACGTTTATAAACCACGTAAACCGTGGTGGTCCCTATTTTCTTCTTGGCCAAGTTTTGGTCGTCAAGGATCAGCTTTTCCCGGGTCTCCTCCCCGTGCTGAACGACTTCCCTCAATTGCTCAACCGGGATGCCCCTCTCCTCAGCCAGCTTTTTTACCTCATCGCTTATGTTTATCTCCATCATTTTCGATCACCCCTCATATTTTCCAAAATCCCTCGCTGCCCTGACCATGGCGTGGATGCTTGATGGTGGCGATCCGTGAGGACACTCGCAGGCCAAACCTGAGATGAAACCATTGGGGCTGTCCTTCGCGGCCAAAATCTGTTCCTTCGCCATCTCATAAACCTGAGTCGGTGAACCGGAAAAGGTCAAGGTGGTGTCTATGTTTCCCATCAAAGTGGCACGCTTGCCATAGAGCTGCTTCAGCTTCTCCAGCGGGAACGGCTTCCTGCCCTCGTATCCGACCTGCATGACGGTGAATGGTGTGAAAATGGTGTCCTTCCACAGCTCCCAGTCCTTGGCATGGTTGCCGCAGTGGTGATACCAGATCTGCGGCCCGGCACCTATCTTGAGGGCCTTCTTGACCAGCTCTGAAACGTACTTCACACCGAACTCCTTGACCTGCTTCGGGCCCAGCAGGTCGCTGCCGGCAACCGTGGAACCGGTCACTATCATGGCACTTCCGTACCTCTCAACCAAGGCCCTGCAGCCGTTGAGCGAGGTCTCCATAAACTTCTGGATCAATTTATGGCACAGCGGTGGATTTCTAATCGTCATCACCAGAAATTTCTCCAAGCCTATGAGCTGAGATGCGTTTGCCTCGGGATGAAAGGCAAAATAGAGCGGAACGAACCAGTTGGGGTAGTTATCCCGCACGTAATCAAAGGCCTCAACAAAGGAAGTGTAGGTGGGTCCCTTTTTGATCTCCTCCTCGCTAACGACCTCAAGCTTGTCGATGTCCTCGGGGGTCTTTATCGCGTTTTCCTTGATGTGTGGAGGCTGGTTCTCCCTCCACTCTAGCTTGTTCCCCATCTCCTGCTCCCAGACGTGAATGGTCGGCCACCAGTGGGCCACAGGTATTAAGTCAAATGTCTCGTGGGCGGCGATGACGGAGGCAATGCCCTTCTTAGGGTTAAGGTACCACTCCTTGGCGGACATTCCGGCCAAGTACCCGGCCTCGGACAACAGAATGGGATCAACGTCAATTCTATCATAAGGCTTATCCACAAATGGCGCGGCGAATCTCTTTGTGGCATGCTCCACCCATTTGGGATCGGGATCCACAATATACTTCAAATCCCCACCAGTGATATCACGGTGTTACTCTTTTTTATCATTTTTGAAAAAGCTCCGAGGACATCTATCAAAGAAGAGGCGGGCCCGGTGGGATTTGAACCCACGATATGCACCAGAGGGTTTGAGAAAAAGTTTGACCAAAAAGCGATTGAAGAAATTATGAGCCGTTTCAGGCAGCACCTCGAGATAGATTTGCTGAGAGCGCCGAGGACTGTTGACACCCATGTGAGGAACGCGCGGGAGTTTTTGGAGTTTGTGGCAAAGCCGCCGGAGCTGATAACCGCTGATGACGTGAGGAGCTATCTGGCGCAGCACCGACACCGACACCCCAACACCTACATGCACCGGCTGAAGGCGGTCCGGGTTTTCCTGCGCTACATTGGCAAGGAGGAGATCGGAAAAATGTTCAAGTTCCCGCGCCTGGAGCCGCCGTTTCAGGAAGCGCCCAAGGATGACGAGCTGGCAAAGTTCTACCAAGCGCTGGAGAGCCTGCACGATAAGGCCTTCTTCCTGGTGCTGGCCACAAGCGGGCTCAGATACAGCGAGGCGAAAAGCCTGAGAGTGGAGGATATCGACCTCGACACCGGGATGGTGGTGCCGCACCGGAACGAGGTCAGGACCATCGGCACCAAGAACACCGGCATGACCTTCATCAACGGCGAGGCGCTCGAGGTGTTGAAGCAATACCTGAAGGAGAGCGGCAAAAACAGCGGGCAAATTTTCGATGAGCTCAGAGGGAAATCGGGGACATGGTATAGATGGAAAATCGCGCGGGAGAAGTCTGGCACTAAAATCAGGCCCAAGGACCTGAGGCTTTGGTTCAACGTGAAAATGGCGCTGGCCGGTGTCCCAGATCGCTACGTTGACTTTTTCTGCGGCCGGGCCAGAAGGACCATCATCGCGCGGCATTACTCGGAATATTCGCCTGGGATCCTCAAAGAGATCTACAACAGGGCCGGGCTGAGGGTGCTGGGCTAGGGCTGAGGCAGGCGCAGGGAGAGCGGCAGGCAGGGAGAGAAATATAACAGTGTGATTAACGCAAATAATCTTAAAAAATCGCTCAGCCGAGTTTTAATTGGAAAAAATTAAAAGAGGTGGTAAAAACGCGCGGCGCCATTGCGGTAATTTTCAGCAGCATCATCATGATCGCCGTGCTAGGCTGGGTCACCAACACCGTGCTGGGCAGCGTCCAAGCGGACAACGACATCCTCGGGGTCGAGTCGGCCCTGGCTACCTACGGACCCGTCGTCGTCACCATCACCATCATAGGCCTGTTCGTGCTCGGCGTTGGGGTGATGCTGAGGTTCCTGGTTGGATGAGGCCCTGAAGCTGATTTTATTTTTTTTGACCTTTTTTTCATTTTTTACTAACTGTCTCCCATCTGCTAATTTTTGGCACCATCATTTCTCCGAGTTGGGACAGGAGATAGATTATTATGATTTGGTGATGCTCTTACCAAATAACTTAATCCAAGCGTCATTTATCTGTTTCAAGTAAAACTCATATTTCTCCTTTGCTTGCTCTAATTTAGTGTGTCTTTTGTCATGGCCCGCGCATTTCTTTTCCTCTTTGATTTGTTTTTCTATCTGTTCTTTTCCTTTCAAAAGCGCGGTGCTTCCTTCCTGGCAAAATTTAATCCACAATTGAATTAATTCTGGGTTTATCTCTGGAATTTGCTGTTTAAGTTCCTCAAGTTTTTCTATGGCCAATTTAGCCAAATAAGTCGTTTCGCTTTTCAGTTTGTTTTCCGTTTCCACATAAGTGAAATCTAATTCGTAAAAAACATCTATATTTTTTAAAAAGATTGGCGCGTATTCGTTGAAGTCAGAAATTGACGGTCGTTTTTTTACTGGGACCAACTGTTTGTTTTTGTAAAGAGCTAAAAGCGAGATAACTTCCAGAACAAGACTTGCGAGAAAAAGAGCGGGCCGAAGAGGAACTATACGGAAAAAATGCGTATAGTTGAGTTCTTTTGTTTTGGAGGTTTCATATTCCGCGGCGGCGTTTTTTATTGACATCCATTCAAATAGTGCGTGGCCGTTATTTCTCAAAAAATCTAAACATGTTTGATGACTGGCCGGCACCTCTGCGGCTGCCTTTTCATTTTCTAGCCTAATTTCTTTAATTTTTTTCTTGAAAGCATCAAACAACACGAGTGCGTCATAAACCCATGGAACAGTAAAGATAATGGGTCTAACCTCAAAATTCTGACTGGTAGGATATACTATTAGCGGCTTCCCTGCTGCGTGGACTTCTTGACGCGTTTCGATCAGTCCTGCCGCTTTCAATTTTCTTATGTGTTTAAGCATGCCTTGGGGCGTGATTTTGAAAAGATCGGCCAACTCAGTTAATTTCATTGGTCGTTCATATACTTTTTTTAGAATCTCTTTTCTAATATTTGAAAGTATATTCGCGGTCATAATCGCACTTTCGTGAATTAAGTGTCTCTTCATGTTTAAATACTTTTTTGTTGTTTAAATTTTATTTTTTAAACCAGAAAGGTTTAAATATTAGAAAACCAAAGTGGTTAATGAAGGTAGTAGGATATGGTAAAAAAAGTCCCGTTGGTGGCGTTGGTCCCGCGCGAGCTGAAAACTGCGCTTGAACTTGCGATCCTCGAGAAGCACGGCGTGGTTGGGAATAAAATCAGCCCCACCGTTGAGGCCATCATCCGTGAATGGATTGAGAAGAACCGGGGTGTGATCGCGAATGAGGAGCACGGATGATCATATCTACATAGCAAACAAACCGGCGGAAGCCTACGCGGTGGCCGTGCTTACTTCTTTTAGCCACGGGATCAAACGGGTGCGCATCCAGGGGCTGGGGCAGCAGGCGGGCAAAGTGCTGGCCGTGGCCAAGCTCCTTTCCGACACGGGGCAGGCCCGGATCGTTGAAATCAAGCCCATCACCAAAGAGGGCATCAAGGGCACTCTCGCCACACT
>NZ_JAVZIN010000014.1:0-26034 GCF_038871235.1 Hadarchaeum sp. (SeqCode)
AAATTATCCTGAAGATCAGCATCGTGACAATTCCAACGAAAATTGGCCAAATGCTTAAAACTTCAATTTTAACTAGACCGAGCCCATAGGCTGTTTCAAGCAAACCGTACGTCAACTGCATCGAGGTGAAAAAGGACAGCAAGAGCTTGGCCACGATATCCTCGATGGCTGACCAGAGGATGAAAAACACGACCGCAGTGCCCACGCCGCCTGCAGAAAAAATGAACACGGTGTGAAGGGTGCCTTGCGGGGGCGGCTCAATCCGGACATAGCCATACAAATTGGAAAGACTCATGCCGTAGAAGATCTCTGAGCTGTAACTAAGTGCCCTAGCCACAACCAGATGGAAAGTTTCGTGAATAATTACCGACAGGGCCAAGAAAACAAAAAAAATTACCACGCCTCTTTTTACATCGGAAGCTCCGCGTGATCTTCTGTGGCCTTTCTTGGGAATTATCGCCAGGTTGCTACCCCATCAAGAATTAGACTTCAGAGAATTATCTTTTTTCTCTCAGGCGGTTTTCACGCATGTTTTGGTGTGAATCTTTAAGCATGCCGATGACAGAAATGTTTCCGTTTCAATAAATTGGAGTAGTTCATGCGGCGACTACCAGCAGTAGCTAGAAAGACATGTAACCTAAATCTAACAATGGCTCTTTGGTATGAATAGTTTGAGGCCTTTTTTGGCTTGTTGAAATCCTCTTCTCTTTGCCCATAGGAGTAGGGAGCGCTACACTAATAATAACACTTCTTATACTTGTTATTTCGGTGCACGAGCAATAAAGCTAAATTTTTTTTATTTCCGAAAGTAGTCTTTTCATGAGGCAATGAGGGTGCAAAGGAGGGATAACCTCGTGCACCTGAGATTATTAACCAAATGGAGGGAGAGAAAATGGAAAAGTGGGGAATTGGAATTTTGGGTGTTATTATTGCAGTAATCACAATGATCGCAGGTGCAGTTATTTTAGTTGGGGCGAACGTTCAAATGAGAGAGTCACCACCAGCTGCGATTCTAGGGGCTCCTGTTGCCCTTGGCTCCATAAGGACTGAGCATATAGCAGATCATGCGATCACGCTTTCAAAGCTCTCGCCTAATGTCGCCGAAAGGTTGCTGGACATTGGCTCTGTGGATACCTTTGAGCTTGCCGCGGGCGCTGTGACCATTGAGAAGCTTAGCTCAGATGTGAAGGCATGGATAACTGAGATATTGCCCATAGATACCACGAAGATCGTCAATGGGGCTATTACCACGGCAAAAATTGCTGATGGCACAATATTGGATGCGGACATAAGTCCAAATGCAAACATCGCTGGCAGCAAGATCTTGGCAGAATCGATAACAAGCGCCCAGCTAGCTGACGACATCATGGTTGAGAGCCTCAGTACGAAGAGAATCCTCAGAACCGCGGAAAATATCTCGATTGAAAATGCGGCGATCACGGAGAACTTGCAAGTGCTAGGCGCGACGACCATTGGGGGCACGCTGGACGTCGCTGATCTCTTGACTGCCAGCGGAGGCATTTCGTCGACCACATTGACAACCAGTAGCACCACAACACTTGGTGGGAATCTTAACGTTACTGGCGCTACGGAAATTGGGGGAATGCTGGGCGTCACAGGTTTGACAACCATTAGTAGTCTCCTTATGGTCAATGGAGGCATGGTAGTTGGTAATGGCGGCACGGTGATAAAAAAGGCCACGGTTGGAACCTTATCCTTCAATGCCGGAGGCGGAGATAGTTCAGTTGGAGCGAGTACGACAGAGAATAATACCGCTACGATCACGGGTATAGCTACCGGAGACTTACTTATCTTGGTACCCCCGGCAGCTCTTGAGGACGGACTTTTATACCAAGGCTCGACAATTACCAGTGATAATACGGTCACTATTGCGATTCGTAACACAACTGGCGCTCCAATATCTACGACGGGGCAGACTTGGTACTACTTGTGGCTTGATATAACATAGTTAATCGGTATTAGCTGAGGGATAAAGTGATCTCTTAGGTCAATCCCCGAGGCACGTCACCCCTAGGGTTTACCATACTAATCGTAGAGTGAGCATCAGGTCGAACCATTTAGTTCGGCATTTCCATTCTTAATGAAAGAGATAAGCCTGTTGCTATCAAGCAATGTGCCAGCAAGCGAACAGTGGGAGGGATAGGTGGACGTGATGTTTGCCCCTGTTGTCGGGTTTACCCAATACACGTGGACGAGACGACGGAGACAGTTGGAAATACTAATTCAAAAACAGTGGGCCCAACCCGCTACTTTTAAAGGACTCACGGTTCAGGTGGCAGGTTGGAAGAATTTTAACATGGGGGAGAAAGCTTTAGAAAGATAACTCCAAGGAGGTTGAAATTTCCAAACGCGACTTGATTGTCACCTAAATGACAGATTAGTGCAGATAAATAAAACAATAGTCGCCAAACAAGACTTCC
This sequence comes from Hadarchaeum sp. (SeqCode), assembly GCF_038871235.1. Classification (GTDB taxonomy): domain Archaea; phylum Hadarchaeota; class Hadarchaeia; order Hadarchaeales; family Hadarchaeaceae; genus Hadarchaeum. The sequence goes on from NZ_JAVZIN010000014.1 coordinate 2,442, forward strand.
AGATTATCAAAAACTTCTTAACATCCTCATCCACCAGCAGATAAGCGTGCTTTCCCCATACCCCCATAATCAAAGTGACGCTCCAACCTGTTTAAGAATTCAATTTTAATTTGGTGGACCGGGCGGGACTCGAACCCGCGACCTCTCGCAATCTGGACGACAAAGTTTGCCAAGCGAGTGATCTTCCAGCTGATCTACCGGCCCACAAATAGACAGTTGCTTGCCTGGCTTAAGAGATTTTTCAACAGAACTATCTCAGCCTGAGACGCTGAACCGTCTTCACCTTCCACTTGTACCTGTTTATCCGGCGGTCCCTTCCATATCCGCAGGCGGCGCAAACACCACGCTGGGCGTGATAGGCTCGCCTGCCACAGCGCCGGCATCTAATGTGGACAACCTTGTGTCTCTTTCCCATCGAGGGAGTGCCCTTAACCACCCGAATCACCCGGCCGGAGAGATGAAGACCACGCTGTCACCGCGGATTACCATGGTGCCGTATCGCTTGGTGGCCTCCCCGCTCTGCAGCTCCTCGGCTTCCTCAAGTACTAGGTTCACGTGGACATCAAATCCGCTTAGTTTTCCCCTGAACTCACGTCCACCCTTGAGCCCAACTAGGACCGATGACCCGAGTGCTTTGTTCAGTATATCCAACGGTCTCTGGCTCATCAAAATCATCAACTTTTATTCAGCCGTATATTTAAGTTTATCCTGCCGAGGCTTTAATATGCCCTCCGGAAGGCGTTATCGGCTGCGAAAAGATGAATTTAAAAACTTGGTTCAAGAAGCCAGCCAAAGATTCGGCGAGTCAATAGCCGGCGCCATCGGCAAGGATGTCGAAATCCATGAGATGGACGACGGGACGAAGTTGATCATCAGCGGAGGTAAAACGATATTTTTCCGAAAGGATGGCGAGCTGTTTCCGACGCTGAAGATAGTCGATCTGATCAGGATCAAACGCGTGGTCATTGACATGGGCGCGGTGCCGCACGTAGCCGGAGGTGCCGATGTCATGAGCCCGGGAATTGTTTCAGCAGATCCTGATATCAAAAAGGGGGATATCGTTGCTATCGTTGATGAACGCCACGGCACGGCCATCGCGATGGGATTGGCGCTGGTTGAAGGCAACGAAATGAAAGCCCCGAAAGGGAAAGCCGTCAAAAATATCCACCATGTGGGCGACCGGATCTGGCGGGTTCTGGAAAAGGGTTAAATATTGATTAATCGATATTTGCACGAGAGCACATGAGATCACTAAAGAAGATTTTTAGCAAGCCCCGAGCCGAACCGGCGCCCATTCAGGAAATACCAGTTACTGAGGTCGAGAGCACCGCTAGGCCGGGAAAAGTTGGTGAGGTTGAGCCCATCTATGTCAAGAGCATGGAACTCAACAGCCTCGCCGACGTTCAGGAGGCCGCTGACGAGCTCAGGGCGGGAAACATCATCATTCTGGACATCAGCTCCCTCATGAACCATGATCCTCAAGAGCTGAAACAGGCCATCGACCAGCTCAAGGGAATCTGCCAGGGCATCGGTGGAGATATGGGCCGGCTCACGGAAACCAAAGTAATCGCCACGCCTAAGTACATTAGCCTCCAATTCAGGAAGCCCGCCACCTGATTCCGGTGTGCTCATGATGAAAAGGGAGTTCGTCCTCCCGGTCGAGATTTGTCCCATTTGTGGGGCTAAGGGATCTTTCCAAGTTTTTGGCAGAATTGACGACATCCCGTACTTTGGTGAAACGATGGAAACCCTGGCTACCTGCAGCAGGTGCCATTTTAAGCACTCTGAAGTGACTCACTTGGGAGAACATGAAGGCTCAAGATATGAATTTCTGATAACCTCTGAGGAAGACATGAAGGTCAGAGTCATCAGGTCGAGCACCGGCACGATAAAAATACCCGGACTGGGCGTGACCATAAGTCCTGGGCCGGGCAGCCAAGGATATATAACCAACGTGGAAGGGGTCCTGAACAGAATCAAGGAAGTGTTAACCTACGCCATTGAGTCCTCCCCGCCGCCCAAGCGGAGGGTGGCCGAGAAAAAACTCAAAAAAATAGAAGAAATGATTCAGGGGCGAGCAAGGGCCAAAATAATCCTGATGGACCCTTACGGACACAGCGCTATCATTGACCGCAGATCCAAGAAGCGGAAGCTGACGAAGAGGGAAATAAAGGCGCTCACTTCTCTACCTTAGCCTTATAGTTTCAAGGTTGAGCGGAGCCCTGGTTTCAACTCTAAAGAGTTTGTGTAGCGCGGCGGCAAAGTCGGTGCACTTGGTATCGTCACCGTGAATGCTTACTATCCTGTCGGGCTTTGGCGACAACCGCCTGATGTAGTTAAGTAACTGCGCGCGATCGGAGTGGCCGCTGAATCCCTCGATAGTCTTAACCTCCATGTTGACTTTGACCTCCTCGAGCTTTCCCTTCTCCCCCTGCATCGGTATCTCCCGCCAACCCTTCTGGATCCTTCGCCCCATGGAGCCCTCACCCTGATAACCCACAAAGATCAAGGTGTTCTTGGGATCAGGGGCTAGATGTTTAAAGTACTCTAGGACCGGACCGCCAGCCATCATGCCGGCCGTGGAGAGAATGACGGAGGGCTCACCTTCTATTATCTCGGCCCGCTGATCAGGCCCGGATACTTTGGTAAACATGTCGGAAAGAAACGGGTTCTCATCCTCCTTAAATATCAGCTCCCGCAACTCCTGGGAGAGATACTCAGGATAGGCGGTGTGGATAGCAGTTGCCTCCCAGATCATGCCATCCAAGTACACGGGTATGCCATCTATGATCTTGCTGCGCCGGGCGCTTTCCAGCAGAACCATGATCTCCTGAGCCCTGCCGACAGCAAAGGCAGGTATGAGCACCTTGCCACCGCGCTTTATCGTCTCCAGCACCGTCTGAATGAAGGCCTTCTCGGCATCGGTCCGATAAGGTTGAATGTCCTCAGAGCCTCCATAGGTGCTGTCTATGATCAGCGTTTCCACCCTAGGGAAGCTGTAAACAGCCGGTGAAAAGAGCCGCGTTCGGTCAAATTTCAGGTCGCCGGTATAGACGACGTTGTAGAGCCCGTCGCCGATGTGGATATGAACCACCGAGGAACCCAAGATGTGCCCGGCGTTGTGGAAGGTGATCCTTATATCGGGGGCAATGTCCGTAACATCTCCATATTCTAAAGTTATGCAGTGGGAGAGAAACGAACCGATATCCCTCTTGTTGAAGGGAAGTTGTTTCCCCTCGCGCTCGGCGATATCCAAATAATCGATCAGAAGCAACACGGCAAGATCCCGCGTCGGTGGAGTACAGTAAACTGGCCCATCGAAGCCGTACTTGAAGAGATAAGGTACGAAGCCACAGTGGTCAAGGTGAGCGTGAGTGAGAATCAATGCGTCTAACTCCGGCAACCTGACCTCTGGAGCTTCAAGATGGGGAAAGGCCTTGTCATCAGATGCCACGTTGACGCCGCAATCCAGCATCACCTTGCTTTCAGGTGTCTGTAGCAGGAAACAAGATCTGCCGACCTCCCTGGCCCCGCCCAAGGCTGTGAGCCTCACCCAGCCATCCTTGGCCTTCTGCTCGCGGTGGATGCGTCTGCCGATCCTCCTCAAGATCTCGCGCCTTTCGGCCCCCCCGTAGATCATTGAAAGCCGGATGTTACGTACGATGTCCGACTTTATCGGCGGCGCCCGGATGACCTTCGGCGTCCAGCTTATCTTGTGCATTATCTCCCTGAGCAGAGCTCCACCCTTCCCAATGGCGACGCCGGGTTTCTCGGCCTCGATTGTCACCTCGCCGACATCCTCGCTGAAGATGATGTCGGTTATATTGGCTTCAGCAGGCACCAGCTCTCTGATTTTTCTCTCGGCTTCTGTCTTGTCGGTCAAAATTGAGGGATCGGGGCGCAGGATGATCCTCTTCCTGAGCTTGCGGGCGAGCTCCTTGATCTTCTCTCCGTTTTCCATCAAAAGATCCAGATTTCCGCAGTAGAGGACAACCCTCGGCCCCTCAAAATCTATATTGGTAACTGCATCGGCAAATGGGGTTTCCTTCACCGCTGCCTTTATCTCTTTAAGTAATTCCTCTGCAGCCATGCTTGCACCCTAATTTTTCTGAACGTGACCTAGGCTAGCTTTTTAATTTCATCAGGAGTAAGCTCACGATAACCTTTCTTGGTAACCACGGCAACCAGAACTTCATTTCCCGTCGCGATATCCCGCTTCATCGCAGTTTTGATAGCCCGAATGGCAACCGGAATCGCTTCCTCTGTTTTCATACCTTCCTTGAACTCGGTCTCTAGGACGCCGTAGGCCACCGAAGAGCCCGATCCCGTCGCCAGCATCTTCTCCTCGATCATACCACCATCAATGTCTATGAAGAACAACCGGGGGGAGTCATCATCCATGCCCCCTACTAAAAGGTTCGCATAGTAAAGGTAGGAATTCATTAAGTTGGAGACCATCTTGGCGCAGGCTGAAACGGTCATCGGGGTGCCCTCATGCATCGCATAGTATCCAGCCTCGGCTCTCATCATATTTACCAATTGCTCTGTATCAGCCACACCGCCTGCCGTGGTGAAGGCGATTCTGTCCGTGATGCTGTAAATCTTCTTGGACTTCTTGCTGGCCACAAGGTAGCCCATAGTGGCACGTGAGTCCGTGGCGAGGACCACGCCATCCCTGCACACCAGACCAACCGTTGTCGTTCCTTTCAATTGTTCAAGTTTCTCTTCTTTCAAAACTATGCACCCCAAAAATGCCGCGTAGAAGCAGCAATAAGTGAATCGCGGTGGCTCTATATAAAGTTATCCGCAAAGTTGAGAGCGGGGATGGGGTGAAGGAGCCTAAAAAAATTGAACTCCCAAGGGAGGTCTGGCTTGGGCCCAAGGTTATCTCCAAAGTGGCACACGTGTGCCAAAAATTGGACCTGGGAAAGCGGGCCTTAATTGTGGCCGACCTCAGGACCTTTGAACTCGTTGGCTCCAAAGTCAAATCCCAGCTGGAGAGGGCAAATTTCAACGTCGCCCACACGATAATAAAAGAGGCTGATTTGGCCACGGTGGGCAAGGTGAGGGAAATCTCCAGAGGCGAGATCGATTTCTTCTTGGGCGTTGGTGGAGGTAGGTGCATCGACGTGGCTAAGCTGGCATCATTTCAGGATGGCAAGCCCTTTGTATCGGTACCGACGGCGGCTTCCCACGACGGAATCGCCTCATCACGGGCCTCGATTAAAGGGGGAAAAAAGCCGACCTCCATCCAGACCCATGCACCGATAGCCATTATCGCTGACACGCTCATCATCAAACGCGCCCCGCACCGCTTGCTGGCGGCTGGCTGTGGTGACATCATCTCAAACTTGACCGCTGTCAGGGACTGGCAGCTGGCCCACCGGCTCAAGGGCGAGCCATACAGCGAATACGCGGCAACGCTCTCGCTGGTGAGCTACCAGATAGTCATGGAAAACGCTGAGGTCATCAAGAAGCGCACCGAGGAGAGCGTGAGGGAAGTCGTCAAGGCCCTAATCTCAAGCAGTGTGGCCATGGCCATAGCCGGAAGCAGCCGGCCTGCCAGCGGCTCGGAACACCTCTTCAGCCACGCCCTCGACATCACAGCGCCGAAACCCGCGCTGCACGGAGAACAGTGCGGCGTGGGGACAATCATGATGGCCTACCTTCACGGCGAGGACTGGGTTGCTATCAAAAAAGCGCTGAAGACGATCGGGGCACCCACCAACGCCAAGGAGTTAGGTATACCCTCAGTGTATATAGTCAAGGCCCTGACGATAGCACACAAAATCAGGCCCGAGCGATACACTATCCTGAAAGAGGGTCTAAGCAAAAGAGCCGCTGAAAGGTTGGCTAAGATAACCGGAGTCATCTAGAGCCGGTCACCGTTATCCTGTCTCCAGCCTTGAGTCTACGGAAATTCTCAATACCATGCCTGATGACCCCAAAGGTCTCGACCGGGCCCACTGGCTGTGAACTGCCGAAGAAAACGCAGAACGCGGGGCCATCCGGCCAGTAGGAGACGTCACCAGCCTTTGTCCTCGTTGTTGTTTTTTCAGGCCTTATTTTAACTGGGATGTCAAAATAGATCTCCTCCTTCCAGATATCTATCACCCCATCAAACGGTAACACGCGCCAGATGGCATCGCATATTTTTGGATGTTCATCCTCCAGCAATTCCACTTCAGCCTCAAATTCCGGCAGCCTGAGGATGAGTTTTCTACTCATGGAACTCAAAATTTATTTTAAATACTTTCTTTATCTCTTTCCCTGTCGGCCTTTCAAAAGGAATAAGAAACAGCAGCGCCTTGAAATATCGAGGATAGGATGATCGACAGGGAGCGGGCCATCCGTGCCTTGCGCGAGGCCGGATGTCCGAAGAACGTCATTGAACACTGCCTTGCCGTGGAACGCACGGCCCTTTCCATCGCTAAAAAAATTTCATCAAATGGGCACAAGATCGACCTGTGGCTGGTCAGCTTGGGTGGGCTATTACACGACATAGGGCGCTCAAGAACTCACGGCATCGAGCACGGAATCGAAGGAGGTAAAATACTAAGGAGATTGGGATTGGGAGATTTAGCTCCTTTCGCCGAACGTCACATTGGCTCGGGCATCCCGGCTGATGAAGCAAAAGAGCTGGGGCTGCCCGCCTGCGACTTCATACCAAAGACACTTGAGGAAAAGGTGGTGACCTATGCAGACAAACTGGTCAACAAAAATAAACGGGGCACTTACAGGCAGGCCCTCAAGTGGTTCAAATCCAATCTGGGCCCAGAACATCCAGCCCTTGATCGCTTTAAAAGACTGCACGAGGAGATCCAAAGTTTAATGAAAAATAAGAGGCAATTTCAAGAAACGGCCCATTAACATCATCCAAGCATTCTGGTTCTGCCCCCCATAGCCTCGCTCAAATTCAAGCTGGATTAAGTAGGCAAAAGCTAATTGATGAGGAAAACAGAGAGTTGATGAAGGGCATGCGAAAAATCTTCACCATTGGATATGGAAACAGAAAGTTCAAGGAGTTCGTGACGATCCTCCAGCGCTTCGGCGTCAAACGTGTGATTGATGTAAGGCGCTTTCCAACTTCGAAGTGGTCCGAGTTCGTGAAGGAAAACCTGCAATCCAGTCTGCCTGCGTGGGGGATCGATTATATCCACCTGCGGGAACTCGGAGGATACAGAGATGATTATAAACGATACACGAAGACGAAGGAGTTCAGACGCGGATTAGAAAAACTCGTGAAACTCGCGAAAGAGAAACCATCCGCGATCATGTGTGTCGAGCCACATCCTAGAGCTTGCCATCGCCGCTTTGTGGTTGAAAAACTCGAAAGAATCGGTTGGGAGATAGTTCACATCGGCGGTAATGGTGAACTTTTGAGTTTTTCTAAAGCCAGACAAAAAAGGTGAATCGCACGGACGTCATCCAAGAATTCGACCCTTGGAACGATCCCCTCTGCACTTGCCCGAAAAAATATGGGCTAAACCCATATACCGGGTGCGAACATGGTTGCCTCTACTGCTACATCACCTCCTACATCCCGCGGGCATTCGAGTGCAGGCCGAAGCGCAATTTGATCGCTAGAGCTGAACATGACCTCAAGCTGATCGACCGCAGTCGCGTGATAAGCATAGCAAACAGCTCTGACCCTTACCCACCCATGGAAGAGAAACTTAAGTTAACGCGCTCCTGTTTGGAACTTCTTGCCCGCGAGAACTGCAAAGTTCAGGTGATAACAAAATCAGACCTCGTCGCGCGCGATCTTGACCTCCTCTCAAACATGCTGTGCGTGGTGAGCTTTACCGTGACGACGCTAAATTCTGAACTCAGCCGCAGGCTTGAGCCAAACGCGCCCCTGCCCGCGCAGAGACTGAAGGCAATGAAGCGTCTGGCGGATGCGGGAATTCCAGTTACCCTAAGGCTAGACCCAGTCATCCCCCACCTGAATGACGACGAAGTTGTGGAGGTTGTTAGAGCTGCATCTAGCCACGGCGCTAGCCACGTTACCTCCTCCACTTTCAAACCACGTCGGGACAGCTGGCGGCGCATACAAAAAGCCTTCCCTGAGGTCGCTACTAAGCTGTGGCCGCTATACTTCAAACTGGGGCAACGACATCATAACAGCTGGTATCTTCCCAGCAAAGTCAGGCAGAGGCTGATGGACGAGGTCAGGCGCGCATGTGAGGAGGAGGACCTTACGTTTGCACCATGCCGAGAAGGGTTAGCTAGAATAGGGACTGGCATAAACTGCGATGGGAGCCACCTTTTCAGCGGTTAAAAATAGGCAACTTAGATTGGTGCAACAAAAATATCGCGCTACCCTTTTTCATTCGGCTCGAGAACCTCTGTGTCAAGGTCTCCGCAGGAATGCCCATTTTACGATAAAAACAGAGGGGGTTCGTTAACGGGTTTATAATGCAAGGACGACGGGATTTATATTTCAAAATTTCGCTGGGATAATCTGAGGAAAAGATTTAAACTTTTGGAGAAAGGTGTACGTCATATTCGTTCTCAACGTCGGCTCATACGGTACAGGTGTCAATCATTCTTGGAAGCTGACAGCGATGCGACTCAGCGACTACAAAAATGAAATCGCTGGGCTGTGTTTTCGGCATTCTCGTCGCGAAGATCTTCCCGAGTCAAAAAAATCCAAATCACTAGTGGGCCCGGAGGGATTCGAACCCTCGATCTCTACCTTGTAAGGGTAGCGTCTTAACCACTGGACTACGGGCCCCAACTAAATTTTGCTTGGCAATAAAAAGAATAGCCTGAGGCGCTCATTTGAAGCCGATGACTATGGCCAAGATTACCTCAATGGCGATGAGGAGAATAATAAGCAGCTCCAGCGTCATGGCCCGGTGAACATCGACCCGCTCCATCGCCATCGCGTAGAGTTCCTGCAGCTGGCCCAGCTTTCTATCCACAAGCGCTAACCAGTCTTGGATGCGAAAACGCTCGCTTGATATCCGGTAGAGTTTTCCTAGATACCAGTCCCCGGTAAATTTAAGGATGTTCCTCATGTCCTCCACCAGATCCGTCACCTCGACCCGCCACTCAGCCAGTTCACCTGCAGCGAGAGCGAGTTTACCATACCAGCGCCGCCCCCACAGCATTCCAACTCTGGCTCCAGTGAAAACGGCATACAACGAATCATAGGCGCGCTCCAGCCGCATGTCGAGAAGCCTGTCGTACGTCTTGAGTTCAAGCAGCTGAATCTTGGCCAGCTCGATCATGTGCTCGAAATCGTCCATGTAGTTAACCGCACCGCTCATCAACGCTGAATACCAGTCGACGATCACGATGTCATCCTCTGAGTAGCTGAGGTAGGTCTTAAGCGCGTCCTCAACCTCCTTGCTGCTGAGCTTTCTCCATTCCTTCTCCCCCCGGAGTATGCCGGCCGTCTGCTTCCGAAATCTCACCAGAAAATCTTGAGCCTTCAGTTTTGGTGTAGAATTCGTTATCATGATCAGGGTGTAAGATTCGGGTCGTTTGAAGGCCGGATAGGGGGAAACCAAGGCCGGCTTGATTATCTCCATGAGGCCCTCAAAATATTCATGGGTCAACGACTCGAACTCAATCTCGCTGCCCGAAACCTTCACGGGACGTTCGTCGAGCCTGACCAACTTTATCAGGTCATTCAAATTCGAGTTTTTAAACTCGATGACAATATATATTTCAATTACACCAATGGGAAAAATTCTACCTTGAACTTTTGCTCCGTGACCGTCGATGTGTTTAACCCCGAGATCCACCTCAAGTGGCTGCAGTCCCACCTCCTCATACTTGGGCGCGAGGACTCGCAAACGCTTGGGAGCAACCCGGTGAACTACTTTAATCTTCTCAAGCGGCACCTTTTCCAGCACCACTTCCCCGCCGCAATCATAGAAGTACTGAAAGACGACGCGCCCTGACAGTGACTGCTCGTTTTGAAAGGCAGGCATAATTATCAAAATAAAATTTAACGTTGGAGGATAAAAGGACAAATAGGTGTGCAAACCAAATTTTTCCGTACAAAGATTTCTCAACGAAAAACCAGAAAAGCTAAGCCTTGGTGTCAGGAGCTTGCATAAATTTGCTCCTTCAGAAAAATCTACCTGAAAAATAACAAATATCTCTTAAAAATTTTGTTTGAGAATAATAATGAAAATCTGACCTAGTCCCTTTTAAGAGCAATCGGGGTGTTTCTTTGGCGAATTGCTGCTGGATCCACCATTGTATTCGATGGCCAACAAAAAGCTCAGGAAGCTAAATTACCTTGATGATGTCGCTGCCTTCGAATGGGATCCCAGCTACCTCCCCAACTACCTTTACCTCATTCACGCCGGCCTCAAGAAGCGCTTGAACAGCTTGCCTACTGAACTTCACCATTAGGTCAGGTATACCGTCTTTATCATGGTCACATATGTCGAACGGCTGGGGCTCGGTTGATACTTCGTTCCCGCCGATGATGAGTCTTACCGTGCCAATGTCGATGTTTCCAACGCTGTAGCTCTCGGGCAACTCGATATAGCAGGTGATCCACTTACCCTTGCTTCTAAGATTGAGGGTGTCGGGATCGATGTCGATAACAGCTGAGAGCGTGACCACAAACGTCTGGATGTCTGATTTTTCGCTCCATTCATTGCCATCGTGGGCAACCGCGTAGAAAGAATAATTCATACCTCTCGTCAATCCTGACCAAGTTACTTCGGCAGTGCTCTGGTTCTTGACCCATACATTATCTATTAAGCTGTCGTCTGCATTGTTGTAGAAGAACACATTAATGTCATCTCCATCGTCATCAGCCACATAGGCTGACAGAGTCGCTTCAGTTTCCGTTATTCGACCACTAGGCTGGAGGTCCGCGGGCTTGTTCGGCGGCGTGTTTATGACGGAGGCGTACAGCTTGTTCCCGTCCATCCAAGTGTTTACATGCAGCGGGTTATCATTAGACACCGACCAGCTTGTATCACCGTTGGGGGCAACCAAGGTGGATGTCGCGATGTACTTATTACCTTCATCGGAATTGACAGAGCCGCTACCGGTTTCCGTGGCTGACCAAGGCTGAATTATCTCTTCTGAATAGCTGGTTCTTGCATATACATGGCCGTTGGCAATCCAAGTATCCACATAGGGATTATCGTCGACTATGGTATAGGTGACATCTGTGATAACCCCGCCATGTAAAGGTGAAGGATAAGCATCAAAAGCGCCCATATCCTTGATTCCCTCAAGAGCATTTACAGAGCCGGAACCGGAATCAGTAGCGGTCACGGTTGAAGTTTGCTGTAACCTAATACCATAGATGCGATAGGTAGCATAGTAAAGGCCATTTAGCTTAGACCAGGTGCCAGATCCCCCAGTATAAGCCCTGATAACCAATTTGTGACTGTCCTTTCTGTAATCAATATATGACCCGCCATCACTGCCACCATACAAACTGTAATCGACCGTGTAACTCCAGCTTGTTATTATGGAATAAGGTGGGGCTGTAAAATAGAATTGTCTGTACTCCTTATATCCATAGACGGATATACTCCATTCTCCAAGTAAAACTGTTGTGATTTGCTGCTGATCAATGCCGTAGATTCTGTAGGTAGCTCGGTATGCACCACCATAAGGGGTCGACCCTGAGTAACCACCCCCAGTATAAACCTTGATTACAAGCCGGTTATTTTCCGTATCAAGATACGTCCCATTATCTTTACCACCGTTCTCACTGTAATTGACCGTGTAATCCCAAAGTCTTATGGTAATCCCCGCTGGCGGATAAAGGTAGAAAGTTTTATTCTCCATAACCCCGGAAACGTCTACTTCTTGGTTGTCGAGTAAACCGCATTCCATCATCCATGACTCAGTACCAGTTCCAGTTACCGTCCAGCTAAAGTTCTGATCAGGATAGGTACAGACATTCTCGGTTCCGGTTGCTGTGATGGTATAATTAAACAAATGATCAGTTGGAGACCCTGCCGCAAGTCTTCCGTATGGCGAAATGATCAACGACAACAAAAACACGCATACCAATGCCAATGATATCTTTTTTTTCAAGATTACATCCGATGGCGTTTCTAGTTTTAGATATTTAAATTTTTTTGTGTTGATTTTACCGAAATCGTTTTCGCTTTATGGATGTTGAAAATGTTTAGTGAAAAAGAAAATGTGTGATATTATTGACTTATACCCATCAATTAACGAAAAATAACATAAAAAGAAAATTCGGCTTTTTCCGAAAACTCATCTAAAATGCTTAGATTACTTTATCACTTTGGCGCGGGGGAGGGGATTTGAACCCCTGAGGCGCGATGCGCCAACAGGTATCTGCAGGTTTAGCAACCTGCCGCCATACCTGGCTTGGCTACCCCCGCACAGAAACTACTCTAACCTGATTTGTTAAAAAGCTGCTGAGTTAAAAGGCGACGGGCGCGCCCATAGTTGACGCCTTCCCTACACGCCGATGGCTAGCCCCAAGCTCCATCCCGTTTACCACCAGCGCCGCACGTCCTCCCTACCCTTGCTGACTTCCGCCCCTGGGGGATTCAGGAGGCAAGGGCAGTTAATTCAGGCCCTACGGCCTGAACCCTGCCGCCGCCGACCCGATGGGACAGGATTTCGTCACCGGAAGCTAGGTCGACGCGCAGTTCCGAGCGCCGCCCACGGGCTTCGGCCCACCGTGAACCCCATTTGTGGTACAGGCAAGGGGTAGCTGCCCACCTAGCCCGCCGCCAAGTTTAACTATTTTGGTCAGAAATAAGGTTCTTTCGCCTCTTCGCCAAACCGATGCCCTGAAGCAGCTCACAGGTTTTACACAGCCTAGTGGAAGTCGGCTCTCCGCAGCTTTCGCAGCTTTTCATCTCCACCTCAGGGACGGCCTCCTGCAGGTGGGGTCTGATCTCCTCAAACATCCGGAGAATCATGAACTTTGAATTGGGGTGGTTGGTCTCAAGGCTGTTTAAGAAATCCCTGATCTCAGTGTGAATCCCGCTCGCGTAGGGACAAACATCAAGATGAACTTTTATACCTCTGAGCAGCGTGTAAAGCGCGACCTCTTTCTCCGGGATCTCCCGCAGCGGCTTGATCCTTGGCACAAAACCCTCGCGTGGCATGTAGATGGGGCCCAGCCGGTACAGCCTAGAAAGATCCGCCCTAACGTAGTTCAACATTATCGCCTGCGTCTCATCGTCCAGATTGTGGCCCGTCGCCAGCTTGTCCGCGCTTAACTCCCGCGCCGCTTGGTTCAAGAGGTGACGGCGCATGACACCGCAGTAGGTGCAGGGATTTAGTCCCGTGACCCTCTTGGCTGCGATTTTAACCATTTCATCCAGCTTAGCACCAAAAACCTCTTTAAAACTTACCACATGATGTTCGACCCCAAGCATTTCCGCGTTTTCTCTGGCCACAGGTAGGCTCTGCTCACGATAGCCCTTTATGCCCTCATCAACCGTTATGGCCACCAGCTCACAGCGCCTTCCCCTGCAGTAGTCGTGGAGCAGGTGCAGGCAGGCAACGCTGTCCTTCCCACCCGAAACCGCCACGGCAACCCGTTCACCCGGCATGACTAGCTTGTTCTCGCTGATTGCCCGGCGGAACCTTCGCTCAACGCTTTTTATCATGCATCGATCGCACAGAAAAACCCCGGCGTAGCGCCTGTGGTAAACAGCTCTCCGGCCGCAGAAGCTGCATCGTAGCACTCAACCACCCGTCACTACCGGAAGGATCTCAAGGAGGTCTCCTCTTTTCAGGCACTCCTCTTCGGCGACGATCCTGCCGTTTAGCCTCACCACCACTGTTTCACGATTTTGACCGATCCTTTTCAGCAGCTCGGCGATGGTGGTGCCGGAAGCCACCTTTAATCTGCGCGACGACCTCTGACCGGCAATCTTAACCTTGATCTCAATTGCCATCTTATCACCAGAGATAAGGCAGGAAGTTGGCTAGAATGATGAACAAAACGACGATCGATAGCGCCCTAGTGATCTGCACAGCCCTCTCTTCCGAAACCACCTTTTCCAGGATTCCCCTCAGGATGTAGCCACCGTCAAGAGGAACCGCGGGCATCAGGTTGAAGAGCCCTATACCTATGTTGAGGACAAATATCCATTTCAGGATGTCGATAACGACCCAGGGCACTAGAGCCTCGAAGACGAAGGGATGAAAGACGTTACCGCCCATCAGCTCAGACATGGCCGTCCAGAGAACAAACAGTGGATTGACAAAATTCCAGCGCGAAAATGCCGAGATGAGGGCCACACCCAGGTATCCCCTGCCTTCAACGCCCGGATGCTGCGCCAGCGTTACCACCATCTCTCCGGCGCTGGTTACCAGCCTCACATTTTCTCCCGGCTTGGTCAGGCTCATGAACCTTTCAAAGTCCTCAGGGGTATTTATCTCAACACCGCCGATAGAATAAATTCTCATTCCGGGAGCTATGCCGGAGTTGTCGGCGGGATAATTCTTGGCAACAGCGTAAACGTAAGCGCCCGGTTTTGGGACGATGAGGAGGACGATTATCAGGAGACAGAGAAGTGCAAACAGTACATTTGAAAATGCCCCCGCCGCATACATCCTCAGCCGTTTCAAGATCGGGGCTTTACTAAGCTGTTTCTCGTCAGGCTCAACAAAGGCTCCCGGTATCGCCACAACCAGCATTCCCCCAACTGACTTAATCCTCAGCCCTTGGGAGCTGAGCAAGAAACCGTGGGCAAACTCATGGACGAGAAGAACCGTGGCGATGGCGATTATCCAAGCCACCGGAGTAAGTCCGGGAACCAGACCGGGCAGCACCAGCTGAACCCCGGCAACGGCCGCGGTGGGTTGAGTTAACAGGACCATCAGGTTGAGCACGAGGTTGATGAAAACGAAGACCATCAGAGCGATCCCGGCCACCACGGCAAAGTCGCCGTAGAAACGCCAAAAATCTTTTGCCTTGCCAACCCGCCTGATGAAATTAAGACCGCGCTTGGTGCGCCACATCATCACGCCCGGCGAAATAGAAAACCCGTGCTTCTTGAGGTTGAACCACCTGTTTATCAGACCCAGAGCGTCCCAGAACAAGATGAACATGGCGACAATGAAAAGAATATCCTCATACACAGGCAGCACCGTAGAAAATACCACCGGTAATCTTTAAACATATGCGTTAAACCTTTTCGCTTGAGGAATATGTTCTCCATCGTGTTGACGACGGTAAAGGACCGGCGTGAAGCCAACAGGATTTCCCAAGCCTTGGTCTCAGAGAAGCTTGCCGCCTGCGTGAGCATTGTTCCCAACGTCACGTCTATTTATAGGTGGCAGGGAAAAATCGAAGGATCACGTGAGATAATCTTGGTGATAAAAACATCGGCAAAAAAGATTGACCGGCTGATGTCTCGGATCAAGGAGCTACACAGCTATCAGGTGCCCGAGATCATCTCCCTGAATGTCCAACGGGGGTTGCCGCAATATTTAAAGTGGTTGAAGGAAAGTCTGGACTGATTATATGCAGGTAGAACTGAAAGACGCATATCTGCTGATCGCACCCCGGCCGATCGTCCTCATCACAACCGTTGACAAGCTGGGGAGGATAAACGCCGCACCAATGTCTTGGGTGACGCCCGTTGAGTCCGACCCACCAATAGTCGCCTTCTCCACCAGCTATGAGAGCGACACCTACCACAACATATGTGAGACGGAGGAATTCGTGCTCAACTTAGTTCCAGAAAAAATCAAAAAACAGATGTACCTCTGCAGCAAGAACTTCCCTCGCGGAGTGAATGAGCTGGAAAAGGCCAAGCTATCCTGGGAGCCGTCCCTAAAGGTAAAACCACCGAGGATCGTTGAGTGCCCCGCCAACCTAGAATGCAAGCTGGACTGGATGCACGAGGGCCCGGAATACGTGGTGGTGGGAGGTAAAGTCGTGGCCGCACACGCTCAAAAAGACGCCTTTAAAGATGGCAGGTTAGACGTGGCCTCCGTCAGGCCGCTGCTCCATATTTCCGACAAAAACTTTGTGGTGGCAGAACGCGAGATAGGGCTTTGATGCCATGGCCAAGCCCGTACGTGTAGCCGATGTCCGGGAAATTATCTACGACGAGAAACGCTGGAAGATCTTGGACGAAAAAAGGAAAAGGGCCTTGGAATTGATGCTGCCACTTGAGACCTCGGGATTCAGCCCTATTGTTCATGGAAGCGTTGCTCGTGGTGACGTTGATAAAAACAGTGACGTCGACGTGGTCATACCATACGAGGTGCCTTCCTTTAAATTGGAGCTGGCCCTGCTGAAGGCCGGGTTAACCCCAACCAAAAGAGAGATTGTGATGGCCACTCCCTGGCAGCTTCCCAAGGCCCATCTTTACCTTGAGGATGATAGATCAGTTACCTTCCCTCTGGTCAAGCCTCGTCAAACCGAGCTGGAGTTCTACTGGTTCGGCGGCGCGGCTGGAATTGATGAGCTGAGAAAAAAGATTAGAGTTCTAGGCGTTGATAAAAGGCTCATGCTAATTGAGCCCACCGAGAAGGGGCACTTGGAGAGCCAAGTGATAGGAAACGAAAGCACCGTGGCTAAAAAACTCGGTGTGAGTCTGGAAATTGTCCGGGAAAGGGTTCAGGTTCTGACGAGGAGGGCCGAGTTGGGACATACGGGCATCTTCATTCGGAGAGAGCTGGCACCCGGGGAAAACTTCGAGGGGGTCTTCAGGGAGCTGATGCGGAAAAACCCGGACATGAAGATCGGTCTTAAAGGGAGGCTTCCCTGAACCTCGAGATAACGAAATCCCTGTCCAGCGCAGAGATGAAATTGCCGACGCGGGGCCCGGAATCGCGACCCAGCAGTACCTGGTAGATCGCCTGAAAGAGTTCATTCGGTTTTTGTCCCGTCATCTCAGCCACCGCATAAACGTGATTGTGGAGCTCAACCGGGGTGAACTCTCTTTTGCTCAGGTCCTCAGCCAGCTGCCTCAAAGCCTGCCTCTGCTTCGGAGTTAGGCGCTCAACGATTTCAGAGGGCACCTGTTCTAAGAGTTTGAACCTAAGGTGCTCCGGAGCATATTCCATGACCCAGTTTCTGGCCAGCTCCAGGCGACGCAGGGCCAGCTTTATCTCCAGCTCGCTGGGGTTGACCAACATCCTCCTCGAGGTCAGTACTTCGATGATCTTCTTCTCATCGTTTGTCACCTGAGCCAGCACCGCGGCAAACCGATAGGAGACCCTTCTGATGGGCGTCTCAGAAACACGCTCCACCTGGGAAAGCTCATATATGCGCCTCTGCTGCTCCTCCCTCCTGCCCGACTCAGCTTTCTTCTCATAGTAAGCGCTCTCGACCAGATCATACTCCTCAATCAGGTCAAGAAGCGGCAGGCCGGGGTCAAACTCCTTCGCCTTCATGGGCTTGCTGCGGAAGATGAAGTAGCGAAGCACCTCGGGTTCCGCGATCTCCAGCCACTGCTTCAGGGTGAAGACCACGCCCTTGGAGGAGGACAGCTTCTTACCCTTCATACTCACCCATTCGTATGGTATGGGGTAAGGCGCCTCGTAGTTGAAGACCCGCTCAGCGATGAGCTTGCCGGTGTCATAGCTTCCGCCGCGCACCGCGTGATCTTTTCCGAACGGCTCACAAGTGACGCCGAGAAGCCTCCAGCGGGCGGGCCACTCCACCCGCCAGGTGAGTTTAGCGCCGCCTGAGGTGTAGTCAGCTTCTCCCTCATGTCCACAGCCCGCGACGTAGTCTGTACCCTCACACCTATAGCTGACATAATCACCATACCAAGAAATGGCCCTCGTCGTTGAGATCCGGCCGCAGTTCTCGCAGATGGCATCCACAGGCAACCAGCTTTCCGGCAGCGGTTTATCTCGATACTGATTTAAGATGGACCTGATGGTATCGGCTTGCTCAAGCGACTTCCGGATCAACTCCGTCATTCTCCCCTCCCGGTAGGCCGCAGCACCCGAGTGGACTTTGACCTTGATCCCGAAGTATTTCAAGGACTCGATGAACGGTCGGGAAAAGTAATCGACAAAGTCACGATAGTCGGGATCGGGTGAGGGGATGTTGGCGTAAGGCATTCCAAGATACTGCCTGTATTTCTCCACCAGCTCGCCCTCGGTCAAAGGCCAAGGTATGCGCCGCATCGGGTCGTAATCATCCGCACACCACACACACTCCGCTTCAAGGCCCAGCTCCTCCACCGCCCTGCGCACTGCGTCTGCGATGAAGACGTCGTTGGAGTGCCCTATGTGAACATGGCCGGATATTGAGATGCCGCTGGCGATGACCTGCTTCCCGCCTCGCTTCACCAGCTCATGTGCCACGGCGTCTATCCAGTGCATGACAATCGAGTAAAGGATTTTATACGCCAGCCTAAAATGGTAGCGGGAAGTCCATGAAGGCTGCTAAGAGGATGGACTCAATACCGCCTTCCAGCACCCTCAAGGTTTTAGCTCTAGCTAAGGAACTGGAACGCTCCGGGAGGAGAATAATTCACATGGAAGTCGGCGAGCCTGATTTTGACACCCCGGCTCACATCAAGGAGGCCGCTAAACAAGCCCTAGACAGAGGTATGACGAAATATACCCCCAGCGCCGGCATTCCCGAGCTGCGGGAGGCGATCGCTGAGCACTTTGTTAAGCAGGGGATCAACGTTGCCGCGAAGAACGTGATCGTGACGCCGGGCGCCAAGCACGCCATTTTCTGCGCGCTGGCGGCGGCGCTAGATCCTGGTGACGAGGTCCTGATCCCGAGCCCGTGCTGGACCTACGAGGCGATGGTGAAAATCGTCGGGGGCAAACCGGTGTTCATTCAAGGATCGGCGAAAAATGGCTTCAAGCTTGAGGAAGAGAAGCTAAAGAAATCCCTCACCCCAAAATCACGGTTACTTCTACTCAACTACCCAAACAACCCAACTGGGGCGGTGATGAGCGCCACCGATTTGAAACCCATCCTTGATATCGCCGTGGACCATGATCTCTGGATACTATCCGATGACATCTACAACGTGCTGGTTTACGAGGGCGAACAGGGCAATCCACTGAAATTTCCCGGAATGGCCGAGCGGACGATCAGCATAAACGGGTTCTCCAAGGCCTACGCCATGACCGGCTGGAGGATAGGTTATGCCGTGGCACCAGCCGACTTCATCGTTGAAATGGCCAAGATCCAAGAGGCCTCCACATCCTGCACTGCCAGCTTCGTGCAGGTGGCCGCAATTACGGCGCTGAAGGGGCCCCAAGACTTCGTCGCTGAGATGCGAGCGGAGTACCGCAGGCGCAGGGATGTTCTGGTGGAAGGACTGAACGAGATCGACGGCATCGATTGTTTGAAGCCCCAAGGCGCCTTCTACGTTTTCCCCAACATCGAAAAATTGGGAATGAGTTCCTTCGAGTTCTGCGAGTTGCTGCTCAAAAGCAAGGGCGTGGCCGCGGTGCCCGGCAGTGGTTTCGGTCCCGGTGGCGAGGGACACGTCAGGTTGAGCTATGCCACCTCGATGGAAAACATCAAGCTGGCGATAGAGCTGATCAAGGAGTTTGTTGAGGAGATTCCGGCGCATAGGTAGCCGTCAGCACCCTTCTTATCTCCTTTGCTTTCTCCTTCCCGATGCCGTCGACCTGCCGGAGTTCCTCCTCGGAGGCGCACATAACTTTTTCCACCGTGCCGAAGTGCCCCAGCAGTCTCTTGGCAAGCACCACCGAAACTCCGGGAAGACCTTCAACAATATAGCGCTGACACTCAGGCAGGCTGAACTTTTTTGGCTGCCCGCGGACGGCCACCTCTCTCTTCTCGGACACCTGCTCCCGTCTAGCTATGGCGACCAGAATCAGGGCAGTTTCTTTCTCATCCACGGTCGGAATGATTGGTATGCCTACATCCACAGCCAGAGCGGCTAAGGTGCCACTGATGGCGTTGGGGTGGATCGCCCGCCGATTGTAAAGCCCCTTTCCCTCAATTATCAACACCGGGCGTTCGAAACACTCGCGCAGCAAATTTGCCTGAAGCATGAGGCGCTTGTCGACTATCGACTGCAGGAAGTCACTGACCGACTTCCGCTCCACGCCGACGCGGTCGCTGAGGATGAAATCTCCCACCTTAAGCTGACATATCTCAAGATCGACCCCAAGCTCCCTAAGCTCATTGATAACGCCCGATGCTTCCTCGCGGTGGTCGGCGATGATTTTCAGCTTTTTCCCCTCCAAAACATCAATTTTTCTCTGCACGCCCGCCACCACCCAATAAACTATTTTCCCCTGCGATAAAAAAACCCTCAAGCGCTGAAACGGTGGACGATCACCAAAGCAGTAGTATTGTGTAGACCATGACCCAGAAGATGAACCACATAATGTAGTAGGACCAGAACCAGAATTTTGTTTCGGTCTCCTTGTCCTCCGGGCCGCCTTTAGTGACCAAGGTGGCAAAGAAAAGCCTGAACCCCTTCATGGCGGCCGTTTTCTTTTCCGGCTGGGGCTGCGCCGCGGTCTGAGGTGAAGCCTGCCCAGGTGTCTGGGCCACCGGGGTTGGCGGCGCCGCCGGTTTTTTCAGGAGATGAGTGGTCAACTTATAAGATGCATAGAGAAAAATAAATGCGACGAGCAAGGCCAGCCAAGCGTTGGGCAGGAAGCCGGAGATGATGCCTGCCAGTATCCCTGCTCCCGAAAACGTGAGGGTGAGCTTTGCCGTTATGTCCATATCATGCACCTGGTGATATCGTGAAACTGTCGATGTCGAGCCTTGACATTATGGTCTGCGTTCGCGAGCTTAAAAACGCTATTGGTAACAGGGTTGAAAATGTCTATGAGATTGAAGGTGCGGTTATTCTGCGCCTCTATTCTAAAGAAAGAGGACGCCAAGACCTCGTGATCCAGCCCGGGTGCAGGATACACCTCACGACTCGGGTTTACCAGGCCCCGAAGCAACCGACCTCATTTGCCATGTTGTTGAGAAAACACCTTGAAAACGCGGAGATTTTAGACATAGTTCAGCCCGATTTCGAACGCATCGTTGAAATCCGCTTCGGTGGGGAGGGAAAAATATTAATTGCCGAACTCTTTGGTGAGGGGAACATCGTCCTCTGCGACTCACAAAGGACCATCATTCAGCCCTACCGGACTGCTGCATGGAGGCACCGCTCCCTCAAGGCCGGATTTCCCTATCTCTATCCCCCTGGAACCGATGTCGACTTATCAGGGCTCGATGCCGCCGGGCTGAAGGGAAAATTAGACGGCGCTCAGGACATCGTCCGAGGACTGGCTGTAAATCTGGGGCTGGGTGGACCACTGGCGGAGGAGGTCTGCGCCCGGGCCTCGGTGGGCAAGGGGCTGAAGATCGACGAAATCTCTGAAAAGGAGCTGAAGGACATCTTAAACGCCTTGAAGGAGATCCTCTCCTCAGAGCCAGCGCCCTGCATAGTTTACGAGGGAGACCAACCGGTGGATTTCACACCCTTTGAGTTCAAGACACATCTTGGTCGGAAGGTCAAGAGATTCAGCTCTTTTAACGAGGCCCTTGACGAATACTTCAGCACCGTGGCGGTGATGGCCGCCAGTGAAAGTAGGAAGAAGGACTATGAGAGAAAGGTGGAGAGGCTGCTCAAACGGCAGCTGGAACAGCAGCAGCAGTTCGGGGATCTCTACAAAAGATCATCGGAGTCAAAGAGAAAGGCCGATCTGATAGCCATCCATCATTTCCAGATTGATGAGGCCCGTAAAATGCTTGATCAGCTCAGGAGGGCCAAAGGGTGGCAGGGCGCCCTCGAGGCTTTTCAGAAGGCTAAGGAGGCTAGAGAAAGCTGGACGCTGCCGATAAAAAGCGTGGATTTCAAGGAGGGGAAGATGGAGGTGGAGCTGGCGGGGGAGACTATAGAGCTTGACCTGAGGGCCCCGGCCTTTGAGAACTCGACCCGTTATTACAAGGAATATCGAACGCTCGCCGAAAAAGCGGTGGGCGCTAGAAAGGCCCTAGAGGAGACGGAAAAGGAGCTTGAGGCCTTAAGGGCCGGGATTCGCGAGATCGAGGTTCCCCCTCCACCGAAGCGAAGAAAACCCAAGTGGTTCGAGCGGCACAGGTGGTTCATCTCATCGGACGGGCATCTGGTCATAGGAGGGAGGGACGCCCAAGGCAATGCTGAAATCGTCGAAAAGCACATGGAGCCGAACGATCTTTACCTGCACGCGGAGATCATCGGTGCCCCTCATGTCGTCGTGAAATCTGCGGGCAAGGAAATACCGGAAACTACCATCGTCGAGGCCGCCGAGTTCGCCGCCATGCATTCGCGTGCCTGGAGGGAGGGTCTGGGCACCCTCGATGTCTACTGGGCCAAGCCGGATCAGGTCTCGAAGAAAGCACCATCCGGCACCTACCTTCCCAAGGGCAGCTATATCATCCAGGGTAAGAAGAACCTGCTTAAGGTCCCAGTTAGGGCGGCCGTGGGCGTCATGATGCTGGATGGCGAAAATGTGGTCGTCTGCGGGCCGAAGAGCGCTGTCCAGAAGCACTCGAAGGTGTTTGTTGAGGTCTACCCAGGGTCCACAAAGAAATCTGAACTTGCCCGTCAAATCCAGGTGAAATTTAGGATTGAGGGAATCGAAGTACCTGTGGATGAGATAGAAAGAGCGCTTCCGCCCGGAACTGGAGAAATCAGGGAATAAAGTGGAGCCCCGAGCGGGGGCGGCTGAAAGTTTATAAAATCCCTCGATTTTCGGCTCTATTAACTTAGGCGGCACCGCTCCTTGAAGGAGTTAACCCTTAAAATAACACCCTATCTAAAAATTAAAAAGTCATTAATTTTTTAAAGTTTAAAATTAATTGTTTAATGGTGCAAAAATTGAGATTGGTACGGAGCAATACACCTTACTCTAATGGACAAAAACTTGGTCCTTCATTTTCCATCGAATACCTTGGGGGGCACCCACAGTATATGAAAAGAGAGCGAGGTACCCTTAAGGTTTTGACTGACAAAATTATTTTTTTAAGTGGACATTTCGGGAAAAAAGAAAAATTTTCCATCCCCCTCAAGGATATTAAAAGAGTAGAACTACAACTTGAACATAAAGTTACCTTAGGGAGGATGTTGTTGCTAGGTATCTTTGCCTTTGGAGCTAAAAAAGAAAAGAAGTATGTTGTAATAGATTTTAACGTGGCGGGTATGGAGGCGAAAGCCGTATTCGACTTTCCCGGTGACATTGGAGATAGGAAAAAGCAGAAGCTTGTACAAACTATCTTGGAAGCAAAAAAATTACTAGTAACTAAGTAGAAAAGAAAAGCTTACCAGCATATTCAAGAAATTTACGCAACCGTGCCCGATTGTCTGTATCATGAACGGAATTAAAGTGATTGTTTTTGATCCACATGGTACAGTAACAAATAGACTTAAATTCAATCCTTCATTAAAAGATAATTTTTACGAGGCAAAATTGACATTCAAGAGATCTGAAGGAAATTTACAAAAAAAACAAATTGGCATGAAACTAACGAGTTAAGGCTCTTGATTTTTTAGACGAAACAAGACTTTAAAAAAGATTATTTTTTACTGCATAAACGAATTAGGAAAGCGTGGAGTGTGTTTCCTCTTAATCACTCAATATTCAACGAGCATTCCACCAAGCAAGGAATATTGAAACATACTTTATAATAGGAGTTATTAATGAAACG
>NZ_JAVZIN010000015.1:0-25163 GCF_038871235.1 Hadarchaeum sp. (SeqCode)
CGGGTCCTCAAAGTTAACGACGAGGGTGTCCTTTGGCTCAATGGTTCTCTGACTTCTCAGCTTCCGGATGAAGAGATATGCGAGAGAAGATTTACCGGCCCTCCTTACCCCAAGCAGGATCGTGGCAGCTCCTTTGCCGAATATCTCTTCCAGTTTGGAAAGGTACGCGGTTCGCGCCCTGAGATCCTCCCTGAAACTCCCCCAGAAGTTCCAATCGGTGAGAATTTCCATTATTTTCGCTTCTTCCACGTTTTGAAATGGGGTTTTCAAATATATAAGTATATCGGTTAATTTTTAATTAAAATTACCGACATATTGAAATTTCGACCTCCTAAAAACCACTCAGACCGATCTGCGTGCAATTTCGTGCCTCCCCCTCCCCCCAGCAGGAAATGGTGAAGAGATCAGGATCAACAGAATGCGCCGGGGGGGTCACCTACGACTTCGTTTAAAATGACGTATTTTATTAAACATGATAAATTTGGGGATTTACACCCGTAGGTAGCTCCCTTTCATTTGCACCCTGCCTACAGTATGGCTCCACCTAGCTGGCCCCTCGTCACAATCCTCATCCGAAGCCTATCGACCAACTTTAACCTAAATCTGCATGTGTTCGAAATTTTTGAAACAGGCGAAAAATGTTCAGCACCGACCTCTCACCCTCCACGGCCACCCTCAAGTAGCCACCTCAACGGTGGCAGGAACTTCACCTTTTCCCAAACTCCCTTCCCGCCTCCAGGGTTTTCGGTCAAAACCAACACCTTGCGCAGCCGAAACCCAAAGTCCATGAAAAATACCTCCTCAAAGAAACTTACCCCAACTCAGCACGCCGATAAATCACGTCTCCAGCGCTTTCCGGCTTTATCCCTTCCTTCTGATCAGCTTCTTCAGCAGCAGCCGCCGCCTGCTGACCACCGGCTTGATGTGCTTCCATTTCATCCGCTTCATCACCGCCTCCGCCAGCTGAAAGTCCATCTTGGTGTCAATGGTGATCGAGCGCTCCGGCGGCATCAGATAGGGACAGCTGATCCTCCCCTTGAATGAGTTCTGATTCACCAGCACGTCGCGCCTCACCGCGTAGATGGCCTCATTCCTCAGGTAAACTGGAGGCAGCAGCTTCTTGGGCATGTTCTCCACCTCCTCCTCCACATAGTCGATCAGCCGGTCGTGGACAATCTTCTTCATCCTCATCGGGTGGCAGGACCCAACCTTGGTCACCGAAATCACCGAATCAGCTCCGGTCTCGATCAGCTTGCGCAGCGCCCGGTCGATGTCAGCTGTGGTCCGGAGAGGAGTCGTGGGGGACAGCACCACCACATAATCGTACTTCTTGCCCTCCTGCTTCTCCACCTCCAGCACCGCATGCTTCACCACATCGGTGAGCAGCGAGAGGTCGTCGGCAAGTTCCTTGGGCCGGACGAAGGGGACCTCGGCGCCATAGTTCCTCGCCACCTCGAGAACCTCCTCATCCTCCGAGGAAACGACCAGCCGGGTAAGCAACTTGCATTCCCGCGCCGGAACGATGGTATAAGCAATCAGAGGGCGACCCAGCAAGGATTTGATGTTCTGCTTGGGGATCGGCTTCGACCCGCCCCGAGCCGGTATCACGCCCAGTATCCGGTATCTCCTCATCTGGGCCTCCTCAGAATACCTTCTTTTCCTCCCAATTAAACACCACCATTCCTCTGACCCGGCTGGCAAACCGACCCCGGTAGTAGTCCCGGTTAAGCAGCTCTTCCTGACTAAGCTCCGGATGTCTGACCCCTTTCATCGCCTCAAACTCGGGAATTCGGCGTACCAGCTCCTCAAGCTCCTCCCTGTCCATCTTGGCATAGCTGACGAGTTCCTTCAACTGGACAGGGTCGACTGACATTGGCCCCTCAGATGTCAAGGTACGATCTAAGATGGTAAACGGTTTCTGAATGACATCAGCGCCGAGGTAGAGCGCGGCTATCGAGGCCTTCAGCCCATCGCGCTCGACCAGCGAGTGGTCGCTGAACCCAACGCTCCTGGTGAACTTCCTCAGATAGTTCATCCGGGCCAGGTTCATCCTCTCCAGCGGCGTGGGGTAAAGGGCCACCGAGTGAAGTAAAGTAAAGCTACGCCCTTTCAATACCCTCGCGGCCCCCTCCACCTCCCCGTCAAGGGCAGCTTCGGTGGAAATGAAGAGGTGGTCAAAGCGCTCGGCCAGCTCCCTGATCATCGGATAGCTGGCGCAGTCATAGCCGCACACGCCTATCTCCCGCCAAGGCAAGCTGGCCAGAAATGGTATCCTGGAGCGGGTGTAGACCGTCGTCAGCGGCTTTATGCCCGCCGAGCGGCACTCGTCGATGAAGATCTGATGAGCCTCATCGCTCAGGTCCAGCGGCTTCAGGCGCTGATACTCCTCACGGTAAGGGCGCTTGATCGCATACACCCTGCCCCTCTCCACTCGCCCCTGCTCAAACCGCTCCCGGTAGACGAGGTCATCGGCCTTCATGGAATGAATCAGAACATAGTCCGCCCCGGCCTCGGCGGCGGCCCGCACCATCTCCTTCAGCGTCTCCAAGCTTCCCCGGTGATTCTGGCCCAGGTCGGCTATTACCTTTGCCATCCCCATCCACAGATTCAAAAATCAGCCGGCGATTAATAAGAGTTCTGAATTTCAACCGTAGAGCGCCCGGAGCTTGATCAACCGGAGGAAGATCCTGATGCCGCTGGCTATCGTCGTCCCCCTCGCCTTGGAATAATCGGTAAAATAGCACTTGACTGGTACCTCCCTGATCCTGAGGCCGTTTCTCCTAGCATTGATGACGATCTCAGAGGAGACCTCATAGCGATCACTCCTGATCTTGATGGTCTCCAGAGCCCTCCGGCTGAACGCCCTCATCCCTGACTGAGAATCCAGCAGGGGCCCACCCATCAGCCTCGTGATCAGATTGAGCATGAAGTTGCCGAAGCGTTTATTCAGCGGGACATTGACGAACCGCCTAGAACCGATGACGAGGTCGGCCCCGTCAATCGCCTCAACCATCCGCCTCACCTCTTTTGGGTCGTGCTGGCCGTCGGCGTCAAAGGTCACCGCACAATCCGCCCCGCGCCTTAGCGCCTCCTCAAGGCCGGTGCGGAGGGCCGCGCCCAGGCCCAAGTTCCGCTCGTGGCTGACGACCACCGTGCCCTTCGCCCTGGCAATCTCGGCCGTTCCATCCGTGGAGCCATCGTCAACCACGATAATGTTTTTCCAGCCCTCCCGGTGAAGGCCGTCAATCACCCCGCCGATGGTTCGCGCCTCATTTCTCGCCGGCATCACTATCCAGCACTTCACCTCAAGACCCCCTGTGTCCGCAACAGCATCTTGACGCCGCTCTCGACTGACACCTTGGGCCTGAAGCCGAGCAGCTCCCGGGCCTTAGTGATGTCCGCCTGACTATGCCTGATGTCCCCAGGACGGGCGGCCTCGTATCTAGGCCTCAATTTGGGCCTTCTCGCCAGCTTGAGAAAGAGCTCACAGAGTTCATTTACGCTCGTCCGCCTCATCGTCCCCACGTTGATTGCCTCCCCTTCCACCCCGGGCCTTTCCAGCGCCAGCAGCGTGGCCCCCACCACATCGGTCACGTAAATAAAGTCCCGGGTCTGGTTCCCATCACCGTAGATCACCGGTGGTTGGTTCTCCCGCAATCTCTCGATGAACTTCAGCATCACCCCGGCATAATCACCGCCCGTCTGCCTAGGTCCGTAAACGTTGAAGTAACGGAGTGAAACCACGGGAAAAGCGTTCGCCTCAAAGAAGGCAAGACAGGCCCTCTCCGCCTCAAGCTTGGAGCTGGCGTAGGGCGACAGTGGTTCCGGTGGTGTCTCCTCCTTTATCGGCAGCTTCTTCGCCTCCCCGTAGATAGCACAGGAAGAGGCAAAGACGAACCTGGTGACGCCAGCTTCCAAGCTGGCTCTGAGTAGTGTGAGCGTCCCCTCCACGTTGACCTCATGGGTCAAGGCCGGCTCCTTGAGGGAAAGCGGCACGCTGATCAGAGCCGCCAAGTGCACCACGGCCTCAGCACCATCCAAGGCACTTCTCACCGCCTCCTGATCCCTGACATCGCCCCTGACCAACCTGAAATTTTTATTATCCAGATGGTGGGAGATGTTCCCCTCTGAACCGGTGGAGAAGTTATCCAGCACCGTGACGGAGTAGCCCCGGGACAGCAAAGCGTCAACCAGATGGGAGCCGATGAACCCGGCGCCTCCCGTGACCAGCACCCTCATCTTATCCCTACCCCTATTTTCGTTTACGTTAAAATAGACAAAGTCATATTCAAGGTTTGGGAAAGACATGAAAACTTGGTCCAAGGAATTCACCATCTCCACGCGAAAGCAATGTGAAGTGGTCGACGTTACCGACAGGGTGCTTTCGGCCGTTCGCGAATCGGGCGTCAAGAACGGGCTACTTCTAGTCCTGCTGCCCCACGCAACCGCAACCCTAGTACTCAACGAGGATGAAGGTGGCTTGAAGCAGGACCTCCTCGACAGGCTCAACCATCTGGTACCTAAGGAAGGAGACTACCTCCACGATAGGATTGACGATAACGCTCACGCTCATCTCAAATCCGCCTTATTCAGCTCCGTACCGGTGCTCCCAATCGTGGAGGGCAGGGTGATAAAAGGAACCTGGCAGAATTTTCTCCTCATCGAGGGGGACGGCCCCCGCAACCGGAGAGTGGTGGTTTTTGTCATGGGTGAATAGATGGCCGTACTTTACTTAGATATCGAGACCAGTGCCAAGACCGCCAACGAGGGGATGGTCATTGCCATTGGAGTGATGACTGAGGGGGAACCCGAGGTCAGATTCTGCGACACCTTTGAGGAGGAGCGGAGGACCTTGGAGTGGTTCAAGGAGAAACTGGAAAACTGCGACCTGCTGGTCACCTGGTTTGGCACGGGGTTCGATGTCCCCTTCCTGCTCAGCCGGGCTTTGATCCACGGCGTTGACCTGAGCCAGCTGGCCGAGGTTCCGATGCTGGACCTCTATGAGTGGTCCCGGGCCAAGCTGCTGCTCTCCAGCTACAGCCTAGATTCGGTGGTCCGATTTCTCGGCATCAGCGGGGGCAAGGGATTCAAGGAATTCCACGGCAGCGACATCCAGGCCCTTTTCAAGCTGGCGGAGCGCGGCGACTTGGAGTCACGACGTCTGATTGTCGAGCACTGCCGGGAGGACGTCAGGGTGCTGAAGTTGGTTCACGACAGGCTGAAGCCGCTGGTAGAGCGCTCGGGATGGGGATCGCCACGGAAGAGCTGGAGAGAAGAATAAGGACCTGCACCCTCTGCAGACTTCACCGGAACCGGAAAAACGCGGTGCCGGGGGAGGGGCCGTATGATGCCCGCGTGATGCTGCTGGGTGAGGCTCCAGGAAGAAATGAAGATCTCCGAGGCATCCCCTTTTGCGGCGCGGCGGGTAAATTTTTGGACGAACTCCTAGAAATCGCCGGTCTGAAACGCGAGGAGGTTTACATCACCAACACGGTCAAGTGCCGTCCTCCTCAAAACCGTGCCCCCCGTGACGATGAGATCAAAATCTGCGCCTCAAAATACCTGAAAAAGCAAGTAAAAATTGTTAGGCCGGAGTTAATCGTGGTGCTAGGCCGGACAGCCGCCAAAGCCCTGCTAGGTAAGGAGATCCCCATTACGGCAAACCATGGAAAAGTGATGACAGTTAAATTCGCGGGTTTGAATTTCCTGATCTTCCTCACCTACCACCCGGCCGCCGCTCTTTACGGAGCGAGAACGAGATCAAAATTGAGGGAAGATTTTGCCAAGCTCGCCGAGGTGCTGAAAACAGCCAGAATACCACGACCCAAATAAAACCGATTTTAAAGCCAAAGCAGTGGTTATTTAAACGCTGAATATGAGTTTAAACCAAAATAAAAGGAGGATGTGAATATAAGGGAAAAAGGATTGGCCACAGCTGCCGTAATAGTGATTGTCATTGTAATCGTTGCTGTTATCGCTGGAGCCGCTTTGATGCTGAGCCAACCAGCACCAACGACGACCACACCAACCACCTCGCCTACAACCACACCCACAACTACACCAACCACCTCACCCACGACCAAAATCGTGAAGAATCCGGACACGCTGATCTACGCCACTATCGGTGAGCAGGAAACCTTAGATCCGGCTTGGGCATACGACACCGCTAGTTCTGAGGTCATCATGAGTGTTTACGAGAGCCTGATCGCCTTCGACGGCACCCACACCGATAGATTTATCCCCAAGCTGGCAACCGAGGTGCCAACCGTCGCCAACGGCGGGATATCCGCGGACGGTCTGACCTACAGGTTCAAGATCAGGAGCGGTGTTAAGTTCCACAACGGAAATGACCTGACCCCGGAAGACGTCGAGTACTCATTTGAGAGGGCGATGGTGCAGAACCGTGACGGTGGTCCAGTGTGGATGCTTCTGGAGCCACTGATCGGAATCGAGGCTGCCTACGAACCTCTGACCTTCGAGCAGATCGACCAAGCGGTGGAAGTGGAGGGAGACTATGTGGTCTTCCACTTGGCGCAACCATACCCGCCATTCATGGCCATACTGGCGCAATCTTGGTCCTCGATTGTTGACAAGGAATGGTGCATCGAGCATGGTGACTGGCCGGGAACAGCGGACACCTGGAAGGACTACTACAACCCAGAAACCCCACCGTTGCAGGAAATAATGAACGGCACCGGACCTTTCAAGCTCGACCGCTGGGAGCACGGAGTTCAAACAGTGCTAGTGAGAAACGATGACTACTGGGGAGGACCAGCGAAACTCAAGAACGTGGTTATCCAAGTAGTCCCGGAGTGGACCACCAGAAAGCTGATGTTCTTGGCCGGTGATGCCGACATCGTTGACGTGCCCCGACCAAACATCGCGGAGCTTGAGGGTGTTGAGGGCATTCGAGTCACAAAGGATCTCCCAACATTGATTGTCGACGCCATGTTCTTCACCATGAACATTGACCCCACCAGTGAGTGGATAGGTAGCGGACAGCTCGACGGAAACGGCATCCCGCCCGACTTCTTCTCCGATAAAGATGTCCGGCTTGCCTTCGCCTACTCCTTTGACTACGAGTCCTTCCTGCGCGATGTTTACCTCGGTGAGGCAATCCAGCCAGCCTCTCCGGTGATAGAAGGGCTACCCTACCACAACCCGAATCAGGAGAAATACTACTTTGACCTAGCCAAGGCCGAGGAACACTTCAAGAACGCCTTCGGTGGTGAGGTCTGGGAGAAGGGATTCAAGATGACAATTCTGTACAACACCGGCAACGAGCCCAGAAGGATTGCCGCGGAAATTCTCAAGAACAACATTGAGAGCCTCAACCCGAAGTTCTCCATTGAGGTGGCGGCAAGGGACTGGGGCACTTATCTCGGTGAAATGGTCCACAGCAAGCTTACCCTATACATAATAGGCTGGATGGCTGACTACCCGGATCCACACAACTTCGTTCACCCATTCATGCATAGCGCGGGTGCCTTCTCTGCCTGGCAGGGCTACTCGAATCCCACCGTGGATGAACTCATCCAGCGGGGAATAAGCGAAATTGATCCCGCAAAAAGGCAGGAGATTTACTATGAGTTGCAGCGAATCTACCATGAGGATGTCCCGAGCGTCCCGATTGACCAAGCACTTGGGCGCCACTTCGAGAGAGATTGGGTGCAGGGTTGGATCTACAACCCGATATGGCCCGGCGAACCGGCACTTTGTGACCCCTACCTGCTTTGGAAAGGTTACTGAGATCGGGAAGGGTTAAACCAACCTTTCCCCTTTTTTATTTTTTAAGCAATTAAAAGTAGCTAAAAAATTTGACTTCCAGCGGCAGGTAAACAGGCTTATATATGCACTACACTTTTTAAAAAGGGAGAAAATTGGAACTTAGGACATATATCGCCAGGAGACTGCTGCTCCTAATACCGGTGATACTAGGCGTCGTTATCATCATTTTTGTCGTACTGCAATTTTTCAGCCCGACGCAGAGGGCAGCGCTTTACGTGAGGAACCCTCAGCAATTCAGGGAAATAGACCAGATAATCGAAAAATACCACCTGAACGATCCGGCCTATGTACAATTTTTCTACTGGATAAGCGAAGTTCTTAGCGGCAACTTGGGTTGGTCCAAGTCGGTTAACATGCCTGTCGCTGAGGCTCTGATGAGATTTCTCCCTGCGACGCTTGAACTAATGATATTCACCGTCCCGTTGACCATCTTCATCGGGATAAGGCTGGGGGTAACCTCCGCTATTCACCGGGACAAGCCCGTGGATCACATGACCCGGGGACTGGCCATCGCCGGATATTCCCTGCCAGCATTCTGGCTGGGACTGATGCTGCTGATGATATTTTACGGATTCCTCACTGGTTTATTCCCTCCAGGTAGGCTGGGTCTCGATGCTGAGATGGTGGTGAGCTCAGCGTCCTTTGTCAAATACACCTCAATTAACACCATCGATGGGATTTTGAACCTCCGCTTTGACGTGGTCTTCGATGCCTTAAGACATCTAATCCTCCCCGTTGCCACGCTTACCATCATCAACTTGGCCTTCATCATGCGGATCATGCGCTCGAGTATGCTGGAGACGCTGAACAAGGACTACATTACGATGGCCCGAGCCAAAGGCCTTGACGAAAAGACGGTGATTAACAAGCACGCCAAGAGAAACGCGTTAATTCCGGCGGTGACCGTGGCGGGATATCTGGTGGCCTCGTTGATGGCCGGAGCCGTGCTAACCGAAACTGTCTTTAACTACAAGGGGCTAGGCTGGTGGTCAGTTAACGCCGCGGTCCAGCTTGACATACCTGCGGTTCTTGGATTCGTGCTTTTCATCGGCACCGTGATCGTGATAACCAACCTAATCGTCGACCTGCTCTACGCCAAGATTGACCCGAGGATCAGGCTGGGGTGATGATATGATCCTAGAACTGCTGCTCTTTGCCATTATTTTCTCTGCGGTTCTATCAGTGCCGGCCCTTTTTATCCGTAGGATCGGGGCTGGAAAAATCTCAGAAGGTAAACCCCGGGAGACGAAAGAGAAGTTGAGCCGCTGGGGAAATTTCAAGGCCAATATGGGGCCCCAAGTCAAGGAGCTAAAGTTCTCGCTCAGAAGGATAAGGAAAAGCCCGCTTTCGATGGCCGGAATTTCCATCATCGTCTTCTTTGCCATCATCGCGGTACTAGCTCCAGTGCTCGCCCCACCCGCCGATCCCAACCGCCCTTACAATATCCCCCGCGACGGCTTTTCCCAGACTCCAAAGCCACCGAGCGAAGCCCACCCATTCGGAACCACCGAGGGGCAGTTCGACATCTACTACGGCGTCATCTGGGGCACTAGGACTGCTTTCACCGTCGGGTTATTGGTGGTAGGTGCCTCAATGGTGGTAGGTATAGCGCTGGGGGCCCTAGCGGGATATTTCGGCGGGATAATCGATGAAACAATCATGAGAGTTACGGATATCTTCTTTGCCGTCCCGGCCCTAATCCTGGCGATGGCCTTCGTGACCGCAATGGGTCCCGGCCTCGACAGCGTGATGAAGGCGCTGATTCTGGTGTGGTGGCCTGTCTACGCTAGGCTGGTCAGAGGTGAGGTGCTGCAGGCGAAGCAGGAGACTTACGTTGAGGCGGCGCGGGCAATGGGTGCCTCAAACTTTCGAATCATCACCAAGCACGTGCTCCCCAACACGCTGTTCTCAGTCTTGGTGATGGCATCCTTAGACTTAGGGGCAGTCGTACTCACCGCCGCAGGACTCAGCTTCATCGGTCTGGGTGCACCGCTGGGATACGCGGACTGGGGGCAGATGATTAGCTTCTCCAGAAACTGGATCGTGGGACCACCGGGGCAACCGTTCCTATACTGGTACACCGTCCTGATCCCCGGCCTATTCATCTTCTTCTTTGTGCTCGGGTGGAGCCTCCTTGGAGACGCCGTCCGGGACATCTTGGATCCAAAGCTGAGGAGGAAGTAAATGGCGAAAAAATCCGATCTGTTGGTTCAAGTCAGGGGGCTTGTGGTGAGGTTCTACACCTACGAAGGCATAGTCAAGGCCCTCAGCGGCATCAACTTGGACATCAAAGAAGGGGAAACACTGGGGCTGGTTGGAGAAACTGGTTGCGGGAAAAGTGTCACCGCCTTCTCCATCATCGCGCTACCACCACCGCCCGGAAAAATCGAAAAAGGTGAAATACTGCTGAAGAGCAACGGCGGCTTGATCAACGTCCTGAATCTGCCCAAGGAAAAGCTGCAGGACATTCGCGGGCACAAGATTTCCATGATCATGCAAGAGCCGAGCGCTGCTCTCAACCCCCTGTACACCATTGGCGACCAAGTCTCGGAGGTGCTGCTCAGGCACCGGGCGGAGACTTTCATCAAGATGGCACTCGAGGAACTTGAAAGGGACATTGCAGCCGCCGAAAGAAAAGGCTCAAGATTCAAAGCCCGGGTTTACCGCACTTACGCCGGAATCTACCGCAGCATGTTGAAAAATCAGAAATCCTTGAAGGCCAGAATTGCCTCAAAAATACCTTTTCTCAAGAGATACCGGCGCTGGTTAGATTCCGTGCTGAGAAAGGAGGTGGTCAGACTTTTGGAGGAGATGAGGATAGCCAACCCTGGGGGCGTCTTTGACCTCTACCCGCATGAGCTGAGCGGCGGCATGCAACAGCGCGCCGTCATCGCCATGGCCCTCGCCTGCCATCCAAAACTGCTCATCGCTGACGAACCGACCACTTCGCTGGACGTCACCGTGCAGGCGCAGATTCTGGATCTAATCCGAGAGCTGAAAAAAGAATTCGGCTCCTCGGTGCTCTACATAACCCATAACCTCGGAGTGGTGGCAGAAATATGCGACCGCGTTGCCGTGATGTATGCCGGACAGGTCTGCGAGATCGCCGAGGTAAAGGAACTCTTCAAGAGGCAGATGCATCCCTACACACGGGCCCTGTTCCAAGCCATACCGCGCCCGGGGAAAGGATTTATTTCGATCAAGGGTACGGTGCCCAATTTGGTCAACCCACCACCTGGCTGCAGGTTCCATCCACGGTGCCCTAGGACCATGGAAATCTGCTCCAAGGAAACGCCGAAGGCTGTTGAGGTCAGGAAAAACCACTTTGTGGCCTGCCACCTCTACAAGGGTGATTAGATGGAAGTAATGCTTGAAACACGTGGGTTGAAAAAATACTACCCAATACTGGGCGGGATACTGAGAAGGAAGAAGGGTGACGTAAAGGCCGTTGACGGTGTTGACCTCAAGATCTACCGTGGCGAGTTCTTCGGGCTAGTGGGGGAATCAGGCTGCGGGAAGACCACCTTCGGGAAGACGGTGCTTCGCCTGCAAAATCCAACGGCAGGCCACATCTTCTTTGAAGTGCCGGAAGAAATCAAGCTCAAAATAGAAGAGCTGGAAAATGATGGGAGAAAGTCACCCGAGCTGTCGAAACTTCTACGCGAGTATGATTTCGCCCGCTTCAGCGGAAAAAAGCTCAAACAAATGAGGAGAAAGCTACAGATAGTTTATCAGGACCCAACCACCTCGCTCAACCCCAGAATGCTCGTCAAAGACATTGTGGGGGAACCGCTCATCATCCATAAGCTAGCCAGAGGTCATGAACTAGAGGAGAGGGTGCTTGAGCTGCTTTACAGGGTGGGATTAACCAAAGACCACCTCCGCAGATATCCCCACGAGTTCAGCGGAGGTCAGCGACAGCGCATTGCCATTGCGAGGGCACTGGCAACCAATCCAGACTTCGTCGTGCTCGATGAACCGACTTCCGCTCTCGACGTCTCCGTCCAAGCGCAGATCCTCAAACTTCTCCAAGACCTGCAGCGTGAACTCAAACTGACCTATCTCTATATTACCCACGACCTCAGCGTTGCTCAATGCGTCTGCAACCGGATAGCGGTGATGTACCTAGGCAAGATCGTGGAGCTGGCTAAAACAGAACTATTTTTCAAACGTCCGATGCATCCCTACTCCCGGGCTCTGCTTTCGGCAATCCCTGTCCCAGACCCCACGGTCAAGAAGAAGAAAATAATCCTGAGCGGAGAAGTGCCCAGCCCGGCCAATCCACCGACGGGCTGCACCTTCCATCCTCGCTGCCCTTATGCTGACGAAAAATGTCGGCGGGAGCTGCCACGACTGACTGAGGTAAAGAAAGAGCATCTCGTGGCCTGCTGGTATCCGCTGAAGTGACGGTGACACAACACCCTCTATTTCTAACGGCGAAACCACATTTTTGAGTTAGTCGTGACAACTTTTCACAGGTTCTTCTTAAATTAGTTTGGGTCAGCGAATAACAGAAAGATCACATCCATCCTGTTTGCGTTAGGAAACCCGAAACTTTGAACGAGTTCGCTGAAAATGTTTTTTATCCTGACTATTTGCACGCTCTTTTTTAACTGACATTTTTTACAAATCTGGTAGCCGCGGCTCACTCAGTCTTTAAAGAAGGGCCAATCCTTCCTCAGCATAATATGGATTATCACCGGCTGGACGCCAAGGATTCTTCCCAAACACGCCCCTGATGGCTTCACCAAGGGCACGTGAAGCGGCTTCCCAGCAGTGATGCGGTTCCTGTCCTTTCAAGATATCGAGGTGGATAGTTGCTTTTAGTCCTTGAGAAAGTCCCTCCAGAAATGCCACACAATCACTTGTGTATAAATCTTCAACACGCTCTGACTTTGCCCCTTCAGCATCCAGCCCAACAAAGATATTTCTTCTTCCTTCAACGCTGACCATCGCTCGAGCTAAGGCATCATCAAGCGCAAACAGGCCTGCCCCAGCTCCGTCGATTCCTGCTTTCGATTTAAGTTCAAATAGTTGCGACAGCGCCGCTCCGAGGGTGATTCCCACATCCTCGGTTATCGTGGCTGTGAGCTTTCTTTTCACATTTACTGAAACACCGACGCTCATGCAGGCTCCCCAAGCAATGGTCTCCAGCATATGATCCAGAAAAGCAAGGCCGGTAGCTATCTCAGTTTTTTCTTTTCTAGGCTGACTTCAACCTCCACATCAAGTTCCTTCGTGCTTTTCACCAGCCTGACGTAAGAATCAGAAAGCTCCTTGATATCAAACAATTTGGGCATTTATTTTCACCTCCGTTTCCTAATTGCTTGATGAATTAATAAGTTTTTTAACATCCAAAATGCGCCTTCTCTTCAACCACATTAATTCTTGAGGAATATCCCACACTTTTTTGGCCCGCTCGATTACGGCGCGGTCGCTGCTCGCGACAACGTCAAATCCCCTGAGCTTTGTATCAACTCCACTCTCAGCAACGGCATCGCCACACAAACCAGCTTTTTTGATCCTGTCTCTGATCTCCGCTGCCAGCTCGCCGCTGTGGCTGACCTGTTTATCGAAGAACACAACCACCTCTTTAGGTTCTGCCCTTGCTACCACCCCAATCAATTCCGCGATTGCACGAGGTGTGGCTGGGCCAGCCCGATACTTTCCGAAGATAGCCCTGAGGTCCCGAATAAAACCGTCGTTGCACAGGACGACCTGTTTACCCATCAGCAGACTCTCCATCGTTATCAACACGTTGTAACCGTCTATCCCCAATCTTCTGCCCCTGACGCCGCTCAAGCCAACCGCTTTCTTTCGGTGTTCGTTGACTTCCCTCTCCGAAAAAACGCATCTGGCCAGCAGATGCCTCTCTGCCAGAGGTAGCCGGTAGTGGTTGGAAACGAAGTTTACCGCCGATTCTCGAGGGTAGCCCTGATTCAACAGATAAAGCAGGTCCCTCACGGCCCTTCTCACTTTAAGCATGGAGTTCTCACTCTAGATAGATGGCCGGCCTCAGCGGCAGGGACATCATGGCCCGTTTCTGGGGATCATAGCGAGCTGGATCATCTGCTTCAAACACATGAACCTCGCTCAAACCGAACTCTCCCCGGATGAAATCGGCCGCCTCCTTCAAGACCTGCAGCTCGTCCAGCGATTTTGAGGCGATAACATCAAGTTCCTGCTGCGGCATCTTCCTTATTTCCTGTACCATCTGCTGGAGACACTTGGCTAAGTCGGCTTTTTGCAAGCCGGAGGCCAGCCTTTCTTCCACATCCTTCATCAACTTACCAAAATCAACCGCTCCAGCGCGCGAGTGCTCGACGGCGATCTGAAACGCCCGCCACTTCCACTCCGGAGCAACATAGAGACACAGTTTTTTCGGTTCCTTCCTCATCACCTTGGTTATTTTGCCGACGTCCTCAAGAACCCGGAGGAGAAAACTCTCGGCAAACTCCGCTTCCCTATCCACGAGCCCAACATCAACAGTGGGCCAATCCGCGATCGAAACAAACCTGCTTCTACCCAGCCTCTCCCAGAGCTCCTCACAGATGTGCGGGACCAAGGGAGCCAGCAACCTGAGCCAGACATCCAGCACTAGCTTGAGAACGTGGGCCCGCACCTCGAGTCTACTCTCCCGCTTCATAAACCAGCGGACGTCCTGAACCAGCATGAAAAAAGCATGTTGGGTTGCCTTTCTGGTCTCAAAGCTGTCGAGCGCCTCCGTCGCCCCACGGATATGCTCCTGTAACCTGCTCAACATCCACCTCGCCGGCTGGTCGAAGCTGGACACCTTTTCATCAGGTAATGAAATTATCTCCTCAGCCAGTGAAACAAAGCGCTCCAGGTTTTTCTGCATGGCCAGGGCCTCGTTAGCTCGCCAGTCAAAATCCTGCCAGGGTTCCACAGTGGACATCAAGTAAAGCCTGACGGTGTCCGCCCCATACTTCGCTACCGCCTCATTTATCGCCACGATATTTCCCTTGGATGATGACATCTTCTGGCCCTCCAGCACCGCGATGCCAAAGTTCACTATCCCCCGCGGACAGAGATCCGGGAACAACAGGGCGTGGTGAAAGATGTGGAAGGTGAGGTGGTTGGGGATCAGCTCGTTAGCCGACATCCGATAGTCAAGGGGATACCAGTAACTGAACTCCCGCCGCATCCGTTCCAGCTTCTCCAGCTCGATGTTGGTTGATCTAGACAAATCGAGAGGATCACCCTTTCCATAGAAGACGTAGTCAAAGACTTCGTCGCTCAGTGAATCGGGGTCGATCGTCTTCAGTATATGGGCGATGGTATAGTAGGCCATGTAAATCGTTGAATCGCTGAGCGACTCAATTATCCAGCCCGGTGCCCAAGGCGCAGGAGTCCCCATGCCAACGAGACGGGTACAGGGCCATTCATGAAGCCAGTCAATCGTGTGCTCGAACTGCTCTCGTGTCTCGGGCGGAACAAGGTGCATCCGGGCGAGGCAGGCCCTAGCCTTGTTCTTCCACGCCTCATCCGCGTAGTTCAGGAACCACTGATCCTCAACAACCCTGACCACGACAGGACTGCCGCAACGACAGGTCACCGGCTTGGCCGAAAATTCAAACATGGTGGACCCCTCGTTTGCGGCAAGGAGCTCTTCACGCACGGCGATTTTGGCCTGAGAGACAGGCATCCCGGCATACTTCGGGACCCAATCCCTCATCCTGCCCTTGGCAAACTCGTTCCGGTAGACCTCCGCGGTGGCCTCCTCCAGCTTGGGGTCTCTCTGGTGCTTAATCCCCAGGCGCCTGACGACGTCAACGGCAGGCGACTCACCAAATCCTGCAACCTCGATCAGCGAAATCGGCCTGATACCTGCTACTTCCTCAGGGTCAATCCCATGCTTAAGCAGGGGTTCTGGGTTCTGCTGCAGTTCGAGTAACGCCACATAATCATAGGGAGCATGCGCCGGAACTGACCCGACAACTCCCGTGGCGTTGTCTGGGTCCACAAAGCTGGCGGGCAAAATCGGCACCATCTTGTGAATCAACGGCACCTCAACCTTTTTGTTGAAATCTATCTTCACCGGCTTAGTCTCCCCGAGGTCAAACCCCTGCTGGCGCAACTTGTTAACGGCTGATTCGCTGACGATCCAACTCTCATCTCCCACCCTGACGCTGACGTAGTTAACCTCGGGATTGAGCCACAGATTGGTCACGCCGAAAACCGTCTCCGGGCGCAGGGTCGCGGCTGGCAGAATCTGGTCCCCATACCTGTATTTCAAAAGCGTGAACTCAACTATTTCCACGCCTTCGCCCTCAAGCAGGTCGTGGTCGGTGACGGGATTACCATCGTTGGGGCACCACTTGACCGGATGTCTGCCCTTAACGATCAAGCCGGCACTCTGAATCTTGTGATACTGCCAGGTGATGAACTTGCTGTAAGCGGGATCGATGGTGGTGAACTCCCGCCGCCAATCTATGGAAAAGCCGAGTCTTTCCATCCCCTTTCGGTAGCTCAACTCGCTCTGCCGGGCAAAGTAGTTAGCAAAAAACCTCGGATTTTCAAATTCCTTGAGCATCTCCGGTGGTATCCGATAACGCTCAGTCAGGACCTTTACAAAACCTGGCTCACGTCTAGCGACGCGCTTGGCCGCCCCAACAATTGGTGTCCCGGTGAAATGATAGGCCATTGGATACAACACGTTGTAGCCGCGCATGCGCTTGTAGCGGGCGATCACGTCGGGGACGGTGTAAGTTCGACCGTGACCTAT
Organism: Hadarchaeum sp. (SeqCode); assembly: GCF_038871235.1. Lineage (GTDB taxonomy): Archaea > Hadarchaeota > Hadarchaeia > Hadarchaeales > Hadarchaeaceae > Hadarchaeum. Next base: position 16,535 of record NZ_JAVZIN010000015.1, read on the forward strand.
GTGCATCGGTCCTGAGACGTAGGGGTAAGCAACCGTGAGATAAAACTTCGGCTTATCGCTGGGCTCGGATTCAAAGAGCCTCGCCTCCCGCCAGGCCGTCTGCCACTTGGCGTCAATTTCCGCCCAGTTCACCATATCAACGCCACCTACAACTAGACAATCTACAATTAAAAAGGAAGTTCATCATTTTAGCCTAACCCTCATCCTGCAACCGTCGTCTAGTCGACCCTGGTAGAATGCTCAGGTCAATCGAGGCCTAATTTTAAGAACCAATTCTATTACTGGGCTTGAGACAACTTTGCCCGCCTAGGAATGCCGCGACAGCTGTTGCTCGAGGATTTTCCTTGCCCGCTTCAAAGCAGCAGCCAAATTCTCGCCCTCGGAACCGCCGCCCTGTCCCAGCTCCGGTTTGCCGCCTCCGCCTCCACCGATAACCTTCGCGGCCTCGGCAGCTATCTCCCCAGCATCTACACCGCCTTTCACCGCTTCCTCGCCCGCCATCACTATCACCCTCGCCATGTCGGTGACTGACCCCAGAACCGCCACAAGCGACTTGTCATTCGAGATGAGCGCGCTTCCGATCTTTATCAACTCGGTGGAACTTGCCCCTTCTATTTCATCCGAGAGGAACCGAACCCTACCGATTGGTTGTGCCCGGCTCCGGAGCTCGGCCAGCCTTAGCTCAGCAATCCTTTGGCTCAGCCTCTCCACCTCCTTCTCCGCAGCCTTCCACTCCTCAAATAACTTTTGTGTAGCTGAGGCTACCTTCTCTGGATGGACCTTCAGTATCCCGGCAACGCTGGCAAGCTGTTTCTCCAGCGACTGAACAAACTTTAGCGCCGCTTCACCGACCGCGAACTCCAGCCGTTCAATTCCATCCTGAATCCGCTCCGACCTAATGACCTTGATAAAACCAACCTCGCCTGTGCTCCTAAAGTGAGTGCCGGCGCAGGCTTGGGTGTTCCATCCCTCTATGTCCACCACCCTGACCAGCTTACCAGGAACCACTCCACCCTGGTAGAGATCAAAACCATACTTCTGCTCCGCCTCGTTACGGTTCATCCACTCAATCCTGACGGCCCGGTTTTGGGTGACGACCTCATTGGCCAAGCGCTCGATCTCCTGAAGGTCCTTGAGCTCAATCCTCTTATGGTGGGAGATATCCAAACGCGAGTGCTCGGTGCCTTTCTGAGCCCCCTGCTGCCAAACATGCGATCCCAGAACCCTCCGCGCCGCGCCGAGTATGATGTGGGTCCCTGTATGGTGGGCCATTAGCGCCCTCCGCCTGCTCCAATCTATTTTACCGACGACTCTCTGTCCCGGCCTGAGAACGCTGCCTTTGAACTGATGCAAAATTAAATCCCCACCCTTCAAGACACTCTGAACCTCAGCTCTCATTCCATCGCTCTCAAGCACACCGACGTCGCTCGGCTGACCGCCACCCTCAGGATAGAAGGCAGTACGGTCCAAAATCGCAAAATTATCAACAACCCGCAGCACCTTGGCCGTGAACTCCCTCAGGTACTGATCCTCATAAAAGAGCATCTTGGTTGGTGGCAAACCCTTCAGCTTCTCCATCGGGACGGGAATGATCTGCTCAGGGACATGTCGGCTCTTGCTGTGAGACTTGGCAACTTTGATGTCAAAGTCCTCTGGGATTTCCACTCTGACGCCGAACTTGCTGGCCACCTCCTTCACTATCTCCGGCCTGAGCCCATGACTGTCGTAAAACTCGGTGAGCTTTTCCGGCGGTAGCGGCTCACCTCTAGCGCATAACTCCGCGGCGAGTCTCTCCACCAGCCTCGTCCCTCTGACGATGGCCTCCCGGTAGCGCTGCTCCTCAAGCTCAACTACTTCCAGAATGTAGCCGGAACGCTCCTTAAGTTCGGGGAACTGTCCATAAAGTGTGCCTAAGCAGAAACTCATGAGTTCCGAAAGCGGTTTCTGGATGCCCAACTTCCGGACCAGATCCAGCGTCCGTCTGAGAACCAGCCGAGAGAGATAACCCTCGCGAACGTTACTCGGAGTTATACCATCGCCAAACATGAAGGCAAGGCAGCGGAGGTGGTCGGATATGGCGTAGATGGACTCTAGCGGTGATAACAGCCTATCCACCTCCTCAACGTCCATCTTCATCCTCTCGGCAACTTTCAAACGCAACTGCCTGAGTTCCCTTCCACCCTCAATGTCGATGAGACCGGCGAGTCTAGAGTTTTCCTGCAGCAATTCTGCGGGAGGCATGGTTACACCCGCAAGCTGGGATAAATGCTCAATCATTGGGGAAAAGACAGCCTCGTAGCTGGAGGGGCTGCCCTGCGACAACCAGGTCAGGCGCTCCATTCCATAACCGGTGTCCACTATTTTCAGGGGCAGGGGACGATATTTCCCACCCTCACCGGCATAATGCATGAAGACGAGCGTGGCCACCTCAAGTCCACGCACGACCACCTCAAAATCCTCACCGGCATTCCCTCCTCCCTCCCAGACATCTTGGACATAGGAGATTTCACCGGGTTTTATTCCGAGTTCATCGGTGAGGAATTGGTGACAGAGCTCGACCGTTTCGTCCGTCCAGTAAATCCTCTGTCGCCTTGAGTTGAAGGCATGGTGGCCGCCCATGAAGAAAAGGGTCAAATGACGCCCGGAACGGCCCACGTTATCGATATCCTTAAGGCGAATGCTCGGCTGGCTCACCACCAGAGGATTCGCCGGCGGAGGAACCAGGCCGCTGGTGACCCAAGGTTGAAAGTCCGCAATCGAAGCTATCGTCAGGAAGATGTCATCGCGCCACCGGGAAACAACGGGATATCTCTTGATGATCTTATGACCATGCTTCTCAAAGAACTTGAGAAAAGTTCTCTCCATCTCAGCCAGTGTATACTTTCGCTTTGTCGGCGGGTTCCCGATAAAAGAATACTCATCGCAGGGGGTGTCCCCACAGGTGCTGCGGCCTGGGTCCGACGTCCAAAATAGCCTGCCGCACTTGGGGCACTTCTTCCGCTCGAAGCCCTTTTGCTTGAAGAGCCTTACCTGATAGATGTCCTTCACAGCACCACTCCGTCAAGCAAATATCGGTGACAAAGTTTAAAGTCTTCTCCGACCGGGTCTGGAACCTAATCCAACCTGCGCCTGAATCTTCTGAACAACTGCCAAGATGTGGACAAAACTTTAGCCGAACAGCGCGCCAAGTCCAGCCAGAGCTTCCTCTTCCTTCTTTTCCTCGACTTTCTCCTCTTTCTTCTTCTCTTCTGCCTTGGCCGGAGCGGCGGGAGCAGTAGGTGCTGCAATCGCAGGTACGGCCGCGCTCTTGATCGCCTCGTCGATGTTGACGCCCTCGAGCGCTGCGACCATGGCCTTGACCCTGGCCTCATCAACCTGCAACCCTGCAGCCGCTATTACCTTCTTCAGGTTTTCCTCGCTGATAGGTTGTTTAGCGCTGTGCAGCAGCAGAACTGCGTGAACGTATTCCATTTTCAAACCCCTTTTTCTTTGTGCACACACCAATATAAATTGTTGCCTATTGGTCCTGCCCCTAGGTAGAAAGATACCTTGATTTCGTGTGACTGGATCAGGCAGCGGGGATCGCGCTCAGCCCCAAAGCATTTCTCAGCTCTTCGTCCAGCGCCTGAGAATTTCTGCTCCCAATTGCCGCGGCCAGACCTCGCATCTCAGCATTAGCCTTCGCCAGCAACAGAGGCAAGACCTCGGTCACCGGCAGGCAGGCGTTTATGGCCAGATTCTGAGCAGCGATGTTGGCCTTGACTATCATCAGCCCTATGGTGAGCGCGGTCGGGTAGTTTATGTTCAGGGCCAAGTTGAAAGCGTTCAAGCTGCCGAGCTTTAGCTGCTCCAAGGTCTTCTTTTCGTCGATTTCTAAGGCCTCACCGGCAAAGATCATGCCTTTCTCATAAGCAGCGCGAAGTTTAAGGCCGAGCTCAAGAGGCATGATGCCGAACTTTGGTAAGACATCAGCTATTTCCTTCGAGATCGTGTCACCGGCCTTGAGAAGATGACAGTCCTCTAAAATCACCACCTTGCCCGCCTGGATGCGTGCTTTTATTCCAACGCGTTGTAGCTCACCCACCACTGGCCCCGGGGAAAAGTCGGTTTCGCCAGCGGGGATGACGACGTCCTTCATCGCCTTGGCTCCCGGTTTGGCTGGTGCACTGATCTTGCTGTCGCGCAACAGCTTGCTCAGCTTGAAGGGATTCATCTCGGTGAAAATTACTCCCGTCTGTCCACGAAGAAAAGAAGTCAGCTCGCTCAGCTTCGGATCCTTTGTCTTCGACATTTCCCTAACCGCTAGGGAAACCAAGGTGTTTTTGGCAACGACGATCTCGGCCTGTCCCTTCAGTCTCTGCCGCATCTGCTGAAACTGGCTGGCGGGAAGGTCCGCGATATCGAGAACTCCTATGACGGGATACCTCTCAATCAGCTTCTTTAGCTCGGCGACGACCTCTTGCTTCCACGCTGGAATCTCGGTCTTTCTCTCCCTCATGCCTGTACCTCCAGCTCAACCGGCTTTCCCATCGTGGTCTTTATTTTCACCGAAGAAATTTTGGAAAGGTCTCCGCCGAGTTTTCTTTCCACTGCTTCCAGAACTGCCTTGGCGTTCGCGGCGATATCCTCATCGCTCATGGACTCAACTCCAATCTTGGCGTTTATCGCCAGTTGCTCTTTGGTCGCGATTCTCACGCTTTTCTTCAGCCTCTCGATGATCGGGGCGGGGTCAGCCGTCGGGGGGATGGGCTTCGGCATCTTGCCCCTGGTACCCAGCACCGGACCCAAGGCCTTCCCAATTAAAATCATTAAATCTGCCTGGGCAATTGAAAAATCAAAACTCTCCGCGAGCTTCTTAACCTGCTTTCGATCTTTCTGCAGCTCCGAGATCTCTTCTCTCCCCAAGACTCGAACGGCACCGGCTTCGCGCGCCCTGCGGGCAAGTTCGCCATCGGCAAAAACTATCACCTTTTTGGGTTCTCCGGGATAGTGGGGAAGCACCACCTCTTCAACAATCTTTCCCTCTGGTTTTTTCGGGTCAATGTCCTTGAGCGCGATCTGGATTTCAAAGGACTGGCTGAACTTTCTCTTGGGGCTGGCAGACCTTGCCATCTGCACCGCGCTTAAAAGATCCTTGGCCTTTTCCGCCATTCACTTCAACTCCTCTTCATGTTTTCCCTCATCGATCTCCCTTTGAACTTCCTTAGCGCTCTTCCCGTCCACCGTCACGCCGAGGCTCACACAGGTCCCAAGAACCTCTTTGACCGCAGATCTCAGGGTCTTGGCCAAGCTGGTTCCTGACTTCAGCTTGGCTATTTTTACGACCTGCGCCAAGCTGAGATTCCCGACCACCTCGCTCCCAGGTGTCTTGGCACCCTTTTCCAGCCCCAGCTCCTTCTTTATCAGGGCTGCGGTCGGTGGTGATCCCACTTCGATTGAGAATTCCTTAGTCTTCTTTTTCACCACTACCGTGACCGGAACTTTCATACCAGCAAAAGAGCTAGTAGCTTCATTTATCTTGGCGACGACCTGCGCCACGTTGACCCCTAGAGGACCCAAGGCTGGACCCAGGGGTGGTCCGGGGTTCGCCTTGCCCCCTTCCACCATGACTTTCACTCTGGACTCCATAACACAACCCCAAATCGACTGAACGTTCCCTCAAAAATAAGCCTTGAACGTTAAAAACACTATTGTTTGACACCCCACTAATTTCCGCAAGCAATTGTCTATTCACCCAATACTGCTAAGTCAAAACTTCCAGCTTGCCGTAAATGCCGGAGCTGACGTGTATCTCGCCGCGGAAGAGCCTTGAGTAGCCGTTGGTTATCTTAATTCTGCTGCCAACCTTAACCCGGTCAACGTCGGCATCCCACAGCGAGATCTTTATCCGCCCGGACTCATCCTCACCGGTGGCGGTGGCAACACGGCCCTCCCTGCCATCCCTTCTGGTATACGGCCTGGGCTCCTCCATCTCGACCACAGTCAGCTCCAGATCAATGCGCCTCATATCAGGCTTCACTTCACTTGCTTTCACCTTCTTCCTCCTTCTCCTTCTTCTGCAGAATCTTTACCGAGTCCCCGCGAACGGTCACCGGGATGGGAACGGTTGCCTCAAAGAGTTCCACCGTTATCTCCTCCTTTCCCTCATCAACCCTAATTATCCTAGCACGCTCGCCACGGAAGGGTCCGGAAATCAGCTCTACGATGTCGCCGATCTCCATACCAACAACGGCTGTCTTTGGGATCAAGAACTGCTCTATCTGAGTAATGGGAACCTCTCCAGCCACCATGCCCTTCCCATGTTTTATTCCCATCCGAGCCCGCTCGATGGTCGTCTTCCCCACCGCCTCCACGAAGATATATCCCCTGATGCCGGTAGGAGCAAGCACCACCTTAATCGGTAGCTTGAAATTCTTCGCCCGGGATGCGACCATGTCGGCGGTGTTTCTTTCCTGACCGATCGTCGTCCTGATGGCAAATATGGCTGGCTTTTGCGGCTCCTCCATAGTTCCCCCCTCAAGTTAACATTCCCTGAATAAAATAGCTGATTAGCATGATGACAAAACCGACCAGCCCGATCAACAGGATACCTAAACCGGCTACCTTGGCAACCTGTAAGTATTCCTCCTGATCTGGTTTCCTCGCTACCGCAATTACCCGCTTGGCCTCGTGAAGAAACTTGCGCATTATAAGTACCCCAGTCCTAAGTCGATGGGCTCACCCGGTTTGCCCGGTTTCTCACCTACTCCAGCCACATACGGGGAATGGACGCCGGAAAGGACGACCATCACCCTTACTGAGTTCTTCATTTCCTGAGAAATTTGCGCGCCCCAAATTACATGGGCATTAGGATCCAAGGCCTCGCTGACCTTGGCCACAATTTTCTGAGCTTCCTCAAGCGTGAAGTCTGGGCTACCCACGATGTTGATCAAGGCCCCCTTCGCACCGGTGATATCTACGTCGAGGAGGGGGCTGTTAAGGGCCTCCTCAACTGCCTCCTCGCTCCTGTTGGCAACGTCGGATTCACCGATACCGATCATGGCCACACCGCCGTCCTTTAACACCGTGCGCACATCAGCGAAGTCCAGATTAATCAGACCCGGTAGCGTTATCATCTCAGTGATTCCTTTTATCGCATCTATCAACAATTGATCCGCCACCTTGAACGCCGCGCCTATTGGGAGATCCGGTGCCAGCTGCATCAACTTGTCGTTGGGTATTACCACCACGGTGTCTGAAACAGCTCGTAACTTTGCCAAACCCATTTCCGCGTTACGTCTTCTCCTAGTTCCCTCAACGGTAAAGGGCAGTGTGACGACTGAAACGGTGAGCGAGCCAAGTTTTTTGGCGATTTCGGCTACCACGGGCGCTGAACCAGTTCCCGTGCCTCCTCCCAAACCACACGTGACAAAAACTAGGTCAGCACCGTAAATGTGGTCCTTTATGACTGCCTCGTCCTCCCTTGCCGCAGCTTCGCCCCTCTCAGGGTCGTTTCCAGCGCCAAGACCACCGGTTATGTCCTTACCGATCAGTATTTTTCGGTCGGCCGTTGTATACAGAAGATCTTGGGCGTCGGTGTTTATCGCTATGGTCTGGGCACCGCGGATGCCGACCCCCATCATGCGCGATATTGTGTTACAGCCAGCTCCACCGCACCCAACGGCAATTATCCTCGCCTTGGCACGTTGAAGAATTTGCTCCAACTCCTCGGTGGTGACCGTCTTCGCCTCACTGCTCTTGGGTTTCTCCGGCGTTGCGAGAACAGCCTTAGTTAGGGGGGAAAACCCTGTTTCCGGCGTGAACACCGCATTCTCGATTCTGGTCAAACCATTCACTTCCGCTGTTTTTCGTTGTTGAGTTTCGCCCGTATCGATTTAAAGCTTTTTACGCTGGGCAATCTCACCCGCTCGTTCCACCCGAATCCCCAAAATTTCCGCCGCCCTCAGGCAGACCTTTCTCTGCAGCTCGCTCAAGCCCTTCCAGTCGAGCAGCAGCAAGTCGACACCGCCGCAGGTGCTCCGCACCGCCAGCTCCACCAACTCCTCATCAAAACTAACGTACTTGGGCAGGATGTGGCCTACGCCGACATCGGTGTTCAGCGTCACCTCGGTATGTCGCGGGGCATAATGTGGGCCGCCCAAACCCACGGCTTTCAAACACTTCACCTCGGAAGATATCGCCCGCATTATCGCGTGCGCCGCGGCCTCACCGGCCCTCTTATCAGCCCATTGCTCCGGCCTGCTGCCAATCTCAACGAAGGTTACTGGAACACCCAGCCCAGTGGGTCCGTGATGGGTGGCCTCAAGAGAAACGTCATACGGAAGTCCGAGTGATTCTACCTCCGTCTTCAAAGCGTTGAGAGCCAGCTTCATGGTCCTAGGGGCGGCCAACGCCAGCTCCCTTTTTTCAATGAAACCAGGAACATGCACGGTGAGGGAGGGTCTGCCCGTCTCACTCGCGTGCCTGGAGGCAACTATCACCTCTTCCGCATGTTGAGTCAAAGCAGTCGTCTCAGTAGATTCCTCTCTTATAATCTCCATCAGCGGTCCTCCATCCATCTGGAGATGCCTCTCATCTGTTGTCTTTTCAAAGCCGTAGAGTTCCCGGAGCCATGAAACGATATTCATTG
>NZ_JAVZIN010000016.1:0-10941 GCF_038871235.1 Hadarchaeum sp. (SeqCode)
CCTCGGCAGCAACACCAACATCAACGATTCTATCTCCTTCAACCAGAACTGAGGCGTTCCTGAGGATCTCGCGCTTGGGATTCATGGTGACAACAATTCCATTATCGATCAAAATTCTTTCCGCCATATTCCAACCCCATCAAATCTTCTTTCCAACCATCAAGTCACCGACCCTTTCCCTCGTGGCTTCTTGCCTAGGTATAATCGCTACCATCTCACCCTCATACATTACTCCAATAGTATCGCTGAGCTTCATTATTTCATCCAAGTCACCCGAAAACATAAGTATCGCCTTTTTTTCCTTTTTTTGCCTCAAGAAAACGTTATGAATAAATTCTTGGCAGCCTACGTCAAGGCCAGCGGTGGGCTCCTCCACTAAAATAAAATCAGGGTTGGAGGAGAGTTCTTTAGCCAGAAGAAGTTTTTGCAAATTTCCACCTGAAAGTGTCCTAGCGATGGTTCGCGGTGTAGGCGCCCTGATATCAAATTCTTCCATAAGTTTCTTTGTCAGTTTGATAATTTCATCGTAATTCATCATGCCTCTTTTTGAGTACGGTGATTTTTTGTAGTAGCTCAGCGCAACGTTTTCATAAAGCGTTAGATGCGGAACAATACCGCGCTCCAAGCGTTCACCGGGAACAAACCCCACATTCAGGTTGCGAAATACTGACGGCGGCTTGTTCGTAATATCATTACCGCGATATAAAACTTTACCACTTACTGCTTTTCTGAGCCCAACTATGGCCTCAACCAGTTCTTTTTGGCCATTCCCGGCAACCCCCGCCACGCCGAATATTTCACCTGCCCTAACAGAAAAGGAAACCCCCTTTACTGCAAGGAACCCCTTATCATTGTAACTTTTCAGATCCTTAACTTCAATAATCTTTTCACCTTCTTTCACGTGAGGTATTTTCACCTCAGACTCGATCTCTCTGCCAATCATGCTGGTTATGATCTTATCTCGGGAAACTTTTTTGGTTGAAAATACGCCCGTGACTTTGCCCCGCCTCAAAACTGTTATCCTATCACTTACTGCCAAGACCTCCGGTATCTTGTGAGTTATAAATGGTATTGAGGCTATCCCTGAATTCGCCATTTTCTCCATGCTTTGCAAAAGGGCCATTTTTTCTGGCGGTGAAAGCATTGAGGTGGGTTCATCCATAATCAAAATCTTACTTCCACGATAAATCGCCCTCAGTATTTCCACTTTCTGCTTTTCTCCAACCGAAAGCTGCCAAGGCTTTGCGTCAAGAGGGACTTCTATTCCAAACTTATTTTGCAGCTCTTTTATCCTTCTTTCCTCCTCTTTTTTATCAACGAATGGACCTCTGGATGGCTCCTGCCCTAAAACTATATTCTCCCTAACAGTTAAGGTCGGGACCAGCATGCTTATCTGCGGAATGAGACCAATGCCGAGTTCAATGGCATCCTTAGGTGATTTTATTTTGACCTTTTTCCCCCAAATTTTTATCTCGCCCTCGTCCGGTTGGTAAAGACCATAAAGGATCTTCATTAGGGTTGATTTTCCAGCACCGTTTTCGCCAAGAATGCTGTGGATCTCACCTTTTTTCAAAGAAAAATCAATATGATCGTTAGCCAAGACTCCAGGAAACCTTTTAGTGATTCCCTTCATCTCTAAGACATATTCGCCATCTTCGGAAGATTGAGAGGATTTCATCAAAAAACCGACACCACAAACAAATAAAAACCTATTGGTTTAACCTTTTTTTGGATCCGCCCCCATTTAAAAAAGTAGATTTTTACGATATTGGTTTCATCAGAAAAGTCAAATGTTTGCTATTTACACGAGCTTCAAAAGCTTTTTCGCGTTTTCAACCATTATCTTTTCCTTCTCCTCATCAGAGATGTTTAGGTTTTTGATAAACTCCACCGATTTTTCCAGCGATACGAAAGGATAATCGCTTCCGAGCACTACCTTATCCGCCGTCAAGAGTTGATAAGCACAGGAGAAAGCGGGTAAATAAAATGATTGGGCTGTGTCAACATAAATCCTTTTGAAATATTCGCTTGGAGGCTTGGATATTTTTTCTTTACAATCGGGGTTGATATTGTACTGGTGATCTATCCTACTTATGAGATAAGGTATAACGCTCCCGGCATGTGGTAGTATTAGTTTAAGCCCCCTATACCTCTCGAGTACTCCTCCGAAAATGAGCCGCAAAACAGCCAGTGTCGTATCAAAGAGAAAACCGACCACAGTTGTCAACCCGTATTCCATCATCACTTCGCTCATCAACGGCGTGGTGGGGTGAATTAAAATTGGAAGCTCCAGCTTTTCCGCGGTTTCATAAATCGGGTAAAACCCTTCCCAGTCCAATGGTTTGCCGTTAACGTTAGAGGGTATTTTGAGGCCTCTCAGCCCAAGTTCATTTACAGACCTTTCCACCTCTTTAACGGCTAGATCCGGATATTTCATGGGGACAGTAGCAAACGCCAAAAATCTGGAATTTTTCTGAGTAATTTCAGATAGCTCGTTGTTGGTCTCCTTTGCGATCTCCTCAGCAACACTCTTTCGAAACATGTCAACGCCGGGTATAGCAAGACCGAGAACTTGAAGATCAACTCCGCTCTTGTCCATCTCTTTCTCTCGAACACTCAAATCATACATTCTCTCGTCAAAAGGATAGGCTAAGCCATCTCCATAAAAAATCAGGTAGCCTCCATCTTTTTTCTCTATCCTCGGCACACCACGGAACTTCAACAGGCGGCTCAAATAACCCTTAGTGATTATCTCGGCATGGATATCGATAATCATAAAAAATTTTACCCCTGAATTATGCCTCTTTTTATCAGATCCTCAGCAATATCCGTCAAACCTAACTCTTCAAGCTTTGCCTTGGTTGGGTGCCCAGTTTTCACATCCCAGCCCCTCAGCCCATAGTACCTGTCCTTTAGCTTTTCAAAGGTTTCTCTGTCCAAGCGCTTGATTTTTGATTCAATTGGCTCGGTGAAGAATTTATCGGGAAAATTGTCATCATCTCTGGTTAGGCCACACTTGGAGTTGAAAGCCCTTTCGACGTTGTATATTCTCTCACCTATCCTTAATAATCCTTCAGCAGTATAGCTAAGACCAGTCACCGCATACATCCACTCCGCATATTCAGGTAAACCAAAGCTATCCTCACTCTGCGTCCAAGTCACGTTTTTACAAACCGCCAATGAATCGATGACTGCATTCATGTTCTCGAAAAATATCACCGCCTCGGCCTTGTTTTCAGTACTGCTGTCGTCGGCAAAATTATATTCAACACCAGCCCATTTTCCATACGCATTGCTGAGCGGCATCCCTTTGAGGTGATCTGAACCCCTAGTTGATGTAGCATGGGAAAGTGCAGTTCCCCAACCAGTCCTTGGATCTATTTCCATTCTCCCGCCTTTAACTTGGTGGGCGAACTTTTCACTGCCTTTACCAAATTTTCTGGCGGCAAGTCTAGTTCCTTCGGCGAGTAAATCACCAAATCCCTCACGGCGAACTATTTTATCCAGCATGGCTAACGCTGCCTCTTGATTGCCCCATTCAAGCTTTATGCCTCCAGTGTCCTTTTCAGATATCAATCCGCGTTCCCAGAGCTCCATAGCCCAAGCGATGGCATAGGCTGGACCATCGCAGTCTATTCCCAGCCTGTTGGTCTCCACTGCCCATTTCAGCACAAAATTCAAATCAAATATTCCCATCATGTAACCATCAATCATCTGGTTGTATTCGTAACCTTCGCCAATCAAATCCTTGAATGGCCCCTCCAACCCTTTGAGCACGTGGCCACAGTGCATCTGGCAGTTGAAACATCCTTTCCACCTAACTATGTGTTTGGCGAAGGCCTCATGATCCACTTTGGGAAACTCTGAAGCCGGCACCCTTGGAAGGGTAAAGTTCTTTGTCGGATTGGACTTTTGCTTTTCATTTCTCAACCAGGTGAGCCAAGGTTTTCCATAATAGCTGTACCACTTGTACTTCGCCGATCCTTTCATCATTTCGACACATTTTTTGAACAAATCTTCGACCAGCTCCGGATGCGCCACTTGGACGCCCTTGGTGCCACGAACGGCTATCGCCTTCAGCTTTTTCGAACCCATGACAGCGCCAACACCACCCCATCCTGCGGCTCTAGCTCTGTCGTTCATGATGGCCGCGTCCCTAACTAGATTCTCACCCGCCGGACCGATCAAGGCTATTTTTATATCAGGATCACCGATTTCCTCCTTCAAAATATCGTCAGATTGGAAGACATCCTTACCCCATATTTTGCTCGCGTCCCTGAGCTCAACCGTGTCGTCGTCTATCCAGAGATAAACAGGCTTGCTGGATCTGCCCTGAAAAACTATGTGATCATAACCAGCGAATTTTAATTCCGGGCCCCAGTGGCCGCCCGAATTGCTGTCGGCGAAAGCAAAGGTGAAAGCCCCCTTGGCGGTGACCGTGTACCTGCCACTGGTAGGAATCATGGTTCCTGTCAAAGGACCGGTTCCAAAGATGAGCCTGTTCTCAGGATCGAATGGATCAATTTCTGGACCCACCTCATCGTACAAAATTTTCGCATTTATCCCGGCTCCGCCCAAAAAATTCATGGCGAGATCTTTAGGCAATGGTTGCTTCACTATCTTCTCTCGAGAAAGGTCAACCCTGATGATGGTTCCAGCCCAACCATAGATTTTTTCCTTTTCCATTTTTTTCACCCATTCAAGGCTTCTCTAAAATTTTTTTCTCAATTCTATTTCTGGCCAAGATTCTGGGACCCACGTCCTGCCGAGCGTAGAAAACAGCACCCATTGGGCAAACCATAGCGCACCTTGGATTTCCGCCACAAAGATCACATTTTGTCACTTTGTTTGTCTTCGGATCAACTATGATTATCGAGAAGGGACAAGCCTCAACACAGGCCCTGCACCCAATACATATATTTTGATCGATCACTACAGCACCTGTGTCCTTGTTCCTGCTGATGGCGCCCACAGGGCATGCTTCCATACAGGGTGCTTTTTCACAGTGCCTGCAAACGACCGGAACGTCCCTAAGCTTGTTCTCAAGCTTTACTATTCTGAGAAGCGCTCGTGAGGGGTTCTTTTCTTTATAATGGTAAAAGGCGCAAGCTAGCTCACACGTCCGACAGCCCGTGCATCTCCTCTCATCAGTAAAGAGCATTTTCCTCTTTTCCTTAATTTCTTCATTATTCATGTGTGGGGAATCAATTCTAAACTTAATAAGTTTTTCCAAAGTCTTTTTGGATTCGGATAAGAGAGGTTGTCTAATAAATCTACAAATAAAAATCTTCATTCTCTTCATCGCGCGCGCCCGCGCGTAGGTGCGGAGATTGTGCGCAATCGCCATCAAGAGGGAATCGATTGCCCTCGTTTTAAGCAGTCTACATCTCGTCCGACTTTCATACCTGACGGCGAACCCGCCGAACGGTGCCTCACCCACACCCCGCATGCGATAGAGTTCACGGTTCCGATCGAAATCGCGGGCCGCCTGTCTGCGCAGGAGCCCCTTGAGCCCGATGTTTTTGAGTTTGATCACGGGCTCGAACCCGTGCCTTTTGGCGAGTTCGAAGTTCTTGGCCGCGTCGTAAGCCGAGTCGCCTAGCAGGGGTTCGCCTCCGCCGCGGAATTTTTTAGCAGGCACTTGAACTGCGGCGAATCGTGCGCTTGACCCCGCGTCACCCTCGCGGCGACTATGGGCACGAGGCCCGCCTCGCGCGAATAACCCTCGAGCACGTGCAGCTTAACGAATTCGCGCTCCGGGCATGTTTTGAGCGCCCTCCGGCGCTCTTGGTAGCGATCCGTTTCAACACCGGTCGAGTCCGTGATGAAGATCTCGCACTTGAACAGCTTGGCAATTAGTTCGTACAGGAGTTCGAGCGCCCGCTCAAAATAGACAATCGGCATGCGCTGGAGCCCCCACCAAATGGTTGCATGATCCATCCTGAGGCCTATCAGAAGAGGGGTTTCCCCTTCAGCGGCGCGAAGGCTGGAGCCGAAATATTTCCTGAAGATACCCATCGCGGCGTACAGTTCTGGACGGAACTTGGGCAGACGCCCACGTTTGGAGACCTGCCAAGGCGGGCCGAGGATGCTCACGACTCGTGAGCAGATTTTAAATATCTCCAATTTGTCATACAGTTTTGAGGCGTGATACGCCTTCCAGTAGTGGGGGTGTCTCATATGGGTACCTCCTTATGGGTTGTCCCCCCACTCCTGGTCCAGCTCCAAAAATCAATTTACTATTGTCCAAAAATAATAAAAATGAATTATTAGACAACCTCCGGATAAGAGAAAGCCTTAAACAGCAAAAATCATCCACCGGCGAGAGGCGGATAAATAATTACAACATCACCGTCTTTCAAAGATGTTTCAAAATCATCAGGCAATCTAACAGTTTTTCCATTTAGGGAGACAAAAACCCAATCAAGCAATCTGTTGGTTTTAGGATCAAACATTTCCTTTTTCAACTTTTCACCGAATCTTTTGACCAAAGCGCTAAATAGATCTCTAATGTTTTTAACATCATTTATCTCCGCTTCCTTCACTCCCGCCGCATCGCGAAAGGCGCCAATGAACTTAACTTTGACTTTCATACTTTTTTCTCTTCTTCGCGGAAGCCTATAAATTTTTAAGGTTCATTTATAAGTCTTCCCAAAACTCTTTCACCCAATTTTATTGAAAAAAGCCGAATTCGGCTAAATTTTTCAACACTTAAATTTTTATGAAAGTTCGCATATGAAATCGTGGGATTAAATGAAAACTATGAACCAACTTTTATCTGAAGTAGACGAAAGAAAGGAAGAACTCTTGAAATATGCTGCCAAGTTGATCTCATTCAAAACTCCGAACCCTCCGGCAAAAAACACGTTACCCTTGCAAAAGTGGCTGGCAAGCGAAATGAAGAAGACTGGGATGCAAGTGAAAATGGTCGATGTCTACCCAGGTGAACCTGATCTAGTTGGCACACTCGAAGGTAAAAAAGGTGGAAAAACCCTCGCCTTTAACGGCCATGTTGATGTGGCTGAGGTAAAAGAGGATGAAAAGTGGGACTTTAATCCTTTCAAAGGGTTTTACGATGATCAGTACCTTTACGGACGCGGCTCAACTGATATGAAAGGCGGCCTCGCTGCTGCACTCTTTGCAGTAAAAATTATCGCTGAAAGTGGATTAGAACTGAAACACAACCTGATGATTCAATCGGTAATCGGTGAAGAAGCTGGTGAACCGGGAACAAAAAGACTGCTGGAAAAAGGATACAGGTGCGACTTTGCCTTGATTCCCGAACCAAACGGATTAGAGGTCCAAGGGCAAGGTGGAGTCATTACCTTCTGGATCAAAATAAAAAGCCCAGAGGTCTACCACGACGCCGTCAGACACAAGATGATCCACGCCGGTGGCGGGGTTGAAGCAGCCAACACCATAGAAAAGATGTGTAAGATCATTGAAGGCATGCAGGAACTCGAGAGACATTGGGGGGTTATGAAAAAATATCCTAGAGTTTCCCCAGGGATCACCACCTTAAATCCGTCCGTGATCGAGGGGGGTAGAAACCCGATATTCATACCTGATGAATGCAAGATATGGTACACGGCCCACTTTTTACCAAATGAAAACGTTGAAGACATCAAAAAGGAAATAACAGATCACGTAATAAACGTCGCCAAAGCTGATGTCTGGCTGCGAAAACATCCGCCGGAAATCACGTGGGGCGGCGAATCGCTAGTCAGGGAAAAAGGGGAAGTATTTCCATCGGCGGACATTGACGAAAACAACCCATATGTTAAACTTCTGCTTCAAGTGAGGGAAAAAATATTGGGGAAGAAGCCGGAGGTTTCAATATGGCCATCCGTCTCAGACGCTGGTTGGTTTTCAAAGTTCGGTATACCATCGGCCATTTGCGGTCCGGGCAGGATTGAAGACGCGCACATAATCAATGAAAAAATAAGCGTTAAAGAACTCGTCGACGCTGCCAAGCTCTACGCGGCCTACATACTGGCCTTCAACGAAAAATAGTAGGTAAGAGCAATGAGGAAAATTTTCCAGATAAAAGACATGCCCCCAGCAGTAGGATACTCGCGCGCCATAAGAGCGGGTAACTTTCTCTTTGTCTGCGCCCAAGTTCCGGAAAACGCTAAAGGCGAAACAGTTAGTGAAGGCGACTTCGAAACACAGGCAAGACAAGTATTTTACAACTTGGAGAAAGTCGTGACTGAAGCTGGAGGAAATCTGAGCAACATTGTTGAACTGACTGCTTTTTTAACGGACATGAAAAACTTGGATATATTTAGAAAAGTCAGGGGAGAGTATTTTAAGGACTATTGGCCTGTTTGCACAATCGTGGAAGTAAGCAGGCTTCTATCCGAAAAGTGGATGATCGCTGTAAAGGCGGTTGCGTATTTTGATGAATGAATCTCACAAGGCTTAAGACAATAAAACCTCAACGAATAACGAGGTACTGTTAATGTTTGAGTTCAGAATAGTCCCCAAGATAATTTTTGGTCCGGGCAGCATTGACAAGACTGCTGAAGAATTGAGAGCTCTTGGCGGAAACAGGATTTTAATCGTCACTGATAAGGGATTGATAAAAACTGATCTGGTTAAAAAACTGGTTGAATCTCTAAAAGGACTTGACCTAGCTGTCTTCGATGGTGTGGAACCAAATCCCAAGGATAAAGATGTGGAGAATGGATTGAGGATTTTGAAAGAAAAAAATTGCGATTTAGTTGTAGGTATCGGCGGGGGGAGCCCGATGGATGTGGCTAAAATTATCTCTGCCATGGCAACCAATCCGGGAAACTTATGGGAATACCGAGGGATTGATAAATTCAAATTCCCATCTTTACCACTGCTCCTGATTCCAACCACTGCAGGAACTGGTAGCGAGGTCAGCCGCGCGGCAATGATAACTGCCAGTGCAGAAAAGAAAAAAACCCTGTTTTTAAGCTGGCATCTCACCGCAAGGACAGCCATTCTGGATCCTGAGCTGACCCTAAAGCTACCGCCAAGTATCACGATTTGGTCGGGGATGGACGCGCTCTCCCACGCCATTGAATCCTATATATCAAAAATGGCCAATCCTTTGACCGACATTTATGCTGAAAAGGCCATTGAATTGATCGTGAACAACATCGAAACAGCAGTAAAAAATGGCAACGAGATTGAAACTCGATCCAATATGCTCCTTGGCAGTCTGTTAGCAGGAATAGCCACCGCCAATGCTAGGTTGGGCAACGTTCACGGGCTGGCCCATGCTATAGGGGGCAAGTACGATCTGCCGCACGGTTTGCTCTGTGGTGTACTGCTTCCAGTCGTGATGTATCATAATTTGAAATTTTGTGTGGAAAAGCTTCGAAAAATCGCCGCAATATTGGGTGAAGATGTCAGTCATCTCCCATCTGAGAAAGGTGCTAAAAGGGCTGTGGAATTAATCAAAGAACTGGGTAAAAAGTTAGGATTGCCTGAAAAGCTTGAGGATATCGGAGTGAAAAATGAGGATATCGCTGAACTGGTAGAAAAAACTGATATAATACCCTCGAACCCCAGACCTACTTCTAAGGAGGACTTATTCGACCTTTACAGGATGGCTATCACAGGCTCCTTTTAAAACGGTAGGGGTTTGATGTACTTCTTTCGTCTCTCCAGCAGGTCCGCCGCCAGCTCCCCATGCCTTCTGATGATCTCGCCCAGATCCATCGTCTTCAGCCTGCGGCCCTCGACGACGACCTGGCCATCGACCATCACCGTGTCCACCGAGTTGCCCAACGAGGAATAAACCAGGTTCTGGCAGATGTTGGAGTACTCGCCGAAGTGGATGGGCCTCATGTTGGGGACGTTCAGGTCGATGAGGATGATGTCGGCCTTCTTGCCCACCTCTATGGAGCCGATCTCCCTCTCCATCCCCAGCGCCTTGGCTCCGTTCAGCGTCGCCATCTCCAGCACCTGCATCGCCGGCATCTTGGAGGCATCGGTGAACCTCGACTTCTGGGCCAGTGAGGCGAACTTCATCGTCTCAAACATATTAACCGTATTGTTACATGGGGCATCATCCGTTCCCAAGCCAACGTTAACCCCGAGTTCAACCAGTTCAGGTATTTTGGCGAGCCCGTTTCCCAGCTTGGCGTTGGAGACTGGATTGTGTGAGATGTGGGTCCCGGTTTCCGCGTAGAGCCTCATCTCCCGTTCTGAAAGCCAGACGCAGTGGGCCGCAACTACATCGGGGCCCATGACGCCGAATTCATAAGCACGCTCCGTGGGCCTCTTACCATATTTTTCCAAACATGTAGCTACTTCTCCCTTTGACTCGTTGAGGTGGATGTGTATTCCGGTTTTATATCTATCAGCAAGCTCTCTTGTTCTCTGAAGAAATTCATCGGAACAAAGCGGGAGCCATTCAACTCCCAGCCAGACCTTCACTCTTCCGCTTGTTGATTTTATTTCTCTGATCGCCTTTTCGTTATCATCAAGACTCTCCAAACCTTCAACCAAATCTGCTGTAGTGCTTGAAAGAACTGATTTAATTCCTACCTTCTCTGCCGCTTTAGCGCAACTTTGAAGCTTGATATACATGTCATTTACGATCGTAGTTCCGGAAAGCAAGGCCTCTGCATAGGCAAGTAAGGCTGTGTAATAAACGTCCTCATCTGTCATTGCTTTCAACATGGGATAATAAAGGCTGTCAAGCCACTCCTCCAAGCCCATGTGTTCTCCAACGCTCCTAGACATGTTGTCAGAGTGAAAATGGAGGTTCACCAGTCCGGGCATCACCACCTTATCTTCGGCATCGATAACAGTGTCTGGCTTGTGCCTCCGCCTCACCTCGGCAGCAACACCAACATCAACGATTCTATCTCCTTCAACCAGAACTGAGGCGTTCCTGAGGATCTCGCGCTTGGGATTCATGGTGACAACAATTCCATTATCGATCAAAATTCTTTCCGCCAT